>NZ_QBUB01000017.1:0-125194 GCF_003058125.1 Paraburkholderia sp. GV068
GGCGGACTCGCGGCGGGAGTCGCGGCGTATGTGAAATCGGTGCGCCCCGAGATCAAGGTGATCGGCGTGCAGACCGACGATTCGTGCGCGATGGCGGCATCGTTGAAGGCCGGCGAACGCGTGACCTTGAATGAAGTCGGACTCTTCTCCGATGGCACTGCCGTCAAGCTCGTCGGCGAAGAAACCTTCCGCCTGTGCAGCGAATATCTCGACGATGTGCTGCTGGTCAACACCGACGCGCTATGCGCCGCAATCAAAGACGTCTTCCAGGACACGCGCAGCGTGCTCGAACCCGCGGGCTCGCTCGCGGTCGCCGGAGCCAAGCAGTATGCGGAGCGCGAGGGCATCGAGAACCAGACGCTGATCGCGATCACGTCGGGCGCGAACATGAACTTCGACCGGATGCGTTTCGTCGCCGAGCGCGCCGAAGTCGGCGAGGCGCGCGAAGCCGTGTTCGCCGTGACGATTCCGGAAGAGCGCGGCAGCTTCAAACGATTCTGCGAACTGGTCGGCACACGCAGCGTCACGGAGTTCAATTACCGGATTGCACAGGCCGAATCCGCGCATATCTTTGTGGGCGTGCAGATCAGGAACCGCAGCGAATCGGCGCAGATCGCAAGCGCATTCGAGGCGCACAATTTCGCCACCGTCGATCTGACTTTCGACGAACTCTCGAAGCAGCATATCCGCTACATGGTCGGCGGACGCTCGCCGCTCGCACACGACGAACGTCTGTTCCGCTTCGAGTTTCCCGAACGGCCGGGCGCGCTGATGAAGTTTCTATCGTCGATGGCGCCGGACTGGAACATCAGCCTCTTTCACTACCGCAATCAGGGCGCGGACTACAGCTCGATTCTCGTCGGCATTCAGGTGCCGGAAACGGATAACGCCGAGTTCGACCGCTTCCTCGCGACGCTCGGCTATCCGTACTGGGAAGAGACGCAGAATCCGGTTTACCGGCTGTTCCTCGGCTGAACTACTGAAACGAAAACCTGAACCCGCAGATGGCTCTTTCGCTTGTCGACAAACTGGTGGTGGCGATCTCGTCGCGCGCGCTCTTCGACTTCGAGGAAGAGAACCGCGTGTACGAGGAAGGCGACCTTCGCGCCTATGAAGCGTTGCAGCGCGAGCGGCTCAACGTGCCCGCGAAACCCGGCGTCGCGTTCCCGCTGATCCGCAAGCTGCTGGCATTGAACACGAGCGGGCATCGCGTGGAAGTGGTGATCCTGTCGCGCAGCGATCCGATCAGCGGCCTGCGCGCGTTTCATTCGTGCCGAGAACATGGACTCGCGATCGAGCGCGGCGTGTTCACGCGTGGACGCGCGCCGTTCGCTTATCTGAAGCCGTTGAACGCGTCGCTCTTTTTGTCCGCGAATCAGGACGACGTGCGCGACGCGCTCGCCGCCGGTTTCCCGGCCGCACGCGTGCTGCCGGAATCGGCGAAAATGGCGAGCAAGTATCCGGACGAAATCCGCATTGCTTTCGACGGCGACGCCGTGCTGTTTTCCGACGAAGCCGAGCGCGTGTTTCAGAAGGACGGCTTGCGCGCGTTCGTCGGCCACGAGACGCACAACAAGGATTTGCCGCTTGCCGACGGGCCGCTGAAGCCCTTGCTAGAAGCGCTTCATCGGCTGCAAAAACTCGCGGATCAAGCCGCGCCGATGCATATTCGTACGGCATTGGTGACGGCGCGTTCGGCGCCCGCGCACGAGCGCGCGATCCGAACCCTGATGGCCTGGAACATCGAAATCGACGAAGCGATGTTCCTCGGCGGCCTCGACAAGAGCGCATTTCTGCGCGAGTTCGAGCCGGACTTTTTCTTCGACGACCAAATTGGCCATTGCGAATCGGCCCGCGTCGTGACGGCGACCGGGCACGTGCTGAGTGGCATCGTGAATGCATCATGACACCCGAACAATCACCGCTGGGTAAGGCCTCCACTTACACCGAACAGTACGACGCCTCGCTGCTCTTTCCGATTGCGCGCAAGAACGCGCGCGAGGCGATCGGCATCCACGCGCAATTGCCGTTCTTCGGCACGGACATCTGGAATGCGTATGAGTTGTCGTGGCTGAATCAGCGCGGCAAACCGCAAATCGCAGTGGCCACGTTTTTCGTGCCGGCGGACTCGCCGAACATCGTCGAATCGAAGTCGTTCAAGCTTTATCTCGGCTCGTTTGCGCAGACCGCATTCGAGTCGATCGAAGCGGTGCGCGACACGATCAAACGCGACGTGTCCGCGTCGTGCGGCGCGACGGTCTCGGTCTATCTGACCGGGCCGCATGACTTCGGCAAACTGAAGATGGAAGAATTCGAAGGCACGTCGCTTGATCGCCTGGATCTCGACACGGACGTGTACACGCCGGACGCTTCGCTGCTGACGGCCGCGCTTCACGAAGCGCCCGTCGAGGAAACGGTGTTCTCGAATCTGCTGAAATCGAATTGCCCGGTGACGGGGCAACCGGATTGGGGCAGCGTGCAGATTCACTACGTCGGCCCGCAAATCGATCATGCAGGCTTACTGCGCTACATCATCTCGTATCGCAATCACACGGGTTTTCACGAGCAGTGCGTCGAGAAAATTTTTATCGACGTGCTGAAGGCGTGCAAGCCGGTGAAGCTCGCGGTTTATGCGCGCTATACACGGCGCGGCGGGCTCGATATCAACCCGTTCCGCACCAACTACAACTTGCCGATGCCGGACAACATGCGTTTGGCGCGGCAATAAAAAAGTACGTGCGCTTATCGCCGCGGACGTTCATTCGACGCTCCGCGGCGAAGCGCCAATAACGTTAAGCCGCCGGCTTCTTATAAGCGACGCAATCCACTTCGACCTTGCAGTCGATCACCATCGACGAAACGACACAGGCGCGCGCCGGCGGATTGTCGCCGAAGTATTCGCGGAACACCTTGTTGAACGACGCGAAGTCGCGCGGGTCGTCGAGCCACACGCCGCAGCGCACGACATGCTCCGCGCCGTAGCCGGCTTCCTTCAGAATCGCGAACACGTTTTGAATCGCCTTATGCGATTGCTCGACGATGCCGCCGTTGATCACCTCGCCGTTTTCCATCGGCGTCTGTCCCGACACGAACAGCCAACCGTCGGCTTCCACTGCACGCGAAAACGGCATGTGCTGACCGCCCGTTCCCTTACCGCCTTCAACACCATATCGCTTCATCTTTACGCTCCTTGAAAGTTCGGCGCGCGTGGCCGTAGTGCCGCGCGCCGCGATAGATCGTTCAACCAGTTACTCGATAAAATCAGAATGCGCCTTCAGCGTCGCCCTTCGACGCCGCGCCGCGCGCAACGAAATGGCCGGCGCGTTCGCCCGTTACTTCGCCGTCGCGATAGGTCAGCGCGCCGTTGACCCACACCGCGTCGATGCCGTCAGCCGCTTGCTGCGGCTTTTCGAAAGTAGCCGCGTCGCGCACTTTCGCGGGATCGAACAGCACGAGGTCAGCGTGATAGCCGATATGCACCTCGCCGCGTTGCGCCAGGCCGAAGCGTCGCGCGGACAGGCTCGTCATCTTGCGCACCGCTTCCTCGAGCGGCAGCAAACCGGCGTCGCGCGCATAGTGGCCGAGCACGCGCGGAAACGCACCCCACAAACGCGGGTGCGGCAGCGGATCGTTCGGCAAGCCGTCGGAGCCGACCATCGTCGCGGGATGCGAGAGGATGCGCCGCACGTCGTCCTCGGACATGTTGTGATAGACCGCGCCCGCCGGTTGCAGGCGCTTGCCCGCTTCCTGCTGCGTGACGCCCCACTCGGCGGCAATCTCCTTCACGAGCTTGCCGGCCATCTCGGGATGCGGCTCCGACCACGTAATCGTAATGTCGATGTCGCCGGTGACCTGCTTCAGATCGAGCGTCGACGAACTGCGGTTGTACGGATAGCAATCGCAGCCGATCGGCTGCATGCGCCGCGCGCCTTCGAGCGAGTTCAGCACTTCGACGCTGCGCCCCCAGTTCGACGGACCCGCGCATTTCAGATGCGAAATGATGACCGGCACGCGTGCATGACGGCCGACGCGATAGGCTTCGTCCATTGCGTCGAGAATCGCATCGAACTCGGTGCGCATGTGCGTGGTGTAAAGCGCGCCCGCGGCGGCGAGCGGTTCGGCGAGCGCCATCACTTCTTCGGTCGGCGCGGCAAATGCGGAACCATAAGCGAGTCCCGAACTGAGGCCGAGCGCGCCGTTCGCGAGCGCCTCTTCAAGCTGCGCACGCATGCCTTCGATCTCCTGCGGCGTGGCCGCGCGATCCAGCCGGTCCATCTGGTTGTTGCGCAGCGCCGTGTGCCCGATCAAAGCGCCGACATTCACCGCCGGACGGGCCGCGTTGACCGCCTTCACGTAGTCCGCGAACGTCGGGTACTGGAACGCGTCGCGCTCGCCGAGCAGATTCATCGGATCGGGCGGATCGCCCTTCAGCGCAACCGGCGACGCGCTAATGCCGCAATTGCCGACGATCACCGTCGTCACGCCTTGCGTGATCTTCGGCAGCATTTGCGGCGAGCGGATCACGTGCGTGTCGTCGTGCGTGTGAACGTCGATGAAGCCCGGCGCCAGCGCGCGGCCTTCGGCCTCGATCACGTCTTCGGCGAGCCAGTTCGACAGATTGCCGATGGCGACGATGCGCCCGTCGCGCACGGCCACGTCGCGCTCGACAGGCGGCGCGCCCGTGCCGTCATACAGTTGCGCGCCGACAATCAGCGTATCGGCGGCTTCGGGATGCGAGTGCATGGATCAGTCTCCTAATGGTTGTCGATCGCCGCCGCCACGATGCGTGTCGAGCGCGTGCTTCATGCGGCGCAGCAATTCGCGGCTCTCGTCGCCCTGACTGACGGCCAGTTCGGTGACGAGCACGTCGAGCGCCATCATCATCGCGTAACGCGACGAAGACGGCTTGTAAATGAAGTCGGTCTCGAACGCGACAATCGGGATCAGCCAGTCGGCGAGCTTCGCGAGCGGCGACGCCGGCGCGGTGAGCGCGATCACCGTCGCGCCGTAGCTGCGCGCGATCTTGCAGTTCTCCACCATCTCCGGCACGCGGCCGGTCGTGGAGAGCGCGATCAGCACCGTGTCGCGCGAGACCGTGCTCGCGACCATGCGCTGCAATAGGCCGTCCTGATACGTGGCGACGGGCCGACCGAGGCGCACGAGCCGGAAACGCATTTCGTCCGCGAGTGCGGTCGAGCCGCCGCCCATGCCGAACACGTAAATCATGCGCGCGGCGCGCAGCGCGGCAGCCGCTTCGGCCAACGGCGCCTGCCGCAGCAATCGATGGTTGTGCGCAAGCGCCGTCTGCAATTCGTCGAACACGCGCGTCGCGATGTGCTCGGGCGCGCCAGCAGGCGTGCCCGCCTGCAAGAACCGCTGGCCGACCGCCGCAGCCTGCGCGAGCCTCAGCTTCAACTCGCGGACGTCGCGGCAGCCCACCGCTTTCGCAAACCGCGTGACCGTCGCCACGCTCACTTCTGCCTGCTCGGCGAGCGCACCGATGCTGGCGCGCGAGGCGCCCGTCAGATCGTCGAGAATCAGCGCGGCCACCTTGCGCTCGGCCGAACGCAACTCGGGCGCGCATTCGGCAATGCGCGCGACGATGTCGAAGGTCAGCGGTTCGGCGGCGGAGTTCATCGCGGCTCGTGAAAGGGCGTGGTACTAAATAACATTTCTCCGTCCATCGTACTTTCGGTAACATGATAAAGTCAACTTGGATGCAATTTAACCGGACGATGGAGCAGGAGACATGAAAGTTACAAACTATCAGGGCGCAACGATTGATCCTTATAGCAAGGGCTTGGGCATGGTTCCGGGCGCGAGCATCCAGCTCACGGACACCGGGCGTCTCGAGTGGAATCTGTTGAACGAAGACGTGAGCCTGCCGGCCGCCGTGCTGTATGCGGACCGCGTCGAGCACAACCTGAAATGGATGCAGGCATTCGTCGCCGAATACGGCGTCAAGCTCGCGCCGCACGGCAAGACGACGATGGCGCCGCAACTGTTCCGCCGTCAATTGGAAACCGGCGCGTGGGGCATCACGCTCGCCACCGCGCATCAGGTGCGCGCGGCTTATCACGGCGGCGTGTCGCGCGTGTTGATGGCCAACCAGCTCGTCGGGCGCCGCAACATGATGATGGTCGCCGAGTTGCTGAGCGATCCGGACTTCGAGTTCTTTTGCCTCGTCGATTCAGTGGAAGGCGTCGAGCAATTGGGACGCTTTTTCACGTCGGTGAAGAAGCCGTTGCAAGTGCTGCTCGAACTTGGCGTGCCTGGCGGGCGCACCGGCGTGCGCGACGAAGCGCAGCGCAATGCGGTGCTCGAAGCGATCGGCCGCTATCCGGGCGTGCTGAAGCTCGCGGGCGTCGAGTTGTATGAAGGCGTGCTGAAGGAAGAACACGAGGTGCGCGAGTTTCTGCAAAGCGCCGTTGCGGTTACGCGCGCGCTCGTCGACGGCGGGCGTTTCGAGCGTACGCCGGCGATTCTGTCCGGCGCGGGCTCGGCATGGTACGACGTGGTCGCGGAGGAATTCTCGAAGGCGTCGCAGACGGGCAAGGTCGAGGTCGTGCTGCGGCCCGGCTGTTATCTGACGCACGACGTCGGCATTTATCGCAAGGCGCAGACGGACATCTTCGCGCGCAATCCGGTCGCTAAAAAGATGGGCGAAGGCTTGCTGCCTGCGTTGCAATTGTGGGCTTACGTGCAGTCGATTCCCGAGCCCGACCGCGCGATCATCGGTCTTGGCAAGCGCGACTCGGCATTCGACGCAGGCTTGCCGGAGCCGGCGCGCCATTACAGGCCGGGCAGCGAGGCGCCGCGCGACATCGCCGCGAGCGAAGGCTGGGAGATTTTCGGCTTGATGGATCAGCACGCGTATATGCGGATTCCCGCAGGCGCCGATCTGAAGGTGGGCGACATGATCGCGTTCGACATCTCGCACCCGTGTCTGACGTTCGACAAATGGCGCCAGGTGCTGGTCGTCGATCCGGCTTATCGCGTGACGGAAGTGATCGAAACGTTCTTCTGATTTTTGTGTTTGAGAACGGGCGCGGCGTGGATGCACTGAGGCGCCGCGGCGCTTCAGCGCTCCGCTCGCGACGCTTCGGCGGCAAGCTCGACAGGCGTTTGTGCAACATTCGCCGCCGACACCACTTCGCCGATTCTCGCCTCGAGCATCTTCAACGCGCCGGACAACGCGCTCAGCGCGTCGTCCGGCAGCGCGGCCATCGTGTCGTGCAGAAACGCGTTGCGGCGCGGCAAACTGGCTTCGGTTGCGGACAGGCCGGCTTCGGTCAGGCGCACATTGGTCACGCGGTTGTCGCGCGAGTCCATGCTGCGCGCGATCCAGCCCAATCCTTCGAGCGCTTTCAACTGGCGCGTCAATGCGCCGGGATCGACGCGCAATTGCTCGACAAGCCGCTTCTGCGACGATTCGCCCCCCTGCTGATGCAGCGCGAGCATGATGCGCCAGCGCGGCAACGGGTGGCCGACTTGCGCCTCGAACGCCGACATGAACGCCCGGTATGTGCGGCCGAACTGCTGCATGACGGCTACGCGGTCCTGTTCTTCCATGATGGTTCTATCAAGCTGCAATCGAAAAATCAGTCCGCGTGGACCACCGGCTCGAGCTTGCGCTGGAGCTTGATCGGCGGAACGCGGCGGCTTTGCCATACCGACACGACGGCGACGACAGCCGCCATCGCGAGACCAAAGTGAATCGCCGAGACGAGCGTTTCGCGCGCGGTCTCGAGAAGCATCGCGCCATTATGGCCGGCTTGCGCCAACTCGCCGAGCAGGGTTGTTTGCGCCTCGTGATTGATGAGGATCTGCGGATCGCCCAGGTCGCTGAACCATTGTGACGCGCGATCGCTTTCGAGCGTACTGCGCACGCCGCTCGCGTACATATGGCTGATGAGCGTTCCGGTCAGCGCGGTGCCGATCATGCCGCCGATCATCCGTAGCGATTGCAGCAGCGCGGTTGCAATGCCGAGATGCTCGCGGCCGGCCGTCTGCTGCGCGAAGATGGTGAGGTTCGGCATGACGAAGCCGAGGCCAAGGCCGCCGAGCACCATGAACGACATGAGGAGCCAATGCGGCATCGACCGCGTGGCGACCACCACGCCGAAGCACGCGAGCGCGATCAGCGCGAAGCCGACGTACAGCATCAGATTCGGATTGCGCACGCGCGAAACCACGCGTCCGTTCGCGATGCTGCCGATCGTGATGAACACGACGAGCGGTGTGATGACGACGCCCGCTTCTTTCGGCGACATGCCGAAGCCGCCCTGGAACAACAGCGGCGCGTAGAAAAGCAGCGAGAACATCGTGAAGCCGCCGAGCACCGCGAGCGTGAACAGCGCGGCGAGACTCGGGTTGCGGAACATATCGACGGGAAGGATCGCCGTCGGGCAGCGCTTCTCCCATTGCCACAGCGCATACGCCGAAGCGGCGCTCAGCACGAGCAGCGCACACGCGCTGAGCGTGAGCCCATGCTTCGGCAGCAATTCGACGAACAACTGCAGCGAGCCGAGCGCCACCGCGATCAGCGCGGCGCCGGGCCAATCGAGCCGCATCTTGCCTTCATGCTCGACGTGCCTCAGATGCGGCAGAAAGCGCCAGACGAAAAAGAGCGATAGCAGGCCGACCGGCAGATTCACGTAGAAAACCGAGCGCCAGCCGTAGTACTGAGTGAGGAAGCCGCCCAGCGACGGCCCGACCGCATTCGCGATGCCGAACGCCGAGCTCATCAGCACCTGCCAGCGCAGGCGCACGACCGAGTCCGGAAACAGGTCGGGAATGCAGGCGAACGCGGTGCCGACCAGCATGCCGCCGCCGATGCCTTGCAGGCCGCGCGCGAGCACGAGAAACAGCATGTTGTTCGCCATGCCGCACAGCACCGACGCGGCCGTGAACACGACGATCGACGCGATCACGAACGGCTTGCGTCCGTAATAGTCGCCGAGGCGCCCGAAGATCGGCACGGTGATCACCGAGGTCAGCAGATACGACGTGGCCACCCACGCATAAAGCTCGAAGCCCTTGAGCTCGGCGACGATGGTAGGCAGCGCGGTGCCGACGACCGTCTGGTCCAGCGCGACCAGCATGGTGACGAAGGAAATGCCGAGCATCGCCAAAAGCGATTCCCGGAACGGCAAGACTTGCCCACTCGAATGGTGGGCGGCGGTGTGGACAGCCATTTTTGATAGAGCAACAGTTGACGGGTCAAACGATTAGGGAATCATACCACGCATGTTGGCTCTAAGCAGGACGTCGACGGTGGGCATAAGCGCGTTCGTCGACGGAAAAAAAGCACATCACATCACGCCAGGGAGGCGCATGGAGCCAGGTTCGCTCGCAGGACAATCGTTGTCGGAAGAAGATCTGAGCGCGCTGCGACGCGCGAAACACGAACTGGAAAGCCCCGCGCTGGCGATGAAGCTGGCGAGCATCGTCGGCGCGCCGTTGGAGAAGCTGCTTTCGCGCATGCCCGCGTTCGCCAACGAGAAGGTCACGGACGCCACCGAACTGGCTTTGCGCAAGTGTCTGTCAATTGCGCTGCGCACGCTGGGCCGGCGCGACGGCGCGTCGTCGCTGCTCGCGCCCGAGAAGCCGAGCAATCTGCTGCACAAGTTCGCGGTGGCCACGACCGGCGCGGCCGGCGGCGCATTCGGCCTGTTTGCACTGCCCGTCGAATTGCCGGTCACGACCACGCTGATGTTCCGCTCGATTTGCGACATTGCGCGCAGCGAGGGCGAGGATCTGACCTCGATCGACACGCAGCTCCAATGTCTGACGGTGTTGGGCATGGGCGGCACGTCCACGGCTGACGACGACGCCGACTTCGGCTACTTCATCATGCGCGGCGCGCTGGCGCAGGCGGTGTCGAAGGCGTCGTCCGAAATCGCGACGAAGGGATTCACCACGCACGGCTCGGCCGCCTTGCTGCGCCTCGTCAATACGATCGCCGCGCGCTTCTCGGTGCAGGTGAGCGAACAGATCGCCGCGAAGTCCATTCCGGCGATCGGCGCGGTGCTCGGCGCAATGGTCAACACGGTTTTCATCGACCACTTCCAGCAGGTCGCGCACGGCCACTTCACCGTGCGTCGGCTCGAACGGCAATACGGCGAGCCGACGGTGAAAGCCGCGTATCAGACTATCGACGTCACGCTCGGCGCCTGAGCAGGATTGGCGGCGCGGCGTGTCGCGCGCGTCACGAAGGCGGCTGCGCGATCGAGCGCGCGGTTCGCCTCGGGCACGAACGGCGCGAAAAGCGGCCACACGTGCGGCATCTTTTTCCACACCTCGAGTTCGCAATCGACACCCGCCGCGCGCGCATTCGCGGCGACGCGCCGCGAGTCGTCGAGCAGGACTTCGGTGCTGCCCGCCATCATGAAAAGCGGCGGCAAGCCGCGCAGGTCCGCGTAGAGCGGTGACGCATACGGATGCGTGGCGGGCATCTCGCCGAGATAGATCTTGGCCGCCCGCGAGATTGCCGGGCCGCTGAACATCGGGTCCGCGCCGTCGTTATCGACGATGCTCGCGCCGGTTGCCGCGAGATCCGTCCACGGCGAGAACAGCAGTGCGCCGGCGGGCAGCGGATCGCCCGCGTCGCGCAGCGCGACCAGCGCCGCGAGCGCGAGGCCGCCGCCGGCCGAATCGCCTGCAATCACGATCGACTCCGGCGCTGTGCCGTCGGCGATCAATTGACGATAGGCGGTGGTCGCATCGTCGAGTGCGGCCGGGAAGCGGTGCTCCGGCGCGAGGCGGTAATCGAGCGAAAAGACCCGTGCATTCGCACGCGTGGCGAGACCGAACACGATCGAGCGATGCGTCCGCGGCGAGCAGAAGTAGTAGCCGCCGCCGTGGCAGTAGAGCACTGTGGGTTGCGCGCCGGCTGCGGGTTGGTCCGCTGCGGGCTCGATCCATTCGCCTCGCAGTGGGTTGCCGTCCGCGCCATCGAGTTCACGCAGACGCCAGCCGCGCGGCACGTCCGGCGACCACACGCGCTTCGCCGTCAACGCGCGCGCCTTGTGGACGTCGATATGCGGTTTCAGGGTTTGAGGGCGAAATTGCCTGCGCAAAAACCAGCACGCGAGTGCGCTTTGCCAGCTCATCGGGACACGCTCCTTCGGAAATGTCCCGCCATGGTACGTGCGTTGTCCGCTGCGTCGGTGGATGGCGGCTTCTAATCGTGAAGGCGCATCCGGCGGAGCCGACCGCGCTACGCAGTACTGCGCGCTAGTTGGCAGGCAACACTTGCCCGCGAATTTCACCCATCGGGTTCTGCGCGGTGTGAATGTTGAAGTACCACTGCCCTGCCATCAGGTCGGTCACCTGCTGTTCGCTAAGCGCGGCCGAGCCTTTCATGGGACTCGCTACCGCGCTTTTGTCGATGGGAACCTGCACTTTCGCGTTCTGCCCAACCGGCGCGGGACCATGGAAATGCGCGGCCGTGACGGGGCCGCTGAGCCCTTCATAGGTGACGGTCCATTGAAGAGATTTCGTCGACGTGTCGAAGGTTGCGTTCAGCGCGCCGTGACCGTGACTCACACGCGGTGGCACTTCGCTGGAAGGTTCGAGGTCTGCCTTCAGCGCAACGGTGTCCGCAAACGCGGCGCCCGCCATTGCCGCCCACAAAGCCATCGCGATATTGAGTTTTTTTAGCGTATTCATGGTCTTCTCCGACGAAATGCGCCGCGCCGGCGCCACGGCCGCGCGAAGCCATCACATACTAGTGCAAATCGCCGGAGGGCGTCGATGGTGGGAGTGGACGCGGCGAATGCGCCGCTCCGAAGCTTGTTGCGATTTTCCCGAACAGTTATTTGCAGATTATGGAATGAATCATCCGGGCGATCCCTGGTATGCTTTGACCTCGCGAGAAGTGACTCCTTCATCGAGGGATGTCTCCAAATCTTTAACGCGGCTTCGGCCGCGTTTTTTTTCGTCTAAGCGTTCAGGCGAGCAGCGCGGCTTGCTGCTCGATGCCGTCCAGCATTGCATTGCACTTGTCGATGAGCGCAAGTCCTTCGCGGCGCGCCCGCTTCGGCTCGCTGATGACGCTGTGGCGATATTCGTCGAGCGCGCTGATGAGCGGCGGGTATTGCAGCACGCTAGCCGCGCCCATCACCCGGTGAAGCCACTCGCGCACGAGAACCATATCGACGTTCTCGAGCAACGGCGTGAGCGACCGAACGTCTTCGCGCACGGAAGAAACGAACGAATCTAGCAAAGCCTTGACCGTCGATTCGCTGCCCCACAATTGCGTCATGTGACCGAGATCGACCGGGACGAACGGCTCGGCGGCCGTTGCTGACGCCCCGGCAAGCTCCGTGGCCTCAGCGGTTTCGGCCGGAGCCGCCTGCCACGCGCTGTCAATGCCGAACCAGCGGCTCAGATATTCACGGAGCGTGGCGAGGCGTGTCGGCTTGATGAGGCTCTCGTCCATGCCCGCCTCGCGGCACAGGTTGAGGTCTTCGGGCGCCGTGTTCGCAGTGACGCCCAGAATCGGCAGACGATGCGAAACGCCATGCTCCTGCTCTCTTTCCCGAATGCGCTGCGTCAATTCATAACCGGACACGTTCGGCATATGACAGTCGGTGATCAGGCATCCATAACTGGTGTGTTCGAGCGCGGTTAGCGCTTCCGCGCCGTCGTTCGCGACGTCGCACGCAAAACCAAGCAGCGCCAGTTGATGGCGAATCAACTCCTGATTCACCGGATGATCTTCAGCGACGAGAATCAGGCGGCCGCTCGCCATAGCCCGCTCGCGGTCCGGCGGCGCGGTGATGCCTTCGCGCGCAGCCGACGCACCAGCCGACGGCGTCGGCGCCGACTGAAGTCCCGTCATGACCGCCGCGCACGCCGCACCGAGCCCGCGCCACGATATCGGGTTGATGCTCAGGCGCACGTTGGCGTCTTCGAGAATGCGGTAGCCGGTGGGCTTGGCCTTCTCCGTCAGCGAGATCACGCGCAGCTTGCGCGTGACGTTGGCGGGCAGCGTCAGGTCCTCGCTCACGAACAATAAGTCGACGTCGCGTAGCGTGGCGCTGCAACGCAAATCCTCGGCGTCTGCCGGAATGTGGTACAGGTCGAGCCCCAGCGCTTGCCCGAAGTGGACGAGCGCCTGGCCGACTCGCGCGTCGTTGGTCGCGACGAGACAGCGCTTGCCGCGCAAGCCGCTCACCGAATAGCGCTGCGTCTCGACCGGCATGCTGAGCCGCACGGTCATGCGGGTGCCGCGGCCGGGTTCGCTGTCTAGCGCCAGCGAGCCGTCCATCAATTGGATCAGCTTGCGGCAAATCGTCAAGCCGAGGCCGGTTCCGCCGAAGCGGCGCGTGGTGGACGACTCGGCCTGCACGAACGGCTCGAACAGCTTTGCCTGCAGTTCCGCCGGAATGCCGATACCGGTATCTTCGACGATGACTTCGATTGTCTGAAGCTCGCCAGTCTGCGCAACCGCCGCCACGCGCACGTCCACGTGACCTTCGGGCGTGAACTTGATTGCGTTGCCGAGCAGATTGAAAAGCACTTGGCGCAGTCTCACGCTGTCGCCTCGCAGCGTGGCCGCGACGTCAGATGCAATGTCCACCCGGACTTTCAGGCCCTTCTCGTGCGCGCGGCCGGCGAGCAGCCCCACGGCGTTGTCGACCATTTCACGCAGATCGATGGGCTCCGCTTCGATCGTCAGGCGGCCGGCCTCGATCTTCGAGTAATCGAGCAGATCGTCGAGGATTTGCAGCAGCGCGCCCGCCGACTCGTGAATCATGCCGAGCATTTCCCCCTGGTCGGAGTTGAGCGGCGTGCGCTCCAGCACCTCGACGAGCCCGAGCACGCCATTCATCGGCGTGCGGATTTCGTGGCTCATCATCGCAAAGAAGTCGTCCTTGGCGCGCGAAGCGGCCTCCGCCAGGTCGCGCGCGCGGGCGAGTTCCTCGGCACGCGCGTGTTCGATGCTCGCGTCCACCCAGTAGCCGCTCCATACGACGCCCCCGTCCGCTTCGCGGCGCGGCACCAGTTCGGCGCGCGTCCATTTGAACTCGTGTTCGCGGCCAAGACGAAACTCGACGAGCACCGGCGTTTCAAGACGCGCCGAACGTTCGAGTTCCGCAAGCACCACTGGCCGGTCTTCGTCGCAAATGCGCGCGAAGTCGGCATGTTCGAGGCATGTCTGCCTTATTCCGCTTTCGCCAAGCAGAAGTCTTGGCGCACCGCCGATGTAGGGAAACGAATAGGCGCCGTCCGCCGCGCGGCGCAATTGGAACACCACCGCTGGCAACGAACGGGTGACATCGAATAGCCGCCGCTCGGTGTCGCGCGCGCGCATTTCGGCACGCCGGATGTCGGTGATGTCGACCATGGTGCCGAGCGAACAGACCGGCTGACCGTCATTGCCGCGGCAGATGCTGGTCCAGAACAGGCCGTGCCGCAAATCGCCGGGGCCGCGCTCGAACTGAAGCTCGACCTGGGCCATGTCGCCGCCTTGCAGCAGGTCGAGCCTCATTTTCTCCAGCACGTCGCTGTTGGCTTCGCCCCACGTCTGAACGTCCATCGTGGTGCGTCCGAGAACTGCCTCGCGGCCTCGCCCGCATGCCGCTTCATACGCACCGTTGACGGCGATGTAGCGACCTTGCAGATCCTGCGCGACGAGCGGATAGGGAACCATCTTCATCATGGTTTCCTGGAAGTTCAGTTGCAACGCGAGCTCCTGCTCGGTTTGCTTGCGGCGCCTGACTTCGCGCTGGAGGAGCAGATAAGCGCGCAGCGTGACCAGCAACGCGACACCGATGCCGATCAGCACAGGCAAGAGGCGCACGGCCGTCACGCTCCACGTACCCGTTGCCGGTGCGTTGCCGGTCACCCATTTCTGCCGGATGCGCTGCCTCTCGGCAGGCGGCATGGCCAGCAATGCACGGTCGATCAGCCCGGCGAGCGGACTCAGGTCCGGGCGCACGGCGAAATCGAGGGCGTCCGACTCGCCGACCGTGCCCAGAATCTTTAGCACGCCCGAGTATTGCCGCTTGAGCACCGTGTCCACGGCAGCCACATTTTCCACGACGACGTCCGCTTCGCCGGACGCGACCATGCGCAACGCTTCGTCGAGGCTTGGCGCGATGGCCAGGTGGTCCTTCGGGATGCGTTGGAACGCGAGCAGACCCGCCCCCGCGACATGCGACGACACCACGACGCGCCGCGCGGCAAAATCGCCGAGCGAACGTGCGGCGGGCTCGTCGTCGCGACCGACCATCACGAGCGGATAGCTTTCGTATGCACGGGTATGCCGCGCCTTCTGGAGGCGCGGATCGTTGCTCGATCCTGTGGTGAGAATGGCCAGTTCGCCGCGCTGGAATGCGTCGATCGTGCTCGGCCAGTCGGGCTGCCGCGCGCGGTTGAATACCACGCCGAGCGTGCGGCTCAGGTAGGCGAGATAGTCGGCGGTAATGCCGGCCGGATGCCCGGATGCGTCGATATAGCTAAACGGCGGCCAACTGCTGTCGAAGCCGACTTGCAACGGCGGCAGCGACCGCAGCCACGCCTGCTCCTGCTGCGTCAGTTCCAGGCGCGATGTGGCGGATTCGGGTTTCGCGTCGAAATTACCCGAGAGCCAGTGAACGCGAATGGCCGTATCGTCGGCCTGACTCATGGATGCCAACGCACGATTGAGCCGGTCGCGCAATGCAACCTGGTTGCGCGGCACACCGAACCGCAGTTCCGCGCTCCGGCTGGTTTCCCCGAACGCGACACGCAGATTGCGGAACTCGTCGGTGGCGAGTGCATATTGGATGGCCGGCGTGAAGCCCATGTAGACATCTGCATCGCCGCTAGCAACCGCGGCGAGCGCCGCGTGCGTCGACGTAAAAGCGCTGATCTGGGCGCGCGGAAAGCGTTCGCGCAAAGAGCGCTCGAGCGCAAAGCCTTTCTCGATCGCGATGGACGCTGCCGCGACACGCGCGGGGCCTTCGTACAGTTCACCGTCCCTGCGGACCACCGCCGATGTCGACGCGCGAAAATACGGCGCCGTGAAACTGAGGCATCGCTCGCGCTCGGGAGTGCGGGCGACGCTCATCAATAGATCAACTTCCCCCGCGCAGGCTGCGGCGAGCAGTTGCGGCATGTCGGGAAACGCCTTGGCCTCGATCACGACGTTCGGCCCGACCAGCGCACGCAGATAGTCGACGCTCAATCCGGTCAGCCGGCCGTCCTGCAGCGCGTCGAACGGCAACCAGTTGTCCGCGAGCACGCCGACGGTAATTTTCTGCGGAAAAGCTTCAACCGTCCGCACCGAAGCGGAATCGCCGAACGGCTCCGCGACCGCTGCCGATTGCGCAGCGGCAAACAGAGCCAGTCCCACGAGACATAGGCAGACGCGCCGGAATACGCGCGCTATCGCGGCCCTATGGAAGCGCATCGGGGTAAAGTTCAGAGACACGGCGCGACTCAAGCGGCTTCGCTCTGCCGATCGGCAAGCGCAGCGGCAGACTGCTCGGACCTGCCGGACAGGACCGAAAACACAAAGCCCGCCACGACCCCGCCCGACATGGGCGCCGCCCAGAAGAGCCACAACTGGTCGAGCGCCCAGTCGCCGACGAAAAGCGCCTGCGCCGTGGAGCGCGCCGGGTTCACCGAGCCGTTAGTAACCGGAATCGACACCAGATAGATGAGCGCCAGACATCCGCCGAGGACCACGGGCCCGGCCACCTCCGCCTTGTATCGCGTGGCCACGAAGAGGCTCACCATGACGAACGCGAACGACAGCACGAACTCGATCGCGAGCGCGGAGTGCAGTTTGTAGTCCGAAGGAGAATGGTCGCCAAAACCATTGGCCGCGAATTCGCTCGCGCCCATTTCAAAGCCGGGGCGGCCGTTCGCCACATAGACGAGGAGCGCAGCGGCCGCGACAGCGCCGAGAATCTGCGCTGCGATGTAGGGCAGCAAGTCTTTGACGGGGAACCGTTGCGCGGCCGTGAAACCGACCGTGACAGCGGGATTGAAATGCGCGCCCGACGTCCCGCCGAACCAGTAGCTGGCCGTGGCGAGCGCGAGGCCGAACGCGAGTGAGACCTCGAGTACGCCGTACCCCTGCTGAACGGCGCCGGTGTTCAACACAATACTGCCGCAGCCGACGAAAACAAGCCATGCAGTACCTACGCCCTCGACCAACAACCGCTTACCTAGCACGGCCATGCCGCCCTCCTGTCGCGATGCAAGGCGGAAGGCGCCGCGAAATTTCCGCAGCACACCCGCCTCAAGTTCCCGGCTTTGAGCGGTCTAGCCTCGAGAAATAACTGCTTCTATGAGGCTAACGTCAGCAAAGGCCGAAGCTAATTCGCAACTATGTAGCGGCGAGGCGCGTCTACCAATCAGAAGAGTCCTAATTTCAGGACCGCGAGATGTCGGTATAGGGGCGTGGCGCCAGCAGGTCGCCTAGACCAGTCCGATTTGCCGCGCGTACTCGATGAGGTCGGATTCCGTCTCGAGACCCAGCTTGCGCATGGCGGTGCGCTTCTGAGTGCTAATGGTTTTTCCGCTGCGCTCGAGACGCTTCGCGATTTCGTGCACAGCGAGACCTTGCGTATAGAGCTGAAATACTTCCCATTCGCGCGCGCTGAGAACGCTGGCACGTAGTTGCGGCGGCGTCTCGCTGATCTCCAATACATTGCGCACCCGATCCGACAGATAGACGCCGCCCGACATTGCTGCACGGATCGCGTCGATCAACGCTGCTGTCGTGTCGCGCTTGTCCACTATCGCGCTGACGCCGAGGTGTAACAGCCCTGACAGCATATGCGCGTGGCAAATCATGGTGAGGACGACGACAGGCGGATGCGCGCGTCCTCGCAACACGCGGCGCAGGAACGACACGGCGTTGCTCCCGCCGTCCAGTCCGGGCATTCCGATGTCGGATATGACGACGTCGCACTCGCAGATGTCGAGCAATTCGGCGAGCCCGTGGGTGTCGGCCGCCTGCCCGACGATCTCGATTTTCGATGTGGCCTGCAGCAACCGCGTCACGCCGACGCGAACACAGTCGTGGTCGTCCGCCACGATAACGCGGATTTTGTCTGTCATTGTTTTCTTGACTTATCGACTGGCTGCCCAATACGAGATGTACTTCCCCAGGCAACGCCAATCCATTTTTTGTTCGCCGCGCCGGCCCGGCGCGACGTCCACTTGTAGCTATCGGTGCGCTAACGGCCTTCGGTGTGCGTCTCCGACACCACGCCATGCTCGACCGCGAACCGGAACAGTTCCGCGTCGCTATTTAACGAAAGCTTGCGCATGGCCGTACATTTCTGAGCGCTGATCGTCTTGACGCTGCGCCCGAGCCGGCCCGCAATTTCGGTGACGCCGAGCCCCGACGCGTACTGAGTGAATACTTCCAGCTCGCGCCGCGACAACACCGAACGCACGAAGTCGAGCCGCTGCATCGCCGCTGCCTTGGTAATGAGCGTGCGCACCGCCGGTCCCAGATAGCATTCGCCCGCGAGCGCCGTGACGATTGCCACGTGGATCAGATCGATACGGTCGCGCTTGCTGATAAGCGCGTCCACGCCGAGCGAGATCACGCTTTGCAGCGCCGCGGCCTCGGTCTCCATGGTGAGCACGATGAGCGCGACGTCAGGATAGCGCCTCCTGAACTGCCGCACGGCCTCGACTCCGCTGCCGTCTGCGCCGCCTGGCATGTACAGATCCATGAGCACGAGGTCACAGCCTGTGCGGTCGACCTCGGCAAAGAGCTCGGTCGCGTCGGCCGCGCGGCCGACGACCTCCATGCTCGGGTAGCCGCCTATCAGATTTTCGATCGCCAGCAGGACGAGCGGATGATCGTCCGCGATGATCGCCCGGACCGGTGTGCTTATTGCAGCGGTGTCGCCCATCGTCTACCTCTTCTCCATGTTCTGACTCCCGTCACCGTGTCCCGCGCAACCGGTCCCGCTTGATCATCAAGCATTACGATGGCCTTAAACATAAGATCGGTCCGAAACAACTTCAAAAACCGGATCGATTAATTGCTTAGCTATGCGATCCAATCTTAAGAATTTCGCTGGACCTGATGCACGAGAATAAACCAGGATCGTTAGTAACGCCAAGTTTTGTCATTGCTTCACGCTTTCGCCGAATAACAGTGCGGCGATGACATCCGAGAGCAGCGGCAATTTCCGCAATTGAGTGGCCTTCTACGAACATCCTGACGACCGTCGTCTGCATTCCCGACAGCGGAAGCGCCATCTTCCGATCGCAACCCGTCTCCGGTCTTGCGAGAAGTCTCGCAATCGAACTTCCGATATATCGCGCGCCGCTTGCAGGTTCGTCGATCGCGCGCCACAGTTCGCGCGTCGACTCGCTCTTGCTTAGCAAGCTAACAGCGCCGTCCGCTGCAAGCGCGTGGAGAAGCGCAGGGTTGGTTGTCGTCGACATGACGACGATGCGCAGGCCCGGCCACTCGGCCTGGATATGGCGGATGAGGTGCAATTCGTCTTCGATGAGGCCGGCGGGATCGGGCATCGACAGATCCGTAACCAGCACGTCGCACGGCGTGCGCCGCAGCAGTTCGATCAATGTCGTGGGACTGCCGGCCTGCCCGACGATCGCGACGCCGGCACGCGTCTCAAGCATGCTTCTGACACCAAGCAGAACGAACGGATGATCGTCGGCAAGAACAATTCGAATGTTCACTAGGATTTTCTCGCGCTGAATGTAGGAATAGTTATCAGATACGCAGAACAGATTAAGACGCTCCACGCGTGTCCCGCCGCGGACACATTTGAATGTGAGCGCGCGGCACAACCATAAAATCACCACCCCGCGCAAAACTAAAATCGGAGCGCTCCTAATCCTGTAGTGAATCGAACCGCCAAAGGCTTAAATACCCAAAGTGAATAATTCGCGAAGGTCTACGCGGGGGAGATTGGCGCGCAAACCAGGCGCCATTAACACCGTCTTGCACACCGGCTTGCGCGGCGCCCAGATAAACGTCGCGCGAAATGGAAATACGCTGTGTGAAAATTCTTAACCCACGTCAACAGGTTTGCGTCACGCGCGCCGAATCCATGCGCGCAGCGCGCGGGAAAACCGGCAGCGCGAGCAACGCGCTCACACTCGCGACCGCCCACACCATCGGCCACGATCCGAGCGAGAGCAGCGGCGGAATCGCAAGCGGCGTCAGAAAAAGCGTGAGGAAAACGCAGGTATTGCCGATCGCGAGCGCAGTACCTGCGCGGTTCGTGCCGGCGAGCGTCGCGAGCTCGGTGAACGCGACGCCGTGCCATGCGGACGCGCTCACGCCGCCGAGCACGATCATTGACGCGAGGATCATCGTGACCGGCGTGAGCGCGACGTGCTGCATGCCGGCGACGCCGGTCGCGAGGGCAAGCGCGGCGAACAGTACGGCCGTGAGCAGACTGCAGCCGCGCATGTAGGCGCGCCGATTGCCGTGCCGATCCGTCCACCTGCCGCTGCAGACGCGCGCGATCGCCGCGCCGGCCTGCACCGCCGCCATCGCCACGCTGATCGTCAGCACGTCGGCGTGACCGAAGTCATGGAGAAACACGGTTCCGAACGTGACGACGGCAAGCTGCGGCACGCAAAGCGCGCCCGCTCCGAGCGCGACGCGCCAGATGCCGATTTCGCGCAGCGGCGAGGGGGTTTTGGCTTGGCTGGTGTTGGCACCGTTTGCGTTGGCGCCGTTGGTGTTGGCATGCACGGCACGTCCGCCGCCCGCCGCATCGGCTGCTCGTACTGCACGTCCGCCACGCACCGCACGCGCACCTTGCGCGGCACCGTCAGCACGTACGATACCCACCGCGTCTACGGCACGCTGACCATTCGCATCGCCCGCAGCCTCTGCCGCATCCTCTGTCCTCGCACGATGCGCCGCGCCTCCATACGCCGCGCCCGCATCGCCGTCCACAACATGCGCCGGTTCATGCAGCCATCGCCATGCGAACCCCGCCGTTATCGCGCAACCCAGCGCCAGCACCGCATAAACGCTCACGAAGCCGAACCTCGACGCGAGCGCCGGCAACAGCAGCGCGCCAAGTCCACCGCCCGCCGGCACCGCTGTTTGACGAATGCTCATGGCCAGTCCGCGCTCGCCTTCACGAAACCACGCCATCACCGCGCGGCCGCTCGATCCGTTGACGCTGCCGCCGAGCAGGCCGACCAGCAGCAAGCCGAGCGCCAGCGTCGTGACGTGAGGCACATGCGAGCCGAGCGGCGCTGCGAAGAGCGCAAGGCCGGCGAGCGCCGCCGCGGTGGACAGCAGTCCCAGCAACAGCACGCGACGGTCGCCCCAGCGGTCCGTCAAGAGTCCCCACGGCAGTTCACTGACCGCGATGCCCAAACCAAGCATGCCAAGCACGAGGCCGAGTCCCTCGTTGCCGAGGTGATAACCCGAGCGCAAATAAACAGCCGTCGTAGGAATGCCCGAGAAAGCCGCCGAAAAGCTCGCGTTCGCCGCGAAACCGACGCCCAGCACCTTCCATTTGTGGCTCGCCGCGCGTCCGCCGATGACCAAGCCGCTTGCCGATAACCCGTTTGCCATGATTCCTCCGCGATGATTTCGGAGGTATCCTACGGCGACGGCTTCCATCGGAAAAGCCGGAAATACAGATGCCATCAATCGGAACAAACGAAACATGAGCCAGCGCGGATTCGACCTGACGCAACTGCGCACCTTCGTCGCCGTCGCGGAATCGGGCAGCGTGTCGGCAGGGGCGGAGCGCGTTTTCCTGTCGCAATCGTCGGTTAGCGAGCAACTGAAAAAACTCGAGGAACGCGTCGGCCAGCCGCTCTTCGTACGCAGCAAGCAAGGCGTGAGCGCGACGCCTGCGGGCAGCCGCCTGCTCGAACACGCGCGGCGCATCATCGCAATGAGCGAAGCGGCGTTCGAAGACCTGCAAGGCCGCTCGCTCGACGGCGAATTGCGCATCGCGATCACCGACTATTACCGCCCGCACGACATCGCCCGCATCCTCAAGACGTTTTCCGAGCAGCATCCGCGTCTGAAGCTGCATGTCACCGT
The DNA here is from genome assembly GCF_003058125.1 of Paraburkholderia sp. GV068. Lineage (NCBI taxonomy): Bacteria > Pseudomonadati > Pseudomonadota > Betaproteobacteria > Burkholderiales > Burkholderiaceae > Paraburkholderia > Paraburkholderia sp. GV068. Next base: position 22,022 of record NZ_QBUB01000017.1, read on the forward strand.
CTTGCCGAGCGCCGTGATCGACAGCCACGCCGCCGACGACGCCTCGTTCGACATCGGCCTCTCATTGCGGCTCGTCACCGGCAACTCGCGAGCGGGCGTCCGGCGCGGCGCTGCACAAAGCACCGTGGTCAGGCGTGAGAAGCTGCTGTGGGTCAGCGCCGCCGATGCGAGTCCGCGCCCCGCCTCGCCGTATCAACTGGTGCTGCTGCCGTCGAGTTGCCAGTTGCAGCGCTTCGTCGTCAAACTGCTCGACGAAAACAAGGTGCCCTATGTGGTGTCCCACTCGGCTTCGGGCGTGGCCGGATTGCAGCTCGCGTTAAAGGCGGGGCTCGGCATCTCGTGCCTGAACGAATCGTCGATTGGCGCGGGCGTGATCGCGTGCCCGCCCGGCATCGGCTTGCCCGCATTGCCTGCCGTCGAATTCCATCTATTGCCGGGCCGAATTGGCGAAAGCGAACGCGTGAGCAATGCGCGCCTAGCGTTGATGCGGCTCTTCAGTTAAGCACATCGGACTGTCACATTCGCCCGCTGTGGAATTTGCGTGCAGTGCGAATTGAAGCATTGAAAGCGCTTTGAAGCGCATCTATGATGGTCAGAGACGAATCAACGAGCCGCCGTCTTCGGCACATACACGCGCTTGCTTGATTTGAATCAAGCAATTGCATCGCAATGGCGAATCAACTTTATTGTCCAGAATAAGCTTCCCTTCGCAGTCTGTGCTGTCGTAAGAGAGAAAGTGATAGACCCGCTGTGCGTGGTGACTGGAAAGCAGCCCAGTCGCGAATGCGGGCGAAGCAAGCCGACAAAAAAACGTTTCCCAGCGAGGCCCGACGTGCATCGTAGAGCTTGGGGATTTGCCATTGTGTTTATGCTCCATCTCTTATGGAGCGGCGCCGCGCTAGCGGCCGGCAATGCAGCCGGCGCAATGCCTTCGGCCATGGACGAGCGCGTGCGCGCCTGCACCTCTTGTCATGGCGTGCAAGGTCAGGGCCTCAATAACGACTACTTCCCGCGCATCGCCGGCAAGCCCGCCGACTATCTCTTCAATCAACTCATCGCATTCCGCGACGGCGGCCGTACCTATCCGCCGATGGGTTACCTGGTCGCATTTCTGCCCGACGAGTATTTGCACAAGATCAGCGAGTACTTCGCCGATCTTCAGCCGCCCTATCCGAATGCCGATCATTCCGACGTCTCGCCCGCGGTGCTCGCCGCCGGTCAGCGGCTCGTGACGCAAGGCGATCCGGCGCGCAAGATTCCCGCGTGCATCGCGTGTCATGGCGCGCGCATGACCGGCCAGCAGCCGGGCATTCCCGGCCTGCTCGGTTTGCACGCGAGCTATATCGCGGGGCAGATGGGCACCTGGCGTTCGGGCACACGCCACGCGCTCGCGCCGGATTGCATGCACTCGATCGCCGTGAAGCTGACCGACAAGGACATCACCGCAGTATCCACGTGGCTCGCGCGCCAACCGCGTCCAGCCGATCCGCGGCCCGCGCCGGCATCGGCGGAGCGCTTGCCTCTCGCATGCGGGAGCCAACCGCAATGAAACCGACACTTCGTCCGCCTCGCACGCCGATGCGCCGCCGCTTCGCGCTGCTCGCCGCCGCGGCGCTCGTATGCGGCAGCGCGATGCTTGCGCGCATGGCCGTGCCGTTGCCGCTCGTCGTCGCCGAAGCTCGCGCTGCGGAAAGCGCAGCAGTTCAACCCGGCGCAGCCGCCGACACGCGTCCCGACATCGTCAAGCGCGGCGAGTACCTTGCGCGCGCGGGCGACTGCGTGGCCTGCCACACGGCGCCGCGCGGCAGACTGTTTGCGGGCGGCCTCGCGATGGAAACGCCGTTCGGCACGCTCTATTCGCCGAACATCACGCCGGACGCGCAATACGGCATCGGCACATGGAGCGAGGACGCGTTCTTCCGGATGATGCGCACCGGCATCACGCCCGAAGGCAAGCTGCTTTATCCGGCGATGCCGATTGCGCAGTACACCAAAGTCACGCGCGAGGACTCGGACGCGATCTTCGCTTATCTGAAGTCCGTCGAACCGGTGCGCGAGGCGAACCACAAGCACACGCTGCGCTTCCCGTTCAATCAGCGCAAATTGCTATATGGCTGGCGCACGCTGTATTTCCGCGAAGGCGAGTTCAAGCCCGATCCGACTCGTTCGGTCGAATGGAATCGCGGCGCGTATCTGGTCGAAGGACTCGGGCACTGCACGATGTGCCACACCAAGATCAACATGCTCGGCGGCTCGTCGCAAAGCGAGCAGTTTGCCGGCGGGCTGATTCCGGTGCAGAACTGGTATGCGCCCTCGCTCACTTCCGACAAGGACGGCGGCCTCGGCGACTGGAGCATCAAGGACATCGTCGATCTGCTGCAAGCGGGTATCTCGGACCGTGGCGCGGTGTATGGCCCGATGGCCGAGGTCACCTACCACAGCCTGCAATACATGACCGACGAAGACGCCAAGGCCATGGCCGCGTATCTGAAGACGCTGCCGGACAATCGCGGCCGCAAGTCCGGGCCGTCGGCGGCGACCAACACCAACGTATTCGCGCTCGGCGAAAAGATCTACGCCGACAAGTGCGCGCTGTGCCACGGCGCAAAAGGCGAAGGCAAGCTGCAGCACTATCCGCCGCTCGCCGCGAACCAGTCGATCGAAATGGACTCCGCGGTGAACCCGATCCGCATCGTGCTGAACGGCGGCTTCCCGCCTGGCACGCGACGCAACCCGGAGCCCTACGGCATGCCGCCTTTCGCGCAGGAGTTGAACGACACCGAAGCCGCCGCCGTCGTGACGTATATCCGCACCGCGTGGGGCAACCACGGCAAGCCCGTGACCGCACGCGAAGTCAACGAACTGCGCAAGGCGCCGCTGCATTAGCGCGGCACGTCCCGTAGCGGCAGCAGCCGCGATTGAACCGCCGCATCGGAAACTGGAGAAGCCCTTGATGGAAGCGAACGATACCCGCACCGCGGGCCCATCCACGGATGAAGACGTCGAACGCGTGGTGGCCGCCGGTCCGCACGGCGCCGTTGCGGTGGCGGGCGTGGCTACGCTGATCGTCATGGCGATCTGGTTCGGCTTCTACTTCCTCGTGTTTCTGCCGCGCGGCGTCGTGCACTGATCATGTCCACCGAACCGCAACCTCAACATCCACCAGGCAGCGGCCACGCGGTCGCGCTGCGCGCCGAACGCCGCTGGGCGATCTTCGTCAGCGCGTTGATCGTGCTCATGCTCGCCGTGATCGTGTACTCCGGACTGCATTGGGCGATGATGCCGCCGTCGCGCGTGGAAACCATCGACCCGTCACGCCTGCAACTCTCGGGAGAATTCGTCGAAAACAATCTCGGCAGCGCGGTCGAGCCGGACGGCTCCGTGATCGTGCGTTTCATCGCGCAGCAGTATTCGTTCACGCCGCAGTGCCTGCTTGTGCCCGCGGACACGCCGATCACCATTCGCACGACGAGCGCCGACGTCGTGCACGGCCTGCTCGTCACCGACACCAACATCAACACGATGGTCGTGCCAGGCTACGTCGCGACGCTGAACACGCGCTTCGACGCGCCCGCCGATCACACCATGCCCTGTCACGAGTTCTGCGGCTTCGGTCATCAGGCGATGTGGGCGCATGTGAAGGTGATCGACAAAGCGGCCTTCTTCGAGCAGGCCCGACAAACACGGAGGCTGAGCTGTGTTTCACGCTAAGCGACTCGTTCTCGCGCATTTCTGGCTCGCCTTTATCGCGTTCATCATTGCGCTCTTTCTCGGCGCCTGGCAGATGCTGGTGCGCAGCCCGCTCGCGCCTTGGATCGGCGACCCGGAACTCTACTACCGCTCGGTGACCGCGCACGGCTCGGTGATGGCCTACGTGCTGCCGACGCTGGTGTCGATGGGCTTCGGTTACGCCATCGTCGAGCTTGCGCTCGCGCAGCGCCTCGCCGGCCTCAAGTGGGCATGGGCCGCGTTCATCATGCTGGCGGTCGGCGCGGTGATGGCGATGGTGCCCGTGGCACTCGGCAAAGCCTCGGTGCTCTACACCTTCTATCCGCCGATGATCGGCAGCCCTTTCTATTACCTCGGCGTGGTGCTGGTGGTGGTCGGCTCATGGATCTGGGTCGCGCTGATGCACGTGAATCTGCGTATCTGGAGGCGCGCGAACCCCGGCAAACCGGTGCCGCTTGCGATGTTCGCCAACGTTGCGGGCGCGTACCTGTGGGCGTGGACCGCGGTCGGCGCGGCGCTCGAAATCCTCTTTCAGATTCTGCCGGTCGCGCTCGGCCTCACCAATACGATCGACGCCGGCCTCTCACGCATCCTGTTCTCGTGGACGCTGCACGCGATCGTCTACTTCTGGCTGATTCCCGCATACATCGCGTACTACACGCTGGTGCCGCGAGCCATCGGCGGGCGGCTTTATAGCGATTCGATGGCGCGCGTGTCGTTCATTCTGTTTCTCGTCTTCGCGATGCCGATCGGCATTCACCATCTGTTTGTCGATCCGCAGGTCGGCTCGGGCTTCAAGTTTCTGCACGCGGTCTTCACCGGAATGGTGTCGGTGCCCACGCTGCTGACGGTGTTCACGATTTGCGCGTCGGTGGAAATTGCCGGCAGGCTGCGCGGCGGCAAAGGTGCGTTCGGCTGGCTCACGGCATTGCCCTGGCAGAATCCGATGATGCTCGTCATCGCGTTCTCGTTCGTGATGCTCGGGCTCGGCGGCGCGGGCGGCCTTATCAACATGAGCTATCAGTTGAACTCGACGGTGCACAACACGCAGTGGGTCACCGGGCACTTCCATCTGATTTTCGGCGGCGCGATCGTCATCATGTACTTCGCGATCGCTTATGAATTGTGGCCGCAACTGACGAGCCGCGCGATCGTGTCGGTGAAGCTCGTACGCACGCAGTTGTGGCTATGGTTCATCGGCATGCTGGTGGTCACGCTGCCGTGGCATTACGTCGGGCTGCTCGGCGCGCCGCGCCGCATGGCTTACTACGACTACAAGATGCCGGGACTCGAATCGCAGGCGTTCTGGGTCGGTGTGTCGGCAGTGGGCGGCCTGATTCTCGCGGTATCGGGCGCGCTCTTCATCTACATTCTCGCGAAGTCGCAGTTCGGGCCCGCGGTTGAGCAGCAACGCTTCCGCTTCGCGAGCGCGGTTCATCCGGTGGAACGCGTGCCGGCCGCGCTGAATACCTTCGGCTTGTGGGTCGCCTTGATGATCGGCCTGACCGTCGTCAATTACAGCGTGCCCATCGTTCAATTGCTCAAACTGCCGCAGACTTCGGTGCCCGCGGTCGTCGTCGGAGCCCAGCGATGAATCAGGAACGCGTCTTCAGCTTGCGCAACCCGTGGTTCACGGTGAGCGTCGGCGGCACGCTCGCGATTGCCGTCATCGCGATACTGATCGGCTTTGTCTGGCTGCCTTCGGCGAACAGCGCGTTCGCGGGCCGCGGTTTGTGGGCAACCATCTGCGGCGCGGCGGGCGCGCCGTCGAGTTGGTATGGCGGCGCGAACGTGGCGGGCCCGGCGCCGAGCGACGTGGTCGTGCTGCCGCCGTTGCGGCGCGTGCGGGCCGACGCGGATTCGATCGGGCGCGGCGCGACGATCGCGACGCAGAACTGCTCGATGTGCCACGGCGTGCTCGGCACCGTGCAGGTCACGGCGCCCGCATTGGCAGGTCAATACGCTGATGTGGTCTACAAGGAGTTGCGCGATTATCAGCAGGGTGTGCGGCAAAACTCGATCATGCAGCCGATCGTCGCGGCCCGCAGCGATCAGGATCTGCACGATCTCGCGGCTTACTATGCGTCACTGCCGCGAGGTCCGGCAGCGGAAGTCGCGCCGACCGGCAGCACGCCCGATGCGAACGCCGTGCGGCTCGCGATGCAGGGCGATCCGCAGCGCAATATCGCGCCGTGTGCGGCGTGCCACGGACAGCTCGACCGCAAAGGCTCGGCGCCGTGGCTCGGCGGGCAGTCGTCGATTTATCTGGCCGCGCAAATGCGGGCGTTTGCTTCAGGCGCGCGTCGCAACGACATCAATGAGCAGATGCGCAATGTGACGCGGCAGATGACGTCGGCGGAGATAGATAGTCTTGCGAAGTATTATGCGGCTATGCAGTAAGGCGGGCTTCAGAGGACGTGCGTTGTTCGCGGTGCGTTGCTGGCGGTGCGTTGTTCGCGGTTCGTTCGCCGTGCGGTGCGGCACAGCGCGCCGCCACCTGACGCACCCTACCTCGCCTCACCCGCCAAACCGCTCACAAACGCATCAAGCCGTGGCGAACTCATCCGCCTCGCTTGCGGCAAACTGAGCCGCAACGCCGTTACCGTTACCGCGCCCCAACGCCGCCGTGACCCGCGACGACGAACCACCCTCCGTCTGAAACACAGCCACCGCCGACGTCAACCTTCGCGCCTGTTCCTCCAGCGAACTCGCGGCCGCCGCGGCTTGCTCGACGAGCGCGGCATTCTGCTGCGTGACTTCATCCATTTGCGCGACGGCGAGATTCACCTGGTCGATACCCGCGCTCTGCTCGGTTGCCGCTGCCGCGATCTCGCCCATGATCGAGCTCACACGCGAGATCGCCTGCACGATTTCGCTCATCGTCGAGCCCGAGCGCTCGACCAGTTGCGAGCCGTTTTCGACGCGCGCCGTCGACGCGTCGATCAGCGCCTTGATCTCCTTCGCAGCCGCGGCGCTTCGCTGTGCCAACGAACGCACCTCGCTCGCGACGACCGCAAAACCGCGGCCCTGCTCACCGGCACGCGCCGCCTCGACGGCCGCGTTCAGCGCGAGAATGTTGGTCTGGAAAGCGATCCCTTCGATCACGCCGACAATGTCGGCAATACGCCGCGAGTCGTCGACGATCTCGTGCATCGTGCCGACCACCTTGTCCGCCAGTTCGCCGCCCTGAGCAGCGAGCGTCGATGCGCCTTGGGCGAGCGAACTCGCCTGCTTCGCGTTGTCCGCCGTTTGCTTGACCGTCGACGTAAGCTCTTCGATGCTCGCCGCCGTTTCCTCGAGCGACGCAGCCTGTTCTTCCGTGCGTTGCGACAAATCCGTGTTGCCGGCGGCGATTTCGCTCACGCCGCTGTCGATGGATTCCGTGCCTTGCCGCACTGACGTCACCGTCGCGATCAGCGATTCCTGCATCTTGCGCAGCGCGGCGGCGAGGCGCCCCATTTCGTTATTGCTCGTCACGACGATACGGCCGGTCAGGTCGCCATTCGCGATCCGCTGGAACTGCGCGATGGTGGCATCGACCGGAGTCACGATTGCGCGCACCAGCACCGCGCGGCCGATCAGCGAACCGAGCAGCGACACGACGATGCCGACCGCCACCGTCACGCAGATCGCGTAAAACAGGTCTTGTGCGCTCTGATAGCGCTGCGCGCCGTGATCGAGTTGGAGCTGTTCGAGCGCGAGCATCGCTTTTTCATAGGCGCTGTACAGCGACGGCAGCTTCCGCGCCTGCAATTGCTGGAACGTGGGATGGTCGCCCGCCTTCAACGCGGCGAACGCCGGTTCGACGCCTTCGTGCAGGAACGTGTCGCGCTTCGTCTGCATGTCCTTGATCAGCCGCTGCTCGGTTTCGTCGGCGCTGGCGCGGCTCAAATAGTGGGCGAGGCGTTCGTCGGACGCTTTCTGGTATTGATCGAAGCGCTTGAGCACGGCGTTCGCGCCGTCCTGGTCGTTCAGATCCACCAGCGACGAATAAGTGGCCAGCGCGAGGCGCAGCCGCAGCAACTGCCCGGCGCTGCCTTCAAGATCGGCGACGGCGGGCGTATCGACGGTGTACATCTGCTGCAGCGACGCGTTGCTCGAGCGCAGCGACAGAAGCCCGGCCGCGGCGCCCAGCAGCAGCGCGGCGGCAAAGAACGCGATCATCAAGGTAAGGCAACTGCGAATCGACAGATTTTTCAGCATCGGGCTAGTCTCCATTTGGGCTGCCTGACCGAATACTCAGTGAAAATGTGCCCGGCCACGCGTGCTGCGCCCAAGCCCGTTCGGCATGGTCCGCAACTTTTGTCAGAATTTAAGCGAATGCCACAGATAGGGACTACGGCGAAATAACTGGAAACTTTATGGTGATGACGCAAGCGTTTGCGTCGCATCAACATTTCGACGACGGCAACCGGCCTCGAAGCGCCGCATGGCGGGCCCGCCGGGTTCGTGGCACGCTAGCCGGATGCCGCCTGTCGACGCGAGCGCCACTGGGAGCACTTTTATGTCGGAAATAGGCTCGGCTCTGCTGGTTTTCGTTCTGCTGCTGGTGGCGACGGGGTTCGGCGTGTGGCTGCGGCCGCTGCTGCCCGAGGAGCACAAGGCGCACGAAACGGTGCAACTCGTGCAACTAGTGATCGGCATGCTGGTGACGTTCGCGGCGCTGGTGCTCGGTCTGATGACGGCATCGGCGAAATCGAGCTTCGACACGGCCGCGAACGATTTGCGCACCTACGCCGCCGACATCATCGAGCTGGACACGACGCTCAGGGAGTACGGCAGCGACACGGACGCGGCGCGCAAGCTGTTGCGCGTCTACACGGCGGCGGCCGTTGCATCGACATGGCCGCGCGAGCCGGCGCCGGCCGGCGATTACCCGAAAAACCTCGGCTCGCCCGACAACTCGCAGAAACTGGAAAACGTGCGGCTCGGAGATTTGCTGACGTCGGTCGGCCGGCAATTGCGGCAGTTGCGCGCGCATGACCCGCTGCAACAACACGCACTCGACGACAGCCTCACGCAGTTTCGCCGCGTCGTGGACGCGCGCTGGAAAATTATCGAGGAAGCGCATAGCTCGATTTCGCAGCCGTTCTTCAAGACGCTGACGTTCTGGCTTTGCGTGATCTTCCTGAGCTTCGGGTTGATCGCGCCGCGCAATGCACTGGCGCTAGTGACGATTACGCTCGGGGCTGTGTCGATTGCGTCGGCTATTTATGTGATCGTGGATCTCGATACGCCGCTGACCGGGCCGATCATGATTTCGAGTGCGCCGATGCGGGATGCGTTGGCGCATTTGGGGCGGTGACGACGGCTGGAAAGAAAAAACCCCGCGAGGAAGCGGGGTTTTGCTGGCTTTGCGCTACGGGCCGATCAGAACGGAATATCGTCATCCATCTCATCGAACCCACCGCCGGCCGGCGCGCTCGGACGGCTGGAACCACCACCGCCGCCAGCACCAGCACCACCGCCGCTGCCGCCACGCGAACCGCCGCCCGACATCGCACGGCCGCCGCCGCCACCACCGCTGCGCTCCGACGGCTCGCCGCGGCTATAGCCGCCTTCATCGCCGCCGCCCATCGAGCCGCCGCGGCCGCCCAGCATTTGCATCTGCTCGGCAACGATTTCCGTCGAGTAACGGTCGGTGCCGTCCTGCGCCTGCCACTTGCGGGTGCGAATACGTCCTTCCAGATAGACCGAAGATCCTTTCTTCAAATATTCGGACACGATCTCCGCGAGGCGGCCGAAGAACGACACGCGATGCCATTCGGTGGCTTCCTTCATCTCGCCGGATGCCTTGTCCTTGTACCGATCCGTCGTGGCAAGGCGGATATTCGCCACTGCGTCGCCGCTCGGAAGATAACGGACTTCCGGATCGGCTCCGAGATTGCCGACGAGAATGACCTTGTTCACGGATGCCATGAGTTTCTCCTGTTGATTCCATGTCGGGCGGCGCGGCAATTCGCGGTTCGCGTCTCATGGCCTGCGGGCCGTGGATCGGAATGCGCCTCTGCCCGCCGCCGGGTGAGTTCTGGGTGATGCCGGGATAGGCCCCGAATATGCTGCGTGCGCCGCGAAATTCTTCAGGCCTTGCGCGGCGGCTGTTTCATCTTTGCGGCGATTATAAGCCAGCATAAGACGAGCCCCGAGCACGCAAAAAACACCGTGCTGGGGCCATCCACTTTCAACAGCCAGCCGCCGATCATGCCGCCCAACGCGAGACCGATGGACTGCGTCGTGTTGTACACGCCGGCAGCCGCGCCCTTGCGGTTGCCCGGCGCCAGTTTCGACACCAGCGAAGGCTGCGACGCCTCGAGAATATTGAAGCCGAGAAAGTACACAAAGAGGATGGCCGCCACACTCAGAATCGTATGCGGAGCGACGCCCAATAACAACTGTCCGAACAGGATAAGAGCGATCGCAGAGAGCAGCACGGTTTTCATCTGTCCGCGCTTTTCCGCGGCGATGATCGCCGGCACCATCATCACGAACGAGAGTCCCATGACGGGCAAATACACCTTCCAGTGCGACGCGACCGGCAGGCCGCCCGCTTCGAGAATGCGCGGCACCACGAGGAACAATGCCGTTTGAGTGGCGTGCAAAACGAGCACGCCGAAATTCAGGCGCAGCAGTTCGACGTTGTGCAGCACTTCGGCGAACGGCGCGCGCACATGCACGGGCTTCGGCGCATCGGGCACGACCCACAGCACGACGCCCACGGCCAGGATCGAAAACACGCCGACCAGCGTGAACAGCCCGCTCATGCCGACCCAATGAAAGACGATCGGCGCGCCGACAATCGCCACCGCGAACGACATGCCGATGCTGCCGCCGACCATCGCCATCGCCTTCGTGCGGTGCTCTTCCGCGGTGAGGTCGGCAATAAAAGCAATCACCGCCGACGACACCGCGCCCATGCCCTGAATCACCCGGCCGACGATGATCCACGTCATGTCGTGCGCGCCCGCCGCGACGAAGCTGCCAAGCGCGAAGATCAGGAGCCCCGTCGCGATGACCGGCTTGCGGCCCACCTTGTCGGAGACCCAGCCGTAGAAGATGTACAGCATCGACTGCGTGACGCCGTACGCGCCGAGCGCGATGCCGACGAGCAGCACGTTGTCACCGCCGGGAATCGTCTTCGCGTAGATGGAGAACACCGGCATGATCATGAAGAGACCGAGCATGCGCAGCGCGAAGATGGCGGCAAGCGACACGGTCGCGCGCAGTTCAGGCGCGCTCATGCGTGAAGATGTGGCGGACGGATTGGACATCGGAAGCGTTCTTTGAATGAGCTGGTCGCGGACCGGGCAGCACGGCCGGACGGCTTTCCCGGGAGACGCCTTGCACTGACGGAAAACGGCCCCAGTTAGATTTTTGCCGCAGCGCCTGGCCGCAGTCTTACAGCACGCCTAAGGCCTTGTTGAGGCCGTCAGGAAGCCGTAACGGCGGCCTTGAAAAGTCGTTATAGTAGCAGGTTTAGCCTCTTCCTCTTTCCGCAGTTCATGGAATAAATCCGTGGAACAAATCCGTATTCGTGGGGCTCGCACCCACAACCTGAAGAACGTCAATCTCGACCTACCACGTCACAAGCTCGTCGTTATTACCGGTCTTTCCGGCTCGGGGAAATCGTCGCTCGCGTTCGACACGCTCTATGCGGAAGGACAGCGGCGCTACGTCGAAAGCCTGTCGGCGTACGCGCGTCAATTCCTGCAATTGATGGAAAAGCCCGATGTCGATCTGATCGAGGGCCTGTCGCCGGCCATCTCGATCGAGCAGAAGGCCACCTCGCATAACCCGCGTTCGACGGTCGGCACCGTCACCGAGATTCACGACTACCTGCGGCTATTGTTCGCACGCGTCGGCACGCCCTATTGCCCGGACCACGAAATCCCGCTCGAGGCGCAAAGCGTGTCGCAAATGGTCGACGCGGCGCTCGCGTTGCCGGACGAAACGAAGCTGATGATCCTCGCGCCGGTCGTGGCCGACCGCAAGGGCGAGCACGTCGAACTGTTCGAGGAAATGCAGGCGCAGGGCTTCATCCGTTTCCGTGTGCGCTCGGGCGGCGGCACGGCCAACGAAGGCGCCGCGAAGATCTACGACGTCGACTCGCTGCCGAAGCTGAAGAAGAACGACAAGCACACCATCGACGTGGTCGTGGACCGCCTGAAGGTGCGTCCCGACATGAAGCAGCGTCTCGCGGAATCGTTCGAAACCGCGCTGCGTCTCGCCGACGGCCGCGCGATCGCGCTGGAAATGGACACGGACAAGCAGCATCTGTTCAGTTCCAAGTTCGCGTGCCCGATCTGCTCGTATTCGCTTCAGGAACTGGAGCCGCGGCTCTTCTCGTTTAACAATCCGATGGGCGCGTGCCCGGAATGCGACGGCCTCGGCCAGATTACTTTCTTCGATCCGAAGCGGGTGGTCGCGCATCCGTCGCTGTCGCTTGCGGCTGGCGCGGTGAAGGGCTGGGACCGGCGCAACCAGTTCTACTTCCAGATGCTGCAAAGCCTCGCGGCGTTCTACGATTTCGACATCGACACCGCCGTCGAAGACCTGCCGGAAAAGGTCCGCAAGATCCTGCTGTTCGGCTCGGGCAAGCAGGAAATTCCGTTCTCGTACATCAACGAGCGCGGGCGCGCGTCGGTCCGCGAGCATGTGTTCGAAGGCATCATTCCGAATCTGGAGCGGCGTTACCGCGAAACGGATTCGGCCGCGGTGCGCGAGGAACTCGCCAAGTACCAGAACAATCAGCCGTGCCCCGCGTGCGCGGGCACGCGGCTGCGCCGCGAAGCGCGCTTCGTGCGGATCGGCGCGGACGGCGACGCGCGCGGCATCTACGAAATCAGCGGTTGGCCGTTGCGCGATGCGCTCGGCTACTTCCAGACGCTGCGCCTCGAAGGCTCGAAGCGCGAGATCGCCGACAAGGTCATCAAGGAAATCGTCGCGCGGCTCATGTTCCTGAACAACGTCGGGCTCGATTATCTGTCGCTCGAACGCAGCGCCGAAACGCTGTCGGGCGGCGAGGCGCAGCGCATTCGCCTCGCGTCGCAGATCGGCTCCGGCCTCACCGGCGTGATGTACGTGCTCGACGAGCCGTCCATCGGACTGCATCAGCGCGACAACGACCGGCTGATCTCCACGCTCAAGCATCTGCGCGATCTGGGCAACTCGGTGATCGTGGTCGAGCACGACGAAGACATGATCCGCATGGCCGACTACGTGGTCGACATGGGTCCGGGCGCGGGCGAGCATGGCGGCATGGTGATCGCCGAGGGCACGCCGAAGCAGGTGCAGGCCAATGCGGCTTCGATGACGGGGCAGTACATGTCCGGCGCGCGCACCATCGAGTATCCGGACGAGCGCAAGGACCCGGACGAGCGGCATCTGCGCATCGTCGAGGCGCACGGCAACAATCTGCGGCACGTCACGCTCGATCTGCCGGTCGGGCTGCTGACGTGCGTGACCGGCGTGTCGGGCTCGGGCAAGTCGACGCTCATCAACGACACGCTGTATCAGGCGGTCGCGCATCACCTTTATGGGTCGTCCACGGAGCCCGCGCCGTACGAGTCGATCGAGGGACTGGAGCATTTCGACAAGGTGATCAACGTCGACCAGTCGCCGATCGGCCGCACGCCGCGCTCCAATCCGGCCACTTACACGGGCCTCTTCACGCCGATCCGCGAACTGTTCGCGGGCGTCCCCTCCGCCAAGGAGCGCGGCTACGACCCGGGGCGTTTCTCGTTCAACGTGAAGGGCGGCCGCTGCGAGTCCTGTCAGGGCGATGGCGTGCTGAAGGTCGAAATGCACTTTCTGCCGGACGTGTACGTGCCTTGCGACGTCTGCCACGGCAAGCGCTACAACCGCGAAACGCTCGACGTGCAGTACAAAGGCAAGAACATCAGCGAAGTGCTCGACATGACCGTCGAGCACGCGTACGAGTTCTTCAGGCCGGTGCCGGTCGTCGCGCGCAAGCTGAAAACCTTGCTCGACGTGGGCCTCGGCTATATCCGGCTGGGGCAGTCCGCGACCACGCTGTCGGGCGGCGAGGCGCAGCGCGTCAAACTATCCCTGGAACTGAGCAAGCGTGATACCGGTCGCACGCTATACATTCTCGACGAACCCACGACCGGGTTGCACTTTCATGACATTGCGCTGCTGCTGGAAGTTATTCATCGGTTACGCGACCAGGGTAATACCGTCGTGATCATCGAGCATAATCTCGATGTAATCAAAACTGCCGACTGGGTCATCGACATGGGTCCGGAAGGCGGCGCGGGCGGCGGCCAGATCATCGCGCAAGGCACGCCCGAGCAGATCGCGAAGTCCAAAGCAAGTTTTACCGGTAGATACCTGGCGCCTTTGCTGAAACGCGCGGCCAGTAAAAAGTAACGCTGCACAACACGGGTTGGAGACGGATAAGCCATGGCCAAGCGGAATCAGGCGAGCGAAGAAGGGCAAGTGCAGGACCTGCGCCCACGCCCGGTCAGGCTGACCAGCAATATGAGCCTGCCGAAACTCTCGGCGGTCGAGATCGGCAGCTATGTGCTGATGCTGTTCGGCATGTGGGCGGTGATCCAGCTCCGGCTGCTCGGCGCGCTGCTCGCCGGGCTGCTGGTGTTCCAGCTCGTGCATACCATCGCGCCGCGCATCGAGCGGCATATGTCGAGCGGGCGGGCGCGCTGGCTGGCGGTCGTGATTCTCTCGACGGTGATCGTCGGCGCGCTCACGGGCCTCACGCTCGGCGTCATCGAGCACTTCGAGAACGACGTGCCGAGCGTGCAGAAGCTGCTCGACCAGGCGATGCAACTGATCGATCAGGCGCGCGGCCGGATTCCGCAATTCATCGCGAGCTCTCTGCCGGTCGACACCGAGCAGATGAAAGCCAAGGCCGGCGAGCTGATGCAGACGCACGCGAACATGCTCCAGCAAAGCGGCAAGACGGCGGCGCGCGCGTTCACGCACATTCTGATCGGCATGATCATCGGCGCGATTATCGCGGTCAGCGCGCAGAAGCATATGCAGCGGCTGCCGCTGTCCACGGCGTTCGTCACGCGCGTGACGCGTTTCGCCGACGCGTTTCGCCGCATCGTGTTCGCCCAGGTGAAAATCTCCGCGATCAACGCGGTATTCACCGGCATCTTCCTGCTGGTCGTGCTGCCGATGTTCCACGACCAGTTGCCGCTGTCGAAAACGCTGGTGCTGATCACGTTCATCGTCGGCTTGCTGCCGGTCATCGGCAATCTGATTTCGAACACGATTATCGTGGCGGTCGCGCTGTCGGTCAGCTTTCCTGCCGCGGTCATGTCGCTCGCGTTTCTGATCCTGATCCACAAGCTCGAGTACTTCCTGAACGCGCGGATCGTCGGCGGACAGATCGAGGCGCGCGCGTGGGAACTGCTCGTGGCGATGCTGGTCATGGAAGCCGCGTTCGGTCTGCCGGGCGTGGTCGCCGCGCCGATCTTCTATGCGTATATCAAGCGTGAGCTGATTTATCTGAGGCTGGTTTAGGTTCGTTGCGCGCCGCTCGGCTCGCAGGCAAGGAAAACGGCACCGCGGTGCCGTTTTTTTTCATCGTCAGAAGTCGATGCGCGCGTTCAGTGACAGCGTGCGCGGATCGCCCGGCGTCACGTAATCCGCGTACTGGTATTCCCAGTAACGGCGGTTGAGCAGGTTGTCGATGGCCGCGCGGAACGTCACGTCATAGCCGCCGATTCGCGTCGCATAGCTCGCGCCGAGGTTCACGAGCATATAGCCCGGCGCGTTCAGATTCGACGACGGCCGCACGTTCGTATTGCCCGTGAACTTGGCGTCCGCGCCGATGCGCAGACCCGGCACGTACGGCACCGAGTAAGTCGCATGACCGGCGACGACGAACTGCGGCGCGCCCGCCACGCGATTGCCGTTGTTGGCCGCGCCACGCTCGTACTTCGTATTGATCCACATGAGATCGCCGCCGACATTCCAGTGGCTGCCGAGACGCACGTCGCCGCCCATCTCGATGCCCTGGAAGATCGACTCGCCGTCCTGCGTGTAGACGTTCGCGCTGTTCGCGTAAGCCGCGCCGCGTTCGATGCGGAACAGCGCGGCCGTCGCGCTCCAGCGTCCCTGCTCCGTCTTGATGCCGACTTCGTACTGCTTGCTGCGCAACGGCTTGAGCAGCTCGCCGCGGTTTGCATACGTGTCGCCGACCACCGTGCCCGCTTCCAGTGACTCCACGTAGCTCGTGTAAAGCGTCGTGGTCGGCGCGAGCTTGAACATCACCGCGACGGTCGGCGTGACCACGCCGTTCTGGCTGTACGTCGACGTTGTGGCGCCGCTGGTCGAGTAGCCGTGCTGCTCGTAGTTCGTGTACCGCACGCCGCCGAGCACCGACCAACGCTGCGTCAACTGGATGGTGTCGCTCGCGAACAGCGCCTTCTGCGTGATGTCGCTGTCGCGATACGTGTAGTAGTTCGACGCGCCGCCGAACGTGTTCGTATTCGGCTGATAGATGTTGCCCGTGCCGATCTGCCCGAAGAAGCTGTTCGCGCCGTAGTCGTTCGTCTGCCGCTGATACGCGGCGCCGAATACGAGTTGATGCTGCAGCGGTCCGGTCTTCACCTGGCCTTCCGCGGACACCTGCCACAAGCTCAGCTGATGCCCTTCCTTGCCGGCGAAACGGCTGTCGGTGTAATCGCCCGCGCCGTTCAGCAGGTAGTACGTGCTTTCGTTGCGATCGCGCGAGCTCTTGCTGTAGCTGTAGCTCGCATTGAGCGTCCAGTTCTCGCCGAGGTTGTACTGAAGCCCCGCCGTGTAGAGCTGCAGGTTCGTATTCAGATGCTGGTCGGGACCGGACAGGTCGCCGGTGCCGCCGCTGATCGTATGCGGGAGCGACGTGCCGGTGTATTGCGCCGTCGAAATCGAACCGGTGATGCCGGTGGAATGGCGCTCCTGATACAGCGCGCCGAAGGTGGCCTTGAGGTCGCGCGTGATGCGGGCGTCGAGCGCGACCGAAACCGAATCGCGCCGCACGTTGCCGTCGTTATAGGTTTTGCCTTCCTCGTGCGTCGCGTTCAGGCGATAGCCGAACATACCGTTGGGGCCGACGCGGCCGCCGAGGTCCGCGTGCTCGGTCCAGACGCCGTCCGTGTAATAGCCGACGTCGACGCTGCGCACGGGCGTCGTCGAGACCGGCGGCTTCTTCGTCACGTAGTTGACGACGCCGCCCGGCGCGCCGAAGCCGTACATGAAGCCGGTCAGGCCTTTCAGCAACTCGACTTTTTCGAGCTGCTCGTACGGCATCGTGATGCCATAGCTGTTGAACGGCATGCCGTCGATTTTGAAACCCGACTGCCAGTCGAGCTGCATGCCGCGCACCGTCAGATACGTGGCCCACGCGTTGTACGCGTTGCCGTTGTCGGACACGGAGGCGTCGGTGGCGAACACGTCGCCGAGTTTCGACGGCTGGCGATCCTGCAACTCCTCGCTCGTCACGACGGTCGTCGAAAACGGCGTATCGAGTTGCGAACGCGTGCCGAGCGCTCCGCTGCCGACGTCCTCTTTCAGATGCTGCGTGGTGTCCTGCGCCGCAGTGACTTTGACCGTCGGCAGCGCCTTGTCTTCGCTATCCGCCGATGCCGATGGCGACGCTGGTGTCGACGCCGGCGGCACTGACTGTGCGAGCGCCGCCTGAGTGGCCGTCAGCGCCAGGCACGCGGCCCAGTGCAATCGACGCTTCGTGCGCGTTTTCTGTGGACGCGCTTCCCCGTTATGTTTGTTCATTCCCTTTCCCGTCGTCGGTGATTCACTTAACGAATGAGAATCATTCCCATTACACGGGACGGGATGATGCCGAAAAACTATGCGGATTGTAAGCCCCTTCATGCGACATTTTGCCGCACTTGGCACGCGCGGACGGTGGGCCAAGCCTTATGCAGCGGGACTTCAACGGGTTTTGACGCGTCGCAGCAACTATCGCCTTAGCAAACCTTTCAGAGAACTTGCCGCCGACAACGTGCGTCGCTTAAGATGCGAACAATTCCCATTTACGCGCCGACTCTCGCAGTGACACGTCCCCCGGATTTTTTCTTGCTTTCGTTGGCCCGCTCATGAGGCGCCAGTTCGTTCGCCTGCATCGCTGGTTCGGCGTGGCCACGGCGCTGTTCCTGTTCGTCGCGGGATTGACCGGCGCGGTGATCGCGTGGGATCACGAACTCGACGCCGCGCTCAACCCGTCCTTCTTCGAGGCGCGCACGCCAGGGCCGGCGTTGTCGGGGCTGGAACTCGCGCGGCGCGTCGAGGCTGCCGATCCGCGCGTGCAAGTGACGTATCTGCCGCTCGCGGCCGAGCCCGGCCATACGTTGCAGATGATGGTGCTGCCGCGCATCGACCCGGCCACGCGAGCGCCGTACAAGCTGGACTTCAACCAGATCGCCGTCGATCCGGCCACCGGCGACGTGCAGGGGCGCCGCGAATGGGGCGCCTTTTCCCTGTCGCGCATCAACCTGATTCCGTTCATTTACAAGCTGCACTACACGCTGCATTTGCCGTTTACCGGCGGCGTCGATGCCGGCGTCTGGCTGATGGGCGTGGTCGGCATCGTCTGGCTGTTCGACAGCGTCATTGCGCTCGGCCTGTCGTTTCCGAGTCTCAAGGCGTGGCGCAAGTCGCTCGCGTTCCGCTTCGGGCGCGGCGGCTATGCGCTCACCTTCGACCTGCATCGCTCGGGCGGCGTGTGGATCTGGGGCCTGCTCATGATCGTCGCGCTGACGTCGGTGTCGATGAATCTCGCCGCACCCGTTGTGCGCCCCATCGTGTCGATGTTTTCGACGCTCACGCCGGACCCGATCAACAATCCCGAGATCGTCCGCGCGCCCAAGCCCGGCGACGGCGTGCTCAGTCGCGAGCGCATCGTGCAGCTCGCCGAAGAAGCCGGCAAGGCGCAGCACATCGCCGTGCCGCCGGGCGGCATGTACTACGCGGAGTTCCTGCACACCTACGGCGTCGGCTTCTACGAGACGGGCAACGATCACGGCGACATGGGCCTCGGCAACCCGTGGATGTACTGGGACGCGGCCACCGGCAAACTGCTCGGCAAGCAGATTCCCGGCAAGGGCACGGCCGGCGACATCTTCATGCAGGTTCAATTTCCGCTGCACTCGGGTCGTATTCTCGGTGTCGGCGGACGGATATTGATTAGCGCGGTCGGCATCGCAGTGGCCGTGCTGAGCGCGACTGGATTGCTGATCTGGCTAAGGAAGCTGAATGCGCGCCGAGGGGCGGCGGTGAAGGCGAGGAAGGCTCAGAGCGTGGAGGAAACTCAGAGAGCGCCAGTCGCGCGCAACGCCGACCGGATGCCCGAGCGGTCACGGGAAGAGGTGGCGTCGGAATAAGGCGGCGGGAGGAGAGCAATTCATCGCGGCGGCATCTTCAAGCGCCACGCCTTGGCACTGCGCATCGTTAACACGTTCGTACGCATTGTGCGAAACGCACCGGCTTCATTTGAATTACAACGAAGGTGCGCCGCCGCGACGCTCAACATCACGCCGAGCCGCGGCAGCGGCCCCAACCTCCTACCGAAACACCACCGTCTTACTCCCGTTCAACACCACCCGATGCTCGACGTGCCACTTCACCGCGCGCGCGAGCGTCACGCATTCGACGTCGCGGCCAATCGCCGTCAACTGCTCCGGCGTCATGCTGTGGTCCACGCGCTCCACTTCCTGCTCGATGATCGGACCTTCGTCCAGATCGGTCGTCACGTAGTGCGCGGTTGCGCCGATCAGCTTCACGCCGCGGTCGAACGCCTGGTAATACGGCTTCGCGCCCTTGAAGCTCGGCAGGAACGAGTGATGAATATTGATCGCGCGTCCGGCGAGCGCTTCGCACAGCTTCGGCGACAAAATCTGCATGTAGCGCGCGAGCACGACGAGATCCGCCTGATGCTCGTCGATCACTTCGAGCACGCGCGCTTCCTGCGCCGCCTTGGCCTCGGGCGTGCCGCCCAGCAGCGGAAAATGATGGAACGGAATGTCGTAGCTCGCGGCGAGCTGATAGAACTCCTTGTGGTTCGAAATGATCGCCGGAATCTCGATGTTCAACTGACCGGTGCGGTAGCGGAACAGCAGGTCGTTCAGGCAATGGCCGATCTTCGACACCATGATCACGACGCGCGGCTTCACCGATGCATCGTGCAACTCCCAGTTCATGCCGAACTGCTCGGCGAGCGTCGCAAACGACACGCGCAGTGCGTCGAGCCCCGGATCGCCGCCCACCTGCTGGAAATGCACGCGCATGAAGAACTCGCCGGTGCGGCTGTCGCCGAACTGCGCGGAGTCGAGAATATTGCTGCCGCGCTCGAACAGAAAGCCCGACACGGCGTGGACGATGCCGGGCCGATCGGCGCACGACAGTTTGAGGATAAAGCTGTGATCGGTCGACATGACCTGGGTGACTCCCTTCTTCAATGCGTGGTTTGTTCGGTGTCGCTGGTTTCAACGCCAGGCGTCTCGCGCCGCGCTGCTGTCAACCCATTATGGGCGGCGTAAACAGCGCCTCTATTCCCTGGCATGCCTCTTCGTCGATCCAGCGGCGACGCAGCAGGCAGTCGAGCGTGGCGAGACTCGCGTCGACGGTCATTGCACCTTCCTCGATCCAGCGCGCCACTTCGTCGATGCGGGCAAGCCGGTGCTCACCGACTTCGCCGTCCTGATTACGCGGCGCAAAATCGGCCGGCAGCGCGAGGTCGTAGATGAAAATCTGCTCGGCCTGTGTGCCTTCCGGCAACGATTGCAGCACATAAGCGGTGCGCCCCGCCACGGCGCGCACGGCGATTTCCTCGGGAATGCCGGCTTCTTCCCAGCATTCCTTGACGATCGTCGTCTCGACGCTGAAACCCCAGCCGATTCCGCCCGCCACGACATTGTCGAGCATGCCCGGATCGGTCGCCTTGGTGTCGCTGCGGCGCGCGATCCACAATCCCGGCGCGCCGCCGTCCGCATATTCTACGACGCCGTTCAGATGCACCGCGTACGTCATCGTGCCGAAGAAGCGCGACGCCGCGCGCTCGATGTACGCGAGCGGCCGCGCGTCGAACGCGTTGCGGATCGCGTAGGTCTCGTTGCGCCAGCCTGGAATGCGCCCGTCGGCGGCAAGAGCGCCGATCACCGAACCGAGCGCCGCGCTGCGCAGATCGACTGTGTTGAAGGCCGGCGCGAGCTTCACGCGCGCATCGTCGATCTCGAACACGTCGGGCCAGCGCGCGAGCAAACGTACGTCGTCCGAACGAATCCAGCCGACCTGCTCGGCGTCGATCCAGAGCGGCAGATGCGCGTGAGCATCGAAGCGGCGCGCGGCAACGAGGCAAGGCAAACTCATTCGACACTCCACATTTTTTCCAGCGAGGCTGGACGACAAGTGCGGCACGTCGTCAGCCGCGTAGCTGATTAGTCGCGCAACGTGACGCGAATTCCCAGTGCAATAAACGTAGCGCCCGCAAGACGGTCGAGCCACACACCCACGCGCGGCCGCCGCCTCAGCCATCCGCCGATCATTCCCGCGCACACGCCGAACAGCGAAAACACCACCAGCGTCTGCAACATGAAAAGCGCGCCGAGTTCCAGCATCTGCACCGTGACGCTTTGTGCACCGTTTTGTGCACCGCCGGTCTGCACGAATTGCGGCAGGAACACGACAAAGAACAGCGTCACTTTCGGATTGAGCAGATTGCCGAGCACGCTTTGACGGAACACGGTCATCAACGGTTGCGGCGCGCGTTCGTGAGCGGTCGCGAGGCCCTGGCTGCGCAGCGCCTTGATGCCGATCCACACGAGATACGCGGCGCCGGCCAGTTTGATGGCCTCAAACGCGAGCGGCGACGAGCGCAGCAACGCGGCCACGCCGAGCGCGGCCAGTGTCGTGTGGAACGTGATGCCCGTCGCAAAGCCGAGCGCCGCGACGAGACCCGCGGCGCGGCCCTGCGAGATGCCGCGCGCGAGCACTTGCAGATTGTCGGGACCGGGCGCCATCGTGATCGCAATCGATGTGGCGAGGAACAAGGCGAAGTTGGGCATCGTTCTTACCTACCTTTCTTTATGCGGACAGCAAGGCGCACACAGCGGCGTGGCGCCGCGCTCAATGACCGTCGAAACTCGTCACGGTATAAAGCGGCAGACCGCCGCCCGCGAGCAGCTTCGAGCCGCCAAGCTCGGGCAAGTCGATAATCGCCGCGCCTTCAACGACGACCGCGCCGAGCCGCTCGAGCAGAATCTTGCCGGCCATCATCGTGCCGCCGGTCGCGATCAGATCGTCGACGATCAACACGCGGTCGCCCGGCTTGCACGCGTCCTCGTGAATTTCCACGGTGGCCGTGCCGTATTCGAGCTCGTACGATTGCGACGCGCGCTTGTAGGGCAGTTTGCCCTCCTTACGGATCGGAATGAAGCCGAGGTTCAGCTCATACGCGAGAATCGGCCCGATGATGAAACCGCGCGCGTCGAGCCCGGCGATGTAGTCGAGCTTGGCGTCGATATAACGCTGCACGAACAGGTCGATCAGCACACGCAGCGATCTCGGCTCGCGCAACAGCGGCGTGATGTCGCGAAACTGCACGCCGGCCTGCGGCCAGTCCTGAACCGTGCGAATGTGGCTCTTGATGTAGTCGGCCGCGTCGAGCGGCGCGCTCGCAAGCGCGTTTGACATGATGTCTCCGGATGGACCGCGTAAGGCCCAATGAAAAGCTGAATCGATGCTGGACGCGCGGACCGTGCCGCGCATTCGCTATGCCGCGGCGGCGCCCGCGCGGCGGTGTTTCGAGAGCCGCTCCTCGGCCTGCGCCAGTTGCTCCGGCAAGCCGCGCAACACGACGATGTCGCTCGCGCGCAGCTTGGTCGACGGATCGGGCTCCACGCCGCGAATGCCGTGCCGGCGAATCGCCGTGACTTCGACACCGAGTTCGTACAGGCCCAGCTCCGCCAGCGTGCGGCCGACCGCGTCGGCATTCGTATCGACCGGGACCGATTGTAGCCGCACCTGTTCGTGACCGTCGTCGTCGTCCATGTCGTCGGCGCCGTGGAAATAGCCGCGCAGCAGCGCATAGCGCTCGTCGCGCATTTCCTCGACGCGGCGCACCACGCGGCGCATCGGCACGCCCATCACCACCAGCGTGTGCGATGCGAGCATCAGGCTGCCTTCGACAATCTCCGGAATCACCTCGGTTGCGCCTGCGGCCAGCAGCTTTTCCAGATCGGCGTCGTCGACGGTACGAACGATGACCGGCAAGGTCGGCTCAAGTTCATGAATGTTGTGCAGCACGCGCAATGCCGACGGCGTGTTCGCATACGTGATCGCGATCGCCGCGGCGCGGTGAATGCCGGCCGCGAGCAGCGACTCGCGCCGCCCGGCATCGCCGAACACGACCGATTCGCCCGCCGTCGCCGCCGCTTGCACGCGATCCGGGTCGAGGTCCAGCGCGACGTACGAAAGACCTTCATGTTCGAGCATGCGCGCAAGGTTCTGCCCCGCGCGGCCGTAGCCGCAAATGATCACGTGGCCGCTTTGCTTCAGGCTCTGCGTGGCGATGCGCGTCATCTGCAGCGACTGCATCATCCATTCGGTCGAAGACAGGCGCAGCACGATACGGTCCGCGTTCTGGATCAGGAACGGCGCGGCGAGCATGGAGAGCAGCATCGCGGCGAGAATGGCCTGCAACAGCGTGGCGTCGACGAGATGTTTGTCGAGGATCAGATTCAGCAGCACGAAGCCGAATTCGCCGGCTTGCGCGAGGCCGAGGCCCGTGCGCATCGCGACGCCCGGCGACGCGCCGAACAGCCGCGAAAGCCCCGTGATCATCACCGCCTTCAGCAAGGTCGGCCCGATCAGGAAGCCGAGCACGATCAGCGGATGCTCCCAGATCACACGCGGATTCAGCAGCATGCCGGTCGTGACGAAGAAGAGCCCGAGCAGCACGTCGCGAAACGGCTTGATGTCTTCTTCCACCTGATGACGATACGGCGTCTCCGCGATCAGCATGCCGGCGATAAACGCGCCGAGCGCAAGCGAAAGACCGAACTTGTCCGTGATGAACGCGGAGCCGAGCGTGACGAGCAACAGATTGAGAATGAACAGTTCCTGCGAGCGCCGCCGCGCGACCACGTTGAACCAGCGCGTCATGAACTTCTGACCGACGATCAACAGCAGCGACAACGCGACGACGATCTTGATCGCCGCGATGCCGAGCGCGTTCATCAGGTCTTTCGAATCGCCGCCGAGCGCCGAAATGATGATGAGGAGCGGCACCACCGCGAGATCCTGAAACAGCAGCACGCCGAAGATATTGCGGCCGTGCTCGGTCTCGATCTCGAGGCGCTCCGCGAGCATCTTGCTGACAATGGCCGTCGACGACATCGCGAGCGCGCCGCCGAGTGCGATGCTCGCCTGCCATTTGATATGTACCCAGCGCTCGAACGCGAAACCGAGCGACACGGCGACCACGATCGTGCCGAGCACCTGCAACAGGCCGAGGCCGAAGACGAGGCGGCGCATCGAGCGCAGCTTCGCGAGCGAGAACTCGAGGCCGATGGAAAACATCAGGAACACGACGCCGAATTCGGCGAGATTCTGCGCGCCGACCGAATCGGGAACGAGACCGAGCGCATTCGGCCCGACAAGAATGCCGACGGTCAGATAGCCGAGCATCGGCGGAAGATTCAGAAAGCGAAAAACCACCACGCCCGCTACTGATGCCAGCAGCAGGAAGAGCGTCATCTCCAGCGGGGAAATCATCGGCAAAAACGCATGGGTAAAGCGTCCTCGTTCGTCAGCGGAACCGCGCACGGAACACGCCGTGCGACAAGGTTGAGGGGCCGTTATACAGGGCGATAAAGCGGGCAATGGAGGCAGCGGCTTTGCACAGCAGGCCCGGCGCGGCGAACAGGCGCCTTTGCTATACTTCGCGAATGATAGCGAAAATCAATGGCGACCGGGCACTCGCGCTCGCTCGCGACGTGCTCGACATCGAAGCGGACGCCGTGCGCGCGCTTCGCGATCAGCTCGACGACGCGTTCGTCGGCGCGGTCGACTTCATCCTGGGTTGCCGTGGGCGCGTGGTGGTCTCGGGCATCGGCAAGTCGGGACATGTGGCGCGCAAGCTCGCGGCCACGCTCGCGAGCACGGGTACGCCGGCTTTCTTCGTGCATCCGGCAGAAGCAAGCCACGGCGATCTCGGCATGGTCACCGCCGACGACGTCTTCCTCGCGCTGTCCAATTCCGGTGAAACCGAAGAACTCGTGGCGATTCTGCCGCTCATCAAACGGATCGGCGCGAAGCTGATTGCGATGACCGGCCGGCCGTCGTCGAGTCTGGCGAAACTGGCCGACGTGCATCTGAATTCCGGCGTCGCGAAAGAAGCGTGTCCGATGAATCTTGCGCCCACCGCGAGCACCACCGCAGCGCTTGCGCTCGGCGACGCGCTCGCCGTCGCGGTGCTCGACGCGCGGGGTTTCGGCCGCGACGATTTCGCGCGCTCGCATCCGGGCGGCGCGCTCGGCCGCCGCCTGCTCACGTATGTCAGCGACGTCATGCGCACCGGCGACCAGGTGCCGAAGGTCACGCCTGAAGCCACCGTGCGCGACGCGCTGTTCCAGTTGACCGCGAAGCGCATGGGCATGACCGCGATTGTCGATCAGGAAGACCGCGTAAAAGGCATTTTCACCGACGGCGATTTGCGCCGCGTGCTGGAGCGCGACGGCGATTTCCGCGCGCTGTCCATCGCCGCCGTCATGACCGCCGATCCGCGCACCATCGGTCCAGATCATCTCGCGGTCGAAGCCGTGGAACTGATGGAGCGCCATCGCATCAATCAGATGCTGGTCGTCGACGAAGCGGGCAAGCTGATCGGCGCGCTCAACATGCACGACCTGTTCTCGAAGAAGGTGATCTGATGGCCGTCGCGCCCCCTACCGCTACCGAACGCGCGAGCCGCGTGAAGCTGATGATTTTCGACGTCGACGGCGTGCTGACCGACGGCGGCCTGCTTTTCACGGCGGAAGGCGACACGATGAAAGCCTTCAATTCCATGGACGGCCACGGCATGAAGCTGCTGCGCCAGGCCGGCATTGAAACGGCGATCATCACCGGCCGCAAGTCGGGCATCGTCGCGGCGCGCGCGAAGGAAATGCACATCACGCATGTGTATCAGGGCATCGACAACAAGCCGCAGGCATTCGCCGATCTGCTCGAAGCAACCGGCATGAGCGCCGACGAATGCGGCTACATGGGCGACGACTGGGTCGATCTCGGCGTGATGCTGAAGGTCGGCTTCGCGGCGGCGCCCGCCAATTCGCATCCTGAAGTGATCGCGCGGGCGCATTGGGTCAGCGAGGCGCGCGGCGGTCACGGCGCGGCACGCGAAGTCTGCGACACCCTACTGCGCGCCCAGCACAAGTACGAGGCGCTGCTCGCGGCCGCCTGCAGCGGCGAAACGCGAGGCCTCGTGGGATGAACAACCAGTTTCGCCTGACTTCGCTGATTCCGCTCGTCGCGATGGCCGCGCTCGCGGGCATCACGTGGTGGCTTTTGCAGGCCACGTTGCCGCGGCAAAACGAAGGCGTGGTGCGTCCCAAGGAGCACACGCCGGACTACTTCGCCGACAACTTCTCGGTGTCCGAACTCGACCAGTCGGGCTCGACGCAATATCGCCTGACCGCGCAGTCGCTGATTCATTACGAAGACGACGAACTGAGCGATCTCGTGAAGCCCGCGATGCGCGCGTTCCAGCCCGGCAAGCCGGTTGTGACCGCGACCGGCGACACGGGCAAGGTGAACGGCGACGCGTCCATCGTCGATCTGTACGGCAACGCCCGCATTCTGCGCTCCGCAGGCTACGGCGATCCGCAGATGCAGGCCGATTCCGAGCATTTCCGCGTGCTCGTCAACGACGATGTGATCGAGACAGAAAAGCCGGTTAAACTTCAGCGCGGCGTGTCCGTGATGACCGCCAGCGGCATGAACTACAACAACGTCACCCGGGTGATGAAGCTCTTCGGCAACGTAAAAGGCGCGATCGCCGCGTCCGACGCCGGCGGCAGCTCGCCCAAGCAACCCGGGTAAATCCATTCCAGGCGTGACTGCATGAACGAATCGTTCCCCCGTTTTGATACCGGCCGCTCGCGCGCCGTGTCGGCGTGCCGCGCCGGACTCACTGCGCTCCTGGTCGCCTTGCCGCTCGCCGGCTTCGCGCCGCTCGCGCACGCGGACCGCGCCGACAAGGACAAGCCGCTCAACATCGAAGCGGACAACATGACTTACGACGACCTGAAGCAGGTCAACATCTTCACCGGCCATGTGGTCGCCACCAAGGGCACGATCGTGATCAAGGCCGATCGCGTCGAAGTGACGCAAGACCCGCAGGGCTATCAGTACGCGACCGGCACGTCGAGCGGCGGCAATCTGTCGTACTTCCGCCAGAAGCGCGAAGGTCTCGACGAATACATCGAAGGCACGGCTATTCGTATCGACTACGACGGCAAGCAGGATCTGACCACGCTTACCACGAATGCGACCGTCAAGCGCCTGCAGGGTCTGTCCACCGTGATCGATCAGGTGCACGGCAGCGTCATCACGTATGACGGCCAGAAAGACTTCTATACCGCGAAGGCGGGCAAGGACGTCGCCGGCCCGGGCAACCCGAGCGGCCGCGTGCGCGCGATGCTGTCGCCGCGCAACGGCGGCGCTGCGCCGCTGAACGGCGCATCGGCCACGCTCGCGCCGTCCACCACGATTCAGGGAGCGCCGAATCAGTGAGCACCTCCGCGTCCCTACCCAATCGCAAGCCCGCAGGTACGAGTAGTTCGCTGGTCGTACGGAATCTGAAAAAGCGCTACGGTTCGCGCACGGTCGTCAAAGACGTTTCGCTCGATGTGAAAAGCGGCGAAGTGGTCGGCCTGCTCGGTCCGAACGGCGCGGGCAAGACGACGTCGTTCTATATGATCGTCGGCCTCGTGCCGCTCGATGCCGGCGAAATCGACCTGGACGGCAAATCGATCAGCCTCTTGCCGATTCACAAGCGCGCTTCGCTGGGGCTGTCGTATCTGCCGCAGGAAGCCTCGGTGTTCCGCAAGCTTTCCGTCGAGGAAAACATTCGCGCGGTGCTCGAACTGCAGCACGAGGACAACGGCAAGCGCCTGTCCAAAGACGCCATCACGAACCGCACCGAAGCGCTGCTGGACGAACTGCAAATCGCGCATTTGCGTGAAAATCCGGCGCTTTCGCTGTCGGGCGGCGAGCGCCGCCGCGTGGAAATCGCGCGGGCGCTCGCCACGAATCCGAGCTTTATTCTGCTCGACGAACCGTTCGCGGGCGTCGACCCGATCGCGGTGCTGGAAATCCAGAAGATCGTTAAATTTCTGAAGCAGCGCAATATTGGCGTGCTAATCACCGATCACAACGTGCGTGAAACGCTCGGCATCTGCGACCACGCTTACATCATCAGCGACGGCAGCGTGCTCGCCGCCGGCGCGCCAAGCGAAATCATCGAAAACGAAAGCGTGCGGCGCGTCTATCTGGGCGAGCATTTCCGCATGTAAAGGCGCAGGGAACCGGCGGCGCCGCGCGCGTTGTCGGCCCCTTGCGTTGTTTCCGGCTCGTTTTCGAGCTGGGCGGCTCGCGTCGGGCGCCGTCGAAAGCGGACGCATTGGTAATTGCGAATTCGCAAGGTATCGCGGTCGTGGCA
Organism: Paraburkholderia sp. GV068; assembly: GCF_003058125.1. NCBI lineage: Bacteria > Pseudomonadati > Pseudomonadota > Betaproteobacteria > Burkholderiales > Burkholderiaceae > Paraburkholderia > Paraburkholderia sp. GV068. The sequence continues at coordinate 50,454 of NZ_QBUB01000017.1, forward strand.
AACTCTCTACAATGAATCTGAACTTGCCATGAAAGCCAGCCTCCAACTCCGCCTATCGCAGCATCTTGCGTTGACCCCGCAACTGCAGCAGTCCATCCGGCTGCTTCAGCTGTCCACGCTCGAACTGCAGCAGGAAGTGGCAACGGCGATCTCGCAGAATCCGCTCCTCGAGAACGAGGACGACTGGATCGCGAGCCCGCTGCGCGTGGCGTCCGACGGCTCTCTGATCACGCAGGCGCCCAGTTCGTCCGCGCCGCCCGAGCAGATGGGCGGCAATGGCTCGTCGTCCAGCAGCAGTGAGCGCTCGGAGAACGGCGAGCCGCAAGGCGTGGACGAATACAACGGCCTCTCGGGCGACGGCAACGGCGACGCGTCGCAATGGAATCTCGACGACTACGGCCGCTCCGGCAACGCCTCCGACGACGACGATTTGCCGCCGCTGCAAATTCACGAATCGAGTACTTCGCTGCGCGATCACCTGATGGCGCAACTGCGCGTCACGCAGGCCGGTCAGCGCGACCGCGCGCTCGTCACCTTCCTGATCGAGTCGCTCGACGACGACGGCTACCTTGCCGCCACGCTTGAAGAAGTGCTCGCGGACCTGCCCGAAGAACTCGAAGTCGATCTGGACGAAATGAATGCGGCGCTCGCGCTGCTGCACAGTTTCGACCCTGCGGGCGTCGGCGCGCGTTCCGCGTCGGAATGCCTGAAGCTGCAGTTGTTGCGGCTCGAGCCCTCGCCTACGCGCGCGCTTGCGCTCGACATCGTCAGCCATTATCTGGAACTGCTTGCGGCGCGCGATTTCACGCGTCTGCGCAAGCATCTGAAGGCGAACGACGACGATCTGCGCGACGCGCACATGCTGATCCGCTCTCTCGAACCGTTTCCCGGCGCAGCGTATGGCAAGGCCGAAGCGGATTACGTGGTGCCGGACATCATGGTGCGCAAAACCGCCCAGGGCTGGCAGGCCGAGCTCAATCCCGAAGTCGTGCCGAAGCTGCGCATCAACCACCTGTACGCCAACATTTTGCGCAATAACCGGGGCGATCCGGGCAGCGGTTCGTTGCGCCAGCAACTGCAGGAAGCGCGCTGGCTGATCAAGAATATCCAGCAGCGTTTCGAGACGATCCTGCGGGTCGCGCAAGCCATTGTCGAGCGTCAAAAGAGCTTTTTTGTGCACGGCGAAATTGCCATGCGCCCCTTGGTTTTGCGGGAAATTGCTGATACGCTGGGCCTACACGAGTCGACTGTCTCGCGTGTGACAACCGGTAAGTACATGCTCACCCCGTTCGGGACGCTCGAGTTCAAATACTTCTTCGGTTCGCATGTTTCGACAGATACGGGCGGCGCGGCGTCTTCAACCGCCATTCGCGCGCTCATCAAGCAACTGATAGGAGCGGAAAACGCAAAAACGCCTCTCTCAGACAGCCGCATAGCCGAACTGCTGGCGGAACAGGGCTTCGTGGTCGCACGGCGCACCGTGGCGAAATATCGCGAAGCGCTCAGAATCCCGGCAGTCAACCTGCGCAAGTCTCTGTAGCCCGTCGCCTTCCGTGGCGGGCATTTACCGGCCGCTCCGCAAGTTGGCGGACAGGCCGGCCGATGCGACCTGCCAGAAGTCAGTCACCGGGGGGCGACTCAGGCAAGCCGACAGATCGACCGGACCTACGTCATCGTGCGGACCAAGCGGCCACTAGCTTGGAGAAGCACTATGAATCTGCAGATCAGTGGACACCACCTCGAAGTTACGCCTGCGTTGCGCGAATACGTGATCTCCAAATTGGATAGGGTGCTAAGACATTTCGATCAGGTCATCGACGGCAGTGTGGTCCTCTCGGTCGACAACCACAAGGAAAAGGAAAAGCGGCAAAAGGTTGAAATCAACCTGCATCTGAAGGGCAAGGACATTTTTGTCGAGAGCTGTGACAGCGACCTTTACGCTGCGATCGATCTGATGATCGACAAGCTCGACCGGCAAGTGATACGCCACAAGGATCGCCTGCAAGGCCATCAGCACGAAGCGATCAAGTATCAACCGGCACCGCAACTGGACGTGCCGCCGCAGTAAGCGAATCCGCAAGCACTGCTTCAGTTCGCTCACCGAAACCGCCCGCAACCGGGCGGTTTTTTGTTGGGGCTTTGGTTGCGTTTTCCGTTGCGTTGTTCGTTGGGTTTTTCATTGCGTTTTTCGTTTGCGCCCACGCCGGCCAATCCGAAGAAAGAACCTATTGCGCATTGATGGCGCGCCGCACCATACGCTGCTACCCTGTTCTATAATGTTCCGGTTACCATCGGGGTCTAGCTCGCATGCAGGCGGTGTGCCGGAGTCCTGTGCTTTCGGACTCCAACGTACGTCGCCGTGAGCATCAAACGAATGGAACACCAATCAATCGCCCCAGCGAGGAGAACCCAGGCCACGTTTTCGCCTGTCAACATGAATCGTTTAGCCAAATTTCTTCCCCTCGAGAACGTCGTCGTCGGACTATCGGTCACCAGCAAAAAGCGCGTGTTCGAGCAAGCGGGCCTCATCTTCGAGAACCAGAACGGCATCGCCCGCAGCACGGTCACAGACAATCTGTTTGCGCGCGAGCGCCTCGGATCGACGGGGCTCGGCGAAGGCGTCGCGATTCCGCACGGCCGGATCAAAGGACTCAAGCAGCCGCTCGCCGCGTTTGTCCGCCTGGCCGAGGCCATTCCTTTCGAGTCGCCCGACGGTCAGCCGGTCTCTCTGCTCATCTTCCTGCTCGTGCCCGAACAGGCCACGCAGCAGCACCTCGAAATTCTTTCGGAAATCGCGCAACTGCTGTCCGACCGCGAGGCACGCGAGCGCCTGCACACGGAAGAAGACCGCGAATCATTGCATCGTCTGCTCACTCAGTGGCAACCTTGATGCAGCGGCGGTCATCCGCACGCCGCCTATCCGCACGCCCAACCGCCCGCGTGCGGATATCGCCAGGCCCGGCTCACGGCGCGCGTTAGCGCGGCCCGCGCTGTGCCCGGCAAGCGGCCAACACTGGAGTCACTGACTCATGGACACGTCCAGCATCAACGCCCAGAGCATTTTCGACGATAACGCCGCCACGCTGAAACTGAGCTGGCTGACAGGGCATGAAGGCTGGGAACGCGGCTTTTCTTCGGAATCGGTCGCGAATGCCACGTCGAGCGCCGACCTCGTCGGCCACTTGAACCTGATCCATCCGAACCGGATTCAGGTGCTCGGCGACGCCGAAATCGACTACTACAAACGCCAGACCGACGAAGACCGCTCGCGCCACATGGCCGAGCTGATCGCGTTGGAACCGCCGTTCCTGGTCGTGGCGGGCGGCGTTGCGGCGCCGCCGGAACTGGTGCTGCGCTGCACGCGCTCGTCCACGCCGCTTTTCACCACGCCGATGTCGGCGGCCGCGGTAATCGACAGCCTGCGCCTTTACATGTCGCGCATTCTTGCGCCGCGCGCCACGTTGCACGGCGTGTTCATGGACATCCTCGGCATGGGCGTGCTGCTCACCGGCGATTCGGGCCTCGGTAAGAGCGAGCTGGGTCTCGAACTGATCAGCCGCGGCCACGGCCTCGTCGCTGACGACGCAGTGGATTTCGTGCGCCTCGGCCCGGACTTCGTCGAAGGGCGCTGCCCGCCGCTTTTGCAGAATCTGCTGGAAGTGCGCGGCCTGGGCCTGCTCGACATCAAGACGATTTTCGGTGAAACCGCCGTGCGCCGCAAAATGAAGCTGAAGCTCATCGTGCAACTGGTACGCCGTCCTGACGGCGAGTTCCAGCGGCTGCCGCTGGAAAGCCAAACCGTCGACGTGCTCGGCCTGCCGATCAGCAAGGTAACGATCCAGGTGGCGGCCGGCCGCAACCTGGCGGTGCTGGTCGAAGCGGCCGTGCGCAACACGATCCTGCAACTGCGCGGCATTGACACGTTGCGCGATTTCATGGACCGCCAGCGTCTCGCCATGCAGGACCCGGATAGCCAGTTTCCCGGCAAACTGATCTGAGTCGGCGGAGCATGTCGAACCCGCCGATCCCGTCGCCCGCGGCTGTCCGCGGGTACGCGCGAAAGGGCTCAGATGCTATGATGAAACGGACCGATTTCACGACTCCATGCGCATAATCCTCATCACCGGCATATCCGGCTCAGGCAAATCCGTCGCGCTAAACGCGCTCGAAGACGCAGGTTATTACTGCGTCGATAATCTGCCGCCGCGCTTTCTGCCCGAGCTCGCCTCTTACCTTGCCGAAGACGGACACGACCGCCTCGCGGTCGCGATCGACGCGCGTTCGAGCGCGTCGCTCGACGACATGCCCGCGATGATCCGCGATCTGTCGCGCGCTCACGACGTGCGCGTGCTGTTCCTCAACGCGAGCACGCAGTCGCTGATTCAGCGCTTTTCCGAAACGCGCCGCCGCCACCCGCTGTCGGGCTCCACCGCGCATGATGCCGACGTCGGTTTGCTGACGTCGCTCGCCGAAGCGATCGAACGCGAGCGTGAACTTGTCGCGGGCCTCGCCGAGTTCGGCCATCAGATCGACACGAGCAATTTGCGCGCGAACGTGCTGCGCCAATGGGTGAAGCGCTTTATCGAACAGGAGCATGCGGGACTCGTGCTGATGTTCGAGTCGTTCGGCTTCAAACGCGGCGTGCCGCTTGACGCCGATCTGGTGTTCGACGTCCGCACGCTGCCGAACCCGTACTACGATCATGAATTGCGCCCGCTCACGGGCCTCGACAAACCGGTGATCGATTTTCTGGACGCGCTGCCGGTCGTGGATGAAATGATCGACGACATTGAGAAGTTTCTCGCTAAATGGCTCCCGCATTTCCGCGACGACAACCGTAGTTATCTGACAGTCGCGATTGGTTGCACGGGTGGCCAGCACCGCTCGGTGTTCATTGCCGAGACGCTCGCCGCGCGTCTCGCCAATGCAGCGAATGTAATCGTGCGGCACCGCGACGCACCGGTCGACGCCGGCGCGTCTTCGAAGTTAGTGGCTTAACCGGCCGCATCGCGCGGCCTTAACTCGAAGCGTTGCGCCATGTCCTCTACTTCCACTGTGCTCGCCGATGTGCCGCTGTTCCCGTTGCACACGGTTCTGTTTCCCGGCGGAATTCTGCCGCTGAAAATCTTCGAAGCGCGCTACCTCGACATGGCGCGCGACTGTCTGCGCGAAAAGACGCCGTTCGGCGTGTGTCTGCTGAAAAGCGGCGCCGAAGTCGCGCGGGAAAATGAGCCTTCGGTACCCGAATCAATTGGCTGTCTCGCCGAAATCGACGAATGCGACGTCGAAGCGTTCGGCATGCTGCTGATCCGCGCACGCGGCACGCGGCGCTTCCGGCTGCTGTCGCATCGCGTGGAAAGCAGCGGTTTGCTGGTCGGCATGGCCGAGCCGCTCGGGGAAGACGAGCCGCTCGAAGGCAATCAGCAGTTGGCAAAATTCGGCGCGTGCGCGGAGGTGCTCGAACGGATCATCGCGACAATCCGCGAGCGCGATCCGGAAAGCTTGCCGTTTGCCGAGCCGTTCCGACTCGAGGACCCGTCGTGGGTATCGAACCGTCTCGCCGAAGTACTGCCGATCGCGCTGCGTGCGCGCCAGAAACTGATGGAGATGCAGGACGCCGGCGCGCGCATCGAAGTGGTTCATCGCTATATGCAGCAGCATCAACTGCTCTAGCCGTTATCGGCGACACGCCGACGCAATTCGTCAGATCAGCGAACCTTGCAGACCATCCAGCAGTTTCCGCACGGGCGCGGGCACGCCGAACGAATCGAGATCGCTTAATGCGACCCAGGCGGTGTCCGCATCGCCCAACGCGGCGAGCGCGCCGACGCCTCGCTCCAGTTCCGCGAGCCGCGGCTCGATGTCCAGCTTGAAGTGTGTGAATACGTGCGTGAGCGGTGCAAGCGGCGCAAGCGATGAAACACCGGCGCCGCCGCCGAACTCGCGCGCACGAGTCGCGAGCGCGGCTTCGTCAGCCGCTTCGGGCAAGCTCCACAAACCGCCCCAGATACCCGAGGGCGGACGCTTTTCGAGCATCACCGCATTGCCGTCGCGCAGCACGAGCATCCACGTGCGGCGGGTCGGCACGGCTTTCTTCGGGCGCGCCGTCGGCAGTTCACGCTGACGCCCCGTTACGTTAGCGACGCAATCGGCGGCGAACGGACAGCGCAAGCAGTCGGGCTTGCCGCGCACGCACAATGTGGCGCCGAGGTCCATTAACCCTTGCGTGTACGCGCTGACTTCGTCGTCCGATGCATTCGACGGCAATAGCGATTCCGCCAGCGTCCACATTGCATTCTCGACCTTCTTCTCGCCCGGAAAACCTTCGACGCCGAACACGCGCGCGAGCACGCGCTTCACGTTGCCGTCGAGAATCGTCGCGCGCGCGCCGAATGCAAACGACGCAATCGCCGCCGCCGTCGAGCGGCCAATGCCTGGCAATTCCGCGAGTTCGTCGACGGAAGCCGGGAACGCGCCGCCATGCTGCTCGACCACCACCTGCGCGCAGCGGTGCAAATTGCGCGCGCGCGTGTAATAGCCGAGGCCGGCCCATAAGGCCATGACGTCATCGACGGGCGCGGCGGCCAGTGCGGCGACATCCGGAAAACGCGCGAGAAACTTCGCGTAGTACGGAATCACCGTCGACACCTGCGTCTGCTGCAACATGATTTCCGACAGCCAGATCCGGTACGCATCGCGCGTGTTCTGCCACGGCAGGTCATGGCGGCCATGCTTGCGCTGCCACGCGACCAGCCGCGAGGAAAAATCGGACGTGAGCGAAGAGGCGGATGCTGCGGGCGCGGCCGACGGCGACGAACGCTCGGCGGAGCGCGGAGTTAAGCGGGAGGGCATTGAAATTTAGCGCTGGCAGGTGGGACAAAAGTAAGTGGAGCGCTGACCTTGCACGATCTGTCTGATCGGCGTACCGCACACGCGGCAAGGCTGCCCCGCGCGATCATAGACGAAGTAATCGAGCTGAAAGTAGCCGCTTTCTCCGTTGCTGCCGACAAAATCGCGCAGCGTGCTGCCGCCTTTTTCTATCGCCGCGGCAAGCGTGACGCGCACGGCGTCGGCCAGCAGTCCATAGCGCACGAGCGAAACGCGGCCCGCTGCGGTCGTCGGCCGAATGCCCGCGCGAAAAAGGCTCTCCGACGCATAGATGTTTCCCACGCCCACCACGATTTCGCCCGCCAGCAGCGCCTGCTTTACCGAGACCTTGCGCCCGCGCGTGAGCCGGTGCATCAGCGCGCCGGAGAAGGCCGGCGAGAACGGCTCGACGCCGAGACTTGCGAGCAGCGGATGCCCGAGCACGTCGCCGGCTTCACGCGGATGCCATAGCACCGCTCCGAAGCGCCGCGGATCGCGAAAGCGCAAAATGAACTCGTCGAAGATCCAGTCGACGTGGTCGTGCTTCGCCGCGGCCGGCGGATGCGGCACGTGACGCAGCACGCGCAGTGTGCCGGTCATGCCAAGATGAACGATGAACCACCCTGCGTCGGTTTCGAACAGCAGATACTTGCCGCGCCGCTCGACGTTGCGCACCACGTGGCCGCGCAAAGTCTTCGCGAGATCCGCCGGAATCGGCCACCGCAGCGCGGGCGTGCGGACATCGACGCGCTCGACCTTGCGGCCGGACACATACGGTTCGATTCCTCGTCGGGTAACCTCTACTTCTGGCAACTCTGGCATGTCTGACTGGTCTGCAACTTGCGTGAGTGGTTGTGCGCGTATTGTAGCGAGCGCGTTACAATCGTCCGAAACATTGAACGGATTTCCATGAACTTGTCCTTCGTGAAGCTGTTTTTGAAGCGCCCGGCTAGCGCATTGCGTGTGCCGCAGGCAGTGTCCGCCCGGCGCGTGCTCGGTGCTGCCGCGCTCGCGCTGTGGGCGTTCGCCGCGGCGCCCGCGCACGCGCAGGACCCGTCGCCCGACTCGGACGACACGTCCGTCACGCTGAGCGATCCGCTCGGGCCGCCGTCGGCGGAAGAACAGAAATCGCTGCCGAGCGTGCAGCTGACGAGCCAGATCGTATTCCAGGTACTCGCCGCCGAAGTCGCGCTGCAACGCAATCAGCCGGCGCCCGCGTATCAGACGTACCTCGCGCTCGCGCGTGACACACATGATCCGCGCATGGCGCAGCGCGCCACCGAAATCGCGCTGGCCGCGCAAAGTCCATCGGACGCACTGGCCGCCGCGCAATTGTGGCAGCAGTATGCGCCGAGTTCGGAGCGCGCCGCGCAGCTGGACGCGTCGCTGCTCGTGCTGTCGGGCAAACCGGACGACGCGCAGCCGCTGCTCGAGCGCGAACTCGCGAAGGTGCCGGCGGACAATCGCGGCAACGCGATCCTCGCGCTGCAGTTGCTGCTCTCGCGCGGACCGAACCGGATCGGCGGCCTGCATGTGTTGCAGGAGATGTTGAAGAACGACATGAACCGGCCGGAAGCGCAACTGGCCGTCGCACGTCAGCAACTGGTCGCGAACGACGCACCCGGCGCGCGCAAGTCGCTCGAACAGGCGCTGGCGCTCAAGCCCGACTATTTGCCGGCCGCGCTGACGCTTTCGCAAATGGGCCCGGAAGAGCGCAAGGAAGGCATCGCGTCGCTCGAAAAATACGTGCAGCAGAATCCGAAGTCGCATGACGCGCGTCTCGCGCTCGCGCAAATGTATCTGGCGAGCGACCGTCTGGACGACGCGCAAAAGCAGTTCGAGATCATGCACAAGGCGAACGCGAACGACCTGACGCCGCTCATGGCGCTCGCGCTCATCAGAATCCAGCAGAAGAGTTTCAACGACGCGCAGGCTTACCTCACGCAATACGCGCAGCAAGCCGAGAAAACGCCCGGCGCCGATCCTGGCCAGGCGTACATCTACCTTGCGCAGTTGTCGCTCGAACAGAAGAACGAAGCGGCTGCCGCCGACTGGCTCGACAAGATTTCGCCGTCCAGCCAGCAGTACTTGCCGGCGCAGATTACGCGCGCGCAACTGCTCGCCAAGCAGGGCAAGCCCGACGACGCGCGCCGGCAGCTCGCCAGGCTGCGCCCCGCCGATCCGCGCGATCAGGCGGTGGTCGTGCGCACCGACGCCGCGATTCTGTTCGACGCGAAGCGCTATGGCGAAGCTGAAACGCGCCTGCAGGAAGCCACGGCGGCGTTCCCGGACGACCCCGATCTGACGTATGACTACGCGATGGCCGCCGAAAAGAACGGCCACTTCGACACGATGGAAGCGCAATTGCGCAAGCTGATCCAGACGCAGCCGGACAATCCGCAGGCGTATAACGCGCTCGGCTATTCGCTGGCCGATCGCAATCAGCGTCTCGCGGAAGCCGACAAGCTGGTCGAGAAGGCATCGTCGCTCGCGCCGAATGACGCCTTCATCATGGACAGCGTCGGCTGGGTCAAGTACCGCATGGGCGACACGACAGACGCGATCAAGGTGCTGCGCAAGGCGTACGACATTCAGCCGAACGCCGAAATCGGCGCGCACCTCGGCGAAGTGCTGTGGAAATCCGGCAATCAGGACCAGGCTCGCGCCGCTTTCCGCGAAGCGCGCAAGCTCGAACCGGACAACGAAACGCTCGTCAAAACGCTGCAACGTCTTCAGGTAAACGATCTTTGATGCGTCTTTCCCGTCTTGATACTCGCTCCCTTGCGCCGCGTCGCGCGGCGCTCGGGCTCGCGGCGGCAGCCGTCGTCGCACTCGCCGGCTGCGCGTCGGTGAAACCGCAAGGGCCGTCCACGTCGAATGCCGCAACCGCGGTGACCGCGCAAACCAGCCGCGCTTACCAGGGCCGCTTCGCCGTCCAGTACAACGATCAGAATGGCCAGCAGCGCAATGCTTACGGCAATTTCTCGTGGCAGGAAACCGGCGACACCGTCACGCTGCAGTTGCGCAATCCGTTTGGCCAGACGCTCGCAATCGTGACGTCGTCGCCGGCTTCGGCCACGCTCGAACTGCCGAACCGCCAGCCGCTCACCGCGGACAATGTGTCCACTTTGATGCAAAATGCGCTGGGCTTCGCGTTGCCCGTCGAAGGCTTGCGCTACTGGCTGCAGCCTTCGCCCGCGCCGACTTCGCGCGCGAAGACTGAAAAGGATCCGGAGCAACCGTCGCGCTTCAAGGAGATCACCCAGGACGGCTGGACGATCGACTATCTGGCCTACGCCGACGCGCCGGCCACCGGTGTGAAGCGTGTGAATCTGACGCGCTCGGAACCTCCGCTCGACATCAAGCTTGTGCTGGACCAGTAACCGACGGCGTGCCTTGCGCGCTGTTGTTTCGCATGCACTTGCCGCTTATTCGGCGCCTGTTTGGCGCATGTAGCCCCGTAGCCCCGACCCATGATCGAAACAACCCACTCGCTGCGCGATTGCCTCGCGCCAGCGAAGCTCAATCTCTTCCTGCACATCACCGGGCGCCGGCCGGACGGCTATCACACGCTGCAAACGGTCTTTCAGCTACTCGACTGGGGCGACACGCTGCACTTTACGCGGCGTAACGACGGGCTCGTCACCCGCAGCACCGAAATCTCCGACGTGCCGCCGGAACACGACCTCACCGTGCGCGCGGCCAATCTGCTGAAAGCGCATACGGGCTCGCCGGAAGGCGTCGACATCGAGATCGAAAAGCGTCTGCCGATGGGCGCGGGGCTCGGCGGCGGCAGTTCCGACGCGGCGACCACGCTGCTCGCGCTAAACCGTCTGTGGAAGCTGAACCTGCCGCGGCTCGAATTGCAGGCGCTGGCACTGAAACTCGGCGCCGACGTGCCGTTCTTCGTCTTCGGAAAAAATGCGTTCGCCCAGGGTGTTGGAGAAACGTTAGACGTTGTACAATTGCCGCCGCGTCATTTCCTGGTAGTGACGCCGAGGGTTCATGTGCCGACTGCAGCGATTTTCTCCGAAAAAGCGTTGACAAGAGATTCAAAAGCCCTCACAATTACGGACTTTCCTGCAGAACTTAGCTGCAACACTGAATGGCCAGACAGTTTTGGCCGCAATGACATGCAGCCGGTTGTCGTAGGAAAGTACGCGGAAGTAGCGCAAGTGCTGCGATGGTTTGAAAATATCGCGCCGGCGCGGATGTCCGGATCTGGTGCAAGTGTCTTTGCAGCGTTCCGTAGCAAAGCTGAAGCAGAAGCGGCACAAGCCAAACTGCCAAGCGAATGGAACAGCGCAGTGGCCGCCAGTCTGGCGCAGCATCCACTCTTTGCTTTCGCGTCATAGGTTTTGCATCGTCGAACGAAACTCCACGTTCGGCGGGGCTCAAAGTTAGTGTAGGGGAGTCGCCAAGCTGGTTAAGGCACCGGATTTTGATTCCGGCATGCAAAGGTTCGAATCCTTTCTCCCCTGCCAAAAATTCTCGCATTTCCCCTCGCCCCCAGCCTGAAGCAGGTGCACGATGAGCAGCCATGACGGCCTGATGGTTTTTACTGGCAACGCAAATCCCGCGCTTGCACAGGAAGTCGTCAAAATCCTCGGTATTCCCCTCGGCAAAGCAATGGTGAGCCGTTTCTCGGACGGTGAAATCCAGGTCGAGATTCAGGAAAACGTGCGCGGCAAAGACGTCTTTGTTCTGCAGTCCACGTGCGCACCGGCGAACGACAACCTGATGGAACTGATGATCATGGTCGACGCGCTCAAGCGCGCATCGGCCGGCCGGATCACCGCAGCCATCCCCTACTTCGGTTATGCACGCCAGGATCGCCGCCCTCGTTCGGCGCGCGTCGCCATCTCGGCGAAAATCGTGGCGAACATGCTGGAAATCGCGGGCGTCGAGCGGATCATCACGATGGATCTGCACGCCGACCAGATTCAGGGTTTCTTCGACATTCCGGTCGACAACATCTACGCTACGCCCGTGCTGCTCGGCGATCTGCGCAAGCAGAACTACGAGAACCTGCTGGTCGTTTCGCCGGACGTCGGCGGCGTGGTGCGTGCCCGGGCTTTGGCGAAGCAGCTCAACTGCGACCTCGCAATCATCGACAAACGCCGCCCGAAGGCGAACGTTGCCGAAGTGATGAACATCATCGGTGAAGTCGAAGGCCGGACCTGCGTGATCATGGACGACATGGTCGACACCGCCGGCACGCTTTGCAAGGCAGCACAAGTTTTGAAGGAACGTGGCGCGAAGCAGGTTTTCGCTTACGCCACGCACCCGGTTCTGTCGGGCGGCGCGGGCGAGCGTATCGCCGCTTCCGCGCTCGACGAACTGGTCGTCACGGACACGATCCCGCTCGGCGAAGAAGCCCGCTCGTGCGCGAAGATCCGTTCGCTGACGAGCGCGGGCCTGCTGGCCGAAACGTTCTCGCGCATCCGCCGCGGCGATTCGGTCATGTCGCTGTTCGCTGAAAGTTAAGTATTTGCGAAGGCGCGGCGTATTGCTACAAGGCAACGCCGCGCTTTTGCACAATCGGCGTGAACGAACGAAGGTTCATGCCGCAGCTCTGGGGCCTCAGCCATAGCGGCTTGCGGGCCCCGTTTTTACTGCCTGGTCGCGGGCGGTGCATTGGAGATTCAAGATGAAAGTTGTCGCTTTCGAGCGTTCTTTGCAAGGTACGGGTGCGAGCCGCCGCCTGCGTAACTCGGGCAAGACCCCGGGCATCGTATATGGCGCTGGTGCTGAAACGCAATTGGTCGAACTGGACCACAACGCGCTGTGGCACGCGCTGAAGAAAGAAGTTTTCCACTCGTCGATTCTCGATCTGGAAGTCGGTGGCAAGTCGCAACAGGTTCTGCTGCGCGACGTGCAATACCATCCGTTCCGTCAGCTCGTGCTGCACGTGGACTTCCAGCGTGTCGACGCAACGAAGAAGCTGCACACCAAGGTGCCGCTGCACTTCATGAACCAGGAATCGAACCCGGCAGTCAAGCTGGCGAGCGCGGTGATCTCGCACGTCATCAATGAAATCGAAGTCGAGTGCCTGCCGTCGGCACTGCCCGAATTCATCGAAGTCGATCTGGCGAAGATCGAAGCGGGTCAATCGGTTCACGCGAAAGATATTCCGCTGCCGGCAGGCGTGTCGCTGGTTGCTCACGTCGACGCTGAAAACCCGGTCGTCGCTTCGGCAACGATCCCGGCTGGCGCAGTGTCGGAAAGCGACGCTGCTTCCGCTGAAGGCGAAACGCCGGCTGCTTAAGCGCCGTTCGCGCATTGAGCAAGCAATCCTCTCGATCCGTTTCAATGAAACGGTCGACGTGACCCGCCGAGGTTCGCCCCGGCGGGTTTTTTTTCGGTTTTTTTCGGCTCGGCCGCGCGCTGCTTCCGGGCCTGATGGACCCACGCAATCATGATCAAGCTGATCGTCGGGCTCGGCAATCCGGGCGCCGAATACACCGCGACGCGCCACAACGCAGGTTTCTGGCTGGTCGATCAACTGGCGCGCGACGCAGGCACGACCCTGCGCGACGAGCGGCGCTTCCACGGTTTCTACGCGAAGGCACGGCTTCACGGCGAGGAAGTGCATCTGCTCGAGCCGCAGACTTATATGAACCGCTCGGGTCAGTCGGTCGTCGCGGTGGCGCAGTTCTTCAAGATTCTTCCCGACGAGATTCTCGTCGCGCACGACGAACTCGACATGCCGCCCGGCAGTGTCAAGCTGAAGCTCGGCGGCGGCAGCGGCGGTCATAATGGTTTGAAGGACATCACCGCACATCTGTCGTCGCAGCAGTATTGGCGGCTGCGCATCGGCATCGGCCATCCGCGGGATTTGATTCCTGAAAGCGCGCGCGCCGGCGCGAAGCCGGACGTCGCCAACTATGTGCTGAAACCGCCGCGCCGCGAGGAGCAGGACGCGATCGACGCGGCCATGGAGCGTGGGCTGGCAGTGATGCCGCAGATCATCAAAGGCGAGCTTGAACGCGCGATGATGCAACTGCATCGGAATTCGTAAGCGCAATTCGTAAGCGCTGTTGTTTTGCGCGGGACGGCCCCGCTGCGTTGCGTGCAACCGGCGCGTTCTGCCGGCCGTGCGCTTAACAACACAAGCTGATCATCGCATTGACTTAGAACCCGCCGCGCCAGATCGACCGCTTTGCATCGGAGAACCCTTTGAGCCGCTATTGGAGTGACATCGTTCACCGTCTGACGCCGTATGTGCCGGGCGAACAGCCCGCGCTCGCGCATCCGGTGAAGCTGAATACCAACGAGAATCCCTACCCGCCTTCGCCGCGCGTGCTCGAGGCAATCCGCGAGGAACTGGGCGATGCCGGCGAATCGTTGCGCCGCTACCCGGACCCGACCGCGCTCAAGCTGCGTGAAACCGTGGCTGCGTACCACGGCATCCGCGCCGATCAGGTTTTCGCCGGTAATGGCTCGGATGAGGTGCTCGCGCTCACCTTCCAGGCCTTGCTCAAGCACGACAAGCCGCTGCTGTTTCCTGACATCACGTACAGCTTTTATCCGACTTATGCGCGGCTTTTCGACGTTGACTATCGGACGATTCCGCTCGACGACGCCTTTGCGATCCACGTCGACGACTACGCGGTTCCCAACGGCGGCATCCTGTTTCCGAATCCGAACGCGCCGACGGGACGTCCGCTGCCGCTTGCGGACATCGAGCGCTTGCTCGCAACAAACGCCGATTCGGTCGTGGTGATCGACGAAGCGTATGTGGATTTCGGCGCGGAATCGGCGATCGGGTTGATCGACCGCTATCCGAACCTGCTCGTCGTGCAGACGGTGTCGAAGTCGCGCTCGCTGGCGGGCATGCGCGTCGGCTTCGCGTTTGGCAACGCGGAACTGATCGACGCGCTGAATCGCGTGAAAGACAGCTTCAACTCGTATCCGCTGGACCGCCTCGCGCAAGCCGCGGCCCGCGCGGCGTATCAGGACGAAGCGTGGTTCCGCGACACTTGCGCCAAAGTGATCGCGAGCCGCGAACGGCTGGCTGCGGGCCTGACGGCGCTCGGTTTCGATGTCGTGCCGTCGGCGGCCAATCTGCTGTTTGCGCGCCACCCCGGATACGACGCGGCGGCGCTGGTGTCGCGGCTTCGTGAGAAGGAAATTTTCGTACGCCACTTCAAGGCGCCGAGAATCGATCAGCACCTGCGCATCTCGGTCGGAACCGACGCCGAGTGCGACATGCTGCTCGACGCCTTGCGCGACATTTTCAGCGCCTACGTGAGCTAGTCAGCTAATCAGCTAGTCGGCGCGCAGCAAAAAAAACGGCGAGGCCCGCGCCTCGCCGTTTTCAATTCCATTGACCACAACCTCACGCGCTCTTTGCCGCCTGTAACGCGTGATACTTCGCCATCAAGCCTTCCGGCGTTTCCAGATGCTCGGGATCGCGCGGAATGCACTCGACGGGACACACCTGAATGCACTGCGGCTCGTCGAAATGGCCGACGCACTCCGTGCACTTTTTCGGGTCGATCACATAGATTTCCGGGCCCATCGAAATCGCGTCGTTCGGGCACTCGGGCTCGCACACGTCGCAATTGATGCACTCGTCGGTAATCATCAAGGCCATACTTCTCTCACTTCATGCCGGCCGCAGCCAGCTTCGTTCCGTCAAACCGATAGTTTACGCCGGTTACGGCTGCGCCGCCGAAGCGCCGTTGTCCGCGTCCAATGCCGCGACCTTTTCCTTCAGCCATTTTTCGACCGACGGGAACACGAACTTGCTGACGTCGCCGCCCAGTTGCGCGATCTCCCGGACAATCGTGCCCGAGATGAACTGGTACTGGTCGGACGGCGTCATGAACATGGTCTCCACGTCCGGCAACAGATAGCGGTTCATGCCAGCCATCTGGAACTCGTATTCGAAGTCCGACACGGCGCGCAGCCCGCGCACGATCACGCGTGCGTTATTGGTCCGCACGAAGTCCTTCAGCAGCCCCTTGAAGCTCATGACCTGCACGTTCGGATAATGGCCGAGCACTTCATGAGCGATGTCGAGACGCTCTTTCAGCGTGAAAAACGGCTTCTTGTTGCGGCTGTCGGCAACGCCGACCACCAGCGTGTCGAAGATGCTCGACGCGCGCCGCACGAGGTCTTCGTGACCGCGTGTGAGCGGATCGAACGTGCCCGGATACACGGCGACTACCATGAGATTTCTCCTCTCTTCAGACAGATGGGCACGTCAAAGCGTCCACGCGACGCATTTGGCACCGGCCGCGCGCGTGACGTGAAATCGTCCGGCGCTTGTTTTGGAAGGCGCATTATTCCTCATTTTCGCGCTGCAGCAAATGGAAGTGGACAGCGCCGGCTTTCCCTTCCCGCACGATTTTCCACCCGGCCAGCGCTTCGTTTGCGTCGACGTCCAGAGCCGCGCCGGCCTCCACATACAGAAACCCGTCTTCGCTGACGAGCGGCGCGGCCAGCGCCAGCGCTTTGTCCAGCAGATCGTCGCCGAAAGGCGGGTCGAGAAACACGACGTCGAACGAAGCGGGCGGCAGGCTTGCAGCAAGCCGCAAGCCGTCGGCCTCGACAATTTCGATCGTGCGCGCGGCGAGGCGCTCCTGATTCGCCCGCAACTGGGCGGCCGCTCGCGCGTTGCGCTCGACCATCAGCACGCGCGCGGCGCCGCGCGACGCTGCCTCGAAACCGAGCGCGCCGCTGCCCGCGAACAGATCGAGACAGAGCTCGCCGTCAAGGCGTTGCCCGAGCCAGTTGAACAGCGTCTCGCGGACGCGGTCCGGCGTCGGCCGCAGACCGTCGAGGTCGAGCACCGGCAGCGGCGTGCGTTTCCAGTCGCCGCCGATAATCCGGATCGCGTGCGGCTTGCGGCTTTTGGAGGAAGCGCCGTGGGCGCGTGAAGGAGCAGAACGGGGCATGCAGTTTCGATTACGTTTGTGGAAAGCGTCCGCCACATCGACGCGAAGCGCCATACGAGCGGACTGGAGCGCCAACGTTACCACAGGGGCGCCGCGCGTCCACCCTGGCCATTCGGCCGATACGACGCACGACGGCGCGCCTGATAAAATGTGCGGCTTCCAGCGCCCTGCATCCCGCATTGCAACGCTGCCTGCCGCTCCCGCCGGCGCTGTGCCGGCTGCGCGCTTCGGCGCGCGCTCTCACCACGCCAGATCATGTTCAGCTTTTTCAAACGATTCAAGGGTTCGAAAGAGTCCGAAAACGCGCCAGACGAATCGCAGACCGCGCCTGACGATCTTCTCGACGAGCCGCCTGCGGTAGAAGCACCGGCCGCGCCGCGTGCCGATGCGCCCGGCAGCATCGCGACACCGCCTGCAGCCGCTGAGCCCCAATTTGTGCCGCAAGCCCAGCCAGAAACCGACGTCGAAGAAGCGTCGTTAGAAACGGTAGAGATCGTGCCGCCGCCGGTTCCGGACGAGAGCGCGAAACGCTCATGGCTGACTCGCCTGAAGACCGGCTTGTCGAAAACGAGTTCGAGCATCACCGGCATTTTCGTCGGCGCAAAGATCGACGAAGATCTTTACGAAGAGCTCGAAACCGCGCTGCTGATGTCGGACGCAGGCGTCGACGCCACCGAATTCCTGCTCGAAGCGCTGCGCGAGAAAGTGCGCGCCGAGCGTCTCACGGAGCCGCAGCAGGTCAAGGCCGCCCTGCGCACGCTGCTCGTCGACCTTCTGAGGCCGCTCGAAAAATCGCTGATGCTCGGGCGCGCCAAGCCGCTCGTCATGATGATCGCCGGCGTCAACGGCGCGGGCAAAACGACCAGCATCGGCAAGCTCGCCAAGCATCTGCAGAGCTTCGACCAGTCGGTGCTGCTGGCCGCCGGCGACACGTTCCGCGCGGCCGCGCGCGAGCAGTTGGCCATCTGGGGCCAGCGCAACAACGTGACCGTAGTCGCGCAGGAAAGCGGCGACCCGGCCGCCGTGATTTTCGACGCGGTCGGCGCCGCGCGGGCGCGCAAGATCGACGTGATGATGGCCGACACGGCCGGCCGTCTGCCGACCCAACTGCATCTGATGGAAGAGCTGCGCAAGGTCAAGCGCGTGATTGGCAAGGCGCAGGACGGCGCGCCGCACGAGGTGCTGCTCGTGATCGATGCCAATACCGGGCAGAACGCGCTCGCACAGGTCAAGGCTTTCGACGACGCGCTCGGCCTCACCGGCCTCATCGTCACCAAGCTCGACGGCACGGCGAAGGGCGGCATTCTCGCGGCAATCGCGCGGCAAAGGCCAATTCCGGTTTACTTCATCGGCGTCGGCGAGAAGGTCGAGGATTTGCAGCCCTTCAGCGCCGAGGAGTTTTCGGACGCGTTGCTCGGCGGCTGAACGCCAGCACAGGCAGACGAAGGGAACCGAAGGGAAACGAAGCCAAACGAAAAAGGGCACTCCGCGGAGTGCCCTTTTCGCATTCACCGTAGCAAGCCTATTCAGCGTCCGGCTGCGCGCCCGGCGCCGCACGCGCGAACGCATCGATTTGCATCGCGTGATCGTAGATGCGCTGGATCGTCGGAAATTTCGCCGTATCGACCTTGAAGCGCTGAGCGTTGAAGACCTGCGGAATCAGGCAGGCGTCGGCGAGCGTCGGCACGTCGCCAAAGCACAACTTGCCCGTGCGTGCGTCGCTCGCGAGGTGCGTCTCGAGCGCCGCAAAACCGGCTTCCACCCAATGCCGATACCACGCGTCTTTGGCATCGTCGTCGACACAAAGCGTGTGTTTCAGATACCTGAGCACCCGCAGATTGTTCAGCGGATGAATTTCGCACGCCACCTGCAACGCCACCGAACGCACATACGCGCGATCGAGCGGCGCTTTGGGCAGAAGCGGCGGCTCCGGATGCGTTTCCTCCAGATACTCGATGATCGCGAGCGATTGCGGCATGACCTCGTGGCCGTCCACCAGAGTCGGCACGATGCCGTCGGCGTTCAGCTTGCGGTACTCGGGCTTCAACTGCTCGCCGCCGTCCCGCACGAGATGCACGGGCGCATACTCGTACGGCAGATTCTTCACGTTGAGCGCGATGCGCACGCGATACGACGCCGAACTGCGGAAATAGCTGTAGAGCTTCATGTTGTTGTCTCCTCCCCATCCCCGCGTCAAACGACGCGCACGCTCAACTCGCCGAGCCGGTCCACGCCGCCTTTCATCAGATCGCCCGGCACGACCGCGCCGACACCTTCCGGCGTGCCCGTGAAGATGAGATCGCCGGGTTGCAGCTCGAAGAGCGTCGACAGATAAGCGATAGTTTCGCCGACCGACCAGATGAGCTGCGACACGTCCGAACGCTGCTTGTCCTCACCGTTGACGGACAACCAGATCGCGCCTTCTCCGACGTGGCCGACCGTCGAAACCGGATGGATCGGCCCAAGCGGCGCCGAGTGATCGAAGCCCTTTGCGGTGTCCCACGGACGCCCGAGCTTCTTCGCCTCGGCCTGCAGATCGCGGCGCGTCATATCGAGGCCGAGCGCGTAGCCGTAGACGTGATCCAGCGCGCGGTCGGCCGGAATGTCCTTGCCGCCTTTGCCGATCGCCGCGACCAGTTCCATTTCGAAGTGCACGTTTTTCGACTGCGACGGATATGGGAATTCGCCCGTCTCGCCCGGCGGCACATACAGAACGGCATCCGCGGGCTTGGCGAAGAAAAACGGCGGCTCGCGATCCGGATCGTGTCCCATCTCACGGGCATGCGCCTCGTAATTGCGGCCGACGCAGTAAATGCGACGCACAGGGAACTGCTCGCTAGACCCGACAACCGGCACTGCAACTACCGGTGCCGGTGCAAATACGTAACTCATCCGGTTCTCCGTTGTTAGACAGACAGAAGCCGCGGCGCGGCGATAGACAGACAAACAGACAGCCAGTTTAACGCGCGGCAACAGGCGGCGCGCGTCAGTCCGGCAGCCGTTCGCGACAGCGCCGCGCCATTGCCACGCCGTTGCCAGGATCTCGCCGCAGCGCCATAGATGCGATACTCACACCAGACAACGTCCCTTGAATACCGTGGCGGCCGGCTCAAAGTCGGCGCGCCAGCAAGTCCATTGCCCTCATGACAGACTCCGCCGACACCGCCAACCCGTTCCCTTGCGCCCGCTTCATCAAGGAGATTGGCCGCGGGCCGAACGGCGCCCGCGCGCTCACCGCCGACGACACCCGCGCGCTCTACACCGCCATGCTCGACGGCCGCGTCGGCGAACTCGAGCTCGGCGCGATCCTGCTCGCCTACCGCGTGAAAGGCGAAACCGCCGACGAACTCGCCGCGATGCTCGCCGGCGCTCATGCGTCGTTCGAGCCGGTTCATCTGCCGCCGGGCGAGTTCAGCCCGGTGTCGATCCCGAGCTACAACGGCGCGCGCAAGCAGCCGAATCTCGTGCCGCTCCTCGCACTGCTGCTCGCGCGCGAGGGCGTGCCGGTTCTGGTGCACGGCGTCACCGACGATCCCGGCCGCGTGACGAGCGCCGAAATTTTCACGCATCTGCGGATTCCGCACGCAAGCTCGCACGACGATATCGAAGACGGCCTCGCCGAGCGGCGCGTGGCCTTTGCGTCCATCGATGTTCTCGCGCCGAAGCTCGCGCGTCTGCTCGCGCTGCGCCGGCGCATGGGCGTGCGCAACTCGACGCACACGCTGGTGAAAATTCTGCAGCCGTTCGCGCCCGCCGGTTTGCGGCTCGTGAACTACACGCATCCACCGTATCGGGACAGCCTGACCCAGCTATTCAGCGCGCATCCCGAGGCGGCGCAGGGCGGCGCGCTGCTCGCGCGCGGCACCGAAGGTGAAGCGGTGGCCGACACGCGGCGTCAGGTGCAGATCGACTGGCTGCACGACGGCATCTGCGAGACGCGGGTGCCGCATGAGCGCTCGTCGCGAGACGCGCCGGAGGTCGAATTACCCGAAGCGCGCGACGCCGCGACGACCGCGGCGTGGATCAGCGCCGTGCTGCGCGGCGAGGCGCCGGTGCCCGGCGCGATCGAGCGGCAAGTCGAACTGATCGTGGATGTCGCCAGAACGCCGTCGTAAGCTCACTCGATTGCGCAGCGCGTTGCCTGCCACGCAATGAGGCGCCACTGGCCCTCTTCCTGCGTATGGATCGCCGTGTAGGCAATGGGGAAAAGCAGCGCGCCGTTATTGGCTTCCATCTCGATCAGCGCGCGGCCCGTCACGACGCAGGTTTCCCGCCCGACCGGCAGCACGTCCTGCGTCTGCACTTCGATCTGCCGGTAGCGGCGGCGTCCGCCCGTAATGCCGTCGATGAACTGCTGCTTCGTTTCGCGCTTGCCGTTCGTGTGGACGTAGCTCAGGTTGTCGGCAAGCAGCGCGTCGAGCGACTGCCCGTCGCCGTCGACCATTGCGCGAAAGCGTTCCCGCTCCAGCCCGCGAATCGCCTCGATTGTCTTTGCCGCCATTGCTCAGCCCCTTGTACCGGTGAGCCGTAGCGGCCACGGTCAGAAGTTATATTGCAGATATAGCTGGTGGAAATTTATACCAGGATTCGGCTCTTTGATACCGCCGTTCGACACATGCTGGAAGCGGTAGCCGGCCTGGTACTGCTGGCGGCCGCCGAATTGCACGCCCACGCCCGCCATATCGGCGAACTGGAACGCCGTGGAAAGCGTGAAGGTCGAAGAGATTCTCGGGCTCGACAGAAGCCGCACGCCCGCGCCGGCCTCGACGAAAGGCCGGATCGTTCCCGATCCTTTGATGAAGCGAATGATAGGCGTCACACCGATTTCGCCGATGTTCTCGTGCACATTGCCTTCGTTCGTATGCCACCAGGCCACGTGCGCCTCGCCGATCAGCGCGAAATGCCAGTCGCCGATCTGCCACCACGTGAGATTCGGGTCCCACACAAAGCCGAGATCCAGCTTCTTGACATGGTGATCGCCGAGGCCGCCGGCGACCTGGATTCCGAACTGATCCGCCGCGGCGACGCCTGAAAGGCCAAACAGCAGGGCCGCGCAGACGCTTTTTAGAGCCAGTCCACGCACGACATTCTTTTTGTTGTTCATCTGACACCCGAGCTCAACAGGTTGAACGATCTGTAACAGTCTTGCTTATTCTAAAGAGAATCCGAAGTCGGCGGATCATCTTAAGAAACTTAAATTTTCGCAATTACTGACGTTAAAAAGTGAAAAAATCGGTCGAAAGTGATAAATGAAGGCGCTTTGTCAGGTAATTAATACGTCTCTGCATTGCGCTTTGAAGGGGCGTATCATGGCTATTGAAGCTTTGATGTCGATAGGAATTTACGGAACTTGGAAGCCCCTACGGCCTCTAAGTATTAGCACTCGGAAAACGAGAGTGCTAACATCCAACGCTGGAGTCGTTACCTGAACAAGCTTTTGCCTGATTCCAAAGGAGTTTTCCACGTGAGCCATGCATTGACCCTTCCGAGTACTCTGAGCCCGTCGTCGGCTAAGGCCGCTCCGGCAGGTGCGCTGGCGCTCTCGCATTCCTCCCTGCTGCCCGGTCAACTGGGCAACATCGACGCCTACATCCAGGCCGTAAATCGGATTCCGATGCTGACGCCGGCAGAAGAACGCCAGTTCGCCACAGAATTCCGCGAGCACGACAACCTCGAGGCCGCGCGCCGGCTCGTGCTGTCGCACCTGCGGCTGGTCGTTTCGATCGCGCGCAACTATCTCGGCTACGGGCTGCCGCACGCCGACCTGATCCAGGAAGGCAACATCGGCCTGATGAAGGCCGTGAAGCGCTTCGATCCCGAGCAGAACGTGCGTCTGGTGTCGTACGCGATGCACTGGATCAAGGCGGAGATCCACGAATACATTCTGCGCAACTGGCGCATGGTGAAGGTCGCCACGACCAAGGCGCAGCGCAAGCTGTTCTTCAATCTGCGCAGCCACAAGCAGGGCCTGGGCTCGTTCACGCCGGACGAGATCGAAGGTCTCGCCAAGGAACTGAACGTTAAGCGCGAAGAAGTAGCCGAAATGGAAACGCGCCTGTCGGGCGGCGACATCGCGCTGGAAGGCCAGGTTGAAGACGGCGAAGAGTCGTACGCGCCCATCGCGTATCTCGCCGACTCGCACAGCGAGCCGACCGCCGTGCTGGCCTCGCGTCAGCGCGACAAGCTGCAGAGCGACGGTATCGCGACGGCACTGGAGGCACTCGATGCCCGCAGCCGCCGCATCATCGAAGCCCGCTGGCTGAAGGTGCAGGACGATGGTTCGGGCGGCTCGACGCTGCACGAACTGGCCGACGAGTTCGGCGTGTCGGCGGAACGTATTCGCCAGATCGAAGCCAGCGCGATGAAGAAGATGCGCGGCGCGCTGACCGAGTACGCGTAACGTTCGTTTCGAATAAGCGCTGTAAGTGAAAAACCCTGCCGTCTCACGACGGCAGGGTTTTTTATACGCGCTGTGATCTCTCAGCGCGAAGTGAGCGGCGGCAGCCTGGCTGCCGCCGTCATCCAATCACGCTGGCAAAGGCGCCGCGCCGCCGCTCGCCGGCATGCGGGTCGCCAGCGTTTCGGCGTAACGCCGCGCAGCATCGCCGACGACGATATGGAACGTGTCCGCCGACACCCACGCGGTATCGAGCGTGGCGAGACGCTGACGATCCACCGCCGACGGATCGCGCACGACGATACGCAGACGCGTCGCCGCGACGGCATCGAGCGACACCACATTGCCCGCGCCGCCAAACACCGCGAGCCAGCGCAACGGATCGGGATCGAGAGGACCGTTCGCCGCGCCAGTTGCAACGGCCGCGGGAGCCGAAGCAGCAGGAGCCACTACAGCAGCCGGCTTTGCCGCAACCGCGTCACCGCCGCCCTGCCCGATCACCGTGCGAATTTCATCGGCGATGATGTCCGCTTCCGGTCCGATGATTACCTGCACGTTCGTCGCGCCGCGCTTGAGCACGCCGCGCGCGCCGATCGTCTTCAGTTCGCTCTCGGAGACCTTGTTCGAATCGACGACGGACAGACGCAGACGCGTCGTGCACGCATCCACCACCGACAGATTCGCCGCACCGCCCAACGCCGCGATATAGCGCTGCGCACGCGGCACGGCCGCGCCGGCAGCCGGCGAAACGAAGCCGCCAGCCGTGAACGATTCCACCTGCTCGTCGGCCGCGGCCGGTTCGCGGCCCGGCGTCGCCATATTGAACTTGCGGATGAAGAAGCGGAACAGCCCGTAGTACACCACCGAATACGCGATACCGACCGGAATCGCCAGCCAGCCCTTGGTGGACAGGCCGTAGTTCAGCACGTAGTCGATGGCGCCCGCGGAGAACGTGAAGCCGAGGTGAATGCCGAGCGCCGAGCAGATCGCGAGCGCGAGACCCGTCAGCAACGCGTGGATCACGTACAGCACCGGCGCGAGGAACATAAAGCTGAATTCGATCGGCTCGGTCACGCCCGTGAGGAACGACGTGAGCGCCATCGAGAACAGCAAGCCGCCGACCACCGCGCGGCGCTCCTTCGGTGCTTCGTGGAACATCGCGAGACACGCGGCCGGCAGGCCGAACATCATCACCGGGAAGAAGCCCGTCATGAACGTTCCGGCAGTCGGATCGCCCGCGAAGAAGCGATGCAGGTCGCCCGTCACCGCTGCGCCGCCCGGCGGCGTGAAGCTGCCGAACACGAACCACGTCAGCGAATTCAGAATGTGATGCAAACCCGTCACGAGCAGCAGCCGGTTCAGCACGCCGAACACGAATGCGCCGAGCGCGCCCGCCGTGGTCAGCCAATGGCCGGCCGTATCGATCACGCCCTGCACCGGCTGCCACACGTAGCCGAACACAATGCCGAGCGCGAGACAGACCACGCCCGTGACAATCGGCACGAAGCGTTTCCCTCCGAAGAACGCGAGGTAATCCGGCAGCTTGATGTCCTTGTACCGGTTGTACAGCAAACCGGCGACGACGCCCGCCACGATCCCCGACAGCACGCCCATGTTGAGCTTGTCGTTGATGTCCTTCATCACCGCGACTTCGATCAGGTAACCGATCGCGCCCGCGAGACCCGCGACGCCGTTGTTGTCCTTCGCAAAGCCAACGGCCACGCCGATCGCAAACAGCAGCGGCAGGTTATCGAAGATCGCGCCGCCGGCGTCGGCGATCATCTTGATGTTGAACACATCGGGCTGGCCGAGGCGCAGCAGCAGGCCGGCAACCGGCAGCACCGCGATAGGCAGCATCAGCGCGCGTCCCAGGCGCTGTATCTTCAGAAACGGATTCCCATCCATTGATTACCTCCAATCCTTGTCTCGTTGTCGACGGACGTCGTTAAGTTATGTAGCGATGCAAGCCGTGCGGAGTTCAGTCCAACGGCCAGGTTTCGCGGCTGACTGCTCTTACCGCCTGCGCCGATTCGAGCGCCAGTGCATCCTGGGCGCGCTGGCGGCACAGTTGATAATCGAGGTTGCGCACGCGCGCCTTGATGCCCGGCACCGACACCGGATCCACCGAAAGCTCGGTCACGCCGAGGCCGACAAGCAGCGGCATCGCAAGCGGATCGCCCGCAAGCGCGCCGCACACGCCGACCCATTTGCCATGCTTGTTCGCGCCCTGCACCGTGGCCGCGATCAGACGCAGCACGGCCGGATGCAGACCGTCGGCCTGCGCGGCCAGATCGGCCTGACAGCGGTCCATCGCGAGCGTGTATTGCGTGAGGTCGTTGGTGCCGATCGACAGGAAGTCCGCGTGTTGCGCAAGCTGATCGGCGAGCAGCGCCGCCGACGGCACTTCGACCATCACGCCCACTTCGATCGGCTCGGTGCGGCCAAGCTCGCGAGCGAATTCGTCGATACGTTTGCGGATGCGGATCAGTTCGCCGACGTCGGTCACCATCGGCAGAAGAATGCGCACGGCGCCGAACGGCTTGACCGCGAGCAGGCCGCGCAACTGATCGTCGAGCAGATCGGGGCGCACCTGCGCGAGGCGAATGCCGCGCAAGCCGAGCGCCGGGTTCGGCTCCGGCGGCAGCGTGAGGTAATCCACTTCCTTGTCGGCGCCCACGTCGAGCGTGCGGATGATCGCGGTGCGCCCGCCGAGTGCGTCGGCAATGCCCTGATAACTCTGCCGATGCTCGTCCGTGGTCGGCGCGGCGGCGCGGTGAATGAACAGCAGCTCGGTGCGCAACAGGCCAACGGAGTCGGCGCCGTTTTCCACTGCGGTGTTGGCGTCGTCGAGCGTGGCGATGTTCGCGGCCACTTCGATCGCGCGGCCATCGGCTGTCACTGCCGCTTGCTGCGACATGCGGCGGTTCGCTTCGCGCACGCCCGCGAGACGATTGCGCTCGAGGCGCGCGCGCTCGACATCGAGCTCAGTCGGCGCAAACTCGAGACGGCCATTCGTCGCGTTCACCACGACCTGCGCACCCTCGGGAATCGCATGCAGCGCGTCGCCGACGGCGACCATCGCCGGAATGCCCGCCTGGCGCGCGAGAATGGCCGCGTGCGAAGTTGCGCCGCCGCGCGCCATCACGAGCGCCGTGACACGCGAGCGGTCGAGAGACGACAGATCGGACGGCGTGAATTCGTCGGCGGCGAGCACGGCTTCATCCGGCAACGTTCGCGCGGCGGCGTTCGTATAACCGAGCGCGCGCAGCACGCGCTTTTCGATGTCGCGCAAATCGGCGGCGCGTTCGGCGAGCAACGCGTCTTCGACATTGTTCAGGATGCCTATCTGTGCCCGAATTGCTTCGCGCCATGCGAAGCCCGCGCTCTTGCCGAGGCTGATCAGATCGCGCGCGGCGTCGAGCAGCGTCGGATCTTCGAGCAGCACGCGATGCACCGCGAAAATGCCCGCCTCGCCGACCGCGCCGCGTTGCGACGCGTCGCGCACTGTCGTGCCGAGATCGGCGTCGACGGTCGCGATCGCCTTGTCGAGCAGGCGGCTTTCCGCAGCGGACGTGCCGCTCGCCTGTTCCGGCGGATCGAGGTCCGCGTCGTCCCAGCGCACCAGCTTGCCGACAGCAACGCCCGGCGACGCGCACACGCCCGCGAGCGTATTCGGCGCGAGCGCTTCGCCGGCGGCAGGCGTCACCGTTTGCGGCGCCGGCGAACTTTGCCGCGCCGGCTTCTCTTCGACTTCGCCGTGGGCCTCGCGCGTCAGTTCGTGAGCGATTGCGTCGACTGCGGCTTTGGCTTGCGGGCCGACGCCGAGCAGTTCGACGGTCGCGCCCTGGCCCGCGCCGAGCCCAAGCAGACCAACCACGCTTTCGATCGCCGCCTTGCGTCCGTCATAACGCACTTCGACGCGCGCATCGAACGCACGCGCCGCTTCGCGGGCGCGCGCTGCCGGCCGCGCATGCAGACCGCCGGCGTGGGCCAGCGTGATCTGCGCACGCGCTTCCTCGGTCACGCCGGTCGCGCTCAACTGACGCGACGCCGCAGCCGCCGCGCCGTCGCGGGCACGCAGCAGCAACAGCGGCGTTTCGCCCGCCTTCAGCATGCCGCCCTGCGCGCGCTCGACAATTTCGAACGCATCCGAATTGGCGATGGCGATCACCGAGACGAGGCTCGGCGCACGTAGCGCCACCTGATCCTGATCGAACTCGATCAGCACATCGCCGGCACGCACCTTGGCGCCTTGCTCGACCATCGGCGCAAAGCCCTTGCCGTTCAGCTCGACGGTGTCGATGCCGATATGCAGCAGAATCTCGGCGCCTTCCGCGGTCGCCAACGTCACCGCGTGACCGGTGCGCGCGAGATGCGTGACGGTTGCGTCGCACGGTGCGACGAGCCGGCCCTCGAGCGGATCGACGCCGATGCCGTCGCCGAACATGCCCCCCGAAAACACCGGATCGGGCACGTTCGCGAGCGGCACGACCGGACCGGTCATCGGCGCGAGCAAAACAATATGGCCTTCAGAATGGCTCATTAAACGGGACTCCTCGACACGTCGCATCTGATTTCTCGTCAGTGAGTTTCGGTGACTTTGTTGAGATGGCGCGGCGCATCGGGATTGCGCCCGCGCGCGGCCGCAAGGCCGGCGGCCATCACGTAAAAGGACAGGATTGCGGCGATCGGATCGAGCGCCGCGTGAGCGGTGGTGGCGAGCGGCAGCGTGGCTTCGGGCACGTCGGACGGCGCGGCCAGCAGCACGCGTGCGCCGCGCGCCTGCATATCGCGCGCGAGTTGCAGCAGGCCTGCCTGCTCCGGTCCGCGCGGCGCGAATACGAGGAGCGGATAGTCGCGGTCGATCAGTTCCATCGGACCGTGACGCACTTCCGCGCTCGAGAACGCTTCGGCCTGAATGCCGGAGGTTTCCTTCAGCTTCAACGCGGCTTCCTGCGCGATCGCGAGACCCAGACCACGGCCGATCACGATCATGCGTTCGATGCCGCGCAGTTCGTCGACTGCCTTCGACCAGTCGAGCTTGCCCGCGTCTTGCAGCGCATCCGGCAGCGTGTTCAGCGCGCCGAGCAGCGCCGCGTCGTTCTGCCAGTGCGCGACCAGTTGCGCGGAGATCGACAGCATCGCGATATAACTTTTAGTAGCCGCGACGCTCAACTCGGGACCGGCGACGAGCGGCAGATGCCATTCGCAAGCATCCGCGAGCGGCGAGCTGGGCGCGTTCACGGCGGCAACGGTCAACGCGCCGGCTGCGCGCAGCGCCTGCATCGTGCCGACGAGATCGGGACTCTTGCCCGATTGCGAAAACGCGAGCGCAAGCTGATCGCGCACCTGAAGCGGCGCCTGCTGCAGCGTCGCGACCGACATCGGCAGCGAGGCAACCGGCACGCCAAGGCGGCTCATGGTTAGCGATGCGAAGTAACTCGCCGCGTGATCCGAACTGCCGCGCGCGACCGTGAGCGCGACATGGCGCGGCTTTTCTGCGAGCCGCGCGGCTAGCGCCTCGACGCGCGAGGTGTCCGTGAGTTGCGCGGCGACCGTTTCAGCGGACGCCAGCGCCTCTTTAAGCATATTCGACAATTGCTTCTCCTTCGACGTAAGTCGCGCTCAACGCCAGTTCACGATCGAACACGACGACGTCGGCCCACGCGCCGCGCGCGATACGGCCACGGTCTTCGATGCCGAGATAGTCGGCGGCGTAGCGCGACAAACGGTTTGATACATCGGCGATCGGCAGACCGATCGACACCAGATTGCGCAGCGCCTGATCCATCGTCAGAGTGCTGCCGGCAAGCGTACCGTCGGCAAGACGCACGCCGCCGAGACACTTCGTCACGTGTTGGCTGCCGAGGCGATATTCGCCGTCGGGCATGCCGGTCGCCGACGTGCTGTCCGTGACCACGTAGAGGCGCGGGATCGCGCGCAACGCGGCGCGGATCGCGCCCGGATGGACGTGCAGCAGGTCGGGAATGATTTCGGCGAATTCGGCGTGCGCGAGCGCGGCGCCGACGAGGCCAGGATTGCGGTGATGCAGCGGCGACATCGCGTTGAACAGATGCGTGAAGCCGCACGCGCCGTGCTTGAGCGCGGCGACGGCGTCATCGTAAGTGCCGAGCGAATGGCCGAGCTGCACGCGCACGCCGCGCGCCGCCATCGCCGAGATGATGTCCATGTGCCCGGCAATCTCCGGCGCGAGCGTCACCACGCGGATCGGCGCAATGGACAGGTACTTCAGCACCTCGTCCATCACGGCGGACACGGCTGCGTCGGGCTGCGCGCCGAGCTTGCCGGGGTTGATGTACGGCCCTTCCAGATGCACGCCCAACACGCGCGCGCAGCCCGGCGTGCGCACCCGCGCGACGTCGCCGAGACCGGCGACCACGCTCATCAGCTCGTCGCGCGGCGCGGTCATCGTGGTGGCGAGCAGGCTCGTCGTGCCGTAGCGCGCATGCGTGCGGGTGATGGTCTGGATCGCGTCGCCGGCTTCCATCACGTCCGCTCCGCCGCCGCCGTGCACATGCAGGTCGATGAAGCCAGGCAGGATGTACGGCGCATCGTTCGTCGCCGGATCGACGCGCTCGCCGGTGAGCGCGGTGATGCGGCCGTTTTCGAATTCGAGCGTGCCGTGAATCCACCCTTCGGTGGTGAGTATGTTTCCGGTCAGCATGAGTCTCTCTTGCAAGGCGTGATACGGGGCATGGCTGAACTGCTCGGCGGCGCCGCGCTTAGGTCCGCAGTTCAGCGACGAAGTCGTAGTAGTCGTCGCGGCAATAGGTGTCGGTCAATTCGATTGCGCGCTGGTCGGCGCTGTAACCGATACGGGTAATGACCAGCAGCGCCGAGCGCGGTTCGATGTCCATGAGTGAAGCGATCTCGCTCGAAGCGTTGACCGCGCGAAAGTGCTGCAACGCGCGCACGACTGCCGCGCCGCGTTGCTCGAGATAGCTGTAAAGCGAGACGCCGATGGCGAGCGGATCGGGAACGATTGCAACGGGCAGCGCTGAATGTTCGACCGCCATCACGATGCCGTCGGCGCGGCGCAAGCGACGCAGGCTGGCGACCGCGGCGCCAGGCGACAAGCCCAGGTGCACCAGCTCCTCGCGATTGGCGGCGCGAATGTCGCGCTCGAGCCAGACGGAGTCGGGACGAAAGCCGCGCTGCTGCATCTTCTTCGTGAAACCGGTGAGCCTGGACAGCGGGTCTTCGACACGTGGCGTGATGAAGCTGCCCGCACCACGCGCCCGCCGGATCAGACCTTGCTCGACCAGCAGCTCGATCGCCTTGCGCGCGGTGATGCGCGACACGCCGATTGCGTCCGACAGCGTGCGCTCCGAAGGCAGCGCCTCGCCCGCGGACCACACGCCGCAGTGGATCGCCGTCGCCAGATTGCGCGCGAGCTGCAAGTACAGCGGCGTGACGTTGCGAGCGTCAGGCGTGAGTGCGGACCAGCGAGTTTCCATGGCGCTCCGGCGGCCTTCGACCAGGTTCGGCCTGCAAAAATGAGAGCCCATTATATAACCAACATAATACCAGTCAACGAACTGGTTATAGGCCGGTACGTTCTGGCGCAAAGCCTTGCCGCATAAGCGTTTGGCGGGGGTCAACGCACGCTGGTGGCCGCTTTCCACGCCCCAGGATTTACCCGTATTCGAGTCGTTTGCGACGCGCAAGTGACCAGTTGCAGACCAATTGCGCGGGCACGCGCGCCGCAGCTTCGTACCGCCTTGATACCAGTCGATTCCCGCCTGCCGGACACGCGGCTTTGTTAATGAGGGCGCGTTCCAATATAGTGATAGCGAACGCATAAAAATCCGGAGATCAGCATTTGACCGATTCCGAGGCGCTGCGGCGGGCTCAGGCAGTCCGCCGCTTCAATCGCTTTTACACGCGGCTTATCGGCGCTCTGCACGAGCATCTGGCTCACAGCACTTTCTCGCTGACCGAGGTGCGCGTCCTGCACGAGCTGTCGCGCGGGCGCGAGCAAACCGCGTCGGTGCTCGGCCGCGCGCTTGGACTGGACAGCGGTTATCTGAGCCGTCTGCTGACCAATTTCGAACGACGCAATCTCATCACGCGACGGCCGTCCGAGACCGACGCGCGTCAGTCGCTGATCGCGTTGACGGATAACGGCCACGCTGCCTACGCGCCGCTCGACGCCGCCGCCAGCCAGGAAGTGCTCGACCTGCTGGGCCGGCTCACCGCGGGCTCGCAGGAGCAGTTGATTGCCGCGATGAACATCGTCGAAAGGCTGCTTGGCGACAAGCCTCGGCCGGACACGGTGGAATTGCGTGCGCCGCGCCCCGGCGAATGCGGGTGGCTCGTGCATCGGCAGGCGCAGTGGTTCGCCGCGCAATACGGTTGGGACGAATCGTTCGAGGGACTGCTCGCGCGCGTGGTCGCCGACTACACGCAGCGCAACGATACGGTTCGCGAACGGTGCATCGTCGCCGATCAGCACGGCACGGTGGCGGGTGCGGTGTGCGTTGTTGCGGTATCGACGACGGTAGCGGGCCTGCGGCTCTTATGGGTCGAACCGGACCTGCAACGCCTCGGCATCGGCACGCGGTTGATCGCCGAAGCGACGCGCTTCGCGCGGCGTGCCGGCTATACGAGATTGACGCTGACCACGGCCAGCGCTTTGGAGGAACCGCGGCGCCTGTGCAAGCGCGCCGGTTTCGAACTGGTCCGCGCGGCGCCGGAGCGCCGTTTCGGCAAGGACCTGATCGTCGAGCGCTGGGAGCTCGGGTTATAGGCCGCGTCAGAACGACGGCACCACCGAGCCCTTGAACTGCGTCTTGATGAACTGGCGCACGTCTTCCGACTGATACGCGGCAACCAGCTTCTTCACCCACGGCTTGTCCTTGTCCTGCGTGCGCACGGCGATCAGGTTCGCGTACGGGCTGTGAACGTCCTCGAGCGCGATCGCGTCCTTGGTCGGCTGCAGGCCCGCGGCCAGCGCGAAGTTGGTGTTGATCGCGGCCGCGTCGACATCGGCGAGCGAGCGCGGCAATTGCGCGGCATCCAGTTCGACCAGCTTGATCTTCTTCGGATTCTCCGCGACGTCGAGCGCCGTCGCGTTATTGCCGTTCGTGCCCGCGCCGGCCTTCAGCTTGATCACGCCTTGCGCTTGCAAAAGCAGCAGCGCGCGGTTCTCGTTCGACGGGTCGTTCGGCACCGCGACCTTCGCGCCTTGCTGCAAGTCCTTCACCGACTTCAGCTTCTTCGAATAGATGCCGAGCGGCGAGATATACGTGAGACCCGCGCTGACGATCTTGTAGCCGCGCTGCTTGATCTGGCTGTCGAGATACGGCTGATGCTGGAAGCTGTTGGCGTCGAGATCGCCGGCGTCGAGCGCGGCGTTCGGCTGCACGTAGTCGTTGAATTCGACGACCTTCACGTTCAGCCCTTCACGCTTGGCGACCTTGGTGACGACTTCCCAGATCTGCGCATCGGAGCCGCTGATCGTGCCGACCTTGATGGCTTTGTCGTCGGCGTGCGCGCCGAAGCTGGCGACGATCACCGCGCCGGCGACTACTGCGGAGAGGGCTTTGATGATAATTCTGCGCTGCATGTCATTCTCTCTGTTTCTGGTCGAATCCATTTGCAAGGGACTCGGGTGATAGCCGAAGACAGACGCTGACGACACGCGCGTCACCGCGCAATGAAGGGCGTCGCCAGCTGGACCGTAAATCGTCTCATATGCGCTGCAAGATAGGAAATACCGCAATCGCATATGAGTATGCAGCGCGCGGCCCGCGGTTCACGGTTCGCGGCGAAAGGTCACGCCGTGACGGATAATCTGAAACGTTGCCGCGAGTGTGCGCGGCATGTTCATTTGCGTGTGAGGACGCCTATCCATGTATGTCATCAACCTGATCTACACCGCTTCGCTCGAAAGGATCGACGACGCGCTCGAAGCGCATCGCGCCTTTCTCGCGGAGCAATTCGAAGCAGGCGTATTCGTGGCTGCGGGGCCGAAAGTGCCGCGCGACGGCGGGATCATTCTGGCGGTACGTATCGAGCGCGAGAAGCTGGATGCCATCCTTGCGACCGATCCGTTCGCCGTGCAGAAGCTCGCGCGTTATGAGGTGACGGAGTTCAAGACCACGCGGCTCGCGCCGGGATTGAATCTGCCGATGCCGGCTTGAGGTTGTCGCGGGTTGGTGTGGTCGCTACGTGGTTTCGACGCGGGTTTCGCTGCATCAATCCAGCAGCAGCTTAATGTCGTGCACCCAGGGCGCGGCGCCCTGGCCGTCGCGCGCGAAGAGGCGCAGCTTGCCGTCCGTGTCGAACACATAGCTCGCCGCGGTATGGTCCATCGTGTAGCTGTCGGGCGTCTTGCCCGGCACCTTCGCGTAGTAGATGCGGAAGTCTTTCGTCACCTTCTTGACCTGCGCGTCGTCGGCGGGACGCAGACCGACGAAGCTCGGATTGAACGCCGGCACGTATTGCCCGAGCAACGCGGCAGTGTCGCGCTCGGGATCGACGGTGACGAACAGCACTTGCACACGCTTGGCATCGTCGGGACCGAGTTGCTGCAGCGCTTGCGAGAGCTCGGCCATCGTGGTCGGGCAAACGTCCGGGCAATGCGTATAGCCGAAGAACAGCACGACCACCTTGCCCTTGTAATCCGCCATCGTGCGAATCTTGCCGGACGTGTCGGGCAGCGAGAAGTTACTGCCGAATTGCGTATTGCCGGTAATGTCGAGATTCTGGAATGCCGGCTGCTCTTTGCCGCAGCCGGCGACAAACAACGCGCCGCCGAGCGCGCAGGCGATCACAGCAGCACGCGCGACGCGCGCGAAGCGGATATTGAGCATGGGTTATTACACGCCGATCAGGACGCGCACATAGTGGTCGACCAG
This sequence comes from Paraburkholderia sp. GV068, assembly GCF_003058125.1. Lineage (NCBI taxonomy): Bacteria > Pseudomonadati > Pseudomonadota > Betaproteobacteria > Burkholderiales > Burkholderiaceae > Paraburkholderia > Paraburkholderia sp. GV068. The sequence goes on from NZ_QBUB01000017.1 coordinate 84,506, forward strand.
CAGCGCGGCGAACAGCAGCGACAGATAGACGATCGAATAACGGAAGGTTCGGCGCGCCAGATCGTCCGAATACTCGAGGTAGATCTTCCACGCGTAGGCGAGAAACAGCGCGCCGAGCAGCACGGCCGCGGCAAGGTACACCACGCCGCTCATGCCGGAGATGAACGGCATCATCGTGACGGCGAACAGGATCACCGTGTAAAGCAGAATGTGCAGCCGCGTGTACTTCTCGCCGTGTGTGTTCGGCAGCATCGGCAGGCCGGCGTTTTCATAATCTTTGCGGCGATACAGCGCGAGCGCCCAGAAGTGCGGCGGCGTCCACACGAAAATGATCAGCACGAGAATCCACGCGTCGCCCGGTACATGGCCGGTGACCGCAGCCCAGCCGAGCGCGGGCGGCATGGCGCCCGACGCGCCGCCGATCACGATGTTCTGCGGCGTGGCCGGCTTGAGCAGCAGCGTATAGATGACCGCATAGCCGACGAAAGTGGCAACCGTGAGCCACATGGTGAGCGGATTGGCGAACGTGTAGAGCGTCCACATGCCGAGGCCGCCGAGCACGGCCGAGAACAGCAGGATCTGCGAGGTGGTGATTTCGCCGCGCGCCGACGGGCGCCACGACGTGCGCCGCATCTTCGCGTCGATCTTCTGTTCGACGAGGCAATTGATCGCGAACGCCGCGCCGGCCAGCAACCAGATGCCGACCGTGCCGCCGATCAGGACGGGCCACGGCACCATGCCCGGCGTCGACAGAAACATGCCGATGACGGCGCAGAACACCGCGAGTTGCGTGACGCGCGGCTTGGTGAGCGCGATGTACTGCGACATCCTGCTACCGGGCGTTTGGGGAAGTGTTGTGCTGTCCATGTGGAGTCACGCTGGCGCGGCATCGTGCGCGGGCAATACGGCACGGCCGGGACGGCTATAAGCGATTCGAAAGTTTAGCATAACGAGCAGGAGCAGCAGGACCGCCGCGCCGCCGTTATGAGCTACCGCGATAGGCAGAGGCCATTGTAGGACGATGTTCGACAATCCCGTGATGAACTGGATCAACACCACCAGCAATACGCCGTTCGCCGGACGCCGCAGCGACTCGAAGCGGCGCAGCTTGAGCGCAAACCACACGAGGTAGGCAATCACCACGAACGCAAACGTGCGATGCGTCCAATGGATTGCCACGAGCGCCTCCTGCGTGATCATGTCGCCGTCGCCCGTCATGCCGAGCGCACGCCACAGGTGGAAGCCGTGAGCGAAGTCCATCGGCGGGAGCCATTGGCCGTTGCAGGTCGGGAAGTCGGTGCAGGCGAGCACCGCATAGTTCGTGCTGACCCAGCCGCCCAACGCGATCTGCGCGATCAGCAACGCGAGACCTGCGAGCGCCGCCGTGCGCCAGCGCGCGGCTTCGGGCTCGTAGGCGGGCAGCGGCGTTTGCCGCGCGGCGAGCCAGCCGAGCATGCCGAGCAGCGCGAGGCCGAGCAGCAGATGCGTCGTCACGATGACCGGCTGCAGTTTCAGCGTAACCGTCCACGCGCCGAACGCGCCTTGCACGAGGATCAGCAGCAGCAGCGACGTCGGCCACCACGGCGACACGTGCAGCGGACGGCGCTTGATGCGCGCGACCCACGCGATGACCGTCTGCGCGACGATCAGCACGCCGATGGCCATTGCGAAATAGCGATGGATCATCTCGATCCAGGCCTTCGTCATGCTGACGGGGCCGGTCGGCATCGCCTGATGCGCGGCCGTGATGGCCGCGTGCGCGATAAACGGCGACGACGTGCCGTAGCAGCCCGGCCAGTCCGGACAGCCGAGCCCGGAATCGGTGAGACGCGTGAAGCCGCCGAACATCACGAGGTCGAGCGTGAGGAACGTGGTGAGCCAGACGAGCTTGCGGAATTTGTTGTCGTCGGCTTTGACCCACACGTAGGACAGCGGCAACAACGCGATACACAAACCGATCAGGCCCAATTGTAATACGAACATCTTGATTACCCTGGTTGCGGCATCAGCCGATGCGGGACCACTTGAGCAGCTTGGTCAGGTCGCCCTTGATCTTGCTCGGGTCGGGATCTTTCGGGAAACGCATCATCAGATTGCCGTTCGGATCGACCATATAGAGGTGGTCGGTCACTCGAGTGCCCTTGTCGACGGGCAGCCATGCCGACACTTGCGCCGGATCGGCAATCAGCATGTTGGTGTCGGGATACGCTTTTTGTATCACGTCAGCGACGTTGCCCGCATCCGTGCGCAGCCACACTTCTACTACACGCTCGCGTTCCGGGCCCTGTGCCGCGCGGATTTGCCGCATGAAGTACAGCTTCGTGACGCAGGCTTTGTCGCAGGCGCTGTTGTCGACGGAAACCAGCAGCCAGTGGCCGCGCAGCGTGGCGAGCTTGAGCGGCTTGCCGTCTTCGCCGGTCACGACGAGCGACTCGGGAATCGGCCGTTGCGGTTCGACGAGCGTGCCGTAGCTCGTCGAACCGCCCGTCGGCTTGACGACGTAGTACATGAAGTACGAGATGGCGATCGGCGCACCGCAGACGATGGCCAGCAGCAGCAGCATCCAGCGGCCGCGCTGCCACGAGCCGCGGCCGTTCGGTTGGCCGGGCATTGGTTTCGCTGCAGCGCGTTGGGCGGCGGCGGGGCTCGCGTTGCCAGGTTTCGCGTTGGACTGTCCGTTGGATTTGCCGCCGGATTTGCCGGTCTCGGGCGAACGGGGAGATTGCGTCGACACTACGTGACCTCTTTCAATGATTGTGCGGCTCGCGTCGAACTCACATGGAGCGGCGCGAAGCACGCTGCATCACACGCCGGGCGCGTGCTCTTTTCTGGCGGCGCGGCGCGCGGCGTAAAGGCCGAAGGCCACCGCCGCCGCCGCCATGCCCCACCACTGGAACATGTAGCCGTAATTGCGCTCGACGCCGCTGGTCGGAGCCGGCCAGTCGCGCACGAGCTTGTCGCCGTCGTCGCTCAATTGCTGGATTACGAACGGCTGCAAAGGCAGTCCGGTTTCAGCGGCGTAAGCGGCGATATCCAGGTTCTGGCGAATCAGCTGATGCGCGGCCGAACCGCCCTGCCCGAGTTCGTAAGCACGCGACGCATCGGCGCGCGCTATGCCTTCGATCTCGATCTCACCCTGCGGCGTGACGTACGGCGCGATCGTCTCGCGATTGCTCATATTGCGCGGCAACCATCCGCGATTGATCAGCACATAACCGCCGTCCGCGAGTTTAAAAGGCATCACGACGTAAAAGCCCGGCTGATCGTTATACGGACGATTGTCCAGGTACACGACCTTGTCCGCGACAAACGTGCCGCGCGCCTTCACGCGATGAAATTCGATGTCCTTCAATGCCACCGGCGCGCGGGTCACGGGTTGAGCGGGCGCGTTTTCGAACTGCGTGATGCGCGCCTCGAGCGCTTCTTTCTGATGCGCACGGTCCCGCTGCCAGAAGCCGAGCCGCATAGTCACCGCGACCACCAGCAGGATCAATAACGCGGGCACGAGCCGGAATTTCATCGACGATACTCCCTGCCTGCATTGAGCGCCGCGGGGAACGCAGGGCAAACGCCGACGCGCGGTGAGATAATAAACGTCTCGCCTTTGCGCTTTTCCGTTTCAGCAGATTCCATGCACATTCTCGTTCCCATTGCCTTCGCACTGATCATCGCCAGCATGGTGTCGGCGCTGTACTTCATGATGCATGACAAGGGCAAAACCAAGCGGATGGTCTGGTCGCTCGCCACGCGAGTCGGGCTGTCGATCTCGCTGTTCCTCTTCATCCTGTTTGCTTACTGGATGGGCTGGATTCACTCGACGGGCATTCCGTACGGGCGCTGAATCCGGCAAGAGCTTTTACCGCTCTAAACAAAACGCCGCCCTGACAGGGTCGAGGGCGGCGCTGCATCAAACCGGTATGCCTGCTTCTGCGTACTGCTGATTGCGTACAGCCTGAGCGCCCGCCGAAAAACACGTTGGGCAACAGCCCGCGCAGTTCCGGCAAGCGCCGGCCCGCGCGGACAGTTCAGCCTTACAGCCAGTACACGACAACGTACAGTCCGAGCCAGACCACGTCCACGAAGTGCCAATACCAGGCCGCGCCTTCGAACGCGAAGTGGTGCTCCGCCGTGAAGTGGCCGCGGATCATGCGCGCCAGCACGACCGCCAGCATCGTGCCGCCGAGGAACACGTGGAAACCGTGGAAGCCGGTCAGCAGGAAGAACGTCGAGCCATACACGCCCGAAGCCAGCGTCAGGTTCAGTTCGTTGTACGCGTGGAAATATTCGAAGCCCTGCAGGAAGAGGAAGCAGACGCCCAGCACGAGCGTGGCCGCAAGCCAGATGATCGCCTTCTTGCGATGATCTTCGCGCAGCGCGTGGTGCGAGACCGTCAGCGTCGCGCCCGACGACAGCAACAGCGCGGTATTGATAGTCGGCACCGGCCACGGCGTCATCGACTTGAAGGTCGACACGAGCGCCGCAGGACCATTGTTCGGCCACACCGCCGAGAAGTCCGGCCAGATCAGCTTGTAGTCGAGGCTCGACAGTTCATGCAACGCGATGGCGCGTGCGTAGAACAGCGCGCCGAAGAAAGCGCCGAAGAACATGACTTCGGAGAAGATGAACCAGCTCATGCTCCAGCGATACGACTTGTCGACGTTCTTGCCGTACATGCCGCCTTCGGACTCCGCAATCGCGTCGCCGAACCAGTGCCACAACGTAAAGAGCAGCCACAGCAGACCGACGACAACCCCGATCGGCGCCAGTTCATGTTCGTTGATCCAGGCCGCCAGCGATCCGAGCATGATCAGCAAGCCGACGGCGGCGGTGATCGGATGCCGCGACGGATGCGGTACGAAATAGTACGGGCTCTCGTTTTGACCGCTCATTCTTGATTCTCCACTTCAGTCCAGTTGTTCCGGAAGCTCCGGCTGTATCTTCGACGGCGCGTGGCTACCGCACCGCTTCACTCTAATTCGTGGGCGCTGCCGCGCCCGGTCCTTCCTGCATCGTCGCACTGCGCGAGTCGCCTCGATGGTCTCAGCCGACCACCGCGCGAACCACCAGAATCAGCACGCCGATGAAAATAGCCGTGCTGATCAGCGCCGCGACAATCACATGCAGCGGGTTCAGTTGCGTCGCGTCGCTTTCAAGATCGCGCCGCTTGCGCACCCCGAAAAACGACCAGAACACCGCCCGCATCGACTGGCCAAAGCTGCTCTTGCGCGGGCCGCCGCTGTTATCGCTCATTGCTGTCTTCCTTCGCCTGGGCCTGCGCCTTGGCCTGGGTTTCGGCCCTTACCATCAGGCGGGATTGGCGGCCGTGGCCCCCGTCTCAGCCGGAAGCGCCGCGCTTCCAACCTTCGCCGTTGCCGGCGTGCTCAACTCGAAAAACGTGTACGACAACGTGATCGTTTTCACATCCTTCGGCAGCTTCGGATCGACGACGAACACCACCGGCATCCGCTTCGTTTCGTTCGCCCTCAACGTTTGCTGCGTAAAGCAAAAACACTCGATCTTCTTGAAGTACTCGGTCGCCTGCTTCGGCGCGTAGCTCGGAATGGCTTGCGCCTGGATCGAGCGCGCCTGTTCGTTGCTCACCTCGTACATCACCGTGGTCACTTCGCCCGGATGCACGTCGAGGCTGCGCTGCTCCGGCTTGAAACCGAGCGGGCCGCGCGCGTTCGCATCCAGTTCGATCGAAATCGTGCGGCTCATGTCGACTTGCGTGTTCTTCGCCTCGCGCACCGTCGCGTCGCGCTGCACCAGGTTGTTGATCCCGGTGATCTGGCAGATCGCGCGGTACATGGGCACCAGCGCAAAACCGAAGCCGAACATCATCAACGCGACGACGAACAGCTTGATCAGCATCGAACGGTTAAAAGAGCGATCGGCCTGAGCCGGCGGCTGCGTCGACATCTCAATCCTTAACAAACCTGCAAACCAGAGTTACCGCCTGGTCAGGAAAACCAGCCCTGATTGATGATGACGGCGGTGAAAAAAACCGCTGCGATGGCAAGCAGCACGAGACCTAACCGCCTGTTGCTCGCGCGAATCTGCTCCGGGGTACGTCTTTCCTGTGGATTGCGCGTCATGCTCGAATTTCTGAATACCTTGCTGCTGCTTTTGTCACTGCGGTTGCCGCGATCACCGCGGTCACCGCGGTTGCCGCTTCGGCGGCTGCCCGGTTCCGATGACGGCACAACCATCATGCCGCCGCCGGAACCGGCCGTCTCGCCCAACGCCGGTTATTCGACGGTCGGCGGGTGTTCGAACGTGTGGAACGGAGCCGGGCTCGGCACGGTCCATTCGAGGCCCGTTGCGCCGTCCCACGGCTTGTCGGCCGCTTTTTCGTGCTCGCCGCCGCCGCGATACGCCGGCAGCGCGACCGCGAACAGGAAGTAGACCTGCGCGAGACCAAAGCCGAATGCGCCGATCGAGATAACCTGGTTCCAGTCGGTGAACTGCGCCGGGTAGTCGGCATAACGACGCGGCATGCCGGCGAGACCCACGAAGTGCATCGGCAGGAACGCGAGGTTGAAGAAGAACATCGACGCCCAGAAGTGGATCTTGCCGCGCGTCTCGTTGTACATCCAGCCGGTCCACTTCGGCGCCCAGTAGTACCAGCCCGAGAACAGCGCGAACAGCGAACCCGCCACCAGCACGTAGTGGAAGTGCGCCACCACGAAGTAAGTGCCGTGGTACTGGATGTCGAGCGGCGCCATTGCCAGCATCAGGCCCGACAGACCGCCGAACGTGAACACCAGCAGGAAGCCGACTGCGAACAGCATGGGCGTTTCGAACGACAGCGAACCGCGCCACATCGTCGCAACCCAGTTGAACACCTTCACGCCGGTCGGCACTGCGATCAGCATCGTCGCGTACATGAAGAAGAGCTGACCCGTAACCGGCATGCCGGTTGCGAACATGTGGTGCGCCCAGACCATGAACGACAGAATCGCGATCGACGACGTTGCGTACACCATCGAGCTATAGCCGAACAGCGGCTTGCGCGAGAACGCCGGGATCACCTGCGACACGATGCCGAACGCCGGCAAGATCATGATGTACACCTCGGGGTGCCCGAAGAACCAGAAGATGTGCTGGTACATGACCGGGTCGCCGCCGCCTGCCGCATTGAAGAACGACGTGCCGAAGTGGCGATCGAACAGCACCATGGTGATCGCGCCTGCCAGAACCGGCATCACGGCGATCAGCAGATACGCGGTGATCAGCCAGGTCCAGACGAACATCGGCATCTTCATCAGCGTGAGGCCCGGTGCGCGCATGTTCAGGATCGTCACGACGATGTTGATCCCGCCCATGATCGACGAAGCACCCATCAGGTGGACCGCGAAAATCGCGAAGTCCATGCCCGGGCCCATCTGCGTGGAGAGCGGCGCGTACAGCGTCCAGCCCGCGGCGGTCGCGCCGCCCGGCGAGAAGAACGAACCGACCAGCAGAACAGCCGCGACCGGCAGAAGCCAGAAGCTGAAGTTGTTCATGCGGGCGAAAGCCATGTCCGATGCGCCGATCTGCAGCGGCACCATCCAGTTTGCGAAGCCGACGAAGGCCGGCATGATCGCGCCGAACACCATGATCAGGCCGTGCATGGTGGTCAACTGGTTGAAGAACTCGGGACGCATGATCTGCAGACCCGGTTCGAACAGTTCGGCACGGATCATCAGCGCCATCACGCCCCCAGAGAGGAACATGGTGAACGAGAAGATCAGGTACAGCGTACCGATGTCCTTGTGGTTGGTTGCGAACAGCCAACGACGCCAGCCGTGCGGCGTTTCGTGGGCATGGTCGCCGTGCACGTGCTCGTGGCCCGCGACTACATCGTGTCCGATGCTAGACATGACAATCTCCTAAAGCGAATACTGCGGTGCGATCATGAACACGTCAGGCAGCCGGACTTGCAGCCGCACTAATTTCAACACGTCGGGCTTCTTTCGCGTCGCCGCCGCCCGTGATCGTTTCCGGCTTTTTCAAAATGATATGGTCTTCGGCGATGCCGGCTGCTTTCAACGCGTCGCGCACGGCTTCGGCGCGGCTCTTGGCGAGCTTCGCGTTGGTGTCGGCGGAACCGGATGCGTCGGTGAAGCCCGACAGCGTGAACTTCGCGTCCGGATGCGCTTTGGCATACGCCGAGGCTGCCTCGACTGCCGCTTTCGCGTCGGCCGGCAGCGTGCTCTTGCCGGTATCGAAGTAGACGCTGGCGGGTAGCGCAGCTTGCGATGCGCCCGCGCTTTCCGAACCCGCTGAAGCTGCCTGTGCACCCGCCGCTTGCGCACCCGATGCTTCCGAAGCCGCGGCGCCCGAAGCAGCAGCGCCGCTTGCGGCCGCGCCTGCGTCGGCCAGATGGTTGCCGCCTTCGGGCAGCTTGCCGTTGCGGGCGTCCGCGACCTGCTTCGGCTGGAGAATGTCGCCGGTGTGGTTGCCCCACGAGTTACGCTCGAATGTGACGACCGATGCGATCTCCACGTCGTTCAGCGTAGGCGCCCACGAAGGCATGGCGTTCTTGCCCTTCAGCACGATGCTGACGTGCTCGGCGATCGCGCCGTTGGCAACCTTGCTGCCGTCGAGCGCGGGAAACGCGCCCGCGCCCTTGCCCGTCGGCTGATGGCAGACCGCGCAGTTCGCCGCGTAGACCTTGCCGCCGCGTTCCATCAGTTCCGCCATGGTGTACGTCTTGTTCGGATCGTCCTGACCCGCGGCCATTTTCTTCTTCTGCGCGTCGACCCACTTCGCGTAGTCGTCGGTGGAGAGCACTTCGACGACGACCGGCATGAACGCGTGTTCCTTGCCGCACAGTTCGGTACAGAAGCCGCGGAACGTGCCGACCTTCTCGGCCTTGAACCACGTGTCGCGCACGAAGCCCGGAATCGCGTCCTGCTTCACGCCGAAAGCCGGCACGTACCAGGAGTGGACCACGTCGTTCGCGGTGGTGATGATGCGAATTTTCTTGCCGACCGGCACGACGAGCGGATTGTCGACTTCCTGCAGATACGTAGTGGAAATCGGCTGACGCCCGTCGGTTTCCGAACGCGGCGTGGCGAGCGTGGAGAGGAAGCTGATGCCCTCGCCCGGACCCTTCACGTAGTCGTAGCCCCACTTCCACTGGTAGCCGGTGACCTTGATGGTGACGTCGGCATTGGTCGTGTCCTTCATCGCGACGACCGTCTTGGTGGCCGGCAGCGCCATCAACACGACGATGATGAACGGCACGATCGTCCAGATGATTTCGACGGTGGTGCTTTCGTGGAAATTCGAAGCCTTATGTCCTTTCGACTTGCGGTGAGCGAAGATCGAATAGAACATCACAGCGAACACGCCGATGAAAATCACCGTGCACAGAATCAGCATTAGCGTGTGGAGGCTGTAGAGCTCCTCAGCGATTTTCGTCGCAGGCGGCTGGAGATTGATCTCGTTGACGGCGGGGCCGCCCGGAACATCGCCCACTGCCAGGGCGGCACCGGCGAAAAGCAGTCCGCTCATCGCCAGCACGCCCATGAGCGCTCGCTTGATTGTTTTCATAGCTTCCTTACCCAAAATTTCCATTCAAACCTTCGACCCCGCCGGCCCGCTCGCCCCGATCACCCGCTGCTCCGCTGCGGCGAACGCCGCATGCCCCGACGCGACTAACAACGCGCGAGCCATCTGCGCAATTCGCCGGCAAACTGCGCGCGCCGGTGCTGCGCGAGGTGCTGCCCGATCATGATCGTCTCGCCGCGCGAGACCAGTCTGATCTGATCACGCGGTGTTGCGCCAGCCTCGATCCGCACCCAGCGCGGATTGAACTCGAACTGCGTGACCTGCTCGGCGCTCACCTGTTCGATCACGAGCCGGTTGGGAAACAGCCGGATGCGTTCGTAATCGACAGCATGACGCGCATAGATGGCAAACGCGACGCCCACCGCCAGCAATTCGATACCGGTGAACGGCAACACCAGCCAGGCGCCGACCAGAACCAGCATGAAAGCAATTGCCAACGAGAACAACGCAAGCGACACGTAGAAACATACGAACTGCCGCGGCGACATGGAACAGTTGCGCTTCATCGTCCAGTCTTTAAGGACCGGTTCCGAATCCGCCAGCAGATCAGATGCTTCCATCGCTGCCTCCTGCCGATCGTCCCAAAGGCCCGCTATCGACCTCTATTGACCATTACCGCACCAACCCCGCGTCAACCAGTCTTACTGCCCTGTGCCTCGGGCCTGCCGCCCCAAATGTGGGAACTCCGGGCGACAAACTGACGCATTATAGGCGCGATCCATAGCATCCACAAGCAAGCCCCGGCTGCCTCACAAGCCAGGCGCGACAAGCCTCCGCGCCGTTTTGCCGCATGTTTTGCGCGTGTCTGGAAACGGTAATTTCAGACATAACAGATGTCCTCTTTACCGCTTCAGCGATTCCTTGACGAGCCTCGTCCAATGTCCTCGATTCGCACGATGCCATGCCCTTCGGCCGTCGTGCGCGGCACCGCTTTCCATGCGTGTCCGTAGATCACCTCGAAGGTCAGCGCGATCGTGCCGTCGCCGCGCCGGCGCGCTTCGAGCGCCGCCAGCAATGCCTTGTGCAACCGCCGTGCCGCCGCACCCGACGACGCTTCGCGCTCGAACGGATACGCGCCCCAACGGCGCACGTCCGCGAGCAGCGACTCGGGTGACTTATAGGTGATTGTGATAGTTTCCTGGTCCATCACGGGAATCTCGAAACCGCTTTCGACCAGCATGTCGCCAAGATCATGCATGTCGACGAAGTCGATCACGTGCTTGCGCGAGCCGACGCCATGCGCCGCTTCGACTTCGGCATAGGCGCCGCGCAACTCCTTCAGCGTGTCGGGGCCGAGCGTGCTGAACATCAGCAGGCCGTTCACCTTCAAGACGCGCTGCCATTCCGGAAAGACGAGATCCGGGCGCGAGTGCCAGTGAAGCGCGAGATTGGACCAGATGAATTCGAACGCGCCCGCCGCGAACGGCAGCGCGGCAAAGTCCGCTTGCGCGAAGCGCGGACCGCGTGCGCCGAGCGCCTTGCCGAGCGTGGCCGGCAAGAAGCGCCGCCAACTGGTATCGCCGGAATCGTGGCGCAGCGCGCGCGTGAGCATACCGCGCGACAGGTCCGTGCCGAACACCGGCGCCTCGGGAAAGCGCTCGCGCAATGCGGGGATGTCCTCGCCTGCACCGCAACCCGCGTCGAGCACGGCCGTCGGCGCGACCTTGATGTAATCGAGACGCTCGCGCATGCGCTGCGAAATTTCGCGCGGAAGGAAGGCGACGTCGTCGAAAGTCGCTGCGCGGCGGTCGAAAATCCGCCGCAGGCGCCGGGAGTCATAGGCCGGACGGCCAGATTGAGGGGGCGTTGGGGACATGGGTGTCGTGCTGGCGTGGAGCCCGAAGTATACTCGTTCGCTTCCTTCGATTCAGCGCCAAAGGCCTTTGCGGCCGCCCATGCATGTCATTCCGAGCCCGTTTTCCGTTTTCACGAAGCCCCTTCACGCGATTCGCGCGCGGCTTTCGCTCGGCGTGGCCGCATGCGATGCAGGCGATACTGCCTAACGCCTGCGCGTTATGCGGCAATTTGTCGCATAACGCGCTGTGCGGCTTTTGCGACGAATCCTATTGGAATGAAGGCGCTTTGCGATGCTGCGTTTGCGCGGTTCCGTTGCCTGTCACATATCGGGGGCGTCGAGCGTCATATTGCTGTGGAGATTGCATCGCCGAAAAGCCGCCGTTCGACGCCACCTTCGCGCTCGCCGACTATCGTGCGCCGCTCGACACGCTCGCCGTCGGCCTCAAGTTTCGTGCGCAGTTGGTGCTTGCGCGGGAATTCGCGCGGCGCCTCGCGCTTCTCGCGCACGATGCCTGGCAAGATCCGTCGGAGTGTCCCGACGTGATCGCTCCTGTGCCGCTTGCGGACCGGCGTCTGCGAAAGCGCGGCTATAACCAGGCATGGCAGATCGCCAAACCGCTGGCTCGCGCGTTGCGTGTGCCGCACGACGCGACGCTGCTGCGCCGCGTGATCGATACGGCGCCACAGTCGCGGCTTGACCTCGATGCGCGCCGAATGAACGTCGGGCGCGCATTCGAAGTTGCCGGCAACGTGCAAGGGCTGCACGTCGGAATCGTCGACGATGTCATGACGACCGGCGCAACCCTGGAAGCGCTGGCTCGCACACTGAAAGCAGCGGGCGCGCGGCGCGTCACCAACTTCGTCGCGCTGCGCACACCGAAAAACTAGTCCCTACCTGGTCACCTTATGTTCAATGTCGTTCTCGTCGAACCGGAAATTCCGCCGAACACCGGCAACGTCATCCGCCTGTGTGCGAACACCGGCGCACGTCTGCATCTGATCGAGCCGCTCGGCTTTCCGCTCGACGACGCCAAGCTGCGCCGCGCCGGCCTCGACTATCACGAGTACGCGCAAATGAATGTGCATGCCGATTGGGCCGCGTTTATCGCGAAGGAATCGCCTGATCCCTCGCGCATGTTCGCGTTCACCACGCGCGGCTCGGGCCGCTTTCACGAGCACGCGTTTCAGGAGGGCGACTGGTTTGTGTTCGGCGCGGAAACGCGCGGCCTGCCCGACTCGGTGCTCGAGCAATTCGCCGGCGAGCAGCGCGTGCGCCTGCCGATGCGTCCGGGCAACCGCAGCCTGAATCTGTCGAATACGGTGGCAATCGTAGTGTTCGAAGCGTGGCGTCAGATGGGATTCGAAGGCGGCGCCTGACGGCTTTTCAATTCCGCCTGATAGCGCTCGAACATCGCGTCGTCGAAGCAGGCGAAGATCACGCTGCGCAGTTGCGGCATGCGCGGCAGATCTTCCAGCACCGTTTCCACGGCGATGCGGACCGCCTGATCGGCGGGAAAACGGTAGATGCCGCAACTGATCGCGGGGAACGCAATGCTCGCGCAATTCGCCTCGCGCGCCACTTCGAGCGAGCGCTGATAGCACGAGGCCAGCAAGTCGGCCTCGCCGTGCGTGCCGCCCCGCCATACGGGGCCCACCGCGTGGATCACATAACGCGCGGGCAAACGGTAGCCGCGCGTGAGTTTGGCGTCGCCGGTTGCGCAGCCGCCGAGTGCTTCGCATTCGCGCAGCAATTCGTTGCCGGCCGCGCGGTGGATCGCGCCATCCACACCGCCGCCGCCGAGCAACGAAGTATTGGCTGCGTTGACAATGGCATCCACGTCAAGCGTGGTGATGTCGGCCACGCGGGCTTCAAGCGTGCAACGATCGATACTGAGCATGTGAACCTCGCTGATCCGAAGCGTCGATAGACAGTGGACAGCGAGAGCAGACAGCCGTTCAGCGTTTTACACACCGAACGGCTGATTGGAACGGCACGAGGAAGAACCGCAAGACGGCTTTTTCCTGCTTGTTCCAGCTTATTCGGCCTTGGAATCGCGCCGCAACAGAGCGCTGACGGCGTCGCGGGGCGCCACGCCGTCGAACAGCACGGCGCAGACGGCCTGTGTGATCGGCATTTCAATCGCATGAGCGCGTGCGATCGCGAGAACCGCTTGCGCGCAGCGCACGCCTTCGGCCACATGCCCGAGGCCGCCGAGAATATCGGCAAGCGAGCGGCCTGCGGCGAGTTGCACACCCACCGTGCGGTTGCGCGACAGATCGCCGGTCGCGGTCAGAATCAGATCGCCAAGACCGGTCAAGCCGGTGAACGTCTCCGCCCGTCCGCCCAACGTCACGCCGAGGCGCGACATTTCGGCGAGACCCCGCGTGATCAACGCGGCGCGCGCGTTCAGGCCGAGACCGAGGCCGTCCGCGATACCCGTCGCGATAGCCAGCACGTTCTTCACCGCGCCGCCCACTTCGACGCCGACAACATCGTCGCCGGTATAAATGCGCATCGCGCCGTGATGAAACGCGGCGACCGTGCGTTCGCGGCACGCCGCCGAAGCACTTGCGATAGTCAGCGCGACCGGCAAGCCCTGGCCCACTTCGCGCGCGAAGCTCGGCCCCGACAGCACGCCGTTGCTGCCGTGCTCCGGCAATTCGGCCGCGACGACCTGGTGCGGCAGCAACTGCGAGTCGGCCTCGAAGCCTTTGCAAAGCCACACGACATGCGCCGGCACTTTGCCGGCATCGCGCATCCACTGGATGAGACTGCGCAGTCCGGCGACGGGCGTCGCGACGACGCATAACGCGTCGTCGGCGAGCGCATGGTCGAGCGCTGCGTTGAGATCCGCTTCGTAGCGAAGCGCCGCAGGCAAAGCAACGCCCGCCAGATAGCGGGCGTTTTCATGCGAAGCGGCGAGATCGTCAACCAACGCAGGCTCGCGCGCCCACAGCACCGTGTCGTGCCGAACGGCCAGATGGCCGGCGAGGGCTGTGCCCCACGCGCCGGCTCCGAGGACAGCAACCTTCATAGCCGGCACTGCCTGGGACACTTAATGCGTGACGCCGTTTTGCGCCGCGCCGTTCTCGCCGCCCATCTGCGCGAGGCGTTGCTCGTACAGCGCCTGGAAGTTGATTTCGGCGAGGTGGATCGGCGGGAAGCCGGCGCGCGTGATCGCGTCCGCGATGTTCGAACGCAGATACGGGAACAGGATCGTCGGGCATGCAATGCCGACGAGCGGATCGACCTGCTCAGCCGGAATATTGCGGATGTCGAAAATGCCCGCTTGCTTCGCTTCGATCAGGAACGCAACCTTGTCCGCGACCTTGGCCGTAACGGTGCCGGTCACGAGGATTTCGAAGACGGTGTCGGCGAGGCGCTCGGCCTTCACGTCGACTTCCACTTCGACCGACGGCATATCCTGCTCGAGGAAAATGCCGGGCGAGTTCGGCTGCTCGAGCGACATGTCCTTCAGATAGATGCGCTGGATGTTGAAGAACGGCTGGTTATTCTCGTCGGACATGATGGTGTGATTCCCTGATAGATATGCGTAGCGGCGGCCCCTGAGTCTCAAGGGCCGCCAGATAGTTGCGGCGCGCCGTCCGCCCCTTTCAGGAGCAACGATGCGCCGGCTTGTGTTTCACCCGCCGACACGCGCGCGCAACAGGCGCGCGAATTCAGGCGGCTTCGAGCAGAGGCGTCAGACCGCCCGCGCGATCCAGCGCGGAAAGGTCGTCGTACCCGCCGACATGCTTCTCGCCGATGAACACCTGCGGCACCGTGCGACGACCGGTCCTGGTCATCATTTCCTCACGACGGGCCGGGTCCTTGTCGATCAGTACTTTTTCGATATTCTCGACGCCGCGCGACTTTAAAAGACGTTCGGCCATCTGGCAATACGGGCACACCTGCGTGCTGTACATGATCACTTTGTTCACTTGGCTACTCCTTGTTTCACAACCGGCATGCCGGCTTTCTGCCAGGCGTCGACGCCGCCTTCCAGAACGTGGACTTCCGCATATCCTGCGTCCTGCACGATACGCGCTGCCTTGTTCGACTGCTGGCCGGTCTGGCAGACCAGCAGCACGGGGTTGTTCTTATTCTTCACCAGTTGCGCGACCTTTGCTTGCAACTCGGCGAATTCGAGGTGCCGCGCCGCGGGCAAATGACCCTTGGCGAAGTCGGCCGACGGACGCAGGTCGATAACGGCCGCGTTGCGCCGGTTGATCAGTTGCGTGGCTTCGGCGGCCGACAGGCCACCGCGGCCGCGCCGGCTGATGGTCGGCCACAGCAGCAACCCACCGGAGATGAGGACGATCGCGATCAGGACAAGGTTTGTGTAATCAGTGAAAAACTTCACGGAAAATCCGCCGAAAAAGAGAGAAATCGGAAAGGGCAATCCGCCCATTATAAAATAAGCGTCTGACGCGATGGCGGCGCTCCTCGGCGGGCGCTTCGCAGCGCTTTACCGCTTCCTCACTACCGACCGGCAATCTTATGTACAAACTCGTTCTCATCCGCCACGGCGAATCGACGTGGAACAAGGAAAACCGCTTCACGGGCTGGGTCGACGTCGACCTCACTGAACAGGGCAACCGTGAAGCGCAGCAGGCGGGCGTGCTGCTGAAGGAAAACGGCTATACGTTCGACATCGCGTACACGTCGGTGCTCAAGCGCGCCGTTCGCACGCTGTGGCACGTGCAGGATCAGATGGATCAGATGTATATCCCCGTCGTCCATTCGTGGCGTCTGAACGAGCGCCATTACGGCGCGCTGTCGGGTCTGAACAAGGCCGAAACTGCAGCCAAGTTCGGCGACGAACAGGTGCTCGTCTGGCGCCGCAGCTACGACACGCCGCCGCCGGCGCTCGAGCCGACCGACGAACGCGCGCCGTACAACGACCCGCGCTACGCGAAGGTGCCGCGCGAGCAACTGCCGCTCACCGAGTGTCTGAAAGACACGGTCGCGCGCGTGCTGCCGCTGTGGAACGAGTCGATCGCGCCGGCCATCAAGTCGGGCCGCAAGGTGCTGATCGCCGCGCACGGCAACTCGATCCGCGCGCTGGTGAAGTACCTCGACAACATTTCGGACGATGACATCGTCGGGCTGAATATTCCGAACGGCGTGCCGCTCGTCTATGAACTCGACGAGAACCTGAAGCCTATCAAGCACTACTATCTGGGCGACCAGGAAGCGATCGCGAAGGCGCAGGCGGCCGTCGCCAAGCAGGGCAAAGCCGGCTAAGGTTGGCCGGCATGGCGTGCTCATTGGCCGCCACTCTT
The DNA here is from genome assembly GCF_003058125.1 of Paraburkholderia sp. GV068. Taxonomy (NCBI): domain Bacteria; kingdom Pseudomonadati; phylum Pseudomonadota; class Betaproteobacteria; order Burkholderiales; family Burkholderiaceae; genus Paraburkholderia; species Paraburkholderia sp. GV068. The sequence continues at coordinate 101,147 of NZ_QBUB01000017.1, forward strand.
TGTTAAACAAGGTGACGAGAAACGCAGCAGTGCGTCGCCAGCGGACCGCGCCGACCGGCAAGACGTACCGGTTAGCGCGGTCCGTTTCTTTTGAGCGCGCCATTCTGGCCGCCGTCTTCGGTTACGGCACATTACTTCGCAGCCGCGCGCACATTGCGCCGAACCCGGCACGCATCCCGCTGTCGAATCACGATTGCCTGCCCCGCGCCCTCTGTTGGCGGGTGTGCAGTTATACTTGTCCGTCCCCATCTCTATCGACGCTGCCACGCGCTTCCGACCGCAACAGACTCTATGCGAAAGAACCTGAAAAATATCGGCCTGATCGCCGCGGGCCTTGCTACCGGTGTATTTGCCACCCTGCAACTTTCCGCTTCGGCGCAGCAGCCCGCCAGCGCCGCCGCCGCGCCCTTGCCGCTGGACCAGCTCAGGCTCTTTGCCGAAGTGTTCGGTCAGATCAAGCACGAATACGTCGAACCCGTCGACGATAAAAAGCTCCTCACCGCCGCGATCAAGGGCATGGTGTCGAGCCTCGACCCGCATTCGTCCTACCTCGACAAGACCGATTACGAGGAACTGCAAGAGCAGACCAAAGGTCGCTTCGCGGGCCTCGGCATCGAAATCTCGTCGGAAGACGGCCTGATTAAAGTCATTTCGCCGATCGAAGACACGCCTGCGTTCCGCGCCGGCATTCGTCCGGGCGACCTGATCACGCGCATCAACGACAAGCCGGTGCGCGGCATGACGCTCGACCAGGCCGTCAAGCAGATGCGCGGCGAGCCGGGCACGAAGGTCACGCTCACCATCTTCCGCAAGACCGACGACCGCACGTTCCCGCTCACCGTGACGCGTGCCGTCATCAAGGTGCAGTCGGTGAAGATGAAGATTCTTGCGCCGGGCTACGCGTACGTGCGTATCACGAGCTTCCAGGAACGCACCACGCCTGACCTCGCGGCGAAGCTGCAGGACATCGCGCGTCAGCAGCCGAACCTGAAGGGCCTCGTGCTCGACCTGCGCAACAACGGCGGCGGTCTGCTGCAAAGCGCGGTCGGCGTCGCCGGCGCGTTCCTGCCGCCGAACTCCGTCGTCGTGTCCACCAACGGGCAGATTCCCGATTCGAAGCAGGTTTATCGCGACACTTACGACAACTACCGTCTGCAATCTTTCGACAGCGATCCGCTGAAGGACGAAGCGCCGATCTTCAAGACGGTGCCGATGGTCGTGCTGACCAACGCGTATTCGGCGTCGGCGTCGGAGATCGTCGCGGGTGCGTTGCAGGATCAGCATCGCGCGTTGATCGTCGGCAAGACGACCTTTGGCAAGGGCTCGGTGCAGACCGTGCGCCCCATGACCGCCGACACCGCATTGCGTCTGACCACGGCGTATTACTACACGCCGAGCGGCCGCTCGATCCAGAACAAGGGCATCCGTCCTGACATCGCGGTCGATCAATACGCGGAAGGCGATCCGGACGACGCACTCGTCACGCGCGAGGTCGACTACTCGAACCACCTTGCCAACACGCAAGATCCGAACGAGAAGAAGGAAGCCGAGAAGCGCGAGCAGGATCGCATGGACCAGTTGCGTCAGCTCGAAGAGCAGAACGACAAGAAGACGCCGGAACAGCGTCAGAAAGATCGTGAGCGCAAGCCGGTCGAATTCGGTTCCGCCGACGACTTCATGCTGACGCAGGCGCTGAACAAGCTCGAAGGCAAGCCGGTGCAGGAGTCGAAGTCGGTAACCGAACGGCGTCTCGCGCAGAACAAGCCGGCTACGTCGGCGTCCGCGCCGGTTGCTGTGAAGCCGACGCAACCGGTGCCCGGCGCGTCGGGTCCGGCGCCGGCGTCGGCTCCGGCCACGCAAGGCAAGTAGTCGCGCAAGCAACCTCCTGTGTCTTCGCGGTCAATGCGCCGCGAAGACACGCCGGCTCCCGCCATGAACGACGATCAACTCCTTCGCTATTCCCGCCACATTCTCGTCGACGAAATCGGCATCGAGGCGCAGCAGCGTTTTCTCGATGCGCACGCGATCATCGTCGGCGCGGGCGGGCTGGGTTCGCCTGCCGCGATGTACCTCGCGGCGGCGGGCGTCGGACGCTTGACGCTGGTCGATGCCGATACGGTCGACCTCACCAACCTGCAACGGCAGATCCTGCATGTCAGCGCGTCGGTCGGACGCAAGAAGGTCGAGTCCGGCCGCGACACGCTCGCGCAGATCAATCCCGAAGTGCATGTGAACGCGGTCGCCGAACGCGTCGACGATGCGTGGCTCGATCGGCAAGTGCCGGGCGCCACGGTCGTGCTCGATTGCACGGACAACTTCGCGACTCGTCATGCGATCAATCGCGCCTGCGTGAAGCACGGCGTGCCGCTCGTGTCGGGCGCGGCGTTGCGCTTCGACGGCCAGATCAGCACATTCGATTTCCGCGACGAAGCATCGCCGTGCTACGCGTGCGTGTTCCCCGAAGACCAGCCGTTCGAAGAAGTTGCGTGTTCCACGATGGGCGTGTTTGCGCCTACGGTCGGCATCATCGGCTCGATGCAGGCGGCCGAAGCGCTGAAGGTGATCGGCGGAATCGGAACGTCGCTCGCCGGGCGGCTGACCATGCTCGATTCGCTGCGAATGGAATGGACCACGATGCGCATTGCGCGCCAGCCGGACTGCCCCGTCTGCGGAAAACGCCACGGCCACTAAGCACGTTCAAAGGGTAAGCCACAACGACAAACGCCGCACATGTGCGGCGTTTGTCATTCACGCGTGTGTGTGATCGATCAATCAGGCTTGCGCGACCCGCTTCAGCGCAGCCTGCACCTCTTCCGGTTCAAACGATGCCAGCACATCGGCCACCGGCTTCTCCAGCGTCTTCAGATGCGAGCGCAACACTTCCTGCTTGACCTCGAGCAACTGGCTCGGATGCATCGAAAACTCGGTGAGCCCCATGCCGAGCAATAGACGCGTCAACGTCGGATCGCCCGCCATCTCACCGCAGACCGACACAGGCACGCCCGCCCGCTTTGCCTCGCGCAACGTGAACGCGATCAGATGCAGCACGGCCGGATGCAACGGGTCGTACAGATGCGCGACGGAATTGTCCGCGCGGTCGATAGCGAGCGTGTACTGGATCAGGTCGTTGGTGCCGATCGACAGGAAATCGAGCCGCTTCAGAAAGAGCGGCAGCGCAATCGCGGCGGCCGGAATCTCGATCATCGCGCCGACTTGCACGTTCGGGTTGTACGCGATCCCTGCGTCGTCGAGTTGACGCTTCGCTTCGCGAATCAGGTCGAGCGTCTGATCGATCTCCTGCGCATGCGCGAGCATGGGCACCAGAATCTTCACCGTGCCGAACGCCGATGCACGCAGAATCGCGCGCAATTGCGTGAGGAACATTTGCGGCTCGGACAGGCTCCAGCGAATCGCCCTGAGCCCGAGCGCCGGGTTGGGCGCGGTCTCGTAGCCGTCGCCGCCGCCCATCGAATCGAGAGGCTTGTCGGCGCCCACGTCGATCGTGCGAATCGTGACGGGCAGCCCGTTCATCAACTCGACCGCGCGCCGGTAGGCTTCGAACTGCTCCTCCTCCTCGGGCATGCGGTCTTTGTGATTCATGAACAGGAACTCGGTGCGGAACAGGCCGACGCCGGTCGCGCCCGCATCGAGCGCGGCGCGCGCGTCATCCGGCAACTCGATGTTCGCGCACAGTTCGATGCGCGTGCCGCACAGCGTTTGCGTCGGCGAAAATTTGAGGCGCTGCAGCTTGCGTTGCTCGAGCGCCTTTTCGCTTTGCCGGTACGAGTACTCCTCCAGCACGATCGGCGCGGGATCGACGATCACAATGCCATGATCGCCGTCGACGATAATCAGGTCGTCCTGACGAATCAGCGCGCTCGCGTGCTGCACGCCGACCGCGGCAGGAATGCCAAGGCTGCGCGCGACGATCGCCGTATGCGACGTGCGGCCGCCGAGATCGGTGACGAAGCCCTGAAACGTTTGCGTTTTGAACTGCATCATGTCGGCCGGCGCGATGTCGTGCGCGACCACGATCATCTCGCTGCAGGCGCCGTGCACGCCGTCCACGAGCGTAGCCGACGCACCCGCCAGCGCCTTCAGCACGCGCTCCACCACTTGCTCGATATCGGCTTTGCGCTCGCGCAGATATTCGTCTTCGATGTCGTCGAAATGACGCGACAGCCGTTCGAGCTGCTCGGTCAGCGCCCACTCCACGTTGTAGCGGCGCGTGCGAATGAGGTCGATGGTTTCCTGAACGAGCATTGCATCGTTCAGGATCATTGAATGAACGTTGATGAACGCGCCCATTTCGCTAGGCGCGTCTGCGGCAAGGTCGGCGCGCAACGCGTCGAGCTCGACATGCACGCGTTGCTGGGCCGTGCGAAAGCGCTCGACCTCGCTCTCGATCTGCGCGGGTTCGATCAGATAGTGGTCTACGTCAAGTGCAGCCGGGGCGATCAGGTAGGCCCGCCCGATGGCGATACCGCGTGACACGGGAATTCCATGCAGCGTGAACGACACGCGCACCTCCTCTAGTTGTGTGATGCCGCGGCAAACCGCTGCAATGCTCTCAGACTCTCGTCGTCATTATAAATTCCGCGCCGCCGCAGACGTACGCGAATGCTGTGTGCAGTGCAGCACGAAAGCGCGTAAGAGCGAGGCATAACGCCCGCGTAGTCATGCGCGTCCGCATATTGTCGCGCGCTAAAAAAAACGCCGCGGAGCGATAGCCGCGGCGTTCTTCTTCATTGCACTGTCGATTCGCCAGCTCACTGGCCTTCGCCGAATTTATCCGCGATCAGTTTCAACAATGCGTCCATGGCTTCTTTTTCGTCGGCGCCTTCGGTTTCGATCAGCACCGTGCTGCCGATGCCCGCAGCCAGCATCATCACGCCCATGATGCTTTTCGCATTGATGCGGCGGCCGTTGCGGCTCATCCAGATTTCCGACTGATAGTTGCCTGCGAGTTGCGTCAACTTGGCCGACGCGCGCGCGTGCAGCCCCAGCTTGTTCACGATAGTCGTTTCCTGTTGCAGCATGTGTTGGTCCGAAGCGCGGGTAAGTGTTGTTGTGAAAAGTAGAACTGCGAATCAGGGTGTACTGCGAGGTTGCACTGCAAGCGACTATAAACCGGCCGGCCCGGTCTTCTGCGCGAGGTCCGCATCGGCCGGCAACGCGGGCAGACAGTCGGCGGTGACAGCCGCGGCCTCGGCGGGCGCGGGTGCTGCCGGGCCGATCGCGTGAATGCCCTTGGTCGCGCCGGCGAGCGCTTTGTCCACCAGCGTGTCGAGCGGCGTCGCGCGATAACAGACCGCGCGCACGAGCATCGGCAGATTGACGCCGCACAGCACGCGCACGTCGGGCACGGAAGCCAGCCGCCCGGCGATATTCGCGGGCGTGGCGCCGAACATGTCGGTGAGCACGAGCGCGCCGTTCTCTTCTTTGAGGCGCGCAATCTCGGACTCGGCGAAGGAAACCATTTGCGCGGGATCGCAGTCGGGCGATACGTCCATCACGCCGATGCGAGCCGGCAAACCGCCGTAAATATGCGAAATACAGTCGCGCAACGCGGTGGCGAACGGTGCGTGCGCAATGATCAGAATGCCTGCCATGTCAGCCTACTGCAAAAAGACGGCCCCAAACGTGGATCGGAACGCTGTCCGAAACGCTCGCGCCCTCGGCCGGCCGTTGGCCATGAGAGCCGGAAATACGCCTTTCGCGAACAGAACCTCGAATGCGACGCCGCAGCGGCGCCCACCGAACCTGCCCGTTTCAAGGCTCCGCCGTGCATGCGATGACTCCTTGCGGAGCGTATCGCTACAAATCGACGCGGAGAGCGGGCATTGTAGCAGGCCCGTTTTTCGGGCCCGCGCCGCCGTTCCGCCCGCAGCGGACATGATGCTGATCCTGTCTGTCAGTTTGGGGGCCGCCGCCCAGTTTCAAGACGGCCGCTCAGCCCGCCGCGCGCTCCAGCGCGTCCACGAACATGGCGGCGACGTCAAAGCCCGTCTGATCCATGATCTCGCGGAAGCACGTCGGGCTCGTCACGTTCACTTCGGTCAGCCAGTCGCCAATGGCGTCCAACCCAACCAGCAGCAGACCGCGTGCCGCCAGCACGGGCGCGAGCGTATCGGCGATCTTGCGGTCATGGTCGGTCAGCGGACGCGCCACGCCCAAACCGCCCGCGGCCAGATTGCCGCGCACCTCGTTGCCTTGCGGAATCCGCGCGAGCGAATACGGCACGGCTTCGCCGCCGATCAGCAGAATGCGCTTGTCGCCGTCCTTAATTTCGGGGATGAACTTTTGCGCCATCACTGAACGCGCGCCGTCGTGGCTCAGCATTTCGACGATCGAGCCCAGGTTCATGCCGTCCGGCTTCACGCGGAATACGCCCATGCCGCCCATGCCGTCGAGCGGCTTCAGAATCACGTCGCCATGCTGCTCGTGAAACGCCCTGAGTCGCGCCGGATCGCGCGTGACCAGCGTGGGCGCGACGAATTCAGCGAACTCGCCGATAGCGAGCTTTTCGGAATGATCGCGAATCGCCTGCGGCTTGTTGAAGATACGTGCGCCCGCGCGCTCGGCCAGTTCGAGCAGCCACGTGGACGTCACGTATTCCATGTCGAACGGCGGGTCCTTGCGCATGACGACCGCGCTGAAGTCCTTCAGCGAGCGCGGCGCGGCGGCGTCTGCCGCATACCATTCGTCGCGGTGCAAATCGGTCACGTCGCCCGTGATCGCAAAACGCTGCACGTTGGCTTCGACGTCGCCGCCCGTCCACGCGAGATGCTTCGGCTCGCAGAAGTACAGCGTATGGCCGCGGCGCGCGGCCTCGGCCATCATCGCGTAAGTGGAGTCCTTGTAGATCTTGAACTGCGTGAGCGGATCGGCGATGAAAAGAATGTCCATGAAGGTCCCGTTGCGCCCTGGAGGGCCTGGCGTTGATCGTGAATCGAGCGTGTATTACGCGTGAATGCGGCGTGAACTCGGCGTGAACATCGTCGATGAAAACGGCGCGGGGCGGCCTACGCGCTGCCCGCGCCCGGCAATCTCACACGGCTGCGTTCAAACCTGAATGGCTTCCGGATCGGTCTTTTCCAGTTCGACCGATGCAGCCAGCAAGCCGAGCCGCGCCACCACGCCGTACATGTAGAAGCGGTTCGGCGGCGCCGCGCCCGGCTTCGCGTGCGCGTCCGGCAGCGCGGTGTGCTCGAAGCCGAGCGGCACGAAGTGCATGCCCGGCGCGTTCAGGTTCTGGTCGCGCTCGCGGCTGCCGTGCACACGGTAGAAGCCGCCCACCACATAGCGGTCGATCATATAAACGACCGGCTCGGCCACTTCCTCGCCGATGCGCTCAAATGTGTACACGCCTTCCTGCACGATCACGTCGTGCACTTCGAGGCCGTCTTTCGTCGCCGCCATCTTCGCGCGTTCGCGCTTCGTGAGCGCGGCCACTTCCGACGCGTCGTGCACCGTCATCACGCCCATGCCGTACGTGCCCGCATCCGACTTGATGACGACATACGGCTTTTCGGAGATGCCGTACTCGCGATACTTTTTCGCGATCTTCTTCAGCACGCCGTCGATCGCATCGGCCAGCGCCTGCTCGCCGGTGCGCTCCTGGAAATCCACGCCTTCCACATGCGCGAAGTACGGATTGATCATCCACGGATCGATCTCGACCATCTTCGCAAATTTCTTCGCGACGTCGTCATAGCACGAGAAGTGCGTCGATTTGCGGCGCACAGCCCAGCCGGCATGCAGCGGCGGCAGCAGATACTGCTCGTGCAGATTTTCCAGCACGGGCGGAATGCCGCCCGACAGATCGTTATTCAACAGAATCGAGCACGGATCGAAATTCTTCAGCCCGAGGCGGCGCTGCGAACGCTCGAGCGGTTCGAGCACGAGTTTCTGGCCGTCGGACAGCGCAATGGTGACGGGCCCGTTGATGCTTTCGTCGAGCGTGCCGAAACGCACGTTCAAGCCGGCCTGGCGCATGATCGCGGCGAGCCGGGCGACGTTCTCCAGATAAAACGCGTTGCGTGTGTGGCGCTCGGGAATGACGAGCAGATTCTTCGCGTCCGGGCAGATTTTTTCGATGGACGCCATTGCCGCCTGCACGGCAAGCGGCAGCACTTCCTGCGGCAGATTATTGAACGCGCCGGGAAACAGATTGGTGTCGACGGGCGCGAGCTTGAAACCCGCATTGCGCAGGTCGACCGAGCAATAGAACGGCGGCGTGTGCTCCTGCCACTCGAGCCGGAACCAGCGTTCGATTGCGGGAGTAGCGTCGAGGATCTTCCGCTCGAGATCGAGCAGCGGGCCGTTTAACGCCGTAACTAGGTGCGGAACCATTGATCACTCGCAGACTGGAGAAAAAAGATTGTAGAGCAAATGCTTTGCCCATTTGGGGATGGTTTCTCCATTCGCAAGCCAGCCGGAATGCATTCTCCCTATCGCAATGATAGGCAGGGGAAACTGTCGTGAACAAGAAGGCCAGCAAGAAAAAAGCCCGCCATGAAGGCGGGCCAAATCGCTGCGCTTGTTGCTACCTGTTGCTGCCTGTTGCTACCTTTATGAGCCGGTGAGGCTCGGCGAGCCCGGGAGCGCGGGCTCGTGAAACGCCTTCGTTATTCGACGTGTTCGCCGTGCAGGCTCACGTCCAGACCTTCGCGTTCCTGTTCTTCCGTCACGCGGATGCCCATCGTCATGTCGATGACCTTCAGCAGGATGAAGCTCACCACGCCGCTGTAGACCAGCGTCGTCACGACGCCCTTGGCTTGCAGCAGCACGCTGCCGTCAAAGCCGCCGATGTCCTTCACCGCGAACACGCCGGTCAGCAGCGCACCGACGATACCGCCGACGCAGTGCACGCCGAACGCATCGAGCGAATCGTCGTAACCGAGCTTGTGCTTGAGCCACGTTGCCGACCAGAAGCAGACCACGCCGGCCACGATGCCGATCACGAGCGAACCCGTCATGCCGACGAAGCCCGAAGCCGGCGTGATGGCGACCAGACCCGCCACTGCGCCCGACACGATACCGAGCACCGAAGGCTTACCCTTCGCGGCCCATTCGGCGAACATCCATGCGAGCGCTGCCGCTGCGGTTGCCACTTGCGTTGCGAACATCGCGAAACCGGCACGGCCGTCTGCCGCCACTGCCGAACCCGCGTTGAAGCCGAACCAGCCCACCCACAGCATCGCGGCGCCGACCAGCGTCAGCGTGAGGTTGTGCGGAGCCATCGCTTCCTTGCCGTAGCCGACACGCTTGCCGAGCACTAGGCAGCAGACCAGACCGGCGATACCGGCATTGATGTGCACCACGGTGCCGCCCGCGAAGTCGAGGATGCCCGCGGTCGCCAGCCAGCCGGTCGGTTCCCAGACCATGTGCGCGATCGGCGAGTAGACGATGATCGACCACAGGCTCATGAAGACGAGCATCGCCGAGAACTTCATGCGGTCGGCAAATGCGCCGGTGATCAGCGCCGGCGTGATGATCGCGAACGTCATCTGATAGACGAAGTAGACCGTTTCGGGGATCGTCTGCGCGAGATGGCTGACGGTCAGCGTCGTGGCCTTGTCGCCCTTGATGTAGTTCATGCCCGACATGAAGAAGCGCGAGAAGCCGCCGATGAACGAGCCGCCCGGCGTGAACGCGAGGCTGTAGCCCACGACCGCCCAGATGATCGTCACGAGGCAGGTGATCGCGAAGCTTTGCATCAGCGTCGCCAGCACGTTCTTCTTGCGGACCATGCCGCCGTAGAAGAGCGCGAGGCCCGGGATCGTCATGAACAGCACGAGCGCGGTGGAGGTCAGCATCCAGGCGGTGTCGCCCGAATTGATTTTCGACGAGTCGACCGAGAACGGCGCGGTGGGCGCAGCCGGAGCGGCGTCCGATGCGGCGGGGGCGGCCGCGGCGGCGCTTGCTGCAGGTGCAGCCGAGGCGTCGGCGGCGGGCGCCGATGCTGCTGCGGCCGCCGAAGCGTCCGCTGCCGGCGCGCTTGCCGCCGTATCGGATGCAGCGGCCGAGGCGGCTACGGGGGCGGAAGCGTCGTCCGCGAGGGCGGCGCCGATACCGCCCGCGAGCAGCGAACCGGCCATCAGCAAGGACATCAATAATTTGCGCATCTTTCGTTTCCTCTTGTCGCTATCTGTGTCGCTATCTTTTGGTGTTACAGAGCATCCGCGCCGGTCTCTCCGGTGCGAATCCGGATGACCTGCTCGATCGGCGTGACGAAAATCTTGCCGTCGCCGATCTTGCCGGTGCGCGCCGCGCGTTCCAGCGCCTCGATGGCCTGATCGACGATGTCGTCCGAGACAGCCGCCTCGATCTTCACTTTCGGCAGGAAATCGACGACGTACTCCGCGCCGCGATACAGCTCCGTATGGCCCTTCTGACGGCCGAACCCCTTGACCTCGGTTACCGTGATGCCGGAGACGCCGATCGCCGACAAGGCTTCGCGCGCCTCATCGAGCTTGAACGGCTTGATGATTGCGGTGATGAGTTTCATGAAATCCCTCGCTTAGTTGCCAAAAACCGTTGCTAACCCGTTTGCGTAACCGCCGCGGAACCGCTGCGTAACCGTCTCGTAAGCTGCCTGTAGGCCGCTCGCGCAAGCCTGGTGGTACTCGTTGCCCTTTCGCCTGGTCTCGTTGCCCTGCCGGAAATTCGTGCCGGCAGAACGCGCGGGGCAGTAAGAGCAACTCGTATGCCATGTTGTGTCAGACTGCCGCCGGTGCACGCCCGGCAAGGGGTGCAGCCGCCCTTGTCCAGATGGCCAACGCGCGCGCTGCGCTGTGGCGCGCCGCCTGGATCATTGCTAGAGTGTCCGCAGGGTCTGCAAGCGCCGACGCGCACCAAACGGGCTCACGCGGCGAAGCACAGCCGGCGTGCACGCACCAACGCAGCGCATCGTCAGACGCGAGGCACAGACGTAACGAAACGCTGCACATTTTTTGTGCATCAAGGGGAACACCATGAAACAACCAAACGACGTTTTCAACGACATCCAGGCGCGCATGAGCGAGCTGTTCAAAAACTCGCCGGCCAAAGACGTCGAACGCAATGTGAAAGCGATGCTGTCGCAAGGCTTCTCGAAGCTCGATCTGGTCACGCGCGAGGAATTCGATACGCAGACCCAGGTGCTGGTGCGCACGCGTGCGCGCCTCGAAGAACTGGAGCGCCGCGTCGCGGAACTCGAACAGAAGCTGCCCGTCACGACGCAAACGCTCTGACGGTTTCGCAGGCAGCGCGTTAGCTGCATCGAGCTGCACATCACAGGCAAGCGAGCCGTGACGTCATCAGCGTATTAAGGGGACCGCAGCGCGCCACTTGTGCGCGGTCCGACGGGAGAAAACATGTCGCTTGCCGTGGTGCGCAGTCGCGCGCCGGCCGCCGGCCGCGCGCCCGAAGTAACCGTCGAGGTTCACCTCGCCAACGGGCTACCCTCTTTTTCGATCGTTGGACTTCCCGATCTGGAAGTCCGCGAAAGCCGCGAGCGCGTGCGCGCCGCGCTGCAAAACTGCGGCTTCGATTTTCCCGTGCGGCGCATCACGGTCAACCTCGCTCCCGCCGATCTGCCGAAGGAATCCGGCCGCTTCGTTATGCCGTGTCCTAACTGTTAGCTACGAGCAGGTGTGACTGGAAGCTGTCTTATCTCTAAATAGGGCAAGCCCCGCTAGGGGCGCGTCAGACGCTCGAGTGTGTGCAACTCTGGCACCGCCCAACGGGCGGCTGTCCACACCCTTGTGGTGTGGGCAGCAGAGTTGTGCACACGGGAAGTAGCACGGCTTAACTTCCCCGTATTAGCGATTCGCGCATTCGAGAGCGCGATTAAATTAAGGACGGGTCGCTCGGCAGGGAATCAGTCCTTCGCCCGTGGCGGCTTTGGCGCTGAGTCCGCCAAAGCCTTCTTTCGCCCGGATTTCATCGGAATCGGCAGCTCATCCTGCTCGGTTAGCAACTGCGCCTCGCTGACTCCAAGCGCCATCGCCAATGCGACTAATGTGTCGAGCGCGACGTTGACGTTTCCCCGTTCGATTTGGCTTACATGAGTGCGATGCAAACCGGCACGGTCTGCCAGGACTTCCTGGGACATGCTCAGCTTGCCGCGAAATAATTTTAGATTCGTCGACAGTCGGTCTCGGACCGCTTCCTGACGTGCAATTGCCTCGTCTGCCATATGGGGCAGGAGCATCAATCATTGCAGCGCTTAAATCTACAGTTTGTAAATATCCAGTTTATAAACAGACAGTCTTTACTATTCATATTTAGTCTCGTAGACTTCGCTCATCTAAGGGCGTGGCGGGCGGATGTTGCCCACACCTAGGACGTGTCGCCCTGCTTGCTAGCGATTGTGGCGACGTTAACTTGCCGTTTTACCTTATACGAGGAACTGATGAGGGCCCGGTGTAACGCTCAGCGTCATTTCGGTGGTCTTTTGTGATGCTATTTACTGACAGCAGTTGGGAAGAGCCACATCCCATAAAGAAGAGGCTCATGCAGCCACTTCTTGCGTGGCGCTGCGTTGGATGGACGGACCTCACGCCGAACTTCTTTGTCGTGGCCTCCTCTCGCGGCGCCGACTGCGCGAGCGCGGATGGTTGGGTGGTGGACGGTGCCGAGGCGCTGATTCAACTGGTACTGCAACTTGGCGATGTCAGCTTTTCCGTCCACTTGTTGGCTCGTAGTGAGGATGACGCTTCCGTCACGCTCTGCCGAGTAAGCGGGTTGTGGCAGGAGGCAGAGGGCAACGATAGGCGACACGTGTCTCGTCGGACAAGGCAAAAGCTCCTTGGTTAGCAAGCGAAATGCGATGTATGTGGCGAGAGCTGCGGCTTGGCGGAGCAAGTTGCCCCGCCCGCTGTGACGCGCCGTTAGCCTGCGGGCCGATGCGAAACCAACACTTTTCCCGGAACCTCGACGCGTGCTCGATAAATCTGAGCGCTGCGAGATTCGGTAATGAAGATGTCTCTGTTTTCTGGTCCACCGAACGCGAGGTTCGTGGACAGATTGCCGGCGGCCGTATTTACGCGGTATGTCGGCTCGCCTCGGGCGTTGAAAACCCAGACGGCTCCCATTCCAGCATGGGCAATCAGCAGACCGCCCGAGGAATCTAGCGCCAATCCATCAGGGCCAACCCCGCCCGAAAGCTGGATGAACGTGCCGACCTTTGCGACGCCACCGTTGAGGATTGGCACCCGCCAGACCGCATTCGCCCGCGTTACCGCCAGTAGCAACGCATGCTCATCGTGGTCCATCACCAGGCCGTTCGGGCTGGGAACATTTGATAGCAGACAATCCACCTTGCCGTCTCGCGTTATGCGGAAGACGCGTCCGGTCGGGTCATGCAGACCGGTGAGGCCTTGGTCTGTGAAGAAAAGGTCACCATTGGCGGCAAAGAACAAGTCGTTGACGGCCTTGAATCGCTCCATGCCGGCGCGAACCAGAAAGGGCTTCACGACCTTCGAGCCGGGCTCATGGACCATGATGCCGTTCTTGTAGTCGGCGATGAACACGAGGCCATCTTCGCGAATCTTGAGACCGTTCGGCCAGCCATCGTATTCGACCGCGACCGAGAATTCGCCATCTTGGTCGATGTTCAGTATTCGCCCGTTGACCACGTCAACGCACCAGAGAACTCCGTCGCGGTCAAATGACGGGCCTTCCAGGAAGCTGGTTGCATGCAGACCAGCCGGTTGGCCGGAGTTCCATTCGCTTTTCACGGAACCCGTACGTAGTTCATCGGGCAAACATGCGAACGGTTGGGCTTCAAGCGTTTCGGGTAATGCAAACATCGCTGGATGCCTCCGTTGCAGTGATGGGACGACGCGTGAGGAGCATTGTTGCAGCGGCAGCCGCCAGCACCAGAGCGCCTGTGATGATGAACCCAGTCCGGTAGCTATGCGTCATCGAGACAACGTAGCCGGTCGCGATAGGAGCCATCAACCCAAAACCATTGCCACCTACGCTAATCATTGCGATGGCCGTACCCGAGTCCTTCTTCGAAGGCAACATGTCATTGACCAGTGAGAGGTTCGATGCGACCGACGCCGTGCAACCTGTAAGAGAAAGAGTCAGCAGCAGCGTCACAAGCCACAGGTCGTTGGCCATCGGAACCAGCAGAATGAGCGCCGACATCAGCAAGCAGACCGCTACTACCGCCCGCCGACTCCCGCCGGAGATGTTCTTCCCGCGCAGATACCGGTCGCTGCACATGCCAATCAGTACACCAAGCATTGCTGCACCGGCGTAAGGAACCGCGGTGAACAGTGCACTGCGTGTAACGCTCATGCTTTTCTCTGCCTGCAGGTAGCTCGGCAACCAGGTCAGGAAGAGGTACGTCGCATATACGGCGCAACCGTGAGTGAAAGCGATGGCCCAGATGGTCTTCGAGCGAACCAGCGCTGCGAAGCCAAGCCGCTGCGGTTCTACAAGGCTCGAGGCGCCGGCGGAGTTTCGAGAAGCCAAGATGTGCTCGCGCTCCTCTTTGCTCAACCACTTGGCGTCTTCGGGCTGCCTGAACCACACGAGCCACGCGGCTAACCAGACAAAGCCAGTCGAAGCGGCGACCAAGAATGCGGCACGCCACCCATAAGTCGTCACAACCCATCCGAGGCCGATGGCGCCAATCGCCGGGCCGAGGAGACTGCCGGCATGAAAGATAGATGTTGCGATTCCGCGCTCGGAAGCAGGTGCCCATTCACGAATGACTCGGCCGCCTGCAGGGTAAGAAGTCGACTCCCCGAGGCCCATCAGAAGTCGGGTCGAGAAGAGCGAAACAAACCCGCCGGTAAAAGCAGTCAACGCGGTGGCCAAGGACCAGAAACCGATGCCCCACGCGTTAAGGCGCTTGCTTCCAAAACGGTCGACTAGCAACCCCATCGGAACTAACGCCACCGCGTACAGCCACAGGAACGACGAGAACAGATAGCCGAGATTGACCGGAGACAGCGAAAATTCCTTGCTTATCTGGGAAGATGCAATCGACAACGCCACACGGTCGACATAGTTTACGACCGTCAGCATGAACAAGAATAGGTATATCCAATATCGGCGTTTCATTGCATCGTCTCCAGATATAGTTTTGCGACCGCGAAAGCAATTACTCGAGCGTCTCCTCCATGCCAATCACGCCGGCAGCGCGCAACGCGTCGTCAAGCCACGGCGACACGAGGATGCCGTCACGGATTTCCGAGAGGCGTTGAGCCTCTGCTTTCAGCTTCTTCTCGGCGGCCTTCAGAACCTTGTCGACGTCGGAGCGCGGGATAACGACGACGCCGTCGCAGTCACCGATAACCAAATCGCCCGGTTCAACCGACACACCACCCAACGAAATGGGCACGCCGATGCGGCCGTCGAGACCTTTAGTCGGACCAGCAGGATTAC
Organism: Paraburkholderia sp. GV068; assembly: GCF_003058125.1. NCBI lineage: Bacteria > Pseudomonadati > Pseudomonadota > Betaproteobacteria > Burkholderiales > Burkholderiaceae > Paraburkholderia > Paraburkholderia sp. GV068. Next base: position 116,537 of record NZ_QBUB01000017.1, read on the forward strand.
GGCCATTCGCAAAAATCGGCATCGTGCTGTTACGAAGCGTCGCGACATCCCGTGCAGCACCGTCGACGACCAGACCGCCGAGCTTGGCGGCTTCTGCCTGCGACACCATCAATTCGCCGAAGAGCGCCCCCGACTGATACCCCTTGCCATCAACGACGATGACGTCACCTGGCTTTGCAAGTGCCAACGCGACGTGGAACATGAGGTTGTCGCCTGGACGGACTTCGACCGGGAACGCCGGGCCTGCAACGACCATGGTCGGAGTGAGCGGCTGAATGTCGCCGTGCAGAGCGCCGCGACGGCCGGCGACATCGCACAAAACTGCGGACTGAAATTCACGGGCGCGCTCGATTTGTTCCGGTGTAACTCGTTCGAAGCTGGCGGTTTCGTTGAAACGGTTCGTTTTCATGTGGTGACCTTAAGCAATTGCGTTGATGACGTTCGGCTTCGGGAGGACTTGGTGGGGCGGTGTACGGCCAGCCAGCGCTTCGATGACCGCGTGCGCGGCCGCATGGCCCATCCGTACGAGCGACTCTTTGCTACTGGCCGCGATGTGCGGAGATGCGACAAAGTTTTCGAGCGTCAACAGCGGATGCGACGCCGGTACCGGTTCGGTCTCGAATACGTCGCTGGCCGCCCCTGCAATCTGTCCGTCGACCAGCGCTTGATATAGAGCGCCTTCGTCTACAATGCCGCCGCGCGCCACGTTGACGAAAAGCGCGGAGTCGCGCATGAGCTTGAATTCGGCTTCGCCAATGAGGTTCTTCGTGGCAGCCAGGAGCGGCAGATGCAGGCTGACAAGGTCACATAGCGGAAGAAGTTCGTGAATGGAATTCACACGGATTGCGCCGAGCTCTGCAAATGCTGCCTGAGGAGCATATGGGTCGTACACCACGAGCTCGGAACCGAATGCAGCCTTGAAGAGACGTGCCGTTCTCCGGCCGATGTCACCGAAGCCGAGAAGACCGACAGTTTTTCCGGTCAGTTCAACCCCGCCCTGGAGTTGCGTTTGCGCGGGTAGACGTAACGTCCGGTCGGCGACGCTGACCTTTCTGGCGAGCGCCAGGGCGATAGCGAGCGCGTATTCAGCGACGGCGTTGGCATTGGCTCCCGGTGTGTTGGTCACCAAAACGCCAGCTTCGCTTGCGGCCTCGATGTCGACGTTATCCACGCCGGTGCCATGCTTCGCGACAATCTTCAGGTTACTAGCCTTCGGGAAGTCCGTTGCTCTGACTTCGAAAGTTCTGACGACAACGGCGTCTGCGTTTGTGTGCCAGTCGGCACTACGCGATTCGGGGTAGTTGACGACCGTGTGAGCCCTTGAGAGCAGTTCAACTGCGCTCGGGTCAATCGGGTCCATGACGAATACTTTCATGTGCTTGTTCCGCGGATGGAGAAGTAACGGAACAAAGCATAAGAGCGTCGAGAAGCCCACACGTAGCGACATTTTTCGACGCAGGACCATTCGATTCTCGACTGTCCGGTATAACCCTAAATGTCAAACGCTTATGTGAGCGCGGAGCGCCGTTGCCAAACGCGGGGCGAGCCTGTCGCGCCCGACTTGCCCGCCATAGGAGGGCAATAAGGGTTTGTACGCAAGTCAAAAAAGGAATGCTGGAACATCGAGAAAAGTCGCTATGTCACGCCCTTTCAGACGTCTTAGGATGGGCCACGGTCAGAGAGCCGTAATAATCGGCCGGCGTTGCCAGCCACGAAGGAGACATGCATGAACAGTAGTAAGGACGCCCGAACTGGCTATCGATGGATTGTGCTCACGATGATATTCGTGACGTACTGCATTGCAGGTGCAGACCGCGCAAACCTCGGAGTCGTCATCCCAACGATTCGGAATGAATATCACCTGTCCAACACTGACATTGGGGCGATGGCCAGTCTGTTTTACTTTGGCTACGCCATCGTCCAAATTCCGTCCGGGTATCTGTTTGGCAAGCTCGGCATCAGAGGAATTATGGTCGGCTCGATGGTCCTGACCTCCCTGTCAACGTTGTTTATGGGCATGGCTGGAAGCGTCTTTCAGCTCAAGGCTGCGCGTACCGTCCTCGGTCTTGCCGAAGGTCCTCTCAACATCGGTATCGTGTCCACCATTAACAGATGGTTCCCACCTCAGGAGAAGGGCTTAGCAGCCGGTGTATTCATCTCGGCCATCAAGTTCTCTCCGGCATTTGTGCCTCCGCTGTGTGCGCTGTTGCTTCTGAAGTTCGGATGGCGAGATGTGTTCTTCATCTTTGCCGTGCCGGGACTTGTCAGCTCGCTTCTCTGGTTCTGGTTGGTCCGCGATGAACCGAAGGAATCGCGGTTTGTCTCGAAGAGCGAGGTCGAGTACATCAAGTCACCTCCGCCGGTAGAACAAGCGAAAGAAGGCAAAAAGACTGTCAACTCTGTTGAACACTCGTGGGTTGACCGTTTGATTCGTACCCGCCGGACGGAACTGCTCTCGACCACTCGCTCCATCTTTACCTCCTGGAACGTATGGGGGTGCGCGCTAGGCTATTTCTTCCTGGTTGGCATCACCTACGCCATCATGACTTGGGTGCCGACCTACCTCGTCAGCGTGAAACACTTCTCGGTGATGAAGATGGGCGCAGTAGCCTCGGCCCCTTGGGTTGGCGCAATCGTGGGCAACTTGCTTGGCGGATGGCTTTCGGACAGAGTGTTTGCGCGGCGCCGCAAGCCGGTAATGCTGATTACCTCGGTTGCGACAGTCGGCATGATGTATGCGCTTCTGTTCGCACCCAACGACCCGACACTGCTCGCGCTGCTTTTCTTCACTGCAGGCGTGCTCCTGAACCTTGGGTACTCAACGTTCCTCGTGTATCCGATGGGCATTGCCACCCGTGAAAAGGTGCCGCTCGCAGCGTCTATCGTGAACACGGGCGGCTCTCTCGGCGGCGCATTTGCTCCGTTCATCGTCGGCCTCATTCTCGATAAGTCAGGCTGGCCTGCGGTGTTTGCTTTCCTCGCGGCCTGCTCAGCTGCAACTTTCGTCCTCGTGCTCAGCATCATCGAACCGCGCACTGCGGCATCTGGCGCAGGCGCAGGCGCAGGCGAGACGGTGACAGAAGGCGCGCGCGCCGGGAGCAAGCAGCTTGTTGAGCGAAACGCGTAAGAGCAGCTGTCCGTCACCCCAGCAAGTCGTCCTGGCCCGTGGCGACAACCTATAATGGGACACCGCGAAGTCGCGGTGTCCCTCGTAGGTTTCCCAAAGCGATATGACTCTCAAACAGCTTGAGGCCTTCTACTGGGCGGCAAGCCTTGGCAGCTTCTCAGTGGCCGCTACCCGCCTCCACGTAACACAATCCACTCTCTCGAAGCGCATTGCTGAACTTGAGGCGGCGCTCAACGTACCGCTCTTCGACCGCTCGGCGCAGCGGTCCATCTTGACGGAACACGGCACTCGAATTCTCGGCCACGCTCACAAGATTCTGCAGTTCGAGGGCGAGATTCATGAACTTCTCGGTACACCCCCGCGACTGTCTGGGCTGTGTCGGTTTGGCGTCAGTGAGCTCACGGCACTTACCTGGTTCCCGAAGTTCGTTGCCCGGATTACGACCGAGCATCCGGATTTGGCATTAGAGCCGTATGTCGACTTGGCGGCAGGGCTTGAGCGACGCCTTGTTCGTGGCGAGATAGACTTCGCCATTTTGCCCCAGAGCAGCGAAGACAATCCGACGCTTACTTCCCTGCCGCTGGCGATACTGGATTTTGCATGGATGTCGTCACCCAAGCGCATACCCGCCGGTACCGTGTTGAAGTCAGAGGACATCGCGCGCTATCCAATCTTGACGATGACTGCTGAGTCTCGATTGACTTCAGAATATGAGGCATGGGCTGCCGCCAATAAGTCACACGGTCGACGAATCCTGGCGTGCAACAGCCTGAGCGCAATCGTTGGGCTGACCTTGGCTGACGTTGGCATCAGTTTCCTCCCGCGTCTTTTCATGCGCAATTTGGTTGATGCAGGTCAACTGAACGCTTTCAAGACGGTGCCGGAGCTACCCAGCATCGAATACTGTTTCAAGTGGCGGACCGACGACACTCGCGCGTTCATATCGGCCCTCGCTCAGTTCGCGAAGCAAGAGGCTGATTACACGCTCTCACTCGGATTCGCAGCGTGATTCTTATCTCTTCAACGCTACCAAGATTATGAAATCGCCGGCTGGCAGTGGTTCCAAATTCTCCAGGATTCTCAGCCTCGACGACTTCGAGGCGGCAGCCAGACGTCATCTGCCACGCCCCATCTTTGGCTACGTGCACGGCGCGGCGGAAGACAACGTCTCGCTGTTCATGACTCGCGAGAGCTTCCGTTCCTACGCATTCATACCGCGAGCGCTGGTGAACGTTTCACAGCGCTCGACCGCCACGACCTTGTTCGGTCATACCTACGCTTCTCCGTTCGGTCTTGCACCGATGGGATTGAGTGCGCTTTTCGCCTACCGCGGTGACATCGTGATGGCGCGCGCGGCCCGGGCCGCGAACGTGCCGATGATTATGAGCGGGTCGTCGCTGATTCGGCTCGAGGAGGTCGTCAAGGAACATCCTGATGCCTGGTTCCAGGCTTATTTGCCTGGCGAGGATGCTCGCATCACCGCCCTGATAGAGCGAGTCAAGAAAGCTGGGTTCAAGACACTCGTCATCACCGTTGATACCCCGGTCGCCGCCAACCGGGAAAACAATATTCGAACAGGCTTTTCGACCCCTCTCAAACCTTCGCTGCGCCTGGCTCTTGATGGCATCACGCATCCTTCGTGGCTGTTCGGCACCTTCTTTCGGACGCTTGCGAAGCACGGAATGCCTCACTTTGAGAATAACTACGCCGAACGCGGCGCGCCGATATTGTCGTCGACGGTGCTTCGGGACTTTTCGGACCGAGGGCATCTAACGTGGACGCACCTTCAGAATATTCGGCGCATGTGGCCCGGCACCCTGGTCATCAAAGGCATCTTGAGCGCCCCAGATGCACAGACGGCGGTTGAAACAGGCGCCGATGCCATCATCGTATCGAACCATGGGGGCCGCCAGCTTGACGGTTCGATTGCCCCCTTGTCCGTGTTGAGCGAAATCGTGCGAGCGGTCCCGACGGTCCCGGTCATGCTTGATAGCGGCATTCGACGCGGCACCGACGCACTGAAGGCACTCGCCCTCGGTGCCAAGTTCGTTTTCGTGGGTCGACCCTTCGGCTATGCCGCTTCAATCGGAGGTGAAGTTGGCGTTTCTCATGCAATAAGGCTTCTGCACGAAGAGATTCGGCGGGACCTTGGTCTACTTGGCGTAACCTCCATCCACGACATCAGCGAAAAGCACATCCGCAAGGTCTAGTTGATTTATACGTCTGGCTTGACGCATGCCCTAGTTTGACCAAAGGGGGCCAAAAAGGCCGTCGAATGAATGTCTTCCCTCTCGGCAGGCCTTTGTAATCATGGGTGGCCGACCATAGGGCACCGGTACGAAATGCCCTGCGTCGTGACTCGCAGCCTGCCGCCTTTCTTTAGGTCCAGGCTACGGGCAACAGCGGTGCCGCGCTAGCATCAGCCACGATGGTAGATGCGAAACGTCCATGCGGTCACGTAGTTCGGAGGCGTAGCGTACCTCTCTCTGTGAATTGCCCAAAAGCAGGTCCTCTGTCATCCGCCGAAGCGGCCGTGCAGCCCGGTTACTCCCGCCAGCGGTCGCGAGGCATAGGAGCACGCGTATCTCGAGAAGGTCGGCTTTCCCCCTCGTGTCGGGAAGCAATGCCCCGTCCCACCTTTCGGGCGGTCAGCAGCGGCGCGTGGCCATCGCCCGTGCTCTCGCGATGAACCCGGACGTTATGCTCTTCGACGAGCCCACGTCTGCTCTTGACCCGGAACTGGTTGGCGAGGTATTGCGCGTCATGCAGAAGCTCGCTGAGGAAGGTCGCACTATGGTCGTCGTGACTCACGAGATGGGCTTCGCGCGAAATGTGTCGAAGCACGTCATGTTTTTGCACCAGGGTCGCACTGAAGAAGAAGGCGCGCCGGACGAGGTCCTCACTGCTCCCCGCAGGGACCGGCTCAAGCAGTTCCTGTCTGGCAATCTGAAGTAATCCGGCCACCTCGGACGGCTGGCTTACCCGCGAGGTGACGATGCTATAACCCTCTTTGCGGAGCTCAACGGTGGGCCATCTGCGAAGACCTCGCGCAGCAACTCGTCGCGAAGGCGCGATAAGACGCAGCCAAGTATCCGCAGCGTTCGTGCTAGGTCACGTTGCAGCGAATAACACGCGCCATCGAGGTTGAAGGCTGGATTAGCGTTGCCGAGACGGAGTGGCTGATGCAACGGCTGCGGACATTGTTGGGCTGGCTGCCGACTCATACTTAGTTACCTGCCGCAGCGGATTCAGGACTTCCATTTTCGCATTGAACACCCTCTGATGGCGAAGGTACGAGCAAGCGTATCGTTCCAATTACGGCTTCATGCCGACCGCCCGACGCATGGCAGCAGTGATGCCCTGCCGTGCGCGCCAGTAGCCCTCCCATGGGTCAGCATTAAGCGTACGCTGCCGCGCAACTGCCTTTTTCATCGTCCACTGGTCGCCTCGCTCCACGGTCTTAAGTTCGTCCCAGGAAACTGGCATTGAGACCGCCATGCCCGAGCGTGCACGAACGGAGAATGGTGCGACCGTGCTCGCCCCTCGGCTGTTTCTCAGATAGTCGATGAAGATTTTTCCAACGCGATTGCGAGGACCGGATACAGCCGAGAAGCGCTCAGGCAGGACATGTGACATGTGGCGGGCGACCGCTTGCGAGAACGCCTTCACTTCATCCCAGCCTTGCCGGCGAGTCAGCGGTACGACGATGTGAAACCCCTTGCCGCCGCTAGTCTTCGGAAACGACCTCAACCCGATTTCGTCGAGCACAAGTTTGACAAGGGACGCGGCTTCCAGCATGGCCGACCAGGGGAGCGCGGGGTCCGGGTCGAGGTCGAAAATAACGCGGTCCGGATGTTCCAGGTCGGGCGCGACGGCGTTCCAGGAGTGCAGTTCGACGACACTCATCTGAGCGAGTCCGACAAGTGCTTCCGCATTGTTGGCAACGAGCAGCGGCGGATGCCGCGGATAAAGGTCCACCGGCAATTCCTCGACGCCCGGTATCCGCACGCGTTCAGAGTGCTTCTGGAAAAACAGTTCTCCCTTGATTCCGTCCGGAGCACGCACGAGCGTCAAAGGCCGGTTATGAAGATACGGCAACGCCCATTCAGCAATCTCATCGTAGTATCGCGCGAGTTCAAGCTTCGTGTGGCCAGTGACGTCGTCCATCACGCGGCCAGGATTGCTGACCTTTATGTCGCCGATGATGACGGTACCACGCGGCCCCGGACGCTCGCGGGTCGACCCGACACGAGAATCATCCGGCTCGCCTGCCGAGGTATCGGCGACCGGTTCTTCCGTCACTGCGCGTGCCGGTTTGTCTTCCCGGATGGCATGAAAAACGGGGTGGCGAATTTCGCCGCCAGGTGTCCATTCGAGAAACGAGACCTCGCACACGACCTCCGGTGCAAACCAGTGGTAGTCCCGCTCGCGGTCGCGCTCGGGCGGGTTATAAAACGCCGGCTTGCTCTGCTTTAGGGGCTGAAGTCTCTTTAAAAACGCAGCGCTTTGGCCCGGCGCTAGGAACGGTTTCACATTGCCTGCATACCGGAGGGAGCCGTCCTGCTCGTAGACGCCCAGAAGCAATGCATGCACGCCGGTCTTTGCGCCTTTCGTTCGGGAGATGCCGCCAATCACAAACTCCTGCCGAAGGTTGCATTTCAGCTTTATCCAGTCGGTGGAGCGACCCGAGCGGTATGGCGCGTCACCGCGCTTACCAATGATGCCTTCGAGCTTCATCCTGCACGCTGATGCGACGAGTGCATCGGGGTCCTGCGCAAAGTCGTCGGAGAACCGCAGCAGCGGACCTTCGGCCTCGCCCATTAGCACACGCAAAAGCTGGCGTCTTGCTCGTAGCGGCTGGTCTCGCACATCGGTGCCGTTGAGCCACAGAATGTCGAATACAAACAGGACAATGTCGGCGGTGCTGCGGCGGTCGAAGGCGTTCTGGAGCGCGTTGAAATCTGGGGTGCCCGCTGCATTCAGGACGACGACTTCACCGTCTAACCACGCATCGTCTACGGGAAGCGCTTCAACGGCCTTGCGCAGTTTGGGCATTCTGTCCGTCCAGTCATGCCCATTGCGCGTGATGAGTTTGGCCGAACCTTCCTCGATACGAACGAGCATCCGGTAGCCGTCGTACTTGATTTCATAAGACCAGTCGCCATCAGCGGGGGCGCGGCTGACAAGGGTAGCCAGTTCGGGCTCGATGACTGATGGCATGGTCCCTGGCGGGTCGTCGACGACCCGTCGTGCGGGCTTGCGTGGCGTACTCCATCGTCCCGGCATGTCTCTCCCCTTCTGAACTAGGGGAAAGATGCACGGCACGTGCCCGCTACCAGAACGCTAGAGCCGAGGCCTGCCGCGCTCGGCGCACTGAAGGACGATATGCGGTGCCGACGGGAGATGGGATGTATTTCCGTCACAACTACTATGCGTTGTCATCGGCACCTGTAAATTGATACACCGTCGGCACTGAGGAATTGATACACCTCGACGAAGGGATAATGGCCGCTTTGAGCGGCGATGATCTC
>NZ_QBUB01000018.1:0-106116 GCF_003058125.1 Paraburkholderia sp. GV068
TTAAACGTTTACCGCGCGACCGCAGTACTCTTGAGCGTCACCCTCGTCGCCTGTAGCAGCAAGTTGGACGCAACAAAAGAAAACTATGCCGCGGCAGTGCAACGGCATCTCGATAGCACAGACGCTGTTGCGTTTGGAGCGCGGCCCCCGCGCCGCTCGAATATGCGAACGTCCGCGTACATGAGCAGCGGCAGGCAGACCAGCTTGTGAAAGTCGACTTGCTGACGAAGGAGCCGACGACCGTGCGCGATTTCTGGCAGGCGCTGCCCGGCGCCCGATACACGCTCACTCTTGACCGATGTGCTTGGACGGACAGCTGATCCGTACTGTTTCGCAGTAGGCGACGTGGCGCATCGGGACTAGGGGTTATCGACTCACCCGTCCTACACACGAAGATCGAAGGCTTGGGAGCCCGCAATTGAGCATGCGATTGCAACGGCGAAAGTGATGCATGGACAGGCAGGAGGCTCGATTGGCGTTCCATGGATCTGGTCTGATCAGTTTGACTGGAATATCCGGATTTCGGGATACGGAGAGCTCGCAGACGCAACTCTCGTACGTCGACCGTCTTCGATTCGGAAAAGCGGTCGAAAACACCCTCGTGACGGCTCCGAAAAGTCCGCAGAACCTTCTGTAGGGCGGGATAAGGAACTCGCGCTGTGCGAGATGTGCGTGAGCTTGAGGTCGATTAATGGAGGCCATCGACGCCTAGCTCTCTCAGTCAGGCGGCCGGTAACACCGGTCGCAATGAAAAGCGCGCCTATCGCAGGCTTTTGGAATTCTCTGACCGGTTCTGCGCTGTATGCCATGCGTAAGCGCTGCAGCGTGGCCCTCACTTTCCCTCGAGGGGCGCGACGATAGATGTTGCACATAGTAGCGCCACGTTGAAGATCGCTGGTAGAAAGCGAAGTGCCCAACGCCAGCTCCCCGGTTGGCAGATGGACAGGCAGCAGCGACCAGAGGTAGCGCGCGCCACTTGCAGGACGCGCACTGATCCGTCTAACGCAGGCTACTCCAGCTCCATAATCGAGGGCGGCCGCGTGCCAAGTCGTTCTGCGCCGTCTGCGGTACAGACGACGGTATCGCCCCAATAGATTCTTTTTGACCGGTCTCGATTGCTTACCTGCGGCTTGACAATGAACACGGAGTTTTCCTGCAATCGCCAGTTGGCCATCACCTGATCTCGCGGAGCATAGATGCAAATCGGCGAATCGTCACCAAGCCCACGAGCGTGAATCAGAATAGAACAGTCGAACCGGTAGTCTGACATGGCAGCGATTTTTGCAGAAATATTGCCTATAGTTTCGCCGGGGCGCAGAAGGCTGTAACAAAGGGCGACGGCTTCCTGCTGTCTGGCAAACATTGCACGGTACTCATCGGGCGCCTTTCCAATGAAGAAAGGCTGCGTGTTCTGAGCAGCGTATCCAGCCCAACGAGCTTCCGCTTCCACTTGAATCATATCGCCGGACTTCAAGCGCCTGCGAGTCGGCATATACGCATTGGACGGTGGTTGCGGCCAACCAGCAGACCACAAGATCATGGTTGGAATCTCGCCGCCTGCTTCGATCATCGAGGCGAGCATACGGGCATAAACGACATTTTCAGGAACACCGGGGCGCGCTTCCCGAGCCAAAACGTCGATTGCCTTTTCAACAAGGGAATCCGCCTTCTTCATAAAGGCGATTTCCTCTTCAGACTTGACGAAGCGCGCTTCCTCCATCAGCAGGTTGGCATTCACGAGCTCAACGTGCGGTAGTTTCTGCCTCAACCGTTCAACAATCCCATGCGATGTTACCCCTTCCGGAAAACGGGTGTTCCCAGACAAACCGGTCACTCCTAGTCGCTTCAGACCGGGCATTTCTTCAAGCCGCGCGATAACTGTGTCGGTGAAGCCCCATCCGGATGTGATATTCCGGATATCATTCACCCAGTGCTGCCTTTGCAGCCAGATGTCTTTAGCAACGTCGGGACTTGTGATCGCGGTGACTTCTCCTTCGATCGGAAAGATTGCTGCGACCATGCTGTGATTTCCGCCCAAGCCTGTCAAATAACGCACATTCGCCTGGAACATGTCGAACATCCCGGTGTTAGGCGGCGCAAAAATCGCGTCGATGCGATCTCTCGCCATGAGAACGCGGACACGGGCCCACCGACGAGTCCGCTCATCCAGCGAAAACTTTGGAACTTCGTAATCTTCTTGCAACACTAACGTCCTCCAATGAGGAAAGAGCACTCCATTCACCGGTGTGATCGATTCGACCTTTCAAAGAAGTACTCGCGCTCAATTTGCTTCCACTCAGGAAGAGTGGGTCTTGAGTACCACAGGGCGGGGATCTACTCCCGCAGTATGTCCTTTAAAAATGCAAACGTTGCGGCGTCTGCCTGCACGGCCGTACTCTCGACGTAGCTCTTGGCATTGAGCCTGGCAAAAGCGTGACCTACACCGTCGTAACTGCGAACATCTACGTTCGGTGATGATGCAACGGCACTGGCAATCGCAGCTACCGTCTCCGGCGGGTTCAACGGGTCGTCCTTACCGAAGTGCAGTAGCAGCGGTGTCGTTTGATCTGCCACTCGGGAGGTCAGCGCCCTAATGCCAACCCCATAGTAGCTCACGACTGCATCAACATCGCATGTCAGCCAGCATTGGAAGGCCAGATTGCCACCGAGGCAATATCCCATGACACCAACTTTGCCGTGCTCGCCACGCAGTTTGTCAACGATAGACCTCAGGTCAGAAAGTGCGGTCGGCAAGTCGGCATTGTATGCATCCGTCAACGACATGGCCTGTTCACGAGCGCCTGGATCGTCCGGGTCGAGTTCGGCTCCCCGTACCTGGCGCCAGAATAGATCAGGTGCGAAACCGCGATATCCCATTGATGCCAGCCTATCTACGGTCTCACGTATGTTTTTGTTGACTCCGAAAATCTCATGAAGGACCAGGATGACCGGTGTCTCGCGTGATGTAGGGCCAGCCGCATAGCAACCGACGTTCATGTCGTCGATATGCACTGTTGTATTGAAATTCATACGATTTCCTTAATATTGCACTTATGTTCAATCTTCCAGTCATCAGAACCGCTGCCGGATTCCGACCATTGCCCCTGTTTGCGCGACATTTGCGCCCACAAGCTGCGCCGGCACGAGACCCAGCGTCGCGCCTCCACGATTGCGGACGTAACCGGCGTTGAAATAAACGTCAGTCTGCTTTGATAGGCTGTAGTCCACCAACACTGCAACATAATCGGAAATAGCTGAATTACTGCCCGCGTTAAACGTACGGTAATACGAGGCGCAGGTGGTCAACGCGGGAGTAATGGTGTACACCTCGCCTGCCCAGACGATCTTGTTGATCGCAATAGCCTCGCCTACCGTGCTTCGCAGGTATCGGAAGCCGACGATTGTTCGCGATGGCCCGAAGGTAAGCGAAGCGGCAACTATGCCGCGATCGTTCACATCCGATTGGGTTGTAACGGTGGTTCCGTTTTGGTGGTCGTAAGCAGCGCCGACGGCAAGGACAGAGCCAGCATAGTTGACACGGAGTGACTCTTCCTTGCCGACCTTGTAGACGCCGGGTACTTGCCCATTCACACCATCGGTCCCCGTGTAGCCGAAACTGTAAAGCGCGGAGAGGGTGAATGGACCTGCGCTGCTGATGTACTTAACCGAGTTGTTTGGACGACCAGCGAAGGCCGCATCGAACGGACTCAACGAATATCTCGCGACCAAGCCAGGATCGTAGTAAAACTGGAAATCATAGAATAAGCCTGGGTTGCGACCAACTTGTAATTGACCGTATGGACTATTAACGCCTACCCACGATCCGCCATAGTATTGAATGTTTCTCCACAATGCGCCGTTGTTTATCGTGTAATACGTTTCGAGCTTGAAAACGGCTGCCCATCCGCCACTAAGATCTTCCCGTCCCGTTACACCGACCCGCGGAAACATGAGTCCTCCGCTAAACATGTCAACTTGGGTTGCTGCACCACCACCTGGGGCGCCTGTCGGAACATGACTGATCACTTCAATTCCGATATCTGCCACTCCATAAAGAGTTACGCTGGACTGTGCTTTGGCCAAGGGGCTGACCGCTGAGCATACAGCCATCAAACAAACTGCACGGCGAACGTTGAATCGCTGTTTCATCGCCAATCTTCCTTTTAATTTTTCGCGTAGCGGGAATTGCGCTTCAGCAAGTTGAAGCAGAGCAGGGCGCACAGAGCTGTGAACGCTGGCACCACGCAGGCACCAAGCATTGACTTCGGCGACAGTCCAGCCCCGAGCATCGCCCCTCCGATCAGCGGCCCGACGATTGCGCCAATTCGGCCGACCCCGTTCGCCCACCCGCAGACGGTGGTAAGTATCGAGCCGGGATACGTTTCCACGACGATTGCGATCAGGCCGGCTGTTGCTCCCGTGACAGAGAAACCGGAGACCAGACCGAAGATCTGCAAAGCCGTAGCATTTAATGCGAACGACGTCACGCAGACGACGCATGCGATGAAGATCAGGTACTCGAGCACTAGCATGCGCACACTTCCGATCTTAGCCATGAAAAAACCCTGCAAGAGCGTGCCGACGGTACCTCCAAGGCTAAACATGGAAATTGCGATGAACCCTACGTTTTTTTCGAGGTTGGCATAGGCAACCATAGATGGAAGCCAACTAGAAATCGAATACATCAAGAGCATGTTGCAAAAGAACGCGAGGAACAGAACTGGAGTAAGGAAGCTCAAAGCCCCGCTGAACATCGTGGTGATTGGCGTCAGGAGGTTGGCCGTTCTTCTACTGGACGCCTCACCGCCCTTGTCCGCGAATGTTTCATCGTTCCGAGGCATCCACCGCGTGAGCGGCAAACAAAGGATTACTGGCGCTGCGCCAATAATGAAAAACGCCGCCTTAAACCCTAAGCGTGAAACGATAGGCATCGCGATAAGCGCACCTAGAAAACCTCCGATACTGATGAACCCGACCATCACCGTAACCATCTGTCGACGTATTTCGGGCTCACACTGAGAGGTGGATATTGCAATTACGCTAGGAATCACAGCGCCAAGCCCCAGTCCGATGAAAAATCGCAGGCCGGCCAGCGCGGAGAGGGTATGTGCAAATGGAATGAGTAGCGTGAGCGCGCCAAAGAGGAAAGTACTGGCGATTATCGGACGGCGCCGATCACCCAAGCTGTCGGCGATGGGGCCAATGGATAGAGCACCGATCATCATTCCAAAGAGGCCGGCAGAAAACACGCCGCCCATGTTTGCGAGGGGCAGGCCCACTGCGTTGGCAATGGACGGAGCGAGGAGACCGACCGACTGGGTGTCCATTCCGTCAAGTGCCGCAACCAGCGCGCAAAGGAAGAGAATTCGCTTCCTCGAAAAGGATAGCTCTTTAAATGCTGAGCCTACGGAGGCGGATCGCTCTGGTACGACTGCGCTGTTTGCTTTCACGCCTGTCTCCATTTAAGTGCATTCTTTGATACCGCTGCTAGCGCTTGAAACCCAATAGAATTTGATGCGACGTTTTCTTTCGGACGAACTCAACCGAGCCTGCATCAGCGACGAGAGAGTGCGGTTTCAGGTGTCCACCTTATGCCTCGCTCTTGTCTAGACTCTGATAGTTACCGCATGTCAGCTAACGACGACATCGAGTAGTCCTGATCATCCATTTGAGTCCGCCTGCGGAATGCGAGTTGTGCCTTGGTGTAGAGAAGAGGTGCCAGGAGTGCACATTTGAAAGGGTCATTGCGGTGTCGCGCAATTGTCCCGGAGGGGGCTTCGGTGTTGTGAATGACGTTTCACGGAACCGGCGGCCGCGGATGCAGCGAATCCTCGGGAGCAACTCGCCTGCAGGCAATTCGTGATGCTCGGGGACCTCGCCAATCATCCGCACGGCGTCGCCCTTAAGCGCACCCTGCGTTGTCTTGCCGTTCCGTTCAAAGCTCACCCACCGCATTTCTGCCTCCTTTCGTGCACGCGTGCATGGCTCCGGCCGCTTGTGAAATGACAATTCCGTCAAATCAATTCTATTTGATTTGATGAGATCGTCAACCAGAATCGATATAGGAAAAACCCGGATGTGGTCCAAATGTTCTGCAGTTCCTGTCGGACTACTGACGAGTTGCTATCGGCGATCGCTGGGGCGCCGATAGCCGGATGTCCGGAACCGCCCAGGACCATCTTTATGCGGTCCCGCAGCGCGAGAACCCAGTGGATGCGGAATAGACGGAGCGACCGCCTTATGGTGGGTTTGGATATCATTGGGAATCGTTGCGGGTCGCCGCTGAAACACCCCGAACACCGCCAGTACGTATCGAGATGGCCTACGCGTTTTGCGCAAACTTGATGGCAAGGCCGCAGTCAGAGCCGTACGTAAAACTGCATCCCTGTTACGCCGCTTGAGGAGACCTTCGCCGTCAGAACGCAAGTCGGCGATTACGGATCGGTCTCGTTGGTGTGCTATGACGTTTTCGTAGTGTCGTCCTGCCGCTGGGTTCGGCTTGAAGCGGATGACGTCTTTATGCCACTCAGCTTTCGCACCGACTAGGAACACTCTGCGCTTCCGATATCATCGGAGTGCGGTCCGCAGGTGTCCGGGCCGCTCCTGCTGCCAGATCCGCGTCTTGCTTACGGATGCAGATTGCGAACGTCAGGCGAGGCCGGGCTCCGACTTCAGCCGCGACGCAGTGTGTCGACCTGCCGCTTCCACAGAGTCCAGGGGCGCTCCATTACACCGAGGAGCGTATCGTCGCTGGCTTTGCCTTCACCGTCGTCGAGGTACATGACTTCGCCGCCCAACGCGATGGCTTTCTGCTGCATGCCGGCGTTGAGCTCTGTGTAGATCGCGCGATAGACCGCTGCCGGCAGTGTCGGGCCCGTCGCCACGAAACCGTGACCTCGCATTAGCGCGACGTCCGACGTGCCGAGCGTCTCGGCCAGCGCTTTGCCGTGATCGCTGGTGCGCACCAGCATGTCGGTGCAACCGAAGCATTGGCGGATGTCGAATACCGGGGAGCCCGACGAGAGGAAGCCGGCCATGTGATAGATCGGGCGCAGCCGCACCGACGAACCCGCAAACGGAATCACCGATGGAGAATGGCTATGCACGACGGCCTGCACATCGGGGCGCGCCCGATAGATCTCGGCGTGGATCGAGGTTTCCAGATAGCGCTTGCGCGTATCGCCGTCGACCGGCTGGCAGTCGAAGTCGAGCGTGAGGATGTCGCCGGGCTGGACCAGCTCGGGCGCCATCGACTGCGCGATCAGGAAATGTTGCGGATTACGCGGATCGCGCACGCTTACATGGCCGAAGCCATCGAGCACCTCTTGCTGCGCGAGTATGTGGTTGGCTGCGGCGAGGTCGTCGAACAGGCGCGGCATGTCTTGCGCATCGTGTGTGGTTGCGGCAGCAGTATAAGGTGTGTTCTGCGTCATGGCGTATATCTCTGTGGGTAGGGACGAGGTCAGACGCGTATGGCGGCCGCAACCTCGGGTGGAAACAAGTCTTCGGGCGCGAGGCGGCGATGACATACGCCCTGCTCGTGCGCGAAGCGCAGGAAGGCATCTAGCGTGACGCGATTGGGTTCGACACCGTATGGCCACGGATCTCCGCCGAACAGTGCGCGCGCCTTGGCTGCGCGCGCGTTCATCCATGGCAGCGGGAAATGGGAGCCGCTGATGTCCCTGAGGCGCTCAAGGCTATTGTCTTTTGCTTGCGTGAATGCCTTGAGCAGGTTGTTGGCGATCCAGCGATGGCGCTCAAAGACCTCACGCCGCATCACAAGCAGATGCATGATTGGGAAGATGCCCGTGGCCTGAAAGTAAGCGCGTTCGACCGGCTCGAACTCTTCGAGCAAGCGCACGATGTCGTCGTACTTGCCGACCGGCGGCCCGGGCGGCCGCGCGCTCAGGATCGCGTCGATCTCGCCCGCGAGCAGCATCGCCGTGAGCGAGCGGTCGGCCACCGGCCGGTACCGCACGCCATCCGGCACGCGTACGTCGACCTGCTCGCGGCGTCCGGCCTGATTGACCCCAGCCTGAACCCATTCGACCTCGCTGAGCGGTACTCGGGTGTCGTGCGCCAACCAGCCGCGCGAATAGATCGAGGCCGTCTGCGCCCACTCGGGCACGCCGATGCGTTTGCCGCGCAGGTCGGCCGGCCCGGTGGTGCCGCCGCCGCGCCGCACGTATAGCGACGAGATACGGAATACCCTCGGCGAAAACACCGGAAGGCCGATCAGCCGGTCATCGCCTTGCGAACGTAGCGACGCGTACTTGGCGTGCGACATCTCTAAAACGTCCCATTCCTGATAATGGGTCGTGCGATAAAAGATTTCCTCGACGTACCAGAGGATCGGTGGGAGCAGGATCGCGAGACGAAAGTGGAACGCGCCAATGGGCGCGGCGTGCAACGTGTCGCACAAGTCAAGCCGATTGCGATGCAGGGGCGTCGTGTCCAGGGTCATGCAGTGTCTCCGGATGTGAGTAGCCTGCCGCTGTCGCCGATCGGGTCTCGCGGTGCCTTTTCTGTTGTCTCGGAGCTCACTCTACTGGTAGTGTTTGTATCTATCAATATTGAGTTTTAAAATCAATATAACGGTGCCTTGACGGGCGAGGGCGCAGTCGGGAAGAACATGAGTGAGCAAAACTTGAACGATGTGCTGACGTGCGAGGAAGCACTTGAGCAACTGAACATCAAGGCCGCGACACTGTATGCCTACGTCAGTCGTGGCCTGGTGCGCGCCACGCCGCATGAGGACGGCCGCAAGCGTCTGTACCTGCGGCGCGACGTCGAACGGCTCGCGGCGCGCAAGCGCGGGCGCCCGCCCGCTGGCGCGGTGGCCGAATCGACAATGCGTCTCGGCGACCCTGTGCTGCACACGGCGATCACGCAAATCACGCCGCACGGTCCGCGCTACCGCAACCGCCTCGCCGTCGACCTGGCGAGCTCCGGAGCTGCGTTCGAATCGGTTGTGCATCTGCTTGCGACGGGCATCTGGCAAAACGGCCTCGCGATCTGGGCGCCGCTCGAGACGCCGCCTGACGTGCTGCGCTTCCTGTCGGGCTACGAAGGCAGGGTCGCGAGCGGCGACATCGGCGCGTTACTGGGAATGGTGCCCTTCGCGCTCGGGATGCAGGGACGGGGCACGAGAGAGATTGCTGACGGCGGCGCCGTGCAGGCCGCGCGCCTGATGCTGCAGAGCATGGCAGGCTGCGTGGGATTCCTTGGGCCGGAGCGTGTCTTCTGCCCACGCGCCGACGATGAAAGCATCTCCGGGCAGATCCTGCACGCCGCGGGCTCGGTGGTGACGCCCGAGGCGCTGCGCGCGGTCAATACGGCGCTTGTCGTGCTGGCCGACAACGAACTGGCGCCTGCCACCTTTTCGGCGCGCGTGGCCGCGTCGACCAATGCCGATCTATTCAGTTGCGTGGCGGCGGCTATCGGCTCGCACATCGGCTTTTCTACCGGCACTGGCACCGAAAAGGTGGAAACCCTGCTGCTGTGCGAGCCGTTGTCGGCATTGGATACCCGCGTCGAGCGCGTGCGCGAATACGGCGCGAGCCTGTTCGGATTCAACCATCCGCTCTATCCGGGCGGCGATCCCCGTGCGGATCTGATGCTGCAGGCCGCTGCGGGCATCGCGGAACATCGCGATTGCTTACCTGCCGCCCGCGAGCGCACAGTTCTGACTGTCGCGTTTCTCGAGCGCATGCGGGGAGAACTGGACGCGCATCCCGGGGTCGCGCTCGGCCTGGTGACTCTCGCCCGCGCACTTGGCTTGCCCGACGGTTCGGCAACCGCGATCTGGGTTGTCAGCCGCACGGCCGGGTGGGTCGCGCATGTGATGGAGCAGCGCACGCAGGCTTTCTTGCTACGTCCACGGGCGAAGTACGAGACGACACCTTCCGCTGAAATTGGCACGGCTTCGTGACGAAACGCGGCCGAATTTCGCTTCAAAAGTTGGGCACGTGGAGCGCGCCTTACCTGTTCACTGCAGAAAAACGGTGGCATTGCGCAAACTCGCGTCGGGCAGTTTTACTCGTGGGCTGCATAAGCTATCCTCACCATATCTAACCTCCTCCCCGCGCATTTGTTATTGCGACAAAACCGGCAATTGTCGCTCTCGGAGATCGCCGCGTTGATCGGCTCCGATATCACCCCAGCGCTTCACGTTCAGACTGACGGCGCTCGGTATCTGTTCAAGGAACCCGAGAGCCGTAAGTACAAACTCCCACCGAAGCTGGTCGATTTCACGTATCACTATCTGACGTCGAACGAGTTGGTCAGTCGCGTCAAGCCTTATCTGCAGCAACACGGCTCAGAGACGGAGGAGGCAACTAACCTCACCGTGCTCGACGGGACCGACATCATCTTCGTGCTGCGCATTGTCAGTCGGAATGTTTTCAATCCGTACGTCATCATCGGCTCGCGCTTGCCTGCTTATTGCACGGTACCCGGGCTTGCGATTCTCGCCCCGTTCGAGGACGGCGAGATCGACGACATTCTGGCCCGCACCAAGCTGGTCGCTTACAGCGCGGCGACGGTCTATCAGCCGCGCAAGATCAAGGACCGGATTGCGCACGTCCGCAACGAGGGCAGTGCACATACCGAAGACGAGTACTTCGTCAGCGATATCTCGACGGCGGCGGCCATTACCAAAGCGCAGGGCCGAGCGGTCGGCACCGTCAACATTGTGGTTGCCCGACCGCGTTGGCAAGCGGAGCGTGATCAGCGGCGCTTCGCGGATCTCTTGATATCAGCCGCATCCGCGATCTCTTCACGAAGAAGGGCCGATTAGACGGCTGCCGGCGTGTCCGGCCTGACTGTCGGCGCAGCACTGCCGGCGGCGAGTCCATCGTCCCGACCGATGAAACTCTGCTCCAGATCCGCGATCCTTTCACACCCCAGCAGCTGCATTGCAATTAGCATCTCGCTCATCATGAGCGCAAGGACTTCACGAGCCCCGGCTGCACCCCGCGAAGCGAGCCCATACAATGGAGCGCGCCCCAGCAGAATGCCGCGCACCGAGTGCCACCGCTTTCAACGCATCGCTGCCGCGTCGCACGCCGCTGTCGATAAATCTCTCCGTCCGACTGCCGACCGCATCGACGACCGGCGGCAATATTTCGAGCGGCGCAGACGTGCTGCCGAACTGCCGCTCGCCGTGATTGGACAACATGATGCCATCGGCACTGTGATGCACGGCGAGTGGTGCATCGTCGAGACCCCGGACAACGCCTGCACGGACTTCCGTCACGCGTTCCAGATGTTCTGCGGCCAGCGCCGTTGGCGTCGATCCGATGCTCACTACGTCACGCCGTAAGCCCGTTGCCCGAATGCGTTGTGCGGCGCGCACGCAGTCCGCACGCTCCTGTTCGGCTATGCAGACCAGTTCCTCATGCGTTTCGTAGTCTCGACTGGAACCTGCATGCGCAATTAGACCGGCGAGGTGCATGCCGCCGTCCGAGATCGTCACGGCGACTGTGAGGAGCAGGTCGTCGTCGGGCGCGATACCCGAACGATGGCCGTCCAAATCGATCTTGATCCAGACTTCGAATGCTTCACCATGTTCCCGGCCGAAAGCGCCGATGGCCTGCGTGCATGCCACGCTGTCGGCGACGATCTTCAGGGCGCAGCCTTGCTGCCGCAGCGCCAGAGCCTGCGGCAGCTTCGTCGGTGCTATACACACTGCCGCTGTTCGCAAGCGATCCGCAGGCGTCCGTAACGGGTCCAGCTTATGTGAAAACGCACGCTCATCGCCTAAACCTAACTTTGACTCGCTCACAAACATTAGCCATTGATTTCACGGTGTTATGCGTGCGAGCGCAGGATGGCTACTGGGTACAGGCAGCGCTGACGTTCAGCGCGCGGAATGCCTTTTCTTGAATGGGCGTGGGCCGAGTAGTCATCACGATCTTGGCGTCTGGATTGAGCGGCGTGTGGCAGACGTTGTACGTGAGCGTAGCCCGATCGTCGAGTATGTGCGAAAGCTATGTTCCGGCAAGCCATCCTCGGTGCGCTTGGAGGTGTCCTTGGCGTTCGCCTGTTTCGAACGCTGCGCCTTTGCCACGGGCGAAGGCCGGGCCACGCGCGCTTGCCCGACGGATTGTCATTCAATGCCATAGAAGCGAACGCCTGCGGAGCGGTTTAGCACAAACGTTTTTTTGATTACCGATCGCGGGCTGGCTCCGACCGGCCTGTTCATGCGTCCGTGGCCGCGATCGCCAATCAAAAACCTCTGCTGTATGGAAACCTTTGCATAGCGACCCGTTGTTGCCGTTCGACATCTCACGAGTCAAGTGGCGGATTCCGGAGTCATCCGGACATTTGTTGTGTACGGCGTCGGCAGGGACCTATCGTCTCAATGAGCAGGCCGTCCGAAATCAGATTCAGCATGACTGCCCGCTTGTCTCGGGCAAGAAAGAAGACGCGGTAGTATCGGTCACTGCCGGCGAGCCGCCCCATTCCGCGTTCCGGTCACCCCGCGGCCGGAGTCAGCGCAGCACCGGCGTCAGCACGCCTATCATCAGCATCGTGGCATGCCTCCAGTTTCAGCCTGATCAGCGCCGAGACCGTTCGAAGCTTGGTTCGCATTGCCGGCAAGCCTCTGCAACAACGACAGTCCGTTACGCTGCCGGGATTCTCATAATTGTCGTTCTCAGTGCCAACAAGAACTACCGGCGACAGAGGGGATCGCGGTCGAGCCGTCCGCAATATTTATCAACATGTCGGTGCGGAAGCGACAACCAACCTCACTTTTCGCATCAGCAGCCCTCAGGCGAACACCGCTGCTGAATGTAACCGGCACGCGCGCGTCCGCTCATTGATGCCGGCTTACTAATCAGTGGCGCGCTGGACGAACCAAGCCGACTTCAATTGATGGATGCGCAGCATGCAAGTCGTTGAAACGGTCGAATGGGTTTCTGAAATTCCTTTCATGTGAGAAAATGAGAATTCGAGTCTCGGCGGGGGCGTTGCATCAGTCGAACTTTCGCTTCCCTACGCTAACAAACTGTGACCGTCCTTATGTCATCAAGTCTGAGCAAGATGTTGAGCGTACTAGAGCTGTTTGATGAGAGCACGCCGACGTGGACGGCGGACGCTGTTTGTCAGCGGCTGAATTTCTCGATATCGAGCGGCTATCGGTACCTCAGAGAACTTTGCGATGCGGGCCTTCTTGCGAGGCTCACCGGCGGGGTTTATACGCTGGGTGTGCGGATCGCCGAGCTTGAGTACGTTTTGCGAACTGCGGACCCCGTAGCCAAAGTAGGCAGGCCGGTCCTGAAAGGGCTGGCAAGTTCCACAGGATGTGATGCTCTTCTGTCCAGCCTCCACGGGTTGCACATCATCAATATGCATCACGAACGTGGGGTCGAAGATCTCAATCTCACGTACGTCCGCGGCAGACAGCACCCGCTGTTTCGAGGTGCAGTAGCCAAAGCGATATTGCCCTTCTTGCGTCGCCCGCAGCTGGTAAAACTTTACGCGACCCATGCTGAGACGATAGCGAACGAGCAGCTCGGAACGGACTGGCTCAGCTTTTGGCGGACATTGCAGACGATGAAGCAGCAGGGGTTCAGCGAAAGCCGTGAGGAGCTTGATCCGAACTTGCATGGTCTCGGTGTTCCCGTGTTTGTAGCGGAAACCTTAGTGGGCAGCCTTACAATCGTCTATTCCAGTGCAAGAGCACGAGTCTTAAGTCGTGATGGCTTGGTCGAACAACTACAGGCCGCGTCACGCGAGATGAGCAAAGCTCTTGAGGAAATCACCACTGCCGAAAACGACGATGCGACGCAGGTCTAGTGTCCCGTTCCGTTGTAAACGGATCTACGTTCACGTAGCATGCTGGTATCAGCGGAACGGGAGATAGCAGCATGCCCACGGGACGACCGAAGGCCGAACTGGTGTTGAGTGCATGCTGCTGTCCGTTGGCTACGTGTATACGAACGGACACTATGGCGGCCTCGACGCGAATCCCCACTGGCACACCGTGCAATTGAGCGCCGACTACGCGCTTTCCAAACGCACGGATGTGTATGTATTTACGGATTACATGCGGTCGAGCGGGCCGCTTTCATTCGCGCCGGCGGTGATTTGGCTCAATGCTCCGTCAACTACCCACATGCAAGCGATTGTACTCGCAGGCATCCGACATCGGTTCTAACAGGTCCTGTTTCCACTCGACATGACGGTTAGCTCGCAGTCACGATCACACGACCGAGCGTAGGTCCAGTCATAGAAGAAGCATTCCCTCCTTCGCTGCGAGATAACGTCAAGAGTGGTGTATGAGCAGTTTGATGGCCATCGATTTCAAGCGGCGAGTTTCTGCTGAGCCGGTCGATCGTCTTGCACCGGTTCGCGGTCCTCGAAGGCGATGCCCTCAGGCAACAGCTTGATCTTTTCTGGGCCGTTAATGCGGTGCCACGTCTTCTCAGCTTCCTCGATCAGCTTGAATGCCATGCCAAGGAAGGTCGGGCGCGACACGCAATTGCGCGTACGTGTTGTGCGGTGTGGCACCAACGCAAAGGTCGATTCGGTCGCCGTGAAGTGCAGCGCCATCAGCCGCCCGGCCGACTCGATCGCGTTAGTCGTGCGCAAATACTGCCAGTGCTCGGATGCAAAGTCAGAGAACGCCAACAAGTTCTCTCGACCCTTTTTCAGCGTCTCGGCGGCGTTCGGATATTTCGCCGCATAGATCGCCACGGAACGATCGAACGCGGTATGTGCCTCGGCGCGCGTCGCGGCCATCCAGATCGCCTGCATATCCGCCTTCGCGCGCCCCTGTTGCGACTTCGGCAGCGCATTGGGCACGTTGCCCATCTTGTGAAACCAGCAGCGCTGGCCACGCGTCGCCGGAGACATTTCTTCCGGGCCGCCCAGAAGCCCATTGCGCCGTCGCCAATAGCCAGCAATGGCCCCGCCTGCAAGCCACGCGCTTTCAGGTACAGCAGCAGATCCAGCCACGACGCCTTCGTCTCACGGTAGCCGTCGCCGATCACCACGCGCTCTTTGCTTCCATCCGGCCTCACGCCGATGATCACCGGCAGGCATTGACCGTCCGAATTCTCGCTGCGCAGGCCGGTGTGGATGCCGTCGACCCACCAGTACACATAGCGCGATTTCGACAAGTCTTGCTTTCTTCAGGCCACGCGTTCTTCGGTCCATTGCGCCTTTAGCCGGCTCACCGCATTCGCCGACAAACCCTTTGCATCCTCCCCCAACAGCACGCTCAGGACTAGCAGCGCCGCCATGAAGCGGCTCATCGACGCCGAAAACCCGCATGTGCTAAGGCCTGAGCTGGGCACCCGGCCGCGCGTGTGCTACAAGAATCTCCACCGCTTCACGCATTGCTTCAACGGCGGAAGTGTCGTGGCGCGGCAGGGGAGGGGGCTCGAATGCGTGAAGGGGGCGCTCGTCACGTTGCGCCACAACGGCGCCGTGGTGGCGACCTGCGAAACCGATGCCTTTGGTGATTTCAAGTTCGACGGACTGGCACCGCAGTCAGGCCGTTATCGGGTTGACGTCACGCGCTAAGGACTGGGATCGGCGGAAATCGAGGCTGTCGTGGAAGACAGTGTCGTCCCGCACACTCTCGAACTCGGTACCGGGTTCGACAAGGCCTGATGCAACGATCGCGCGCGTGCTGGCCATGATCGCAGTGCGTAATGAACGGTCGCAAACTGCAGTCGTCGCGACTTGCGATTGCGATTGCGATGAGGTGCGATCTTCGTAAACCGGAGTGGCCGAGAACGGGCTCTCGAAACTGGCGGACATGGCGTCGCTAAGGCTCCACTTGCGCCTGGTTCCGGTCACTCGCTGCTCCGGAGGCCGACCGACGCCATGACAAGGTCGCGTAACTGCGTGACGACCCGCAGCGCATCGGTCATTTTGGCGTTGTCGAACTTTTCGGCCAGCTCATTCGCCCACGCGTATTGAATCCTGTTGATGGTCTCGAGCTTCCTTCGTCCTTTTGCCGACAGTGCGACGAGCCTGGCCCGCCGGTCTTCCGGATTGTCTTTGAGCTCAATCAGTTCAATGTCCTCGAGCGCCTGCACGTTCCACAGCGCGCCTTGCCGCGACAGCCCAAGCTCCCGTCCCACCTGGGCCGCCGTCTTGGGCGCCTTGGATACGGTGTTGAGAATCTGCCACCTGATCGCGCTGATATTCGGATCACGTGCGACGAGCGGGCCGGCCTCCAGAAAATCCGCGTTGGCCTTGAAGATGAGCAGGATCAGGTCGGTGACCAGGTCCCCCCCTAGGGTGCGTGCGGGAGTCGTGCGAGAACGCGGTTGGTTTGCCATCGGCTTGATCGGTGCTGTATCTGCCTGAGACGCCGCCTGTCTGGAAGAGATGACAGAGATCCGCGGCCATTGGACAGACTGTTAGGAACGGTTTGGAAACGACGTTGCCGCCTTAAAATCGGCAAGTATATGTCAAAACGATCTCGCTATCAGACCGGCCTGCGCTGCCGCGCCCATGCCGCGGCAGACCTTCTCGCAACGGCATCGGCTGTCTCACGGGACATTCGAGGCGGTCCCGGGCCAGCGTCGCTGGTCCGCCGGCATACGGCTGTGTGCCGGGGAGACAGTCTCGCGTTGTCAGACAGGCCAGCAGCAGCCCTTAGAGGTAACCCAGATCACGGTAGCAGCTCGCCGCGCCGGGATGCAGTCCGACGGTGGTCTGAAGCATTTTCTTCGGGTCCAGCGGATAACCCATCGGGGTGCGGTTCTTCGGGAAGCGATGGAACTGATGCTCAATCGTTTCCTTCGTTTCGCACAGACACCACGTGATTAGATACGCGACGTCATCCGGGAGGTCTGCGGACACAAGCAGCTGGAAGTCGGAAAAGTCGAGCGTGGCGACCGGCTTTTCGAGACTGGCGAAGTAACCCGCCTCGATCACCGCCGGGCGCCAGCCATATGACCTTGCAAGTTCGCCCAGCGCGGCGGTTTCGAAGGAGAGCAGGCTCATGTTGCGCGATTGCATGACGTCAATCCACCAGTCGGTCATGATCGCTTCCTGAATGACGCCGTCGACAAGCCCCTGGGATGCGTCGGCGAGGCATTGCTCGGGGCGCTCGCGTTCGACGAAGCGGCCGCCGCGCGCTTGCAGCCAGGTTTCGGTGATGCCATGTGCGGCGAGCACCCGCTCACCGGCATACCCGATGTAGTTCAACCCGTCGCGTTTGCCGATGCCAAGTTTCAGTGGTAGGTCCGAGGTGCGCAACTGCTCGAAGGTCTCGATCCCGTACTTGCTGTCGAGCGCGAGCGTCATCCGGTCGTCCTGAGGCAGTACGGCCAATGCGCGTAGCGAACTGACGGCGTTGCCTGCAAACGGCCCAACGCCCGTCACAGCCATGCACGAAAAAACCGCGGGCGTGGAAATGGCGAGATCGGCCGTCCCCTGCTGGATGGCAAGCGCCGCATCTGTGCCGCCCACGCCGTTGACGATTTCAATCTGCGTGCCGCTTTCGCACCGGTCACCAATTTCCTGCGCCAGCCAACTGCAGATTCTGTGGAAGTTCGCCTGCCCCCAGTCGCCTCGCATCCTGAGTTGGACCTTTCTGTCGATCCGGGGGCCGCGGTCCATGCCTGGAATGGTAAACATTGTCGTGCCCTTCGACGTCTTGCGCGATCACGCGACACAGAGGTTCTTCACCGTGAGCTTCTGGAACAGGTGCGGCGACGCGACGGCGCTGTCCGGATAGTGGGCGAGCTTTGCATGGAAGACGGGGTTGTTGAACGCCGCGCGGAACGTTTCGATGTCTTCCCAGATTGCGTAGTTCAGAAACGTGCAGCTGCCCGCGATGCCACGATGCAGCTGCGTCGAGATGAAGCCCGGCTGCGCCTTAAAGTAGGTTGCGTCGTCTTCCCACGCGACCAGCAGGGCATCGACATCTTCCGCGGCCACATGGAACACGTTCGCCAGAACGAGCGGCCCCTGAACGTCGGCGGCGAGCTGATCGCGGATGTCGACGCTACAATCCATTTCTTCAAACTTGACCATCTTCATCTCCTTTCAGTAGATACGGATGAACCCGGGAGGAAGTCCCCCGGTTCGTGAAAAACAGCTTCATACAACGGGTAGCGACATTCGCGACGCCACTGATGTATCCGGCCGGTCGCGCACAGGCTTACCTCACAGGCTTACGTCACACGCGTGATCCGTCAGGCAGTGCGCCTGCATCCTCGCGCTTCATTCGTTCGCTTGATGCGCTTACTTCGCGCGTTCACTTCATAGAACGTACGCCTAACCAATGTGAACATGCACGGCCGGCATGTCCGTGCCCTTCCGTCAGATTCAACACACGGCTCGTGACGCCTGACCAACGCCAGATGCCGTGATTGCAACGCCTTCTGGAGGCCCGAACTATCGCACGTGTGTTATCCCGATCGCGCTCCCAGTTTACCCTAGTTTGACAAGTGCTTGTCAATCAATGATGATCCGGATCATGCAGACGCAGCTACCGGAATCGCTCCGGAAAAAAAACGTCTGATTCAGAAAGCTGGCCAATCACGCGCAAGTGCGTTCTGCGCGCTGTCGCCGGGCCATGCAGGTCTTTGTGTTCGTAAGGGAGCAGGTTGGTGAGCCAAGTAATCAGGGTACTCGTCGCGACCATGAGCGGCACCGCAGAACTGGTCGCGGAAGAAGTCAGTGCGCTGCTTGAAGATGCAGGGTACGCATCGAAGATTCAGCTCATGGACAGGATGAAGGTCGAGGATCTGACGCCCGGGGTGTACGTCATCTGCACGTCAACGTACGGAACGGGCGAGGTGCCGGATAACGGCAAGCCGCTGTATGCTGCGCTTGAAACAGGCAAACCCGATCTGCGCGGGATCGTGTATGGCGTGATCGGGCTTGGAGACAGCATTTACCCCGGCACATTCTGCTTTGGGGGTAAGCGCTTTGACGAGCTCTTCACATCGCTTGGCGCATCGCGCGTCGGCGAACGGCTCGATCATGATCGCCGCTGCGGCGGTTACCCGGAAGACACGGCGCGCGAGTGGATTCTCGAATGGTTGCCGCTTCTGGCGCAACGCACTTCCTCCGACCAGACCTCCTGACGGATCCAGCATGCAACATTTCGATTACGTCGTGATCGGGGGCGGTCCCGCCGGAGGGGCCGCCGCGATCGAACTGGCCCGTGGCGCGGATCGACCTTCCGTCGCCCTGATTGGCGAAGAACCGTACGCGCCTTACAAGCGGCCGCCGCTTTCGAAGACCACGCTGGTCGAGCGCGACGAACAGCGTGAGCCATCGCTTCTGTTTGGCGGGGTCGCCGAGCTGCAGCTCAGCGGCGTGACGCCATTCATACCGCACCGTGCGGCTCGCGTCGACAGAGGCGCGCGTGTGGTGCAACTGGAATCGGGCGAGTTCCTGTCCTACCGGAAGGTGCTCTTCGCGACGGGTTCGGCGCCGCGGCGGTTGCCCGCGCCAGGCGCTGAGCTGGAGGGCATCCATTACCTGCGCACCTATGACGACGCGATCGCCCTGTCACGGGAATTCGCACCGAAGCGCAAGGTCGTCGTGGTTGGGGGCGGCTTTATCGGGCTCGAGACAGGCGCCACGGCGCGCAGGGCCGGTTGCGAGGTGTCCGTCGTCGAAGCCGCGCCCCGGTTGCTCGCGCGCGGCGTGCCGGAAGTCATCTCACACGCGGTGGCGCACAAGTTTCAGCTCGAAGGTGTGCGACTGGTTCATGGACAGTCGGTGCGCGCGTTTCGGGGAGACGGGCACGTTACTGCGATCGAACTGGATGACGGCACGCAGCTCGCAGCCGACTGCGTCGTGATTGGCATCGGCGTGGTCCCCAATACGGAGCTGGCGGGCGCCGCTGGCCTCGAGATCTATGACGGGATCCTGACTGACGGGCGGGGGCAGACCGCCGACCCATCATGCTTCGCCGCGGGCGACGTCGCCTGTCGCGTGCAAGGTTTGTCGAGCCATCCCACCTACATGCGGAGACTTGAAGCGTGGGAGCCGGCCATCGAGCAGGCCGTCGCGACCGCACGCGAAATGCGCGGCGAGGCACCGGCGCCGGCGGGTACGCCGTGGATATGGTCGGATCAGTTCGACTGGAACCTGCAGATTGCCGGATACGGTGAGCTTGCCGATACGACGGTGGTGCGTGCGTGCGCGACGCCCACGCAGATGATCGTGTTCCAGCTGTGGCGCCAACGTCTGATCGGCGCGATCGCGCTGAACGATGGTCGCAGCATGACGCTGCTTCGTCGCGCAATGGAGCGCGGCGAGCCGCTTGACGCTGACAGTCTCGCCGATCCCTCCGTACCCCTGCGTCAGGCGCTGGCTACCCGGCCCGCCACCGACGTTCGCACAAACGTACAGTGAGGACATGAATATGGGTTTCAACGAAGTAGTGAAGCTGTCTGACGGCGAGATGAAGTGCTATGCATCCGGTAGCCAGGATGAATCCACCCCGGCTGTCATCGTCATTCAGGAGATTTTCGGGGTCAACGCGAATATCCGTGCGACAACCGATCGTCTGGCGGCGGCCGGCTTCCGGGCCGTTGCACCCGACCTGTTCTGGCGCCTTCGTCCCGGCGTCGCGCTTGACCCGGAGCAGCCGGACGCGCGCGCAGAAGCGATGCAGCTCGCGCAGCGCTACGGCGACAACATTGACCAGGGCATCGCGGATCTCGCCGTGTTGGTGGCGGCACTGCGCGAGCGTCACAGCAAGGTCGGGATGGTGGGCTACTGCCTGGGCGGCCGGGTCGCATTCCTGGGCTGGCTCAGGCTCGATGTCGACGCCGCGGTCAGCTACTACGGCGTGGGGATCGCACCGTTACTTGAGGACATGGATGCGCCGGAGAAGCCGTTGCTGATGCACCTGGGCGCTGACGATCCGCTGAACCCGCCGCAGGTGCAGGGTGCGATCGCCGAACGTCTCGCTCGCGAGGCGCAGGCCGACGTGCGCGTCTACGAAGGCGCCGGTCACGCGTTTGCCCGGCTCGCCGCGAGCACCTATGTCGAGTCTGCTGCGAAGCCCGCCGACGAGGCGACGTATCAGTTCCTTCAAACCCATCTTGGATAGGAGAGCGCGATGACATCGCAACGCATCCCTGAAACGACCGGCGGGCGTGAGCCGCTGAAGGCGAACGCCTTTGAACGCGCGCAGATCTCGAACACCCAGCTGCTGCCGCTTTTCCCCTACGCCCATCCCGGCGCAATCGTTCCGTGCTGCGCGGCATTCGAGAGCGACGGCGGAGAAACCGACACCGGCTACTTCATTCACGAAAACTCGGTCGACGAACTGGCTCTGTGCTTCGGCTCGAACGGTCAGATGCGCGTCGGTGATGTGTGGGTGGGTCCGCGTCGCCATGGCGTCGGCGACTGGCCCGGCGGCGATCACTTCTTCGCGATGATGACCGTCACGCAGCGACAGCTGGAAGAGGGCGAACAGACCGAAAGCCTGACCTTCCAGTGCGAGGCGTGCAATGCCGAGGTCTTCCACTACGCATTCGGGCAGGCCGAAGGCGAGGGCGGCCATTTCGGCGGCATGGCGACCATCATGGCGGGTGACCCGTTCGTGCTGCCCTACAACGGCTCTGAAGAAATGCGGACGTGCAAGTCCTGCGGCCACGTCAACAAGATCTTCCCCTACTGGATCTGGGGATGGGGCAACTACATCCGCAACACGCGGATCGTCGAAAACGCATGGAATACGCTGACGAAGGAGACCACAAAGTGAACGCACCACTTCGCATGCGACGCAAGAACGCATTCAACCTGTTGCGCGAAGCCGAGAAACTGATGTCGTTCGACGAGTTTCCGCTGCTGCGCTCTGACGTCGATCCCCAACTGCACGCAAGCCGCAACGAGATCGACCAGCCCTTTCACGTGGTCTGTGCAAAGGACTGCGTCGTCGTCCAGATTTCGGGTAAGGCCCGGATCACGTTTGCTGCAGGTGCGGTCCGCTATTTTGACCTCGAGCCGGGCGATCACATCTATGTGCCCGCGGGCAGCGTCCATCGCATCCTGACCGTCGAGAAGGGCATCCAGATCCGCTACAAGGCGCGCGATCCCGGCCATGAACGCGTCATGTGGCTGTGCGACTCATGCGGGCACCACGTCGGCCATCACGAATTCGATGCGACCTCGGCGCCGGCCCAGGCCGGTTATCACGCCGCAGTGGAGTCGTACAACTCGGACCCGAAGAACCGGACGTGTGAGGCCTGCGGTCATGAACATGCGCCTTTCGACCTGTCCGCGGTTCGCTGGGATCAGGTCGCGCAGATGCTGCTCGAACGCGACGAAGACGAGTAACAACGTGATCTGGGCAGGGCATGCCGTCTGTTGAAGGGCATTCTTCGCGAAAGCATGACTGACCACCGGCCCGCTTTCCAGGCTCGCCGGCCGGCTCTGCCGTTGCGGAACGGGTCAGCCAGCCGGCCGTTTTCGTCCGGTACGCAGCGCCCACCTACGGGCGCACACGCGAGCAAACTGGATCTGTTGTCTGGCTCGCCAGCTAGGCGACAGAGCAGGGGCGACAGGCGCCGGGGCGTGCTGCAGCCGGTTGGCGCACTTTCAGCTGATCAAGAATGACCGCCTGTTTTTATATAAGAAATACGCTGCCAGGTTGTTTAGGTGTCCGTAAGTTAGTAGCGAGACTTTTGTCTCGATAGTGCCGGCGTCACAGTGCTGCGTGCAACGAATGCCAGCAACTGCAGACGTCGATAATACAAGTACAGATTGGAGACGATATGGATCAACGGAGAGTTATGCCGCTGGTTGTAGCATTGTCGGTCGGCGTTTCTACATTTTGCTACGGCAGCACCGGTATCTATACGACAGGCTACGGCACGCAAACGGAGGGGATGGGCGGCGTATCGGTCGCGACGGGGGAATCATCGCTTGCGCCAGCCGAGAATCCTGCCGGCATTGCGTTTTCCGGAGACCGCCTGGACATGGGGAGCGGCGTCGTTATCATTCATGCCGGATCGACGAGCAACGGCGTGTCATACGACGGCAAGACGGCGATTGTCCCATTGCCGGAATTTGGCTACGTGCATTCGTTCTCGCCGTCCTGGGTGTTTGGCGTAGCCTCGTGGACATCCGGCTCACAGATCAGTTACGGACAGGCCTTCGGGGGGGTGCCGGGAAATTCGAATACCTTCGGGCAGGCCATCTTTCTGCATCTGGCGCCCACCGTCGCTTATCGGTTCGGCCCTGAAAAGAACCATGCGATCGCGTTTTCCGTGGTCGGCGCGCTCTCGACAATCAATGTCGAAGGCATCGAAGCGCAGACGGGCCAGCCCAACCCTGGACGCAACACCACACCGGGCTACGGTTTCAAGATCGGCTGGATGAGCCAGTTCAGCTCGCAGCTGTCGCTGGGCGCGTTCTACGCGTCCAAGATCAGGTACCAGCCTTGGGACAAGTACCAGCACATCTTCCCGGACGGGGGGCGGTTCCAGGAGCCCGAGCAGTACGGCGTCGGCATCGCGTACCGGCCGACTCCGCAGTGGCTGCTGGGATTCGACTGGATCCGCTTCAATTACGCCAAAACCCATGTCCTGGGCAATCCGCTCAATTTCTCTGCGCCGCTCGGCGCGGTCAACGGGTCAGGCAATGGCTTCACCAATGTCAACGCTTACCGGTTCGGCGTTCAGTATGCAGTCACCGATCGCCTTACCGTTCGCGGTGGTTTTGAGATTGCCGACCAGGTGATGACATCGGATAACACTAGCTTCACCTTTATCGTTCCCGTGACGGACAACCGTACCTACACGCTCGGCGCCACCTACCGGATGGGCAAGGATTCGGAGCTCTCCTTCTCTTACGCGATATCGCCGCGCGTCCAGGCCCATGGCACAGGCGCCAGCACGGGCGTCGATCCGTATGCGCAGAACAACGTCGTTTCATTTACCTACACGAAGAAGTTCTGACCGTCGACTGACCTGAGCTCTTACCAGGTCATCACCAATCTGACTTCTGGAGGCTGGCTCACGCCGGCCTCCGTCAGGTCACGTCTCTCGACATCCTTGATGCAGTCCTGCGCCGTCAAGGGCGGCAAGAGGCCGCTAACCGGCTAGATCCTGACTCACGGAACAGGGTGCTGATGGTGTTGCGCAGCCAGATCACGGCGGGATCCTTCGATAGCGTTCATGCCAGTGCTGCATGACGCGATAGCGGGGGACCGCGAAGGGCATTTCCATCACGCTGATCTGATTCGCTTTGGCGATGATGCGCGCGAAACGCTCCGGAACGATCGCCAGGTAATCGGTGCACGTGATCGTCGACATGACGCCCAGAAAATTGGGGATGCGCAGCCGGACCTTGCGCTATATGCCGTGCCGCTCGAGCGTCTGCTCGACAATGACATGCCCGGTTCCCTGCGTGGCGACGATCATATGCGGTTCCGTCTGGAACTGCTCGAGGGTCACTTCACCTGTGCGCAGACGCGGATGGCCGAATCATTAATCCGCTCATCGTCACGGGCGAGACGCCGGGTGCGCTTGCGCAGGGGATCGGCGCCGCGTTACTTGAGCAGATCGTGTGCGACGCAGACGGTCAGTTGCTTACCGCGAGCATGGGGGACTACCTGCTGCCGTCTGCGCCTGACGTTCCAGAACTGGAGATGGTTCACCGTAAGCAATGGGATGGACGCCCCCACCCGATAACGACATCGATGTGCCAAAGTGGAAGTGTCATCAACCACTTAAACCGGAAGGGGCGCCACCATGCAGATTACGACAATTGGCATCGACCTGGCCAAGAACGTATTTCAGGTACACGGGGCGAACGAGCGTGGGAAGACGGTGCTGCGTAAGCAACTGCGGCGTGAGAAATTCGTGGAATTCTTCGCGAATCTTCCGACCTGCCTCATCGGGATGGAAGCGTGTGGCAGCTCCCACCACTGGGCTCGCAAGCTGCAGGCGCTTGGCCACACGGTTCGGCTGATGGCGCCGGAATTTCGTAAAGCCCTACGTGAAAAGCAATAAAAACGACGCAGCCGATGCGCAAGCCATTTGCGAGGCTGTGACGCGACCGACGATGCGGTTTGTCCCGGTAAAAAACGTCGAGCAGCAGTCCGTACTCCCATTGCATCGCGCGCGGCAGAGCTTCATAAAGGCTCGTACGGCGCAGGCTAACCAGATTCGTGGCCTATTGGGCGAATTTGGTCTCGTTGTGCCGCAGGGCATTGCTCACATCGCCGTGCGAGTACCTACTCTGATCGAAGACGCGACCAACGAGTTGCCCGGGGTATTTCGGCAACTCATCGACCGTCTGCTTGAACACCTGAAGTTGCTCGACCGACAGGTCGATGAGATCGAGACGCAGATCAAGGCCTGGCATCGTGATAACGAGATCAGCCGACGACTTGAACAGGTGCCGGGGATCGGCCCGATCACGGCGAGCGCGCTGGCCGCGACGGTTGGTGATGCAAAGAACTTCGACAACGGGAGACAACTCGCCGCGTGGCTGGGGCTCGTACCACGGCAGCACTCCAGTGGCGGCAAAGCAAAGCTGCTTGGCATGAGTAAGCGAGGTGATGCGTACCTCAGAACATTACTCATCCATGGAGCACGCTCGGTGATTTACCGAGTCACGCAAAGGAACGACCCAGACAGTTGGTTAGTAAAGTTGACCGCGCGTCGAAACGCAAATGTCGCAGCAGTCGCGCAGGCCAACAAGACAGCCAGAATCGTCTGGGCTCTGCTTGTTCACGACCGTCAGTTCCGGCCTGGCTACACGCCTGCTCTCGCAGTCGCGTAGCCAGGTCGGCCAGGCAAAGCAAACTTCATCGAAGCACGATCACACCACAGATTGCACAGGCAATCACGAAGTGATGGCAAGGCAGGTAAGACCGTGGTTGGCATAACCCGCGCCGGGCGAGGCACCAAGAGTGCGTGTAAGCGATCGAGGCGCCGACCAGCAAATCCCATCAGGGACAGCGAGCAGGCAACGCTTGTATCAAAAGTCCGGATGTACGGGAGCAATCTTCCTCTTCACGTCGTCATGAACTGAGAGCTTGGCAAACCGGGGGCGTCCATGTACGCCCGGTGATGGCCTCTTGAATCGACGTAGCAGCCTTGGGAGCATCGTGTCCACTTAACGAATAGGTGGACAAGTGAACACTATTGATCAGGATGCCCTCTTGGGTCGCCGCAAACGGCGGCGATACCCCGACGAATTCAAAGCGGAAGTAGTGGCAGCCTGCCAAGGACCAGGCGTGTCGGATATTTCCGGAACCGGGCACCCGGCTATTTCTGCCACCAGACGGCTGAGCTCGACAAAGGAACATTTCCTGTCTTCAGCAAGCATGCGTCCCAATGTGGATTTGCCGGCACCTCGAAGGCCCACTAAAGCGATTCGCTCAGTGCGATCCTGGTCCTTCTCCTCAGATTTGCTCGTGAGGTCTTCGAGAGCTTGACGGAACGCGCGAAGTTCTTCGCTATTCTTGCCGCTAAGCAAAGCTCGAAGCTCAGCCCATTCCTCGTGGCCGGCCGCATCGGCGGGAGCAGGAAGATCAACCGGCTCGCAATGAAGCGCAACGGCAAGTTTGCGCAGTACAAGGATAGACGCGTTGCCTGAACTTCCTTCCAGCTTCGCCAGATAACGCTCAGATACGCCGGCATGCTCCGCGAGGGCCCTCCTGGTAAGCGCATGCCGCGCTCGCAGCGCCCGCACACGACTTCCAACAGTTCGGAGGAAAAAATCCTGTCCATCTCTGTCCGTCGGGGACAAAATGACCGCTCGATCGCCCGCTAGTTCTGGGCTGGCCGCGCATGTCCGCCCAGCTGAGGAAGTCGTTTTCATCGCCTGTCCTATGACTTGCATAAATAGACTATACTGCAGATGCGGAGGTCTTGGCGAGGAGATCATGGACAGTAGGGATAGGGAGGTCCTGAGTGTGGCGGTCAAGTGGCACCGGACGGGGGAGACCGTGGCGTTAGGAACTGTGATCCGGACCTGGGGTTCAGCACCACGACCGGTCGGGTCGATAGTTCTCATTCGAGGCGACGGTATCCTGAAGGGGTCGGTATCAGGCGGCTGCATCGAGGACGATCTGATTCTTCGGGTCAAATCGGGCGAATTACCGAAATTGTTGCCTTGCGAGGTGACGTGTGGCGTATCGGCTGATGAGGCGCATCGCTTCGGTCTTCCTTGGGGCGGCACATTGAAACTGATCGTCGAACCTGTCGGGCCTGCTTCCGGTCTTGAGCGACTATTGGAGTTGACCGGGCGTGGTACTGTTGTCGAGCGCACGTTGGATATGAGCAGCGGGCGCGCCGATGTCCATGAGTGCAACAAGTCTCAGGACGTCCAATTCGACGGGCAAAGCTTACGAACAGTTCACGGGCCTCAATACCGTCTGATAATCGTAGGGGCGGGTCAGTTATCAGAGTACGTCGCGCGTATGGCGGTGCCCCTTGGGTACGACGTCATCGTGTGCGACCCGCGGGAAAAATACGCGTCCGAGTGGCCCGTTCCGCATACGCAGATAACCCGAGAGATGCCGGACGATCTGTTGATTCGCATTGGACTGGATCGCCACACCGCCGTTGTTACACTCACACACGACCCAAAGTTGGATTATCTGGCGCTCATCGAGGCGCTGAACTCCAGCGCGTTTTACGTCGGAGCCCTCGGCTCCCCGGCGAACAATTCGAAGCGGCGTGCGCGGCTACGCCTGTTTGATCTGCGCGACGACCACGTCGCAAGGCTTCGAGGGCCAATCGGGCTTCACATCGGCGCACAAACGCCCCCGGAGATTGCGGTATCCATTCTCGCGGAGATGACAGCGATGCGGCATTCCGTACCCGTTGTGCAGGGACACGAGATGCGGGAAAGTCCGGCTCAATCGATCCACGCAGCGTGAACTAAAATATCGGATTGCGCTGGTCGGCATACAGAAGGAATCGATAGGTTTTTATGGCAAAGCCCGCAACACTTGAAGCTGACAGTCACCGCGCCTCTGACGCCCGTTTCGCTTCCGTTGAGCGCTACTCGTCCGTTGCGCGCACTGTTGAAATCCTTTCGGACCCGTGGGGATTTCTCGTTTTGCGCGAGTGTTTTTTTGGCGTACGACGGTTTGAGCAGTTCCAGAGCCTCCTGCAGGTTCCACGGACCACGCTTGTAGAGCGACTGAAGAAATTCACCGGCCTAGGATTGTTGCGAAAACTGGTTCCTTCTACGGGCGGGGCTCGTCATGAGTACCGCCTGACGGACAAGGGACGCGACCTTTACGCGACCATGATTGGACTCCTCGCCTTCGGGGATCAGTGGCTAAGCGGCGACGCGCTCCCCCCGTTAAAGCTCATTCACAAATCCTGCGGATGTGAATGCCATCCACGGGTGGCATGTTCACATTGCCACGGCGAGATCAATCCACGACAGGTGCACTATCGCGATGGTGTCGGCGCGGGTGAATCAGCGCGGAATGGAGATCGCAAGCGCTCGCGCCGTGCGTCCGACCCTACCGTGCTTGAGCGGGTACGGCCGTGCTCTGTAGCCCGAACTCTTCAGATCATTGGAGATCGTTGGAGCTTTCTGGTTATCCGCGAGTTCTTTTACGGGGTTCGACGTTTCGACGAATTCCAGACGCGGTTGGGCATCGCTACCAACATACTTGCTGACCGGTTGCAGCGCCTGGTGGAGCAGGGGATCGCGAACAAGACTCTTTATCAGGAAGGCCCGAAGCGCTACGAGTATCGCCTCACGGAGATGGGGCGAGCGCTGTACGGTCCGATGCTCATCATGATGCACTGGGGCGATAAGTGGCTCTCCGGCGGTAAGCCGCCCCTCAAGCTTCGGCATCGGGAATGCGACCACGACTTCCACGCAGTTGTGGTCTGTGACGAGTGTGGAAACGAGCTGGATGCGCGAGAAATGGGCTATGTCCTGCGATATATGCTTCCGCCTGAACTTGATGCCGCATAACAAGGGTGGCTTATCTGGCGCGTCTTGCCCAGAGCGGCCGACGATTGAACGGCTTTACTTCGCTTCGACGCCGGCGAGCACTCCCGAAACAAGGTGGTCGACGCCGGACACGATGTCCTGGGGGCAAATATTGCTATTCCTCCCCGCCGTCAATCAGCCGGTGGATTGCAGCTCTCCGCAGCTGCGCGCACACCGGGCGAAAGATATCAATCCACAGATGATATGGGCTGCTGCTAGCGGACTTGCGACGTCGAGGTACCGTGTGCGTCAACGTCGGGTACGACGCACTCAATGCCGCACACGTCGAGAAGGTGCCAACCAGTGGCCGGCACGTCCACGACTTCGAGGCAAGCATCGCCTCCGCTTGCCGAGGGTCCCATCTTCTCTACCACTTCGACCAGGACTGGGTCGCTGCGGCGCGCATATTGATGGACGAATTGACGCGATAATGTCGCGCTGGACTCACTGTCTATCTCGCCTCGCCCGCTCATCCGCAGATAGCGACGCGCGGCCTCGTCACTCAAGCTAAATGTGCCCACTTCCCTGTTGATAACGATCTTCACAAGGGTCTCCATCTAGACGAGTAGGTAAAGCGCCAGGGCCATATCTTTCCGGCCCGCCGCCCCGTCTTGTCGAACCAATCATTCTGGCCTTTTTGGCAGGGTTCCCTCCATTCTCGCTCGCAGACGTCAGAACGCGAGCGTCTCCATGGTGTCACGATTGTAACGACTAGTGCAAGTTACCTTTGCGTGATCAGGAGCAGTGCGTTGCCAGGGCT
This sequence comes from Paraburkholderia sp. GV068, assembly GCF_003058125.1. Taxonomy (NCBI): domain Bacteria; kingdom Pseudomonadati; phylum Pseudomonadota; class Betaproteobacteria; order Burkholderiales; family Burkholderiaceae; genus Paraburkholderia; species Paraburkholderia sp. GV068. Next base: position 29,681 of record NZ_QBUB01000018.1, read on the forward strand.
TACCGAAAGCCGTTGCTCCGACGCCACTCCCTGCGCTAATGCCCGTCTGCACAGGTGTTTCGAAGGGAGGATCATTTAAACGGACGGATCGACAATCGAAAGGTCTGGCATGTTCTCTGGCTCCCACGAGAGGGAAAACCCGCTTGCAAAGTGAGTCTCGGCTCACTATAGTCTAGTTACGCAAGTTACAAGGCGACAGTCGGGGAGAATTGGAGACGGTCGCACAGCCAGGGAGACATCGTGATTAGCTTTGAATTCCAATCGACCCGTTCCACCGTCGTCGAGACCGGCGCTTCCGGTCGCTTAGGCGAACTTGTGAAGCGCTTGGGGTGCCGGAACATTTTTCTGGTGACGGATAAAGGGGTGGTCGACAACGGCTTGATCAAGTCCGCGCTGCGCAGCTTTGCGAGCGAGGAGATAGCGGTAACTGTCTACTCGGACGTGCAGGCGGATCCGCCCGCACACGTGATTCTTGCTGCAACAGACGTCGCGGTCCGATCAGGTGCTGACGGCGTAATCGGGCTCGGCGGCGGAAGCTCGATGGACGTAGCCAAGCTTGTTGCGCTTCTGGCACACGGGACGGAGCAACTCGACGAGATCTATGGCGTCGGCGTCGCGAAAGGTCCCCGGTTGCCACTCATTCTGGTGCCGACAACCGCCGGCACAGGGTCGGAGGTGACGCCTATTTCCATAGTCACGACAGGCGCGGGCGAGAAGAAAGGCGTGGTGTCTCCCGTTCTTTTGCCTGACATCGCCGTGCTGGACGCCGAGCTGACGCTGGGTCTTCCTGCTGCTGTGACGGCAGCGACGGGCATTGATGCGATGGTCCATGCGATTGAGGCATACACGAGCAAGCGTTTGAAAAATCCCATGTCAGATTGCCTGGCCCGAGAGGCTCTGCACCTGCTCAGTTTGAATATTCACGAAGCCTGCTCAAACGGAACAAACTGCGAAGCGCGTCAGGGAATGCTGTTGGGGGCGCTGCTCGCAGGGCTGGCGTTCGCCAATGCTCCGGTTGCTGGCGTTCACGCGCTTGCATATCCGATCGGCGCTCGTTTTCACGTGCCACACGGCTTGTCGAATTCTCTTGTTCTGCCAGCGGTCATGCGCTTCAACCTTGAAGCTGCTGAGTCGCTTTACGCAGAGCTGGCTCCTTTGGTGATAGCGAATGTCCAGGGAACCCAGGCCCAAAAGGCTCAGGCGCTCGTCGAGCGTCTTGCGGTATTGCCGGCAGAATTGGCCTTGCCGACCCGTCTTCGGGACGTAGGCATCGCGACCGCCGACATTCCCGCACTGGCCGAAGATGCGATGCGTCAGACGCGGCTCCTCGTGAATAACCCGAGAGAAATAGCCATCGAAGACGCAAAGTCGGTCTACGAGGAGGTCCTGTGAGCGAAAAGGCCAGACCGACGCGGCGGGAAGCATACCGTCACTTCACGATATTGCCGACTCGCTGGGGGGATAACGACGTGTACGGTCACGTAAACAACGTTGTCTATTACGCGTTCTTTGACACCGCTGTGAACCGCCATCTGATCGAGCAAGGCGTTCTCGATATCGCGAACAACAAAATCGTTGGCCTCGTTATCGAAACGAAATGTACGTTTTTCTCTTCAGTGGCGTTTCCAGACACCGTCCACGTTGGCTTAAGGGTAGTACACCTTGGCAACTCAAGCGTTCGATACGAAATTGCTCTGTTCCGCAACGAGTCCGACGAGGCCTGCGCGGTCGGCCAGTTTGTGCATGTCTATGTGGAGCGCGCAAACAATCGCTCCGTGCCTGTTCCGGATGCGGTGCGTGCTGTTCTGGAATCGGTAGCCGCATAAGCCCAGTTCATCGCAGGCGCAAAACACACAGTGAGACGGAGGAGTCAACAATGGAAATGGTCGGCGAAGCGAGGCTGGAGGCTGCGCGCGAAGTCATATGGGAAGCGCTGAATGATCCCGCGGTCCTGCAAGCGAGTATTCCAGGGTGCGAATCCCTCGAAAGCACAGCTGCAAATGAGTTCACAGCAACCGTCGTATCAAAGGTCGGGCCGATCAAAGCGCGATTCGCTGGCAAAGTCAGCCTCTCGAATATTGCCCCGCCGCGTAGCTATACGTTGACCGGGGAAGGTTCAGGCGGTGCAGCGGGCTTCGCGCGCGCCGATATTGAAGTGTCGCTTGACGCTCTTGAGCCGGCGGTGACACTCCTGCGCTACGGAGTGAAGGCAAACGTGGGCGGCAAGCTGGCGCAACTCGGCTCCCGCATGATTGATGCGGCGGCACGTAAATCAGCTGATGACTTCTTTGAACTGTTCCGTAAGCAGGTGGATGGCCGCTCGTCAGACTCCGCTTCGGTCCGTGCCGCACAACCGGCTGGCATGCACGCTTTCATGCAGGAACTCTCGGCCCCAGTAGCCGAAGTCGCGACCATGGAGGCCCCAGGACATGCGTTTGCAGCCGCTGTTGCCCCTGCTGCAGCCAACGGGAAAGCGTCGACGCTGGAGGCGGCGCCAGCGCCAACCATGCCCGAGCGTGCTGCGGCGACGCGGGACGTCCCTGCGCAGCCTGCGCCGGTACCAAGACCGGTGTCACCAGTGCCGGCCGCCGAAGCGCAGGCTGCGGTGATGGATGTCTTGACTTCCGAAAAGATCAAGGTCTGGATTTCAGATCAGGTCGCCGTCGTCACGCTGAACCGTCCTGACAGCCGCAATGCCATGACTTACGGGATGTGGCTTGCGATGCCGTCGATCATGGCCGCACTCGACCGCAACCCGGAAGTGCGCGCGGTGATTCTAACTGGCGCAGGCGCAGACTTTTGTGCCGGGGCCGACATCGCCGAATTCGAAAAGGTCCGCGCTGACGTCGCACACGCGACGACGTATGAAGTCGCCGTTGACGCCTGTTGCGACGCCATTGCAAACATCTCAAAGCCAACGGTCGCAGTACTGCGGGGCTACTGCCTCGGCGGGGGAGCCCATCTGGCCATGTCCTGCGATTTCCGTTTCGCGGCCCAGGACGCAATGATGGGGATACCCGCGACGCGTCTGTCAATCATTTACGGCGTGAAGGGAACGCGCAAACTTCTGTCGCTGGTTGGGCTCTCCGAAGCAAAGAAGATTCTGTACGGCGGCCAGCGGTTTGACGCCGCTCACGCGCTGGGAATCGGTTTTGTAGATCAGGTCGCCGGCCTTGGCGCGGTGGCTTCTCGCCAATCTTTTTGGGAGCGCCTGATTGGCGCGAAGCAGCAGGTTGCCAAAAGCGATCCGATGGCTGAAGCCCGTGCTTTCGCCACATCGCTCGCGGGCAATGCGCCGCTGAGCATGGCAGGCGCCAAGTATCTTCTCAACGGAATGGCGATGGGGACGGGCGCTCTCGATCTGGACAGGTCCGAGGCACTGATTGCGGCGGCGGCGGCAAGCGACGACTACCGCGAAGGACGCGCCGCGTTCGGTGAAAAGCGTTCGCCAAAGTTTCAGGGCCGCTAGACGGGATCACTATGAAACCTGCTCCTTTTGACTACTGTTGTCCCGACACCATCGACGAAGCTGTTGAGGTGCTTGCAGCTAACGTCGATGATGCCAAGCTGATGGCAGGCGGGCAGAGTTTGACTCCAATGTTGAACTTCAGGGTCGTCCGGCCGGCGCTCATCATCGATATCAGCAGGCTGCTAGAACTCGAGTACGTCCGCGAACGCGGAGACGGCGGACTCACGATCGGCGCTCTGACGCGGCATCGAGTTCTTGAAACTTCGGCGTTGGTTGCAAGCCGTTTTCCTGTCATTCCGGAAACGATGCACCACGTTGCCCATCTCGCGATCCGGAACCGAGGCACCATTGGCGGAAGTCTGTCGCACGCTGATCCCGCGGCAGAGTTGCCGATGCTGAGCCGTCTTCTCGACGCCGTGATCGTTGCCCGTTCGGTTCGGGGGGAACGGCAAATACCGGCATCCGAATTCTTTGTCGCGCCGCTGACGACTGCGTTGGATGATGACGAAATTGTTGTCCGTGTCGAGCTCCCGGGATTGCCCGCTGGCATGGGATGGTGCTTCCAGGAGTTTGCGCGGCGCGCAGGCGACTTCGCGCTTGCAGCTGTTGGCGTGTTACTTGATGTGCAGGGCGGTGAGATCCACCAGGCCCGCGTCGCGATGATGGGTGTCGGTGATACGCCGATGCGCCGTCCCGAAGCCGAAGCAGTACTGACCGGGAAAGCGCTCTCCGACGAGGTGATCGCCGACGCCGTCCATGCAGCCTGCGATTCGCTGCAACCGAATACCGATCTGCATGCTTCGCCTGAATTCCGCCGTCATCTTGCCGGCGTATTGATGGAGCGTGTAACGCGCAAAGCGTGGCAGCGCGCCGCTGGAGTAGCTCAATGAGTGATTCTGAAATCCCCCTCAAACCCCTGTGGGTCCTGGTCAATGGGAAGGTCCACGAGGATCATGTCGAACCACGTCTTCTACTGTCCGATTATCTGCGACGCACGCTTGGGCTCACGGGAACCCACGTTGGCTGCGAACACGGGGTTTGCGGTGCATGCACGGTGATGGTTGACGGCGACAGCGTGCGGTCGTGTCTGATGCTCGCGATCCGTGCAAATGGTTGTGAAGTCCGCACGGTCGAGAGTATGGGCACCGTCGAAGCCCTCAGTCCTTTGCAGGAAGCTTTTCGGGAGCATCACGGCTTGCAGTGCGGTTTCTGTACGCCAGGCATGCTGGCCAGCTGTGAAGATGCGCTGCAAAAATATCCGCTCGATAGCGATGAAGAGATCAGGGACGTTCTCTCGGGGAATCTCTGTCGCTGTACGGGCTATCAAGGCATCGTTGAGGCGGTTCGCGTCTGCGTGACCGGACGAAACGCACTTCGTGATGCTGCAGGAAGCCAGAAAATCAGCAAGGACGATACACCATGAAAATGCACATTCTCAACGGTGGTCGACTGCGTATGCGCAGGAGCGTTTATCTACCGGAAGCGGAGCGCACCGAGGCAATCGATTTGCCGGTTTCCTGCATTCTGTTGCGTCATGCACAGGGCAACGTCCTTTTCGATACCGGATGCCATCCGGATACCGCGGTAGATGCGACTGGCCGATGGGGTGCGATGGCGAAGGCAATGATGCCTTTGAGCGGCCCCGAGGACAACGTTGTTTCACAATTGGCAACGCTAGGATTGGCGCCGGATAACATTGACGTCGTGGTCAACTCGCACCTGCACTCCGACCATTGTGGGTGCAACGGGTTTTTCAAGCGCGCCACGTTCTTCTGTCACTACAAGGAACTGGAGGCCGCTCAGGGTCCAGACGCCGTCCAGAAGGGGTATATCCCGGCCGACTGGGAGCATCCCATGCCGACCGAAGCCATTGACGCTGAGCATGACGTCTTCGGCGACGGGAGGTTAGTCCTGGTACCTCTGCCCGGACACACACCGGGGAGCCTTGGTGCGGTGGCGACCTTGAGCCGGGATGGCAGTTTCCTGCTCGCCGGAGATGCAGTCGCCATGAGGCCCAATCTCGACCGCGAGGTCATGCCGCGCAACACGTGGAACCCTGATCTGGCGATGGCTTCACTGCGCGAGGTTCAGCGTATTGCCGCGACAGGAGCAAAGGTCTTATTTGGGCACGACCCGGAGCAATGGGAGGAAGTGCGCAAGGGGGAAGACCGATATGAGTGAGCAAAACGATCCGTTGGGCCATCCCGTTGCGCCGAATCCGGATGTGCGCGAAGAGACCCGCGACAAGTTGGTCGGGCAAGCGGTTCGCCGTGTTGAAGACGCCCGACTCCTGACGGGACTGGGTCGATACGTCGATGACCGTCCGAGTGGTCATGCCTTGCATATGGCTATCCTGCGCAGTGACCAGCCGCACGCACGAATCGTGGCGGTCCGCGCGGACGCCGCCAAGGCGTTGCGGGGGGTCTACGGGGTCTACACGTGGCAGGACATTGAGGGGCTTATCAAGCCCGCGATCGCTGTATCCCGTATGAGCGGCTATCAGCCGACGCCAATCCATGCCCTCGCGAATGGGAAAGTGCATTTCGTTGGTGAGCCTGTCGTTGCGATCCTGGCTGAGAGCCGCTATCTCGCGGAGGACGCCCGGGACGCTATCGAGGTGGAATACGAACCTCTACCGGTCTGCACAGATGCGGAGCTCGCCGCATTGGCGGACGCTCCGCTGCTGCACGAGGGATTCGCAAGCAATGTCCTTGTCGAACGCAGCTTTGTTCGCGGTGAGATCGAACAGGCGTTTACTAATCCTCCTGTTCTGGTTAAGGGCCGGTTCCGTTTTCACCGGAAAACGTCAGCTGCAATGGAGCCGCGTTGCTATCTGGCAGAAGTCGATGCTGGACGAGACTCATTGACGTTATACACCTCCAGTCAGGTGCCGGGCATCATCCGTGACGCCCTGGCCGATCTGCTTGACATGCCGGGCAACCGGCTTACAGCAATAGCACCCGACGTCGGTGGAGGGTTTGGCGGTAAAACGTCGCTGTACCAGGAGGAGATGCTGGTATGCGTGCTAGCGAGGAAAATCGGCAAAACTGTGAAATGGACGGGCGACCGCCTCGAGGATCTGCTCTCCACCAGTCAGGCATTTGATGAACTGGTGGCTGCGGAGCTGTCGCTCGACGCTCAGGGCAAGATCCTGGGTCTGCGTGCCGACGTCGTTGGGGATGTGGGCGCCTATTCCATTTACCCTTGGACTTGCGGGATCGAGCCGGTACAGGTCATCAGCTTTCTGCCGGGCCCTTATCGCGTGCCCGCATATCACGCCCATGTCAGGGGCGTCACCACGCCGAAGGCGCCTACCGGGCCTTATCGCGGTGTTGGCAGACCGACTTCCACCTTCGCGATGGAGCGCCTCATGGACATGGCTGCCAGACAGCTGGGTCTTGACCCGGCTGAAATTCGCCATCGCAACCTGGTTCGGGATGAAGAGTTTCCTTACCGTACGCCGGTCGGCATAGTGTGGGACAGGTCTGCTTTCATGGGCGGTCTCGAAGGCGCGATGGAGCGTTTTGACTACAATGCTGCCCGCGAGGCGCAGAGGAGGGCGCGTGCTGAAGGTCGATGGATCGGCATTGGCGTCGCCTGTTATGCGGAACTCTCTGGAATCGGATCGCGCATCTCAGCATCTCCCGGCATGCCTATCAACACGGGAACTGACACGTGCGTCATCCAGCTCGATTCGACGGGCTCCATCACTGCTTCGTTTGGTTGTGCCTCTCATGGCCAGGGCCATGAAACCACACTTGGGCAAGTGCTCGCCGATGAGCTCGGCGCACGCCTCGAAGACCTTCGCGTTATTACGGGCAACAGCTCGACCGTGCCACACGGCACGGGTAGCTATGCCAGCCGCACTGCAGTCATCAGCAGCGGCGCGGGGATACTGGCCGCGCGCGAGCTTCGCGAGCGCATGCTGCGGGTCGCTGCTCACTTACTCGATAGCCCTGTCGAGTATCTCGAATGCGTCGACAGTACGATTCGTGTGCAGGCAGGGGACGGACGGATCACTTTTCCGGAGCTTGCCCGTGCGCTGTACTCGCAGATGGGACGGGTCCCGGCCGATGTACGTGAAGAAATGTGTGTCACGCGCGTGTACGACCCGGTCGTCGGCACAACCAGTTCGGCCACGCACCTCGTGCAGGTTGAGGTCGACCCGCAAACGTTCGCAGTGCACATCCAGCGATACGTCATCGCCGAAGACTGCGGGCGAATCATCAATCCTCTCATTGTCGCAGGCCAGACGCGGGGCGCGCTTGCGCAGGGAGTCGGCGCGGCGCTGCTCGAGGAGGTCGTGTACGACGCAGACGGTCAGTTGCTTACCGCGAGCATGGTGGACTACCTGCTGCCGTCCGCGCCAGAGGTTCCAGAGCTGGAGATGGTCCATCTAGATACTCAAGCGCCGAATACGCTCGGCGGGTTCCGCGGAATGGGCGAGGGCGGAACCATCGGTTCCCCAGCGGCGATTGCCAACGCAGTGGCCGACGCCCTTTCGCCGCTAGGCATTGAGATTAGCGAACTGCCCGTCACGCCGGAGCGCATTTTCCAGCTTATCCAGTCAGGATCGCTTAAACGCAAAGAGGAGAATTAAATGAAGTTTGAACTGCACGGGAAGGTTGCGCTCATCACAGGTGGCGCTCGCGACGTCGGAAGAGAAATCGCGCTTGGGCTCGCTGCCGAAGGCGCGAGCGTGGTAGTGAATTATCACGGTTCCCGGCAGGGGGCCGAATCGGTTGTTGCAGAAATCAGAGCTGCGGGCGGTAAGGCTCTAGCCATTGGCTGTGACATCTCCGACCGCCGCGCAGTAGACGCGATGGTGGCGCAGACCCTTGAGACGTTCGGCGGTCTCAACATCCTCGTGAACAACGCCGGCCTTGTCATTCGCAAGCGGTTTGCCGACAGCACGCCTGAGGAATGGCGCAGGCAGATCGACGTGTGCCTGTACGGCACCTTGAACTGCACCCACGCGGCGCTGCCCCATCTGGAAGCCCAGAAAGGCAGTGGCCGGATTATCAGCATCATGGGCGACTCTTCGCGTGTCGGCGAGTCAGGGCTGGCTATTGGTGCTGCAGCGCGTGCCGCCAATATCGCCTTGATGAAATCGATTGCGCGTGAAACCCGTTCGGGAACGACCGCCAATGCGCTCGCGCTGGGTCTGATCGAGACGGCGCACGACCCCGAATTTCTCGAAGCTAACCGCGAAAAGCTCACCAGGCTGTACCCATTGCGTCGGCTGGGGCAGCCGGGCGATGTGGCACCAATGGCTGTGCTTCTTGCGTCCGACAAGGGCAGTTGGATTACTGGCCAGGTGATTAGCATCAGCGGCGGCTTCAGCATGGTCTGAAGTCCGCAGCACCAACCCATCAGGACAGGGATGCTTGCCTTGCGACATCGTCGTTGGCTACATCGCTTAGGAGACAGCCATGATTCAAACAGAGCTCATCGTACCGGTTCACGAACTACTCAAGCGGCACGCCGAGGAACGGCCCGATAAAATCTCATTCGAGGACGAAAGGTCGTCCCTGACGTACCGGCAGCTCGAGGAAGTCACCGCCCGACTTGCGGTGCATTTTCAGGCCTCAGGCGTAGAGCCGGGAGATCGCGTAGCCGTCCTGCTGCCCAATTCGGTTGAATGGGTTGTAAGCTGTCTGGCTATCGTGCGGGCGGGCGGCATCGCCGTACCGGTCAGTCACGAGGCCACCATTCCTGAAATCGAGTACAGGCTGACGGACGCATCATGCGTGGCTGTCGTCACGAGCGATTCCAGAGAGCTTGAAATCAGAAAGCTTGGTGATGGTATCCCGTCGCTCAAGGAATACGTCACGGTACAGTGGAGCTCAGCGCCTGTAGTTGGCACTGAGTACAGAAAAGTAGTTGAAGAAAGGGCGCACGGTAACCCTGTGGACGCAGACACACTCGATCTGCCCGCGTTTGTGGTCTATACCTCCGGCACTACAGGAAAGGCGAAGGGCGTGCTGCTCTCAATCCGTAGCATGCTGTGGGTTACCGCGTCCTGTTGGGCGCCAATCGCCAGCCTGAATCAAAACGATCGCGTATTGAACTGCCTGCCGCTTTATCATTCTTACGCTCTTAATTTTGCAGTGCTTAGCGTACTGGCGGTGGGGGCATCGGAATATCTGATGGACCGATATTCATCCAGGGAAATTCCAAAGCTCCTCGCGAACGGCGGCTTTTCCGTAATGCCCGGCGTGCCGACCATGTTTCACTACCTGCTGGAGGGGGCGCAGACCAGCACCGCAAACGTGCTTCCCGGCATCCGTCTCTGCGTGTCAGCCGGGGCGATTCTGCCAGCGGCTACCAATCGGGCATTTGAGGAGCGGTTTGGCGTGAAGCTTCTGGATGGCTACGGAATAACGGAGACGTCGACCATGGTGACCATGAACTGGCCGACGGGTTCTCGTCCCTACGGTTCATGTGGTCTGCCACTACCAGGGGTGGCAACCCGCATTGTTGAACCAGTAGCCATGCGCGACGTTGACGTGGGTGAGGAGGGCGAGTTGCTGGTTCGGGGGCCGAACGTGATGAAGGGTTATCTGAACAAACCTGCCGAGACCGATGCTGCACTTCGGAACGGGTGGTACCACACCGGAGATCTTGCGCGCTTTGACGCGTCTGGCTACATCACGATTACCGGCCGATTGAAGGAAGTGATTATCCGTGGCGGACAGAACATTGCGCCTGCGGAAATTGAACAGCTCATTTCGGTGTTTGACGGGGTGCTGGACTGTGCGGTCACAGGGTCGCCGCATGAGCACCTTGGAGAAGTGCCAGTCGTTTTTGTCGTCCAGCGGGAGGGCGAAACGGTGGACGTCGAGGCGTTGCTTGCGCACTGCAGGACGCAATTGTCGGCGTATAAGGTGCCGCAAGCGGTGCACATCGTTGATGAAATTCCGCGCACAGGCTCCGGCAAGGTGATGCGCTACAAGTTGCGTGAGGCTCTTGAAGTGGTTGCGATTACGCCCACGACTCAGGCATCTGGTTAATCTGATTCATAGGATGGGAAAATCCATGGCAAACAACAGTTTCGCGGTCTCCGTACCGATTAAGGATATCGGTCTCGTCAGAAACAGGTGTCTCATCGGCGGCGAATGGCTTGACGCTGACAGCGGCGCGACAATCGAAGTGACAAATCCAGCGAACGGACAGTCGCTCGGCACGGTCCCGCTGATGGGCGCGGACGAAACACGGCGTGCCATCTCTGCAGCAAATGAAGCACTCAAAGACTGGAGCGCGCACACTGGGAAAGAGCGCGCTGCGATTCTTCGTCGCTGGCATGATCTCATGCTCGAAAACAAAGAGGACCTCGCTGTAATCATGACGGCCGAGCAGGGCAAACCGCTGACCGAAAGCCGTGGCGAGATCGCCTATGCGTCCTCGTTCCTCGAGTGGTTTGCGGAGGAGGCCAAGCGCGTCTACGGTGACACTATTCCGAGCCATGGCCGAGACAAGCGCATTATCGTTCTCAAGCAACCGATTGGCGTGTGTGCGGCGATTACGCCGTGGAATTTCCCTGCCGCCATGCTGACGCGCAAGATCGGCCCGGCGCTCGCCACCGGTTGCACGATGGTATTGAAACCGGCTAGCCAGACGCCGTTTTCGGCGCTTGCACTATGTGTGCTCGCTGAGCGCGCAGGTGTGCCGAAGGGTGTCATTTCCTGCGTTACGGGTACGGCATCCGCCATCGGTGGAGAGCTGACTTCCAACCCGACGGTCCGCAAACTGTCGTTTACCGGCTCGACGGAAATCGGCAAGGTGCTGCTGGCGCAATGCGCTGCCACGGTCAAGAAAGCTTCTATGGAACTGGGTGGTAATGCACCGTTCATCGTGTTCGACGATGCTGACCTGGACGCTGCCGTCAAAGGAGCGGTCGCCTCGAAGTACCGCAACGCTGGCCAGACCTGTGTTTGCGCGAATCGCCTGTTAGTCCAGGACGGCGTCTACGAAAAGTTTGTCCAGAAGCTGGTCGCAGAAGTGGAAAAGCTGAGTGTCGGCGACGGTCTGGAGCAGACGACCTTGATTGGGCCGCTCATCGATGACAACGCGGTCGCCAAAGTCCACGAGCATGTGACGGACGCCGTGGCCAAAGGAGCAAGAGTAGTGGTCGGCGGACGGCACCACTCGAAAGGGGGCAACTTCTATGAGCCTACCGTTCTTGCTGATGCGACGCCTGATATGCAGATTTTCCGCGAAGAGACATTTGGTCCGGTGGCGCCGATCTTCCGGTTCCGGACGGATGAAGAAGCCATCGCGCTCGCGAACGATACTGAATTCGGCCTCGCATCATATTTCTACGGACGTGATATCGGGCGCATCTGGAAGGTAGCCGAGGCATTGGAATACGGCATCGTCGGCATCAATGAAGGCCTCATTTCGACGGAAGTCGCGCCGTTCGGCGGCGTAAAAGAGAGTGGCCTCGGTCGAGAGGGATCGAAGTACGGTATTGAGGACTATATGGAAATGAAGTATCTCTGTATGGGCGGTATCGCCTGATCACTGAGTTGAGACGCGCCGGATTGTCAGGCGCGTGTCCTTCCGTCCGAACGAAACAATGCGACCAATTACGGCAGTACCGCGCGGGGGACGTTGGCGGTCCGAGCCGCCAGCTTCTGCGCCTAGAATATGTACGCAGTGGCTGCGTCGCGGCGGTTCTCTTACTCGCGCGCTACAAACACTGGGCAAGGTTGAGGTACAGGTCAATTTCGAGGGTGTTGTCTGCCGGCGAGACAGCGAGACGAGACCACGAAGCGAGCATATTGCTGCGCGCCGAAGCGCCTACAGACCGGTCGGGCAGGGGTCTTCCGTGTGGGTGCGCGACATAGCGCTCACTGTAGATGCAGCGGCTGTGGTTGCGGCCCGCAGTATCGTGTCGGCGCGCGATAGTCGCGCCAGTTGGAAATCTCTTCGCACACTTGCCGCGCGTCCGCTTGGCAGCCTCCCTTATAGCGACCCGGCAATCAGCCGTTCCAGGTTCGCTTACGCGTCTTTTCTCCTGGCTGCTACCCCATTTATTGAGCGCCAATACGTCGACGATGCCCCCCAATGTGGCCGGGCCTTGGCGCGGGTTTCGGAATTTCGCCGAGGGCAGGCGTCGCTTGCTTTGACAGAGATCTTCCTGCCAGCGTTATGGTCGATAATTGGCCAGAAGTGACATGTTATACAAGTAACCCGCTCTCAAGCCCCCGTGCTTTTAGATTTTGGAGTGGTTCATTAAAATTAAGTTAGGTAGGTGAAAACGTGGGTTTTTATATTCTTGAAAGACCGTCGTTTACTTCGTATAGTCTGCTAATGCAAGTCACTATAACGGGCGTACTTCAGGTTGGAGGAGATGGACATGTCAGTCACGAATCAGGCATTACCCGCTGTGCGAATGTCACAGGACGAGCGGCTTGTCGTATTTGCGTCGTCCCTTGGGACAGTCTTTGAATGGTACGACTTCTTTCTGGCCGGCTCTCTGGCCGTGTTCATCAGCCGAAACATATTCGCGGGAGTAAATCCGACCGCAGGGTTCATCTTCACTCTTTTGAGCTTTGCGGCCGGCTTTGCGGTCCGGCCGTTTGGTGCTGTTGTCTTTGGCCGCCTTGGCGACCTGGTGGGACGCAAATACACGTTCCTCGTCACCATCCTGCTGATGGGCACGTCGACGTTTTTTATTGGACTGCTGCCAGGTTTTGCGACGATCGGGATAGCGTCCCCTGTCCTGTTCATCGCCATGCGCATGCTTCAGGGGCTCGCACTTGGCGGTGAATATGGCGGTGCCGCGACCTACGTTGCGGAGCACGCTCCCAGCGATAAGCGGGGCGCGTGGACTGCATGGATTCAGATGACGGCCACGCTCGGTCTGTTTCTGTCTCTCATCGTGATTCTCGGCGTCAGAACCGGGACCGGTGAGGGTGCTTTTGCAGACTGGGGATGGCGCGTTCCCTTCCTGCTCTCGATAGTTCTGCTCGCGATCTCGGTGTGGATTCGCCTCAAGCTCCACGAGTCTCCCGCTTTTGAAAAGATGAAGGCAGAGGGAAAGGCGTCCAAAGCACCTGTCGCTGAAGCCTTCGGGCAATGGAAGAACCTCAAGCTCGTCCTGGTTGTGCTGTTTGGTCTGACGGCGGGGCAAGCAGTGGTCTGGTACACGGGACAGTTCTACACGCTCTTCTTCCTCACCCAGACGCTCAAGCTGGACGGTCCGATAGCGAACGTGATTCTCGCGATTGCGCTGGTCATTTCAACGCCGTTCTATCTGCTCTTTGGTTCATTGTCAGACCGGATTGGCCGTAAACCAATCATCCTTGCGGGCTTTGTTCTCGCGGCTGCTACCTACTTTCCTCTCTTCCAGGGACTGACACACTACATCAATCCCGCACTTGAAAGTGCGCAGCGCAGCGCGCCCATCGTAGTGAGGGCCGCCCCGTCTGAATGTTCGTTCCAGTTCAATCCGGTCGGAACGGCGAGCTTCACGAGTTCGTGCGATATCGCGAAGGGCGCGCTGTCGAAGGCGGGTCTGAACTATCAAAATGAGGCAGCCCCAGCCGGCTCGACAGCGTCGGTGACCGTCGGATCGGTGACGATCTCGGCGTACGACGCAAAAGCTGCCGACGCAACGGCCCTAGGTGCGAAATTTGATAGCGGACTGAAGTCGAACCTCCTGCGTGCTGGATATCCGCTCAAGGCAGACCCGTCCCTCATGAACAAGCCGATGGCCATCCTCCTTCTCGCCATCCTCATGATTTACGGAACCATGGTGTATGGCCCGATTGCGGCGATGCTCGTCGAGTATTTTCCAACGCGCATCCGTTACACCTCGATGTCTTTGCCATACCACATCGGAAACGGATGGTTTGGAGGTTTTCTGCCAGCGTCGGCATTCGCTATCGTCGCCGCACAAGGCAACATCTACTCCGGACTGTGGTATCCAATCGTAATTGCGGTAGCCTCGTTCGTGATCGGATTGATCTTCGTTCGCGAGACACGTGGTGTCGATATTAGCGCAGGCTAGTCTTAACACACAGGGGCCGCTTCAGGCTTAGGTGCAGCATGCCGATCTACGAATTTCAGGGAAAGGTACCTAACATCGATTCCACCGCGTTTGTTCATCCGCTGGCGTCGGTTATTGGTGACGTGCGGATAGACGCGGGCTGCTACATCGGGCCGTTCGCGTCGATCCGCGGTGACTTCGGTACGATTGTTATCGGGAAAGGCAGCAACGTGCAGGATAGCTGCACATTGCATGTTGGACATGGCCGCCGCTGTGAGCTTGCGCCGGCCTCCCATATCGGGCATGGGGCCGTCGTTCACGGTGCTTTCCTGCGACGCAACACCTTGATTGGTATCAATGCCGTCATCATGGACGACGCTGTTATCGGGGAGTCGTCGATCGTAGCTGCCTGCGCATTTGTGAAAGTTGGCTGGGAAGTACCCCCTGATTGCCTTGTTGCGGGCATTCCGGCACGGGTCGTCCGTCAGTTGGAGGATGGCGAACTGCGCGGAAAGGTGGAGGCAACCCGTAAATATCAGGAGCTTGCTGTTGCATGTCTTTCCACTTTGCGCGAAGTGAAGAATGGGCGCTAGGGAGAGGGGGGGCGGCTAGAATGTTGGACTGTTTATGTCGCGATTCCGAGACTTTCCCGGTATTCGACAGGGTTGAGAGAACCGAGCGATATCTTGATTCGCGTTGTGTTGTACCAGCGGATATGAGAATCGAGGACCTCAATGAAGTGATCAACGGTCGTCGCCCGCCAGTGACGAGGATAAAACAGTTCCGTCTTGAGCCGCCCGAAGAAACCCTCACAGGCTGCATTTCGGGCGAGCATCCTTTGCGTGACATGGAGCGAACGAGCCCGGCATCCTTTATCCGGGACAGCCATTCCGGCCAGCGATAATGCGCACCGCGATCGGAGTGGACCACTGGCCGCTCACCACTATCAGCCACCGACTCGATGGCCGAATCCAGCATGGTATTGACGAGTTCAGCATCTGGTCGCGTGCCGATCGATCAGCTCACAACGAGACCGTCGAAGCAGTCGATCACCGGCGACAGATACACCTTGCCGGCCGGGATCCGGAGTGGAGTAAGAGGCAGGGCGTAGTCGAACTATCTCCCTAACCCAGCTGTCTGATGGTCGCCCGGATGCGCTTTCCCAACTTCATATAAAGCCGTACCGCTCGACGGCGGTCTTCGTATGAGTACATGAATGTAAGCGCGCAGAAATGGGCGTCTAGCACTCAGCGATCTGAGCGTGCAGGCTATGTCCACTGATTTTTTGAACCGACCCCCGAATGTTGGACACATTGACGTTAGTGCTGCTTATATTTCATTCTGTATTGGACTGGGCTAAGTCCTCGTAATCTTAGCTTGTTTCGATCATGGTTGTAATAGTGGATGTAGTCTTTGATGCCGGCTTGCAGCTCGTCGAGGTTGCGAAATCTGTTCAGGTAGAAGAACTCAGACTTGAGCGTTCCGAAGAAGCTCTCCATCGTGGCGTTATCGAGGCAATTTCCTTTACGCGACATGCTCTGTCTGATTCTCTGCTGTTTTAGCCGACGGCTATAAACAGGCATCTGGTACTGCCAGCCTTGATCGGAATGCAATATCGGCTTGTCACGTGGCCCAAGCTTCGCGAAGGCCTTATTCAGCATCGTGTTGACCATGTCGAATAGCGGACGTCGTGCCATCTCGTAGGCGATGATTTCGCCGTTGTAAAGATCGAGAACCGGAGAAAGATAGAGCTTCTGGCCGCCGACGTTAAACTCAGTCACGTCCGTCACCCACTTCTGGTTGGGGCGCGACGCACCAAATTTCCGCTTCAGTACGTTGGGAGCTATCTTGCCGACGTTCCCTTTGAACGACTTGTACTTCTTTGGTCGAATGCATAACTTCAGGGACAGCTCGCCCATGAGACGCTGTATCCTCTTGTGGTTGATTCTGTCGCCCTGGCACCGAATGGCAGCCGTGATTCGACGATACCCACAGCGGCCCTTGTGCTGCTCAAAGAGCGCACGGATACGTTCCTTCAGGCTCGCATAGTAAGCCCGCAGAAATGGGCGTCTAGCACTCAGCGATCTGAGCGTGCAGGCTATGTCCACTGATTTTCAGTGGACACCTTATGATAGAACAACACTCAGAAACGTCGGGCCTGAAGGTCGTCAGCGTTGGCATACACGGTAAGCGTCGATTCGATCGGCATACCAAACGCCGACTCGTCGAGGCTTGCCTGGAGCCGGGAGCATCAGTCGCAGGACTCGCACTGCAGCACGGCGTTAATGCGAATCTCCTGCGCAAATGGATCAAGCTGCATCAGCAACGGCTCTCTGAGGATTCGACGCAGTCGTCGACCGCAGAGTCGGCATTCGTGCCGGTCGTTATGGTTAGCAGTGAACAGGCGCTCGTCGAGCACAATTCCGTCAGGTCTTCATCGTTGGCCGCGACCGCTAGTTCGCCAGCAAATGCAGCGGCCGCGTCGACGCTGACGGCGCAGATGCCCAACGGCATCACGCTTAAGCTCGAATGCGGCAAGAACGACGCAGCGCTTCTATCAGTGATGATCGAAACACTGGGACGGTGTGATGTTCCGGCTAAGCGATGAGCTGAAGGTCTATGTGCACCGGGACGCCGTTGACTTCCGTAAGAGCATCAACGGTCTTGCAGCCATAGTCGAGCAGTCGATGAAGCTCGGTCCATTCGAGCAGGCCGTGTACGTATTCAGCAATCAGCGCCGGGGCATCGCGACTTGCGCGCAACGGCCGTGACTGGCATCACCTTGTCGACCTGTGTGCCTTGACTGGTACGTTAATTATTGATCCCGACGGCGCACACGATCCGCGGCTGACGAATGATCGCCTTTTACTGGGCCTGAAAGGATCAATGTCGGAGTATGAGCTGAGTCTGTTACGTGAGCGTGGAATTGCTGCACGCGATGCGAAAGCTGCACGAGGGGAACTTCAATTCTCGTTGCCACCCGGATACTGCTGGAATGAGTTGGGGAAAATTGAACTGGACCCGGATGAGCGTGTCACGGAAACAATCCGCCTCGTGTTCCGTCGGTTTCGAGAACTGGGAAGCGCCCGTCAGGTGTTCCTGTGGGCCAAGCTGGAGAAGCTCCAATTGCCCGTTCTGAGGCAGAGCGCGGTTGGCAACCGGATTGCGTGGCAGTTGCCTGCCTATCACAACGTAATCAAGCTATTGCAGCACCCGGTCTACGCTGGAGCTTATGTGTTTGGCAGGAAAAGTTCTGAGACTCATGTTGTTGATGGGAGAGCGAGAAAAGGTAGTGCCCGCAGTAAGCCCATGCAGTCGTGGAACGTCTTGCTGAAAGATCACCATCCAGGCTATATCACATGGAATGAATTCGAGGAAAACCAGCGGATGATTGCCGAGAATGCGCATATGCAAAAGCGAATGTCTCGCAAATCTGCGCGGGGTGGCCGCGCATTGTTGGGCGGCCTTGTAAGATGTGGTCGATGCGGCCGAATAATGCGGGTCTTCTACGGGATGAGATCGGGGCAAGCGCACCGCTACCAGTGCCGGGGCGACGACAGTCACGTCGGCGCCGGACTTTGTATCGGCATCGGCGGCGTACGTGTCGACAAGGCCATAGCGACGCAACTGCTGGAAGCGGTTTCGACATATGCAGTAGACGCAGCAATAAGAGCGAGTGAAACGCGGTCCCACGCGGATGATGAGGTACGAAAAGCATTGACGCGCGAAGCGGAGGAAGCGAGTTATGAAGCGTCTTTGGCAGAGCGTCGCTACGAGGCAGTCGATCCTGGCAAGCGGCTGGTCGCACGTGAGTTGGAGGCGCGATGGAACGCCGCACTTGAGCGCGTCGCTGAACTCCAGAATCGCATCGAACATCTTGACAAGAAGCTCCTTGCCAATCCGGGAATCGACCGGGAGCGACTGATGTCACTCGCACACGACTTGCCGACTGCATGGAATGCATCAGGCGCAACCCCGAGAACCAAGCAACGGATAGTACGGGTTCTGATCCAGGAAGTGGTGATCGATCTGGACGACTCGTCCAATGAAGCGGTGCTTGCAATCCATTGGACCGGAGGGCGACACACTGAGGTCCGCATCGCTCGGATACGCGGTGGCCGCTACCCGGACACCGAAGCCCAGACGCAATACGGGTCGGTGGAAGTCATGCGTAAACTCGGTGGCAAATGGCCAGATCGCGACCTGGCCGTGACAATGAACCGGATGCGCTGTAAATCCTCCGACGGCAAGACGTGGACGACCGTCAGGGTACGCGAGCTGCGCGAGAGGCTGGGAATAGCAGCCTTCGATCCAGCATCCAACGACGGCGAATTGATTAGCGTCGAGGAAACTGCACGGCGCCTGCAGATCTGCGTTGGCTCCGTTCATCGTCTCATTGATGAAGGGATATTGCCCGCCTCACAGCTCATGCCGTGTGCCCCATGGCAGATACCGGTGGCGTCGCTGGGTTCTGACGCCGTGCAGATAGGCGTGCGGAGTGTGATTGAGAGAAGGCCACGGAACTTCGAGGCGCTGCAAGACGAGAAGACGTTGAGACTACCAGGATTCTAACGGGAGAGATGCATTATGAAACTCGGTCGCGCGATCGCATCAAGATGCTGCTGTGGGACCGTAACGGCTTCTGGCTGTTGATGAAGCGGCTCGAGCAGGATCGTTTCGTTTGGCCGCGTAAGGAAGCGGTGCTCAAGCTCAGAACCGAGCAACTGCATTGGCTGCTCGACGGCATCGATATTGAAGCGATGCGGGCGCACCCGACACGCTATTATCAGCGCGTGACGTGAAACGCGAGCCAGCATCGCTGGTCTAATCCGGCGATGCTGCCATCATCCTCATCTCCCACCGACGAACTGCAGGCGCTGCGCGCAGAACTCGCTGCCATGAAGAGCGAGTTGCGTGTGGTGACGGTCGAACGCGACTTGCTGCGCGAGAAGCTCAAGGCCTTTCAGCGGCAGTTGTTTGCCGCCAAGAGCGAAGTGCGCGGCGCCGAGCAACGCGACCTCTTCTTGAACGAAGCAGAGGCGGGCGCAACGGGATCTGAACCGGCGCAAGAGGTGCAAACGGAACAGAGCATCGAGGTTGGCGCACACGAGCGCAAGAAGCGTGGACGCAAACCGCTAGATCCGATGCTGCCTCGCGAGGTTGTGCGTCATGAATTGCCGGAATCAGAACGCGTTTGTGCACACGACGGGCATGCGCTCGTCGAGATCGGCGCCGAGATCAGTGAGCAGCTCGATATCGTGCCGCAGCAGGTTCGCGTCATTCAGCACCAACGAATCAAATACGCGTGTCCTTGCTGCGATCTCGGCATCAAGGTGACGCCTGCGCCGGCTCGCATCATTCCGAAGGGGTTACTCACTGAATCGGCGCTTGCATGGGTAGTCGTGAGCAAGTTCGCTGACGCTCTGCCGCTGTATCGAATCGCCGCGTTGCTACACCGTTTCGGCGGCGATCTCTCGCGTGGCACGCTGGCAGCCAGCGTGGTGCGCGTCGGTACCGCAGTGCAGCCGCTCATCAACTTGATGCGCGATCACTTGCTTGAGGCCGACATCGTCTACGGCGATGAGACAACGGTGCAGGTGCTGAAAGAGCCAGGCCGTGCCGCACAACGCAAGAGCTACATGTGGGCACAGATGAGCGGCACCGGCCCACCGGTTCGATTGTTCAGTTACAGCTCGACGCGCAGCGCGGCACAAGCCGCGGCGCTCTATGCTGGCATCAAGCCCGGCGCGGTGTTGATGACGGACGGCTATGAGCCGTACAACGATGTCGCCGACACTAACCAACTGGTGCATCTTGGCTGTTGGGCGCACGCGCGTCGCTACATGATCGAGGCCGAGGAGAATCTCCCAAAGGCGCAACGTGGTCGCGACCATCCCGTCAGCGAATTCATTCGACTGATCGGGCAATTGTTTGCGATCGAATCGCGCTGCGAAGGGCTGACGCCAGAGAAACGGTTGCTGACGAGGCAACGCGACAGTCGTGCGATCCTTGGGCAAATCGAGGAACTGCTTCTGCGTCAGTTGCATGCAGTGTTGCCGCAAAGCGCCTTTGGCAAAGCGCTTCACTACATGCAGGGTCAATGGCCGAAGCTCCTTCGCTATGTCGAGAACGGCGCTTGGCCGCTCTCGAACAACGCCTGCGAGAACGCGATCCGGCCATTCACCGTCGGGCGAAAAAACTGGCTCTTCTACGACACTGTCGCTGGAGCGAATGCTGCTGCCAACCTGTATTCGCTAATCGAAACGTGCAAGGCGAACGGCGTCGAACCGTACGGCTATCTCGTCGCGCTGTCAAGGCACTGCCTCTCGCAAACACCGGCGACGACTACGAGGCGCTATTGCCTTGGCGCCTCATCCCCTCCGCAGACTGACGCACAGCCGGTCGCTGAGAGAAGCCACGTGGTTTATTGCGCGCTTACCTCGCATATTTGTCCCCGGCCTGCAGTACCTTCTGCTGGTAATAGAAAGTGCTGCGCGCCAAGCCGGCCACTTTAAGGACGGCTGCGAGGGGGTAACGCTGCCTTAGTTCAAGCACGATTTGCGCTTTTTCTGCCGCGCTGCTTCCGTCTTCGCTTGAACCAAGGCGTCGAGCTTTTTTAGATATTCGTTCTCCATGCGCAGCTGCTCCACTTCCGCAAGCAGATCCTCGCGGCTGCGGTCTGCATCCGCAGCCGGCTTCTTTTTTGATGTCGGTGGTTTCGGCATTCTGAGGGTAGAAGTTGCAGGCCGTGAACGTCCCGCGGCCAAACTGCCGTCATCATACTACTGCTCCCACACTGCGATGATATTGAAATTGCGAACATTCGCGAGCGCTGCGACCTGACGGAATGAAAGGCCTTCCTTCCGCATCCGCTCCACAACTGCGTCCTTGAATTCAGCGCTATATCGCACGCGGCTGGTTCTTGTGCGCAGACCTTCCTCGCCGTGCGCTTGATATGCCGCTATCCATTTCCGAAGTGACGAAACGTCCACGTTGTGGCGGGCCGCAACTCTCTTCAGCCCGGCATGGCCGGCGCAGTAGTCCTTCGCCGCCGACAGTTTCTTCTTCTCGCTGTATTTCACCGAAAAGCTCCAAAAGGGGTGTCCAACTTCGTGGGGTCGGTTCATTTTTCAGTGGACACCTTATGACAGAACAACACTCAGAAACGTCGGGCCTGAAGGTCGTCAGCGTTGGCATAGACGGTCCAAGGAGACAAGTTGAGAATAAGGAGCGAATTTTGTCCGGGTGCGAGGTGACCAATCCCTTTGAGCCTCAGCACCACTGCTGAGGTCTGTTCGCCACCATCAGTGCTCGTTCTTATGACCCACGTTGCTTTACGCAATGAAAGCAGTCGTCGCTGCGAAAGACAACGCTTCGTCAATCGCCCTCGACCTTCCCCTGTTTTGGTCCGTGTCGCTCATTCACCTACCGCCACCTCATCGTACGTGGCCGTTGGTGGACCGTTGTAATGCATGGTTCATAAAGATCACCTGTAAATGGCGATCCCGAAATTCGTGCGAGGAACCGAATGCGTTAACTCAGATCCGGCACACTTCGATACGTAGCGAAGCATTCGCGGACCGGGTGCCGTTATAGTTGGCTTCGGCGTGCCGGTAATGACATAGTGCGGCGCCTTCATTATTCGAATGCGGACGTGCAATGAACCAGACTATCGATCCCTCCATCTCCCATATCTATGAGGCTTGGCACGACACCGTGCGCAAGAAGGATCTGGCTGGCACTGCCGCGCTCTATGCGAAGGATGCTCTTCTCGAAACACCGCTTGCGCTGGCCGTCTATCCTGAGCGTCAGTCGGGCCTGATCCGTGGACGCACTGCAATCAAGACATTCTTCGAAGACAGTCTTCGCAAATTCCCGAGCGATCTTGCGCAGTGGTATCGGACCGGCACATTTTTCGCAAATGGTCAGCAGTTGACGTGGGAGTACCCTCGCGAAGCGCCGAAGGGTGAGCAAGTCGATCTCATGGAGATGATGAAGATTGAGCACGGCCTGATTCAATGCCATCGTGTTTATTGGGGCTGGTATGGCGTGCGGCTGTTGACGCCTGCGTTCGCACGTATCAAAACGACCTAGTCCAGGGCGAGCCGGCGCGGGAGCGAACGAATCACCCGCCGTTGCACTAAGGCAATCATCCGTTCCGAGCAAAAGGAAGGCTATGTTCGATGCGATGTGCAAGCGCGAGGTCGTGATTATAGGAGCAGGCGTAGCGGGAATCGCGGCGTTTGTCAGCGCAGTCAGGAACCGGAGCGTTTCTCGTATCGATATCGTCGATCCGCGAGGCATCGGCAACGGGGTCGCCTTTGCGACGTCTGAGCCGGAGCTCCTCTGCAATGCATCCGTCGAAACGATGTCCCTGCTCGACGACGATCCGTACGATTTCTTGCACTACCTTCGCGCGAAGGCAATCGACGTTTCGCCTGACGCGTTTGTTCCGCGTTTTCACGTTTCGCGTTACCTTGCCGACCGCTATGCAGACCACCGGATGCTAGCTCGCGACGCTGGCATCCAGCATCGTCATCTCATGGCGACGGCGCGGACAATCGAGAAGCAGCCCACGGGCGGGTATCGCGTGTTGCTCGAGGACGGTACTTCGCTCGAAGCGAGCGACGTCGTGATCTGCACGGGCAGCGGCGCGCCGTTCCTGCCGGACGCGCTGCGACCGCATATTGGCGCGCCGGCGTTCTTCGAATGCCTGTACCCCGAGCGGCGCGTGATGGATTACCTCGCGATGCCATCCCGCGTTCTGATCGTCGGCAGCCGGCTGTCGGCGGTCGACGCGGCACTGCTCGCATGCGGCGCAGGGGCATTCCGTGGTGATGGCGTCGCCATCGGGCCGGTTGCCCGCCGTACGCACCGCGACACCGCGAGAATGTCCCGTTGCAATCGACGAAGCAGCATTTGCGCGGCTCGATCTGTCGAGTCCACTGCTTTACCGGCGTCTGCTGCGGCAGGTTGCACGCTCGGCCGAGGCGGTTGGCGGTTGGCGGTCGGCCGTTGCGCGACCAGATCGATCGTTCCACCAATGCAGCGGAACGGCTCGCACGAGAAGCCGGTTTGGCCCGGCATGGTGCGACGGATTGGCAGAACGTCCTCGTGCGCTACATGGACCTTGCCGAGCAGCTATTACGCCGCGGCACGCCCGAGACGCGGACCCGAGCGCTTGCCAACTGCGCCACCGCAGTCGGGCGTTATCTGTTTGCAATGCCGCTCGGCACCGCAGAGAAGCTTCTGGCTTACATGAACGATGGACGGCTGCAGGTGATGCCGGCCGTGCCAGAGCGTTTGCGTCGGGATGAGCTTTGGCGTGTTCAGTGGAGCAGCGGCGCGTTTGACAGCTTCGACGCCGTGATCTGCGCGACAGGGTTCCACAGGCAGCGTTTCCATGCAACATACAATTCGCTCGCGTTGACGGCAGATACTCCTCTCGCAGCACCGCGCGTATCGCCGGATCTTCGCGTCTGGCTGCCGCAAGCAGGCGAGCCGGAACGTATCTGGACTGCGGGCGTCGCCTCCTACCTCGCAGCGCCGATGGTCAATGCGGTCTACCAGTCGGTCCGCCAGGCTAACCAAATAACGGCGGCGTGGCGCTCGAGCTAAAAGGGTTCAGCTTCAAGGCTCATCAAACCGCAGACTGCAGCCAGCTAGCAGCGCGTTTTCCAGGGAATCAACATGCAGCTTTATGGCGATCGGGGATCGAGCAATACGCGGCGCGTGCTGACCGTAGCACGGCACCTGCAGCTCGACGTGGAGTTCATCTTCGTCAATCTATTCGCGGGAGAAAATCGCACTCCGCCGTACCTCGCGCTGAATCCGAACGGGACGATACCCACTTTCGTCGACGGCGATGTGGTGCTGTTCGAGGCCTCGGCCATCATGATTTATCTTGCCGAGAAGGCGGGTTCCACCCTGTGGCCCGATGGCGCCGCCCGTTTCGAAACCCTCAAGTGGATGTTCTGGTCCGCCGAGCACTTTCGTCGTGGCCCCTCCACGCTGATTGAAGAGCGCTTCATCAAACGGATTCAGGGACATGCAGAAGACGCAGCGCTGGTCGGCGACGCGCTGAAATCTATTCATCGCTATGCAGCGGTGCTTGACGCTCATCTGCGCGACCGCCCGTTCGTGGTCGGACACACGTTGACGCTGGCCGACATTGATCTGGCCGCGCCGTTTAGCCATATTCCGCGCACCCGAGCGCCGTTCGACGCCTATCTTATCTGATGGTCTGGCATCAACGTCTGATCGATAGCGTTCCAGCGTGGCGTTCCACCGGCGAAGATCTGGAGCGCCGGATCGCCGAGATACAAAGCGCTGCCGCGGCGCGCACGCGAGCTGCATAGCCGCGCATGGGGTACGCCGCGCCGGGGTCATGCGAACGCGGATTGCTCGTCTACCGTATGGTCAGTTCGGGGCAGCAAGGCGGGGGCTTCGCCGACATCACGCAGGATGCCGAAGTGTTTTTCCAGCGCTTCCCATCCCTTGGGTGTGATGGTGACGGAGCGCGCAACGGGCGACTTGCGCATCCAGTCCCATGCAAGAAAAGCGTCCATCAGCCGCGCGCCCAGCGGTCCCGCGATGTGGTATTGCCGCTCGGTCCAGTCGAGGCACTGTCGCGCATGCCCCGTATGGTCCATGGTCTGGGGGGCTGCATCGACGCCGAGTTGCTGCAGCCATATGCTGCCGCACGCGGTGAGCGCGTACTGGCGATCGCCGGCCTCGACGACGAAACGTCGTCTGAGCATGCTTTGAGTGACCGCGACGCCGATCTGGCCCGCGAGGTGGTCGTAGCAGCAGCGCGCGAAGCGCAGTTCGCGGGCCGAGCGGTTCGGCGTGTTTCGCCAGGCAGGCGTGACGGGGCCGATCGACGCGAGGCTTTCGAGCGCATGCGAAATGTGCGCGCCGGCGAGCTGGAAATAACGATGCCGCCCCTTGCTTTCGACGGTCAGCAGGCCGCCGTCGAGCAGCTTTGAAAGGTGCGAACTTGCTGTCTGCGCAGTCACGCCCGCTGCTTCCGCAAGTGCACTCGCCGACAAAGCGTTGCCGTTTGCTAGCGTAATCAGAATCACGGCCCGAACCGGCTCGGCGATCAGATGCGCAACGGTGGAAATATTGTGCTGGCTCATTTGTTCGGCTTCCGGAATTAATGCGTTTTAGCTAGCGAAAATCGTGAACACACACTTCGATACGCTCCGAAGCATTCTCGGTTCACACCGGTTTATAGTCAACAGAGAAATGATAAATGGGGCTTCGACTCGTGAACAATGAAAATGAAAGTCAAAAACGCGTATTAACGGCGACGAGTCTCAGCTATGTCGTCGTCATATTAGATACATCCATTGTCAATGTCGCATTGGAACCCGTTGCCGCGAGTCTGGGCTCGGATATCACAGGCCTTCAATGGGTGGTCAACGCCTGTACGCTGACATTTGCGAGCCTGTTGCTCAGTGGTGGAGTATTGGGCGACCGGGTCGGCGCAAAATCGGTCTATCTGGCCGGATTGCTGATTTTCGCCTGTGCATCCGCATTATGCGGATTTGCGCCGGACTTACAGGTTCTTATCGCTGCCCGGATTTTACAGGGAATAGGCGCGGCATTATTGGTGCCGTGTTCGCTGACACTCATCAACAGCGCGTTTCCGGTTGCGCAGCAGCGAGCCGGCGCTATCGGCGTCTGGGCCGGGTGCGGCGGCGTCGCCATGGCAGCAGGGCCGCTTGTTGGCGGTTTGCTGATTCATCTGTTGGGCTGGCGGAGCATCTTTCTGGTGAACGTGCCGATCGCGCTGCTCGGCGCCTGGCTCACCACGCGAATCGAGTCCGGGCGTTCGGCTGTGTTCGACCGGCCATTGGATCTGGCCGGGCAGATGCTCGCCATCGTTGCGCTCGGTGCGTCGGTGGCGGTGCTAATCGAAGGCGCGAAGTTGGGGTGGCATGCGCTCGTCATCCGTGTCGGCGTCGTGACAGCGATCATTGCGTGGATTGCATTCGTGCTCGTTGAGTTCAGGCGCCGACAACCCATGCTCCCCCTGTACTTCTTTCGGCACCCGACGTTCTCCGCATCGGCGTTTGCCTCGATGGTCTCAGGGCTCGTGTTTTACGGATTGTTCTTTCTGCTGAGCCTATATTTTCAGTCCGCGCGTGGCTGGCCGCCGTTACAGACCGGCCTCGCATTTTTGCCGTTGACTGTGATGGTGACGATCGGCAGTTTCGCTTCGGGGGCTTTGAATCGGACTTATGGTGCGCACAAGCTCGTGTGCGGCGGCTTTCTGCTCTATGCGCTGGGCTTCGCCGGGCTGCTTGCATTGGCCGACGATGCACCGTGTTGGCGGATCGCACTGTGTTTCCCGGCCGTCGGCTTCGGTGCCGGTGTGATCACACCAGCAGCGACCGCCGCTTTGATGGCAGCGGTGGATAAGGGGCGCGCTGGAGTCGCGGCAGGCGTGCTCAATGCAAGCCGGCAA
Organism: Paraburkholderia sp. GV068; assembly: GCF_003058125.1. Classification (NCBI taxonomy): domain Bacteria; kingdom Pseudomonadati; phylum Pseudomonadota; class Betaproteobacteria; order Burkholderiales; family Burkholderiaceae; genus Paraburkholderia; species Paraburkholderia sp. GV068. Next base: position 56,621 of record NZ_QBUB01000018.1, read on the forward strand.
ACGGGGGCCGCGTTCGGGGTTGCGATCTTCGGCGCGCTGATGAGTGCGGTCCAGCCACTAGATAGCGGGGTTCGTGTAGCGGTCTATGTGGCTATCGGCCTGTCGCTGCTCGCAGCACTTCTATGGAGTCTCGCCTCTGTGCTGGCTACCCGTTACGCTGGCGGGACTGCGTAGCCGACATTGCATTGTTATACCAACAGCATGCCGCATGCGCCGCGTTGGCGCCGCATGCGGCGTTTCTGCGCCTTTTCGAAGCTCCGTTTCAGCCAACCAAAGGGATCTAAACCATGCGCCTTACGTCAGCGGATGCGGTAGTGGATCTTGTAGGAATCGGCATAGGGCCGGCGAATTTGAGCCTTGCGGCTCTATTGCGCCCGCATCAGGAAATCAAAGCGCAATTCTTCGACAAACGTAGCGAGTTTCAGTGGCATTCAGGCCTGATGCTCCCGCAAGCCGCTCTGCAGGTGCCGTATCTGAAGGATCTCGTGAGCCTCGTCGATCCGACTAACGAACTCTCGTTCCTTTCGTTTCTGGTCAAGCATAAGCGCCTGCTGTGCTTTATCAACGCAAATTTCACGCAGGTAGCCGCACAGCACACGGCCGACATTTGCGGGTTGATTCTGCTATCAACAGCTGGACGCCCGCTAGGTCATGTTTTAAGGGAACAACTGCGATCTAACCCTGCGAACGCCCGTATTCTGGACAATGGTATGTCGGTCCTTGACTCGCTTGAATCCGTCCGGACCGTCGATGCGACCAGGATCGATCCCTCACTGATGCCGTTGTTCAGGCCTCGAGTGCAGCCTTTCCTCATGAGCGAGCTGGCAGTCGACCCAACGACGCTTCTGACAGGTTACCGGAAGCCCGTACTGATCGTTCAGGGATTGGAGGATCTGCAGGTTGGCCCCGCTGATGCGCAATTGCTAAAGCGTGCGGATCCCTTGGCGAAACTCGTGTTCGTCGCCACTACGGCCACACGGCTGGCCGTCGAATGTTTTGCGTATCCGGCGACGAGTGCCGACGCTTCAGGCGCGGCTCGTCGGGTTGGGCCAATGGGCTCGTAGGTGAATGTCACGGGTACTGCAGGATGTTGATGATCGTACCGTCAGGGTCTCGAACCATCGTCGACCGCAAGCCGTCCGCAGAAAGAGGCTTGAGTTTCCATTCGAAGACTGCGCCTTCATTCTCGAGGTGCGAAGTGACAGCTTCGAGGCGCGATGTACGAAAAACGATCGCCTTCGCCCCGGTCCGGTCGATGTGCGGCCCCGGCACGATATTCGCGTCGGGATTGCGAACGGTCGTTGCACGCGAAAGAAGTTCGATTCGCATGTCGTCTCTTTCGAGTATCTGGAAGTCGGCCTCGAGTGGTTCTATGTAGGTCGAGTATCCTCGACGAAACCCGAAGAGGCGTCCGTACCACTCTGCGGATCGATTGATGTCAGTCACCGAGACAGCGACGTTATCGAATTCAATCAACTGCTGCGTCGGCAAGTTGGATTTGCTTAGGTCCGTCATTCGTGTTTCTCCACAGATCGTGCGACGCAATCACGCCTTGAAGGCGAGCCAACGCTCTGGCGGCTGCATCGCCACGTCGCGTCGCGTCACTCGCCGCCGCGCACGCTACGAGTCGGTGTGTTCGCGGTGGTCCTGGTTTTCGATTTCGTCGTTCGACCACTCGAGGGTTTGGCGACGCGGCCTTCAGGCTCCTTCGATCGTACTTTGGTACCTGTTTCGTTGCGGACCAACTCACGTATGCCCGCCGCCGCGAAGCGGACGAGGTCGGAATAGTGCGCCGTCGACTTCCTGGCGCGGTCCCGTGCGCCCAGTCGCATCGCCCGGCCATTGAGTGCATGGGCCTGCTGCCTCGCTCCCACAGAAAACAGATACGCCCATACCGCCTGCTCGCGTGCGATGCCAGGCACGACCGTATGCAGGGCGTCAATGAATCGCTCCGCGATCGGGTCATAGTAGGTTTCACGAATGCGCCGTGAACGCTCGTCGCTGCCGAGACTGACGGACGCAACGAGTTGCACGTAAAGCGCGAGATTCACAGCATCCTCGCCATGAAAAATCTCCGATAGTGGGGTGAAGGCGATCGTCAGCACGTCTTCGACGGTCGCGGTGCGTTCGCTCGCGAACAGGGCGTCGAGCAACTTGCCGCGGTGCTGATTGATTGCCGACGACCGTCGCTCGAACACGGCCTCGTAGAGCTTGTCCTTGGTCGCGTAGTGATAATGCACGAGCGCCTGCGCGACGCCCGCTGCCTCTGCGATGTTTCGCATGCTCGCGCCGGCGTAGCCGTGCTCGCCGAACACCCTTTCGGCCGCATTCAGGATCGCGGAGAGGCGGGTACCGGGCGCGTGGTCTAATTCCTGAGCACCGTTGCCCGTGCGTGCGGACGCCTTCTTTTCGCGTTCTGTCTTCATCTAAGCGACTCCCTCACCGTACTATTCGATCGATCAGTCAGTATATCGCGATCCTCATATGACGCGATATACCGGGCAGCGCACGCTGTTACCCCAGAAATTCCGGCTCGGGCAGTCCTTTCACGCCGGGACGTACCGCGAGCACATTGCCAGCGAGCGGTTGCTGCGCGAGTTCCTTTTCGCTCATGCGCCGGCGCGCCGTAGTGATAAAGAGGGTGTCGAGATCGGGACCGCCGAAGCACAGGCTGCTCACGCGCCGCACCGGGAGATTGATGACCATGTCGATTCGTCCGCGCGGGTCGTAGCGCGTGACGCACCAACCGTCCATGTTCGCGCTCCAGAAGCACCCGTCGGCATCGACGGTCGAGCCGTCGCAGATGCCACGTCCGAGCGGAACTTCGGCGAACTTGCGGCGGTTGTAGATGGCGCCGTCGACGGAGTCATAGTCGAACACGTCGATCTGGCAACTGAACGAGTCGGTCATGTACATCAGGCGGTTATCCGGGCTAAAGCTGAGCCCGTTGATGCATGTGATGCCTTCCATGATGAGTTTCGGCCTCAGATCGGGATCCAGCCGGAACAAACGTCCGCGCGGGGTGTAGGCGGCCGCTTCCACGGTGCCAGACCAGTAGCGGCCGTGCCTGTCGCACTTGCCGTCATTGAAACGGTTCTTCGGACGCTCGGCATCGGGACGCGCAACTTCGGTCAGCTCACCGGTTTCGGGCAAGAAGAAGTAGAAGCCCGAGCGCATGCCTACGATCAGGCCGCCTTTGGCGCGCAGGCCGATGCTGCCGATCTCTTCCTGCATCGGCCAGCTCTTCTTGACGCCGCTTGAAATGTCGAGGCGATGGATCGATTGACCGATCCCGTCCACCCACCAGAGAAGTTGCGTTTTCTCATCCCAGATGATCGACTCGCCGAGCACATCGGGCGTGGAATCGACCACATCGATGACCGAACCTACCATATCGATCGGTTTGGTAATACTGCTGACAGTCATGCTGCCTCCTTGATTTGTGAAGTGATGCAGATAAGAAGAGTCGGGTCCCGCTCAGGCGGCCACTTCTCTCATGCGGGCGATGCCTTCCAGCGCGAGTCCGTATCCGAGCACGTCGTGCAGTCGTGCTTTCAGTTCCTGGTTCAGGCAGGTGCGTGTATAGCGTCGCACGAGACGCGGCTGCTTGAGCATCAGCCTGGCGAGTTCGCGGGCGCGCGGCAAAAGCTCGGCCGACGGCAGCACTTCGTTCACTAATCCCATTTCAAGCGCCGCGCTTGCGGGAATGCTCTGACCTGTCAGAAGAAAGTAATGGCCGCGCGCGCGTCCCATCAGCAGCGGCATGATCAGATGCATGCCGTCGCCCGGCACCATGCCTCCCTGGAAGTGCGCGGTGTCCTGGATCGTCGCGGTGTCTGATGCGAGCACGATGTCGCCGAGCAGCGGAATCTCTGCATGCCGCACGGCCGGGCCGTTGATGACGCTGATCACCGGCGCTTCGATATTGAGCAGGTTGATGAGCAGATGCTTCGCTTCCCAGTAGATCGGGTCGTAGACCGTGGGCGTCATTGAATTGCGGTTCTGATGCATGCCGGGCGCAATGGACGGGCCGCTGAAGGCATCGCCCGTGCCGGTCATGATCACGACTTCGTTGTCTCGGTCGCGTCCCACATCGAGAAAAGCCTGCTCGAACTCGCGATGGGCTGTCAGATTCCATACCAGTGGCTCGCCGTGCGTGTGGAAGTGCATCTCCAGTACGCCATCGGTACGTGTCATGCGGATGGTCTCGAATTTGTCTGAGTACTCGTTGAAGGTGCTCACGGCTCTTTCCTCTGATGAAGGTTGAAAAAGTCCCTCGGACGCCTGTCGCAAACGTGTCGCTGTTCGCGAGGCGATCTGCTCAGCCGCCGATACTAGTCCTGACTGATCGATCAGTCAACAAGGGAAAGTCCCCGGCTGAATCGGCCGTGTTTCGGGTTGACCGGAAGTTGGCTCGTCGGCTACTGTGCTGACTGTTCGATCGATCAGTTTTCGGCGCGAACGTTCCGCCGCCTTCGGGTGCGCCCCCAAAAAGAGCAGAGGCCGCCGGACCATGTGCGCGCCGACAGGCTCAAGGAGACAGCCTCATGAAACGCTTTCCATCATTCACGTGCCGTTCCGTTCCACTTCATTGAGAGGGTCATCATGTCGCGCAAAATCGCTCTCGATGTACACGCCCCCGCTCAGGTAACGGCCCCGGAAGACGCGCAGCGCGCGCTTTACCTCAAAGTCGCGATGCGACTCGTGCCGCTTCTGATCGTGTGCTATGTGATCGCGTATCTGGACCGCATCAACGTCGGCTTCGCGAAGCTGCAGATGCAGGACGCGCTCGGCTTCAGCGATGCCGTGTACGGACTAGGCGCGGGAATATTCTTCATCGGCTATTTTCTGTTCGAGGTGCCGAGCAATCTGCTTCTGCAACGCATCGGCGCACGTAAGACCATCACGCGCATCATGGTTCTATGGGGTTTCACCGGCTGCGCAATGGCGACCGTATCGAGCCCGACCGCGTTCTACGTACTGCGCTTTCTGCTCGGCGTGTTCGAGGCGGGCTTTTTTCCCGGCGTCGTCTACTTCCTGAGTCAATGGTTCCCGCGCAACCGTCGCGGGCAGATTCTCGGTCTCTTCATGACCGGATTCCCGATCGCGGGGATGATCGGCGGCCCGGTGTCTGGTTGGGCGATGTCGCGGCTCGCGGGCGTTGCGGGTCTGGCGGGCTGGCAGTGGCTCTATATCGTGGAAGCGGCGCCGGCGGTGCTGCTCGGCATCGTGACCTGGTTCACCCTTTCGGACGACATCGAGCGAGCGAAATGGCTCACCGAACCGGAGCGCGACACCTTGCGCCACGCATTGCGCGACGACGGCCGCGAAGCCGGCGCGGAACACGCCGGGCAGTTGCGGCAGGTCATCGCCGACCCGAAGGTGTACGTGATCAGCTTCGCCTATTTCACCTTTATTTGCGGCACTTATGCGCTGAGCTTCTGGGTGCCGACGGTACTGAAGAGCGCAGGCGCGACGAGCGTGGAGCGCATTGGCTGGCTCTCGGCCATTCCGTACGGCATCGCCACGATCGGCATGGTGCTGATCTGCCGCAACTCGGACAGGCTTCTCGAACGTCGCTGGCACGGCGCACTGGCAGCCCTGGCAGGCGCGACCGCTCTTTCACTGCTACCGCTTCTGGCGCATGATCTGACTGCGACCATCGTGCTCCTGACGATCGCCTCGACCGCGGTGTTCGTCACGATTCCGCTGTTGTGGTCGCTCGCGTCCGACTATTTCGCCGGGTCACCCGCCGCTGCTCCGGCGATCGCATTCGTCAACAGCCTCGGTCTGCTTGGCGGTTTCGCCAGTCCGTTCGCGATGGGCTGGCTCAAGACGCTGAGCGGCACACTCAACAGCGGACTTTTTCTGATGACGACACTGCTGGCGCTCGGCGCATGCGCGATGATCTGCGTGCGTGTGGGACGCCAGGCGAGCCGATGAGCAACCAACGAACGGCGAGGTCCGGGCAATCGGGCCGTCGCGCGACAAACATGGAACAGACTTTCAAGGACGCGTCGCCGGGCAGCCTGCTCGGGGAGAGCGTGGCGCGTCTGGACGCAACGCGCTTCGTTTCGGGGCGGGTCGATTACAGTGCGGATTCCATTCCCGAAGGCGCGCTCCATCTTGCCATCCTGCGCAGCGCGCACGCGTGTGCGACGATCGTCTCCATCGAGCTGTCAGATGCGCTCGCCATGCCGGGTGTCGTCGCTGGCCTCACGGGGGAAGACGCCACGCGCATGAGCGACGCAATGCCGCCGGCAATGGATCTCCCCGCGCATGGTGCACGTGGTCCTCTACAGAGTCGGTGCCTTGCACTCAGACACGCGACGTATTTTGGCCAACCGGTCGCGGCGCTCGTGGCGACGTCGGTGCACGACGCGCAAGCCGCGCTCGCGAAGATTCGCGTCGAATACGAGGTGCAACCGGCAACCGCCGACGCGCGTGACGCCCTGCGCGAAGGTGCGCCGGTGGTTCAGCCCGGCTGGGATACGAACCTGTTCGTGCGCGACCGCATTCGTTCGGGGGACGCCGACGCCGCATTCGAGCGCGCGGCGCACATTGCACGAGGGGAACTGACGGTCGGCCCGTCGACCAGTGCACCAATGGAAACTCTGTGCTACGTCGCCCAGTGGGACCCGCGCGGCGAGCGGTACACGTTGACCGGCACGTTCCAGAACCCTCATACGAGCCGCTGGCTGATTGCAGCGGCCTTGCGCGTCAAGGAGTCGCAGGTCCGCGTCATCGCGCCGCGCATCGGCGGTACGTTCGGGCTGAAGATGGCTGGGCATCCCGAAGAAGTGCTGGTCGCGTTGTTCAGCCGGATCACGAAACGTCCGGTCGCCTGGGTCGAGGAACGGCGCGAAACACTGCTCGCCGGTGCGCGTTCGCAGCATCACAGCTATGAGATCGCGGTGGATGAGCAAGGCAGGCTCATCGGCTGGCGTGACCGCATCATGGTGGATGTCGGCATCATCGGCGCCGGTCATAGCTGGGCGATGGCGCTCGTCACGCCGGCCGTGTTTCCGACCGTCTATACGATTGAGCACTGCGACGTCGAGTGCTGTCTCGCGATCACCAATCGACCGCCCTGGCAGGCCATACGCGGTTACGGCAAAGAGATCGGCAACCTCGTGCTGGAACATGCAATCGATCGGCTGGCCCGGCAAACCGGCATGGATCCAGTCGAATTGCGCTGTCGCAATCTGGTCGCACGGGACGCCTTGCCGCGTTTGCTGCCGTCCGGGCTGAACGTGGATAGCGGCGACTATCCGGGCGGCCTTGAGCAGTTGCTGACGATCTTCGATTACGAGCAATGGCAGGAGCGGGCAAGCGCGGCGCGTACCAGCGAGCGTCGTATCGGTATTGGCATTGCGTTCGAACTGACGCCGGAAGGCGGCGCGCGGCCCGGTAACTTTCCCAATGGATACGAGACGTCCACCGTTCGCATGATGCCGTCGGGCGACGTGCAGGTGCTGACGGGCGTGACGTCTCCGGGCAGCGGCAGCGATACCGGCATTGCGCAGATGGTCGCCGGTGAGCTCGGCCTGCGCGCGGACCAGGTCAGCGTGATCGAAGGGGACACGGACGTGACGCCGCTCGGCACCGGCAACGCGAGCAGCCGTGCGCTGATGTACGGCGGGACCGCCGCGTATCTCGCCGCGCAGGAGTTGCGCGCGCGGCTCTCTCAGTGCGCCGCCAACCTGCTCGGCGGTGCGCCCGGAGACATTTCACTGCGCGACGGTCATGCGTGGCGCGAGTCGAACGGCAGGAGGATCGCAGTGGCCGAACTCGCGCTCGGGGCGCATCTGCGGCCATTCACCGTGGCAGCCGGCGTGACGCTGCCGCTCGAAGTGACGCGCAGCTTCGCGCCGCAGAATGTGCGCGTGGAGCCGGACGCGCAAGGCCGCATCGCCACGTACCCGACGTTCTCGTATTCCGTGCATGCCGTGGCGCTCGAGCTCGACATGGCGACCGGCAACAGCCGGCTCCTCGACTATGCCGTGGTGCACGACTGCGGCGCGATGATCAATCCGGCGCTCGTCGAAGCGCAGCTCAGGGGCGCGGTCGTGATGGGCATCGGTGTCGCGCTGTGGGAACTGATCAAGTTCGATGAACATCAACGCATGATTACCGATCGCTTCAAAAGTTATTTACTACCTCGCGCTAACGATCTTCCGTCCATTCGCGTCGGACATCGCGTGACGCTAAATCCGTTTCATCCGCTCGGCATGAAGGGCGCAGGCGAATCGGGGCTGGGCGGTGCGCTCTCGGCGGTGACCAACGCCGTGGCGAATGCACTCGGTGACGACGCGCGCCTGACGCACGTGCCGGCGACGCCGGCGCGCGTGATGGCGTCCCTCGAGGAGCGACGCGCGTGATCGGCCATTACTTCGATTTTCACCAACCGAGGGACCTCGACGAAGCGGCTGCCTTGCTAGCCGCCTTTCGCGAGGATGCCTCGGTGCTCGGTGGCGGCACGATGCTGGTGCCGTCGATGTCGGCGAATCTCGTGTGTCCCGGACATGTCATCAGTCTCGGTGCGCTCCGTCTGGATGAAATCGCGCTCGACGATACGCATCTGCACATCGGCGCGATGACGACCTATGCGCAATTGCTCGCTTCACCGCTCGTGGCACGCCATGCGCCGCTACTTGCGGCGATGGCCGCGCAGGTCACCGGTGGTGCATCGATCGTCAATCAGGGCACGCTCGGGGGGGCAGCAAGCTTCGCGAATCCTTCGTCCGACGCACCGGGATGTCTCGCGGCGCTCGAGGCAGAGTTCGAATTGCGCTCGTCGCAGGGCGTGCGTCATGTCGCTGCGCGAGAGTTTTTTATCGACGCCTTTTGCACCGCGCGCCGCGCAGACGAGTTTCTCATTGGCATACGCGTGCCGCGCGATACGACGCTCGTAGCCTGGGAGTATCAGAAGTACAAGGCGAGCGCGAGTTCGTGGCCCATCGTGACTGTCGCGTGTTCGCTGCATCGGGGCGAGCAGATCAGTGTGCGGCTTGCCGTCGGCGCGGCCGGCCGACGACCGGCCTATCGCCGCTTCGCGATCGACGAACAGGTTTTGCTCGCGCCCGATGCGTTTATCGAGCATGCGGCAACGAGTGCGCGAGATCTTGTCGGCGAAGGCTGGAGCGATGAACTGGTGGACGCGGACTATCGACGCGCTGTTGTGCCTGGCGTCGTGAAACGGCATTTACGCATCCTGCTCACGGGAACGAAGACATGAAAGGAACGATCGAGGTGCGGCTCACGCTTAATGGCGAGCCGCGTTCTGAACGAGTGGACTCGCGACTGTTGCTCGTCGAACTTATCCGCGATGCACTCGATGCGAAAGGCACGCGCATCGGATGCCTTACCGGCGATTGCGGCGCGTGCTCGGTGTTGATCGACGGCGAGGTAAGGAAGTCCTGTCTTGTCCTTGCCGCGTCGATATCTGGAAACGACGTGCGGACGATCGAAGGCCTCAGCGGAATCGAGGCGCTGCAGGAGGCGTTCATTGCGGAGAACGGGTTTCAATGCGGATTCTGCACGAGCGGCATGCTGATCGCGGCGGCGGACCTTCTGAGGCATAACTCGTCGCCGAGTCACGAAGAGATACGTCACGCGATCAGCGGCAATCTGTGCCGGTGCACCGGCTACGAGAGCATCGTCAATGCGATCCATCGCGCGGCGCACGGCGACAAGACGTGCGCCCCGGCCGACGACCCGGGCTAGCAGCGTTCTCGCGTTCTACATCACGATGCCGAGCGGTCCGCCGCGATAAACGGTGACGTCGCGAGACCCGCCTGAATCTGGTTTCGGCGCCCGCGCGCGGCATCACCGGTGCGATGCATCCGAATGATGCCAACTTTCACGCCTTAGTCACTGGAGAACAGCATGTCGAGAGATGCCAACGTCACGATCTATGTCACCTACGAAGGCGAGACCGGTGCGCGCTTCGATCGCGCGTATTACGTCGACCGTCATTTGCCCCTTGTGATGCATCACTGGTCACGCTACGGCCTTGTCGGGGTCGCGGCCTTTTTCCCGGCCGAGCAGCAGGCCGGAACGCTTGCGATCTGCGAATGCAGGTTTCGTGACGAAGCGTCGGTCGATGCGGCCTTTACGTCGCCTGAAGCGCCCGCCGTGATGGCCGACGTGACAGGCTTCACGCATGTTGCGCCGCGCCGTCTGCGTGCGACGGCGCTATAAAGAGGCACCTGCGAAGAAAGCTCAGACGCAGCGCGCACTTCTTTCCTCGAATGGCTCATCTGGCACTCTAGGCGACGCCAGACACGCGCATTGGCTAACACAGTTCATCTTAAATGCCGGAGAAACGACATGGAAATTGGCATCATCGGACTTGGCGTGATGGGACGCGCGATGGCTCGCAACCTGGCGCGCGCGGGACATGAGGTGAAAGCGTGGAATCGTTCAGGCGGATCGGTGGAAGGCGTCACGATGGTCGCATCGCCGATTGAGGCGGTCCAGGGCGAATGCCGTGCTCACAATGCTGTCCGACGACGACGCAATCCGCTCGACGCTCATCACGTCGGGCGTGCTCGGACGCCCCGACGTGGCGGCGAAGGGCGAACTCAATGTGCTCACGGCCGGCGCCCCTGAAGCCGTGGCAACGGTACGTCCGTTGCTCGAAGTGATTGGCGGACGCATCTGGGATATGGGCGATGAGGCGCCCACTGCAAATGCCGCCAAGATCGCGTCCAACATGATGATCACGATGGCGATCGAGGCGATGGCGGAAGCGGTCGTACTGACCGAAGCGAATGGCTTGCAACGCGAGCGCTTTTTCGACGTAATCTTGAACACGCTGTTCGGCAGTCGTAGAGCGAAGCGGGTAAGGACGCGCCGTTACCGGCGCGTCCTCCCCTAAGAACTGTACGTGCGAGTTTCCCCGCATACAGCTCAAGCCCCCGCGAACTGCACAAGCGTGCAGCCGGTCCGCTCAGCTTCAAACGAACCTACGCTTCGTTCAAAGTCGTTGTTCCGCGCAAAAGCGCAGAGGGCGCAGACACCGTTGCCGGTGCTCTCTCATGCTCTCCCTCAATGAACTCAGATCATGACTCTGCGTCCAGGGACCGAGCGGAAGTCTGCTCGCTTTCGCGCGAGGCAATGTTGCAGCCTCTATCCGTGCCATTACAGTACGGCCTTCGCTTTTTCCGCCTTCTCATACCCGCACGACCAACAGCGTCCCTTGCGGTTCGCCTGCCACGGGGGCAGTCGTTCGGGCTTACCACGTTCCCATTCCATCACACGACCGGTTCAGGGTTCGCCTTTTCGCCGGTGGACACATGCGACGACGTGCTCTGAATTACTAGCAGGGCAACCGTCCACCTACCTTTTGGTCAATGCCTATCAGCAGCTTTGGCATCTCTGACATGACGACGTTTATCAGCGATTCACCTACGTTACCCATGCCGGCCAGCCTAGCGTCTCAGCCCCATCGCTGCTCGGAGCGTCTATGCCACGTCTCGCGACGGGGCACACTTTCGGACTACGTTGTCGGAAGGGCTTCAACCAACGTCGTTACCAACGATGATTGCCTTCCTAGGCTACCGCTGGTCGTACAGCGGGTTCACTGTCATGCAAATCCTCCTGCATGATCGAACAATGATGCAATGAGCATGCACTGCGCTCGGCGACGCCGAGCCTCATGCTTCGTGTCGCACAGCAATGTTGTCACTGGCCCATGCCCGACACGACAGGGCCGGAAGGTCCACGGTGACGACATTACTTCGTTCGGCAGCGAAGTAATGTCGTCACCTCGCATCAGCGCGAAGTAGAACTGTCAATTCCCGTTCGGCCTCGACTTGTGGACACTGTCACATTTGTGCCCTCGGGAAGCATGGCGTCGCATTCATCAGGCCTCTATACGGTCAGGGTCGGACGGTTTCGGCGAATCTGGTGAAGGGAGCTTTTCACCACTATTCACATTGCACGGAAATGGGAGAAGCGACAGTAATTCCCTTGAAACAGTTGCTCGCTCATCCGCGCCTGTGGAGCAGACCACGGAACTCGCGGCACACTTCATCGCTTGCCTGCTGAGCAGCGTTGCAAACTTCAAACATCCCAAAAAATTGATGCAGCATGCTTGGGAAATCCAGTGTCTTGACGTCCACACCGGCCCCGGATAGTGCGTTTGCATACTGCAGTCCTTCCTCGTGTAGCGGGTCGTGCCCCGCAAGCGCCAAGATTGTTGGCGGGAGGTTGCTAAGATCAGGTGCCCTGGCTGGCGAGGGAGGACAAAGGTGAGCCTCGTTGTAGCGGTCGGCCAGATATAGATGGCCTATGTCTTCGAGGTCGTCGGGGGTAATCATCGGAAAATTTCGGCGGTGCGAGCGTATTGCATGGAGGTCGCGCGCAAAATCAACTCCGGGAACCACCAAAAGCTGAGCCCAAATAGGAATTTTCAGGCAGTTATCCCGTATGGCCTGGCTGGTAGAAGCGGCGAGCGTCGCGCCCGCGCTTTCGCCGGCCAATGCGAGCTTGTCTGGCAGGCCTCCTAGTGCACAGATGCTTCCCGCTGCCCACTCAGTGACTGCTAGCGCGTCGTCATGAGCACTTGGATATACATGTTCTGGCGCCAACCTGTAATCGGCAGACACGACCACCGATGTCGTGTCCCTACACAACTTCCGTGCGATATGGTCCATCGATTCAACATCGCCCATAACGAAGCCCCCACCATGAAAGAAGACTACTGTGGGTAGTGGCTTCTTATCGGACGGCCTATACACCCTAACCAGCACGTGGCCTTGACTGGTCGGAACCAACGCGTCTTCGATAGAACCAACAATTGGCAAAGTCGAGACATCTCTCGTCAGAACGGACTCTGCCAATTTGCTGCGGCCGCAAGCAATCATGTCTCTGAATCGGCGGCCTTGATCGGTCACGCGGCGTCGATCGGCCATGAGCGCCAATTGTGGGTCCAGACTTTCGTCGTCGATGAAGCGATGAGAGGTATTGTTCACGGGAGCTCAGAATGAGTGACGCATCGAGATATTGACAAGTTGCTGAGTCTGGGACGTCGACGGAGCCGGTGCAGCATAGAACTGAGGGTTCGTCCCAGCCGATCCACGAAGGAACCCATAGACCAAGGCAAGATCGGTGCGTTTCGACAACAGATAGTCGACGCCGAGCGATACCTCATTGAAGTGTGCGCCGTTGATCAAGTAATAGTTATACCCGCCCGAAAGGGTTATAGAAGGCGTCACGAACTTGGCAACGCCAAACTCGAGCATGCGGAGTGCCGCTGCCTGTCCGTTCTTTTTATAGTCTGTCAGCGACGCGATTGCATGCGTGTCGAAGCTTGCGACATTCGCCTCCACGCCCAGACCGACAATGTCGATGCGATCGAATATCTGGGCATTCGCTGACTTCCCAAAAACGTCCACTCCGATTCCAAACGCCTGGGTAGCGTTTCGCACGGTCGTGTACGCGGCGCTCACCTTTGCAATCGATGCCGTATAAGACACGGTGAAGCTCTCAGCGCTGTTCTGAGTGATTGATCCCGGAACTCCGCCAAACGAGTACATCGCGCCGAATTGAATTCCAGCAAGCAAAGGCGATACGTACTTCACGCTATTGGCCAACCGTTCACCAGCAATGCGGTCCGCGTCGCCCATCTTGAACGCGTAGCCGTTAAAGGTGGAAGTACCGTTCGCGACACCAACAAAATCGTCTCTCATGAAATCGTACTGGTAGCCTATGGTCAGCCCGCCCCAGAGGTTGTGCTGCAGCCCGACGTACGCCTGACGGCCGAAGAGGCGACCGCCTTGCCCAGCGGTTCCATCATTCACATTGAAGCCGTTTTCCAAACGAAACACAGCCTTCAGCCCACCGCCAAGGTCTTCTGAACCAAGAAAACCGAATCGGCTCGGTTGTGTGACGCCAGAGACCATTAGGTAATCTTTATTGCCAGACGCATTTGTGAGATAGGTAATGCCGGGATTGATGATTCCATAAAGCGTCACAGAAGATTGCGCCATTGCAGTTGTGCAAAGGCAAGCAATCGAAACACTGATGAACGAACGACAGACGCTCCGGGAGCCGAACTTCATTTGGGTTACTTTCATTTTCGTTTTCATATCGGGATTTATGTGCCTACGGCGATTGCTGTCGAGGTGCGGCATCAGGTTGCCGACCGTGGCTCCGAAAGGATCTCTCGCGTCTGAACACGTCTGCGGTTCCAAAGGCCGAGAATCACGAGCACCACCATTAAAGCCATTGCAACTGCTGCAAGGATGTAGCAGCCAAAGAAAGACCGGGTGGCTTCCAGCAACTTGCCACCGCCCATCAATGCGAGCATGCTGCCCGGAAGACCCATCGCGGTAATCAAGGCGATCGAGGCCGGCCGCGTGCAATCAGGGACAAGCAATGATGGAAGCGTCCAAAAAACACCGAGTGCCGCGTAGGTTCCTGCATATCCAATAGAGGTCGCTATTGTGATGAGCGCGACGTCACGGGAGTAGATCGCGGCCAGCCCCCATCCGAAAGCGGACACAGCGGTCGGAAGTAAGAGATGCCAGTAACGCTCTGCGCGGCGGTCTGAACGCGAGGCCCATGGAATGATGACAAGTGACGCAGCAGCCGATGGAACTGCCGCAAGCAGTCCTTCAGTCATGCCCGATTGGCCCGACGCGTGCAGTGAGAGCGGGATCCACGTCGTAGAGGCAAGGGGCACATTGAGGAGAAAATACAGACCTCCGAGCAGGTACACTGCCGGGTTCCGAAGGGCAACGGCCACGGAGCTGAGCTTCTGGGAGGTATGGCGATCCGCTTGCTCTGGCGTGCAGAGGGTGGTCAATTGTTGCCGCTCATCCGGCGCGAGCCATGTGGCTTTTTCAGGATAGTCGGTAAGTATGCGAAACAGAAGTACGCCGAAAATGACCGCTGGCACCCCCTCCACTAAAAACGCCCACTGCCAACCAGCCAAGTTCATGATGCCGTTCATCGACAAAAGCGCGGCGGTCACGACCGCCGTGATACTGCCACTCAGAGGGCCGATGAAAAGGGCCCACGCGCTGAATTTTCCAATGTCTGTTCTGGGTATCCAAAAACTAAGGTAGAGCATGACTCCCGGAATCAGGCCGGCTTCAGCAATGCCGAGAAAGAGCCGGAACGCATAGAAACTCTGCGTTCCCGATACGAACGCTCCAAGGCAGGAGACGAGTCCCCAGGTAATCATGATTCTCGCCAGCCAAATACGAGGTCCAAACCTCGCCATCAGAAGGTTACTCGGTACCTCGAATAGCAAGTAGCCGACGAAGAAGAGGCTTGCCCCAATCCCAATCTGGGTGGCAGTGATGTTCAGGTCACTTTTCATGTATGGCGCGACGAAGCCAAGATTTTGCCGATCCATGAAACCAATGAACATCACTGTCAACAAGACCCACTTCAGTCGACGACTAACCTTCGCGATCAGACCGCTGTAATCCAACGTCGTCGATGATTTCATGTTTCCGTCTCCTGTTTTGTTTATATGCATAACTAAAGTATCTACACGGTGCATTGGCTTACCTATGCAATGTTCCCGTTGCGCCGTCTCATTGCGGCCCTTAACGTCTCACACCCCGGAGGCTGCGAGGAGCCAATCTCTAGATTCACGCGCTCTTCGACGGACAGCGTCAAAGTCAACACCGACTAACGATCCGTCGCGCTTTCTGAATTCGCCTCGAACCAGCACTGATTCAACGTTGCCCGGATGTGCGGCGAGCACGATAGCTCCATAGGGATCTGTTACCGGGTGTAGATTCAAGTCATCGGCGCGCACAATGATGATGTCGGCGTCTTTGCCGGGGACCAGGCTCCCTGTTCTGTCCTGTAAACCGCATGCTTCGGCCCCACCGAGCGTTGCGTAATCGAGCACGTTTCGAACCATCACCTTCGGCACTGGGGTCGATACAAGCTTGTTGCCGGAGAGCAGTTTTTCGCACGAGAAGGCGAACTTCATCTGAGTAAAAAGGTCACCCGACCCTGCGGTTTCAGTATCACCGCTCAGACTCGGTCGAACGCCAGCGGCGAGCAGGCGGCCTAATGCCGGAATGCCTGCGCCGCTCATGTTCATTTCAACCTGTGGTCCGATGGATGCCGTTACGCCGTTATCTGCCATCATGCGAAGTTCGTCATCGCTGGACGCACAGACATGAATTAACGTCAAGTCGGGGCCAAGCAGTCGAGAGCCATTCATTTTCTCGATAGCTCGATATTTGTCAGCGAAAACTTTGACACCAGCATGCATGCTCATCCTGATGCCTAGCTCTCGGGCGAAGCGGAAGTCTGATTGCACTACCTCCATGCTCGTCATCTCGGGACCTCTGGCCGCCATTGCGAGCGTGACGAGTGCTGAGTCGGAGTGAAGCCGCTCCTTACGGATGCGCCCAATGTCTTCGGGATGGCCAAGCTGGCTGTTTTGAGTCCAGTTGCGATTGTCATTGCGCGACCACCCGTATGCGAACACCGCGCGTATGCGGGATCCCGCAAGAGCGTCAATAGCAGCGTCGGCATGACCAGGTGTGTTCAGGGCGTGAGACCAGTCAAGCAACGTGGTCGTTCCGGCGTCCAGGGCGGAAAGCGCGCCAAGAAGATTGCCGATGTAGATGTCCTCTGGTCGATACAGTGGTGCCATCCCGCGCAACATCGCGCAGCCATATCCCAGAAAGTCTTCGTCACCAAGACGGTGCCGCAGCGACGACTGCCAAGTATGGCGATGCGTATCGACGAGCCCCGGCATGACGATCCGGCCACGCGCATCAATCACCTCCGCATCCGGCGCATCGATAGACGGTGCGACTGCGGATATCTTGCCGCTCTCGATGAGTATGTCACCGCTGATGAAATCTCCGATCCTTGCATCCATCGTTATCACCAGTCCACCGCGCAGCAGGAGTGATCTATTTCCAGATTGCATGAGGGGCTCTTGAGTAAGTTCTAGACGATGTACCTCGAGGCCGCCGCTTGCTCGGCGAGCAAGCGGTACTCAAAGAATGTAGCGGTCCAGTTCGCGCGGCATTCCGGTTTCGCTCAGCGAAGATTCGCTTACCCACGCGGCGTGTCCATCAGGGCGAACGAGCAGCGCCTGGATACCGCTTAGCTTGCTCGCGGCGATCGGCGTTCCAGAGATGTACTCCACCACCCCATCAAAGCGTTCCGGAAGAGAGAATTGTGCCTCCCCCGTAAGGTCAAGAAGCACAAAGCGCTGACGCCTGAGAGTCAAGTGAAGCGAGATCTCATTGCCACGGACATTCATCAGAAAATCCCGCACCCGCCGCCCGACCAGTGGGTGATTCCCCGGTAGATCATATTTCGCAGCGAACCCCGCGAGATCGTTGGCGATGTGCAGATTCACGTTGGCCATCGGGATGAGATCTTTTTCAATGAATCTTTTAAGAGCCACCATGTCCTCAGAGTAGTTAAACTGGATGGCGGTCTGTGATCTCACGTTGTCGAGATGAGCCTGGACTGTAGGCCGACGCTCGTCTTCGTAGCTTTGGAGCAGCCAGTCGGGTGCACCCCGCTTCACCGCAACTGCCAGTTTCCAACCCAGGTTGAATGCGTCCTGCATGCAGAAATTCATGCCAACGCCTGATGCAGGGTAGTGAACTCGCACAGATTCGCCAACGAGAAATACTCTACCCTTTCGCATCCGGTCCGCGACGTACAGGGCGTCGTGGAAGCGTGCTGTCGACACCGTCTCAGTAAATTCGAAAGACCGCCCAAAAATGCGCTCGATGCTGCTCCTCGCCTCGTCCAGGTCGACCGGTGCGTCTTTCGGTTTCCGAAAGTGCAAAGAGTCGATAAGTCCGAAGCGTGTCACCCCATCGCGAAGCGGGTAGGCCATACCCCAGCCGTGAATGTTGTTCGTCACAACCAGCGGGGTCTCTGGCCATGGAAAATCGAGCTTGGCGTCGACGTTTATTGCGGTTCCTCGTGAGTCGTGTCCTTTCCATCCGATGTCACAAGCGGATCGAACGCGACTGCGAGCCCCATCCGCCCCGACTACGTATTGACACTCAATGGCATAGTTCCGACCGTCTTCGCCGCGGACCTCGACAATAACCGAGGCTTCCGAATCTATTACGTTCACAACTTCTGACTTGCGACGGATTTCGGCATTTAGCGCAATAGCCCGGGCGGCCAGGATCCTCTCAACCTCGATCTGTGAAAGCAGAAGGATGAAGGGATAAGGCGTATCGAGCCTGGTGTAGTCAATACCCTCGAACCCACCCCAAATTCCGCCAGTAATCTTTGGAAGCGTGTGCAGCTCGTGGGCACGCTTCAACACATCGTCAAGCAAGCCCCGGGAGTCGAAAATCTCCATGACGCGAGGCGCGATTACACCGGCTCTTGAGAGAGCTGGTTCCCCCCGTCGTTCCAAGACGAGCGTCCTCACTCCGGCAAGCGCGAGTTCGTTCGCAACCATCAGTCCCGAAGGGCCAGCGCCAACTACGACAACGTCAAACTTTTCGTGGTAAGTCATGACAATCCCGATTCCTATGCGATCGCTTCAGATTTGATATGGAACTACAGTCTGGGATATCTTCCCGAAGATCGACTGTCCTCGCTCCGAAGGAGTGACAGATGCGAGCCAGACGCAAATGCGCGCTTGGCGGGCACGCCGATCGTATTTTTGACGCGAATCTCAGAACCGGTGTCTGATACCAGCGAGCACAATTGCTTGCGTGTGCGTGCTTGACGGAGCGTTGAGCCAAATCGCCGCCGGCGCAAGGGAGAGAGGTCCGCTCGACCGCATGTAATCCGTAAAAACGTAGACATCCGTGCGCTTTGAAAGCGCATAGTCGGCGCTCACCTGCAAGGTGTGCCAGTGAGGATTCGCGTCGATTCCACCATAGTGGCCGTTCGTATATACATAAGCTACTGACAGCAGAGTTGCAGGCGTGAGACGGTACCCGACGGTGGTGTCGAAGTTCAACAAATGGAGGCTCGTCGCATCGAGATAGGAATATCTCACGTCGGTGAAGACCGCGTTTACGGTGAAGCTCCCGACCGTATAGCCACCGCCAACGCCGAACTGGCGCTGACGTTCAACGCCAACGTTCGCGCTCAACGGGCTTCTGTGGAAGAGCTGGAACGGAGCGCCAGCGTAGTCATCGCTTACCGCCCCGTTAGGATTGGCAACCCCTGGTCGATCGATGTTCAGGTAAGCGGCCGCAATATTGAAGGAGCTGTTGGCGTATTGAACCCCCGCGCTAACTGCTCTATTCTGAGAGAAATCACCCGCCTTATTGCTAAACGCGTAAAGCGCCTCGCCCTTTAGTCCTCTGTAAGTCGGACTGACATACTTCAAAGAATTGCTGTACCGAAATCCGCCAAAGATGTTGTCGTTGTCGCCAACCGAAATCGCTAACCCGTTCATTGCCGCTGGCACAAGCGGCAGATAAAAATCCCAAAACATATCGTATTGGCGACCTGCCGTGAGGGTGCCGTATGTTGCGCTGCTCAGTCCAACCCAGGCTTGCCGTCCAAATTCGCGGCTCCCTTGTTGGAACTTGCCCGTCATTAAATCAAAACCATTTTCCAACACGGCAACGGCAGACAGGCCCGCGCCGAGGTCCTCATTGATGCGCAACCCCCACCGTGAGTTTGAATTGGGGCCGCTGAGCATCTTGATGTTGTGGGATCCAGCTTCGTTCGAGACATACTCGACACCGGCCGAGATGATCCCGTACAACGTCACGCTGCTTTGCGCCCATGCTCCCACCGACGTGGTGGAAAGCGCGAGACATATTAATGTTTTCAGGCTTTTCATTGAAGTCTCCAATTCTGAATGTGTAGCAGTGCTTATTAGAATGTTTGGACCTGCTAAATTCGTAGGCATATTCTCAGCTAGCGGTATATGGGATACGCATGGAGTGGCCTGGCAGGGTACCGATGCTCCTGACTCTTGTCAGTTTCGTCTAATGTTCCCGACCTAAATTTCCAACTAGGGATTTGGTGCTGTTTTTGCCGGCGCGTGCGACCAGAGCGGCGAAGATCATCCCGCATGCAGCCATATACATTCCGCCTTGGTAAGTGCCGGTGAGCTCCTTCAGGTGTCCTGTAATGGTCGGCGCCGCGAAGCTGCCGATGAGGCCCACGCACGTCACCATTGCTATCCCAATCGGTCGCTCCTCGACGCGGAGGACGGTCGTCGGCAGCGTCCAGAAAACGACCAGAGACGCGTACATTCCGACGAGTGCCAGAACGACCCCGAACGAAAGCAACGACACATTGTCAGCCGCATAACCACATAAGAACCACCCCACAGTCGCCACAGCGGCGGAAACGAGCAAGTGGTTCGGTCGCTCGGCCGCTGCATCCGATTTTCTTCCCCACACGACCATGGCGCCTGCTGCCAATCCGTTCGCTCCTGCGAGCAATAATGCGACTTGCAACGAAGTTAAGTGCAGCGGTGCGAACAAGAGGGGGAGCCAAGGTTGAGCGCCGAGCGCCAGATTCATGAAGAAGTAAGCGCCAGCATATATCCAGGTCTTTCTATTTCGGAAAGCGGTCGTTGATCGGTGTTCGGACGTATCGGCTGCCGTGCGAACCCTCGCTTCAATCTCGGTCTTCTCGCTGTCGCTGAGCCAACGCGCATCGCCAGGACGGCTGGGCAGATAGACTAGTCCGTACAAGCCGAGCAGAACTGCAGGTGCGCCTTGCGTCAGAAAAATCCACTGCCAGCCAGCCAGACCAAGCCACCCATCGAGCTTCAGAACCAGCCCCGACAATAATGCCGTCACAGAGCCGGCGATCGGAATCATCAGCAACATGAGCGACGTAAAAGCCCCCAACTTACGGCCGGAAATCCAGTAACTCGCGTAGAGCATGACGCCCGGCAAAAAACCGGCCTCAGCGACGCCCAGTAGGAAGCGTAGACCGACGAAGGACATCGGTCCGACAGCAAGTGTCATGGCCATCGCAGCCAAGCCCCAGACAATCATGATTCTGGAAATCCAGAAGCGCGCGCCGACACGCGCCAACACCATGTTGCTGGGAATCTCGAACAGCAGATACCCAACGAAAAAGATTCCGGCGCCGAGACCGAAGGTCTTTGGATCGAGCGCAATAGCCTTGTTCATCGTAGGCGCCGCAAAGCTGATATTGATGCGGTCCATGAACGCAATCAACATCGCTGGCATAATGAACAGCAGCAGCTTTCTGAACACACGCGTCTCAAGTGCTATCGAGGCTGTTTTCACCTTCGTCTCCTGTTATATCTAAAATCCATTACTGCCGCTGTTTTATATAGAGCTCAAGTCGGCGGTTGATGAGTTTGCAGTCGGCTGCGCTCGCAGTCAGAACACACGGCGTCCTGACTGGTTCGAGCGCAATCGTCTCGTCAGACTGGTTCTTCTGCTTGTGATGATTGAGTGGGCCCGGCGTATTGTCGGACTTTCTGTTGAATCGCGCCGAACACACTTGCCCCGGAGGGATCAAGTACCTCGATGCGTACTTCATCGCCAAAACTAAGGAACGGCGTGGAGGGTTCACCGCCCGCAATGATCTCAAGCATTCGACGCTCTTGAAGACAGGACGAACCGGCGCCGGGATCCCTGTTTGACACGGTGCCCGAGCCAATGACAGTGCCAGCGCTCAGACTGCGCGTTTTAGCTGCGTGCTCAAGCAGCGTCGGAAAGTCGAAGTCCAGATCGATACCAGCGTGAGGTTGACCGAGAAGTTTTCCATTGATATGGCTGGTCACGCGCAGATTCAACTTCGCCCCGTCCCAATGAGTGCCCAGTTCGTCGGGTGTAACGGCGACCCCAGAAAACGCTGTTGACGGTTTTGAGTGAAAAAAGCCAAAACCCTTCGACAACTCATGGGGCATCAAATTTCGCAGGCTCACATCGTTGACGAGCATTATCAGCTTGATGTGCTTGACCGCGTCAGCTCTTCTGACGCCCATCGGGACATCGTCGGTGACGACGGCAATTTCGGCCTCAAGGTCGATTCCCCACGTGGCGTCGGCAATGACGATATCGTCCCGTGGGCCGATGAAGGTATCGGACGCGCCTTGATACATCAAAGGATCGTGATAGAGGAAGGATGGCATCTCGGCCTTGCGCGCCTTGCGAACCAGTTCGGCATGGCTCAGATAGGCAGAACCGTCGCACCACTGGAACGCCCTTGGCAACGGGGCCTCTGCCCGTTCAAACACGAACGGCATGATTCCGGGATGGTCACCACGGTTGAGGGCGTCGTAACGTTCCTGCAACGCAGCCTCAAGTGATGCCCAGTGATCCAGCAGCGCCTGCATCGTCGGAGCAAGGTCGCTAGCCAATACGTATGAGGAGAGGTCGCGACTGACTACAACCAGTTGTCCGTCGCGGGTGCCGTTTTTCAGAGTTGCAAGTTTCATAGAGATATAAGGACAGGAAGTTATTCGGGGACACCCATCAAGCGGGCCATCTCGCGACGCCATTCACTGCGCGGGCGAAACCCTCCGAGGGTTCGTGCATGGTCTTCTGCCCATGCCAATAGTTCGTCGGCGGGCAGATCAAATGGCGCGGGCACGCGGCACGGCTGGCTCACATACCACGGCGTATCAAAGTACAGTTCGATCCGGTTGCCCTCCGGATCTCTGAAATAGACGGACAACGCATTGCCGTGCGTCACAGGAGTAATCTCGGTCGCTTCAGTGTCTTGCAGCCTCCGGTAATAATCTTGCAACGTCGGCAGCGAGTCAGCTTTCAGCGAGATCTGGTTGATGACGTTGAATGAACGCTCCGAGGGGCGTCCCGACACCAACACGATCTGATGATGTTCATCGGGGTCGCGACTCAAGAATGCCAATTGATGACCGTCTGGGCCTTCAAGAAAGCCACGGTCTGTCACCGTAAATTCGAGAACGCTGCTGTAGAAATTCACCTCTCGATCGAGGTCGGTAACAAAGAAGCCAACGTGGCTGAATTTCAGGCCAGATTTGTGGCTCATAGTGATCTCCGTGGTGAGTCGTGCTGTGCGCGCGTGCCGATCAGCTGTGCGGCGAACCAGTCAGTCATGACGCTGTTACGTTCGAGGGAATGGTTGTAGAGACAGTGCGCACCTGTGGGCCAATATTCCAGGGTGGCCTCTGTGTCGCCGCGAAGCTCGACTAGACGATATGCCTCGTCATCGGCTACGAGGACGTCTTGGCCGCCTTGCAAACAAAGCAGCGATGCCCGCATGTTTGTGACGGCGTTCGGCACGTCCAGTTGATTGAGGAAATCCAGTGCGTCCATGTCAGCGACGGCATCTCCAAGCATCCGGGCAAAACGCTGCAGCACGCGTGGATACTTGATCAGACCGTTCTGCAATTGATACGACCCGCCGTTGCTGCAACAGGCCTTAATGCGATCGTCAGCCCCAGCGGCCGCCAAGGCGAGCGAGCCGCCCGCGCTATGGCCCACGACGCCTAAGCAGTCCTGGCCCGCCCCGCGGGCAATCAAAGCGTCGAGGACCGAGGACACTAGCTGTGTGAAATTTGCTCGAAGTGCGGAGCCATACCGCAAACGTGCGAGCCCCTGGCCCGGAAGTTCGAGCAAGCAGACAGAAAGACTCCTTTCGAGGTAAGAAAACACACTGGGATGGAATGCCTCGCACCAACCGTCGGCTCCGCCCCATACGACCACGGCGGGACCACCCGATTCAAGCCCTGGAGCGCGGAACAGCCATGCGCGATGCCTTACGCCGTCAAGGTCAACCGCAAACGCCTCAGTCGAGGCAGTTGACGTTGCATCGCTCATCGCGGTTTCGAAATACATCGCCTGGCGGTCGTAAGC
Organism: Paraburkholderia sp. GV068; assembly: GCF_003058125.1. NCBI lineage: Bacteria > Pseudomonadati > Pseudomonadota > Betaproteobacteria > Burkholderiales > Burkholderiaceae > Paraburkholderia > Paraburkholderia sp. GV068. The sequence continues at coordinate 80,392 of NZ_QBUB01000018.1, forward strand.
CTGTAATCGTCGCAAAGGATCGTGTTCGAGTCCTGCTTGCGCGAGACGACAGCATGCGGCCGCGTGCAACAGGAATCGAGTCTCGACGCTCGTCTGGCCTCGCCCGGAAGCCTTTTCGGCCCGATATTCGTTATCGTCTGCCAGTTGCAGGGCTACGTCAGACCAACCGAAGCCCATATCTACACGTTGATGCAGTTTGAGCACATCGTCCAATGCGCAGCCGTAGTCCAACGAGCGTGCGATCGGATAAGCGCGTAGCATGGCCTGGTCGAGCGCCGCGTTCTCGCTGCGTGCGGGAGGCACGGTGATGAAGCTGTCGGTGTGGCTGGACTTGATCGGCATGTCAACCAAGCCTCACCGGTAGTTCGTCAAGAGTTGCCTGCAGTTGCGCGAGGTCCTGAATTGCCGCGTGCACATACCGATCCGGGCGAAGCAATAAGGCGGGCGCGTGATATCGATTTAATGCACTCTCGCTCTCTGCCGGAAGGACCACGACCTTTAGTCCCGCGAAGCGCTTCTGAAGCGCGGCAGGGTCGCCGTGTGAGCGAACGAAGTCTTCAGTGACGACCAACGCAAACGAGTGGCCAATGATATCGTCTACTAACCGCCCATCTACGAACGGTTGGACGAACTGCCGGCCAAGGCCCGCTTCGCCGTAACGGGGATTCAAGCCCGCGCCCAACGCTGGATTGGGCGGTGCATAAGCCTTCGGATTCGCGCGCATATCTCGCGCTCTTTCCGCGAGCGCTTCCGGATCGGCCATCTGCACGATCTGTCCCGCCTCAATGGCACCTTGCATAAACGCTCGCACATGAGGGACGCGTTCCGCTTCATAGGTGTCAAGTAATCCGTCGTCCGCTCGGCCTTGACAAACAGCGGCGAGTTTCCACGCCAGGTTCGCCGCGTCCCGTATTCCGGCACACATCCCTTGCCCCAGGAACGGAGGCATGCGATGCGCTGAATCGCCGGCCAGCAGCAAACGGCGATCGCGCCACTGACGCGCGATCAAAGACTCGAATGTATAGACGGCGGCTCGTGTGATTTCACCATCACCACGGTTGATCGGCCGAACAGAATTTTCGATGAAATCCCAGACCGCATTTTCTCGGGTGACGGTCGCTGTGTCGTCTTCAGGCCGGAGCATGATTTCCCAACGCAACATGCCATGCGCCGTGCAGCTCGCGTACATCGGACGCTGGGGATTGCAGTGCTGCGTGCTTACCCGTTCAAGGGCCAAGTCGCGCAATTCTTTGACGTCCACCACCAGCCAGCGCTGTTTGAAGCCCAGATTCTCGTGCTCTGATCCGATGGTGCGCCGGACCAGAGAACGCGCCCCTTCGCAACCGACGACATAGCGGCCGCGGAATTGAACGAGGCGTGCGTTTGCGGTGTCTTCCGCGTTTACTCTTACGAAGTCCTGTTCCTGTTCGATGGCGTATACATCGTGAAGAAGGAACGACTGCACCTTTTCCGCGCTGGCCAACTTTTTCCGCAGTGTGCGCTCCAGATCGGGTTGGTGAAACATGTAGTCGCTCACCCAGCCATGCGGCCCCTTCTCCCCGCCACGTTTCCACTCCATCAGGAGTGCGCCATCAGCATCCAGGAATCGCATGCCCAAGGTGATGCCGCTCTGTGACTCCACCTCGTCGGCCACGCCAATACCCTGCAACACCCGCATGACTTCGGCATCGAAATGGCCTGCGCGAGCGAGGTGATAGACGCCTGCTTCCCGCTCCACTACTGCTACGGACAGTCCGTAGGCCGCCAACAGATTTGCCAACGTCGCGCCTACCGGACCGTAACCGATAAGGACGACATCGTAGAGGTCGTCTTTCGGGTGATGTTTGATGATTGCGTCTGCCATGTCAGTGAGGTCGGAAAGATGTAAACGATCGGTATGCTGGATCGTACTAAAAATTTCCATTTTGCCAAATAGTGGCAAACCCGTAATTTGCAGGGGAGGCGCGACCATGCGGCGCCCGCGATTTCCGAGAATGTGAGAACACGAGTTTTGGATTCTGACGCGGGGAAAGCCGGATTTCGTTTGGCGGCAGCGATAGCCGCGGGGGCAGATTATTCGTGCCACCCTCAGCGCGAAAAAGGGACCAAGCAGGGGGCGACAGCGCGAGTCGAATCGACGCGCTCAAGCGACGGCGCCGGGGCGGGCCGCCGTGTGGTGGGATTTTCGTAGGAAGAAATTAGTGATCGGAAGGCTAGCGCCTGTTTGCCTTCGGCTGAAGCCGACTAAGCGTGCGCCGCATCATCCATTTCGGGCGTGGTGATTTCCTGAAGCGCCTTACTCATTTCGCGCGATGCGGCCTGCAGTTGTTCGACCAAGCCCTCGCGACTCAACACTCGGGCTCTGGCGCTCGAATACACAATCGTCAGGCTACCGACCAACGTTTCTCCTACAAACACCGGCACGCCAAGCCCATGAAGGCTTGGGTCAAGCTCCTCACGGCTTTCGCTAAATCCCTGTTGCTTCATCGTCTGCAATGTCCGCCAGAAGCTGAGCCAGTCCGTCCCGAGCTGCTCGTTCGCGATCGTTTTAGCATGGGATGCGTAAAGCTTTACCAGTAGCGGGCGACGCAGGAAGGGCAATATCGCTTTAGCTACTGCACCTCGAAACAGCGGGTGTTGTCTGCCGCGGACATATGTGAGGTTGAGGTCTTCAACTCCACGTTCGTGATGCATGTTAATGATGTGCAACCCGTGCAGGCTTGAGAGAAGGGCGTCGCATCCTGTGGAATTAGCGAGTGCCTTGAGTACAGGCTTGCCTACTTTGGCGATTGGGTCAGCCGTTCGCAATACGTATTCAAGTTCGGCGATTCGCACCCCTAGCGTATAGACCCCGCCCGTGAGTCTTGCGAGGAGGCCCGCGTCGCAAAGTTCTCTAAGGTATCGGTATCCGCTAGACGTCGAAAAATTGAGCCGCTGGCAAACAGCGTCCGCGGTCCAAGTTGGCGTGCTCTCGTCAAACAATTCCAGTATGCTCAACATCTTTGTCAGACTAGAAGACATAGGGAGGGCCACAGTTGTAGTGAGAGTCGATCGGCGAATTTCGATTCATTCGCCCGTCTATTGATCACGAATCCAATTTTCTCACATTAATGAAATTCCAGAAATCGACGATCGATCGTTGAAAGACGATATGGCGAAGCCGTAACCCTGATCGCGTCTGCCGCCGAGCTTGCCGAGCTCAGTCTCGCAGCGGCGAATCGCTGCGAACGCCGGTAATCTGGCCGGGTCTGGCTGGTTGCTGAAGTCGGCATTTGAAGCGCCGGCGATTCGCCAAGAGCCAAGGCAGCGGCTCCAAGTGCACACATTGGCGGCCTTCCACGAACGTAATTGAGAAGGCTCCGAGCGTCGGCACCATCGAGGAATTGACGTACGTTCTCGACCACGATGGGCGAAGCCCGCTTCGCATAGTCATCGCAGTTGGCGTCGACGTGCGGGGTGATAAGCAGGTTTGGACAGTCCCAGAGTTCACCACGTCAAGGCAGCTTTCACCGCCAGCGGCGCGAGCTATGGCAGCCGGCGTGTGATGCATGCAGTGCGGGAGAAAGGGCTACGTATTGGCCGTTACCGGGTGCGTACGCTGATGCGTGAAGCAGGCCTGCGCACGAGCTGGAAGCGCAAGTTCGTCTCCACGACCGACAGCAGGCATACGCTACCTGTGGCCGCAAACGTGCTCGACCGGCAGTTTGACGTGGACGAGCCTAATCGTGCGTGGGTTTCTGATATCACGTATATCCGCACGGCGCAGGGCTGGCTGTATCTGGCGGTCGTGCTGGACCTGTTCTCGCGCAAGGTAGTCGGCTGGTCTATGGCTCCACCATGCCGACCGGACTAGTCATGTCAGCACTGACCATGGCGCTGCAGCAGCGTCGGCCAGCGCGGGGACTGGTCCTGCATTCGGACAGGGGCAGCCAGTATGCGAGTGACGAGTACCAGGCGGTTCTGAAGCAACATCACGTGGTTTGCAGCATGAGTCGCAAGGGAAATTGCTGGGACAATTCAGTGATGGAGAGGTTCTTCCTGAACCTGAAAATGGAGCGCGTGTGGCAGCGCCAGTACGCCAACCACGACGAGGCACGGCGCGACATCAACCAGTACATCGTCGGCTTCTACAATGCCGTACGTCTACATTCGACCTTGGGCTATCTGTCGCCCGCCGCCTACGAGGCGAAACCGACAGCGAAAAAACCTATCTGCCTGTCCGAAATAACTTGACCACTACACACCAGTTGCAACGCGCGCGGCGCACGCCATGTGGCGACCCACATATAAAGCGTGAACCCGCCCCACAGGAACAGATACCAGCCGATGAACGCCGCAGGCACAGTACCGTGGAGGAACAGCACGAAGAGGGCGAACGACCACCAGAACGCACCATAGCTCAGAAAGGCCGTCGCGCCAAATGTATTGCCGCGCGGTATTTCCATGAGTCCGGCTAGCATCTGTACAGTGCCGCCATAAGCGAAAGCAACGGCGAGCACCATGCCCATCGCAGTGCCGCCGAACCAGCCGGCATTAATCATGCTCAGCAGCCAGGTCGTCAAGGCAAAACCGGCTAGGCCCAGTGCAGCCGGATTAGGGGCTTTGATATTCATGATGAATTCCTCATGCAGAAAGAAGTGCAGGTCGATTGCGCGGCTGTCCTTAAGACAGGCGCCGCGCATGGCCACAACAGGGTCGAGCGTCTGGACGCCGGAGTGCAGGAGAGGCGCACCGCCGGACCGTTCAGATTGAATCGGCGAACTGTGAAATCACAGCAGGATTTTCGACGGTCGACGTGTCTTGTGTAATCGATTCGCCTTTCGCGACTGAGCGCAACAAGCGGCGCACGACCTTGCCGGAGCGCGTCTTGGGCATGGCGTCGCCGAACCGGATGTCCTTCGGTTTCGCGATCGGACCGATTTCCTTGGCTACCCAGGCGCGCAATTCGTCCGCTATGCGCTTAGCCTCAGCACCGGTTGGCCGCGCCGTTTTCAGAACGACGAAGGCGACGATAGCCTCACCGAACGTTTCATCCGGACGCCCGACGACTGCAGCTTCGGCGACAAGTGGATTGGCCGCCAGTGCGGATTCGATTTCCATGGTGCCCATCCGGTGTCCGGACACATTCAGGACGTCATCGATACGACCGGTGATCGTGAAGTAGCCCGTATCCCGGTCGCGAATCGCGCCGTCGCCAGCGAGGTACAGCTTGCCGCCTAGGTCCTCCGGGTAGTAACCGTCGCGAAAGCGCTCAGGATTGCCCCAGATCGTGCGGATCATCGAAGGCCACGGCTTGCGGATGACGAGCACGCCGCCTTGACCGTTGGCCACTTCATGGCCGGTTTCATCGACGATCGCCGCGTCGATGCCCGGCATCGGCAGCGTGCACGATCCCGGCACGAGCGAGGTGGCGCCCGGCAGTGGCGAGATCATGTGGCCGCCCGTTTCCGTTTGCGAGAAAGTGTCGAGCACCGGACAGCGGCCGCCGCCGACATGTTCGGCATACCAGTCCCATGCGCTGGGGTTGATTGGTTCGCCGACCGTGCCGAGAATGCGCAGGCTACTCAGGTCGAAGCTGCCTGGATGCACGGCGGCGTTGGCGTCGGCGCTTTTGATGAGAGACCGGATGGCGGTCGGCGCCGTGTAGAAGATGCTGACCTTGTGGCGCTGGATCATGTCCCAGAAACGGCCCGCATTCGGATAGGTGGGGACGCCTTCGAAGATCACTTGGGTAGCGCCGACTGCGGTAGGGCCATAGCAGATGTACGTGTGACCGGTGATCCAGCCGATGTCGGCGGTACACCAGAAGACATCGACCGGCTTGATGTCGAAGGTCCATTTCATAGTTACGGCGGCCCACAGCAGATAACCGCCGGTGCTGTGCTGAACGCCCTTAGGCGCGCCAGTCGACCCTGATGTGTACAGCACGAACAGCGGGTGTTCCGCGCTGACCCATTCAGGTTCGCAGGTATCGGGTTGGTCCTGTTCGAGTTCATGCAGCCATGCGTCGCGTCCCGCGATCCAGGGAATCCGGCCCCCGGTACGGCGATAAATGCCGACCGTTTTAACGCCGTCGGTGCCGCCCATCGCAAGGGCTTCGTCGACGATGGTCTTGAGCGGCAGCGTCTTGCCGCCGCGCACCTGTTCGTCGGCGGTAATTACCGCCACCGCGCCGACATCGACCATGCGTTCATGCAGCGATTTCGCGGAGAAGCCGCCGAACACGACGGAGTGCGGCGCGCCGATGCGCGCACACGCCAGCATGGCCGCGACGCCTTCCACCGACATCGGCATATAGATCACCACCCGGTCGCCTTTCTTTACGCCGCGCGCGCGCAGCGCGTTGGCGATTCTGCACACGCGGTGATAGAGCGCCTGATAGGTGACGCGCGTGACCTTGCCGTCGTCTGCCTCGAACACGATGGCCGTTTTGTCGGCGAGTCCGTTGATCAGGTTTCGATCAAGGCAGTTGTACGAAGCGTTGAGTTCGCCGTTTTCGAACCATTGATAGAAAGGCGCGTTGGTATCGTTCAGCACTTTCGTGAATGGTCGTCGCCACTCGAGATGCTCTCTGGCAAGGCGCGCCCAGAACGCTTCGTGATCGCGTTCGGCCTCGGCCACGAGCGCGTGGTAAGCCTCCATGCCGTCGATGGTTGCGTGCTGAAGCGCGAGGATCCGCGGCGCCGTAGTGTTGGCTTGATTGAGTTCGACGGTAGACATGCGTAGCCTCCTGATCTGGATCATGGCGGCGATCACGCATCGAGAGCGTGGTCGCTTGTGGGATGGCTCTTGGCGGCCATAGTGCGTGCGCCGACGCGTCTGGAAATCTGGCGCGAGAATGGCGACGGCTGCAAGGCAAGCACGACAGAATCGAGGACTGCGATGAATCAGCGTGGGTATGTATGGAGACTATGATCGTTAAACGGACGACGTACTTGATACACATCAAGAGATGAGTTGCACCGCGAACGGGTCACATTTTTCGTGAAGAATTACCCGTCAATATTGCGAGGGCCGCTTGGATGAGAGGCGTCCGGGCTTTGATGCGCATCAATCAATCGCGATACCCGGCTGGGTCGATGATGAACGCGTCATTGGCGGCGCGCGAACTGCCGCGTCGATTCATGCGACGCGCCTTGAGACAGGAAATCATGGTCGGGTCATAACCCAGAATCATCTTTGCGGTTGTCGTCTTTATCGCGTCAGCAGGCTTGGCGGGAGGGCGCGATTGGGGACGTCGGTAATCTTAGGCGCTCTAAGTCGATTCGTCGGGGCATGGTGCAGAATGCGAAAAAAATCCGTAGGCGAAGCGCTGCTGTAGTTGGCCGAAGTGAGGAAAAGGAGAAAAGTCAACCTGTGCGGAGGCCGAGGGCCGGCATCACGAAACCAAATAAATCAGGGAATTTCGCAAGGATGTGTCGTCCGGTCATCAGCGCGAGCCTCGGGGCCAGGCGATGACAAATCACCAGACGATACCGCGGCGCGAGGCTACGACATCCGCGCGGCGCCGCTGTGCGTGGCGCAGCAAAGGCGAGCTTTTGAGCAATGCTCTGCGTCTCCCTATCGCATCGGCAGCGAGCTAGCGTATCGAATGCAGTGCCAGTGCCCGCATCGCTTGCCGTATCTGCGTCGTTCGACGCAGCTGTCTGCTCCTGAGATTGCGACTGGGTGCAACGCAACTTCGACAGATTGATCGTTGATCTGGCGCAAGTCGGTGCGACAGGGCACCACAGTTGCCCGACCCTCGCGGGAGTACCATGAATGCACCGATAACTCGAGCGCAGGAACATGAAGTCGCTTATGCGACGATGAGCAAAGCGCTCCGGTAACCAATGCTATTAATAAGGAGTATGAAATGTCGGCAACGTCCGTTTTGATTAGTATGGTCCCGATGTGGGGCATCGTGCTTATCGCATCCTGCTCTGCGGCGTACCTGGTCTTTTGGCGGAAGGTAATCAAATAAGTGCAGAGTACGGGTTGAAGTTTACGAGATCACGTACCCGTGTCACCGTGCTCGAGCAAGGTCGGCAATCATGAGTTCAAGTGAGCGGCCAGTAAGGATTACGTGTTGAGCCTCTCGCGCGCGAGTCACCGGGAGCCAAGCTGCATCCGTCAGCTCAGGCAGCGCGTTCACGCCTACACAAAGATGGCGACCGCTGGTGGGGCAACCACAACGCGGGGCGGAGGCGGGCGGTGTCCGCATTGCGACGACCTTGGCGGTGCGATTTCATCTACTTGCGCGACCGACGCTTGACGGGCTAACGGCCATGCGATTGGCCACATCGGAGAGCGGATCTTGGGGAAAACAAACGCAGGACTCGATTGTTCGCCGGCCAGCTCGGGGATGGAGGCAATCGCTCGCTTATCCCGTCACCGGTGGGCGGTCGCTAGCAGCAGCTAACGGTCGATGGACGCGTTAATGGCTCGGTTGCCAGCGCACAGCGGGTGGCTCGCGCCGGCTGGCATGACCGACGTGCCGGTGCACGCGAAATCCCAGCCGACGAAGCCCGAGCAGGACCGCTCATTACCGCAGTGGTAGGACAGGTGAATGCCGGCAGTTGTGGGCCGGTTTAGGCGCCGCGCGGCCCAAAGGATCGTAGTTCAAGACGCCGATGCCTTGGCTTGCAGCATTTTCTCTCGAGACGCTGGACGCCCTATATGCACTGTCTAACTAGAAGCACGTGGAGGGCGATTCGATATCCGGGAAATTCACCGGTTGCGGAAACATCGATAGTCCGTCGACCTCCAACGCCGACCAATCCTTGACACTCGTGAGTACTAGTCATAAGTGTGACGCAACGTAAACGCCGCACACCTCCACTAGCGCCGGCGCCAATTTTTAACTGTATGCGATGCGCAACGCTTTGCCGGCTCAGGATGCAAGCGCCGCCGCGTTGCAGGTTTCCCCCATCTGCCTGGACCTGTCCGCACAGCAGCCGGCGGCCGCCCTGACGCTGCGCAACGACGGTACGACGCCCCTGAACGCTCAGGTGCGCGTGTTCGCCTGGAGCCAGACGCCGGATGAAGACCGGCTTGAACGCACCGACCGGGTCGTAGCCAGTCCACCGATCGTACAGGTTGCGCCCGGTGCCGATCAGATCGTGCGGATTCTGCGTCCCAGCGGCGCACCGGTTGATACGGAAGAAACCTATCGTCTTCTCATCGATGAGATCCCGGACGGGACCGACGCACAGCTGACTGGCGTGGGTGTGCAGCTACGCTACTCGGTTCCCGTCTTTGTGGGCGCGCCGGCGAGTGCCACGCTTCCGGCTATCGACTTTGCACTCGAGCGCGGCACGGCAACGCCTGCCGTTGCCTCCGGCTCGTCCGGCGCCGCGGGGCACGCGCGGCTGCTGCTGCGAGCCGCGATGCGGGTCACGCGCAACTGAGCCAGGTGCATCTCGACTGGCCGGACGGCAAGTCGACGCAGCTTGCGCCCGGGCTGCTTGGCTACGCGTTGCCGCACGCGGTTCGCCGCTGGCCCGTCGGCGATGCGCCGGCCGGCGCATCGTGGGCGACCTTGCGCGCTGTGATCAACGGTCGCGCGGTCGCGCAAAAAATCGTTTTGCAACAGCAGACGACGGCGTCCGCGTCCGACGCGCCCACGCATTGACCGGTGCGGCATACGTGGCAGATGAGGCATACGCCGCATGCCCGGCATAGCCGTGTCGCTCTACGGGTCACACTCGCGTGCGCAGGCGTCGCGCTGCCTCTCGCTGCATGGTCCGTGTTCGCTGCACCTGGCGATGGCGCATCAGCGGGCGAAGTACCGCTTGCTACCAGTGCGCCGCAACTGGCACATGTGCCGCCGCCTCCGTTGCCAAGGCTGCCCGCATCGTTATCGCCGATTCCTGCCACGGCACCTGTGCGCGGGGAACTGTATCTTGACGTGACGATCAATGGCGCGGCGATGCAGCAGATCGCGCATTTCTTCGTAACAGACCAGATGATTTATACGACGCGCGACGAGTTGCGGGACTTGGGCATCCGCACCGACGACCCGAGTACCGATGCAAGCGGACGGATAGCGCTTGGCTCGGTTCCCGGCCTGCGGTACACGTACCGGCCAGAGCGACAGCGTCTCGATCTGGAAGTCGCCGATGCCCGGCGCATACCTGCCGCGCTTGCAAATGCGCAACCGAGACCGCCCCTATCCGCGAGCGGCACGGGCCTCGTCATCAACTACGATTTCACGGCCCAGACCAACTTACCGACGCAATACGGCCTGTACACGGAGCAGCGGCTTTTTTACCCCGGTGGCATCTTCGACAACACGGGCACCGCCTACTGGTATGCGAGCCAGCATCGTTATGTGCGGCTCGATACATCGTGGAGCCATTCGAGCCCCGATTCGCTCCTGACCACGCGCCTGGGCGATACGATCTCGTCGTCGCTGACATGGACGCGGCCGGTGCGGCGGGTGGCGCCCAGGTGTCGCGCGATTTCAGCTTGAGGCCGGATCTCATCACCTATCCGGTGCCGACACTCGCCGGCTCGTCAGCGGTGCCGAGCGCCGTGGATCTGTACGTGAACAACGTCCGTCAGTTCAGTGGCACGGCGCCCTCCGGTCCGTTCGCGATCAACGCTGTTCCGTCGATCAGAGGCGCCGGCGAAGCGGTCATCATCACGCGTGACGTACTTGGCCGCAGCGTGATGACAACGGTGCCGCTCTATATCGACTCCCGGCTGCTCGCGAGCGGGCTGACCGACTTTTCGGTCGAGGCGGGCTTCGTGCGCCGGGCCTATGCGCTGCGCTCGTTCGACTATGCGGGCGACCCGTCGCTGTCGGGCTCGCTGCGCTACGGCCTGACCGACCGGCTGACGCTCGAAGCGCACGGTGAGTTCACGCGCGGCGTATAACGCGGGGCTCGGCACACTGATGAAGGTCGGCAACCTCGGTGTGTTCAACTTAGCAGTCGCGGCTAGCGCCGACGATGGTGGAGCGAATGCGTTGTCACAACGGGTGTACGGCAACCACTTTGCCGGCATCGGCTCAATCGCGTTTTTGTAGCGCTTGCGGGCATCCCGGCGTCGATCCGCGGCGTGCTCTTCGACGAGCCGTCCTTTTTCGGTTATGGCGTTGCCGCTCTCGTTGGGCGTTGCGTGCTTCGTGCTGCTGCCCACTCCTACGCGCAGCGGCGACAGATGACTGCTCGGGGACCTACCGACCCCTCGCTAACGACTGCCGCGCCTGGAAGCCTCGCCGAGCCCAGCGATTCAAGCGCCGTCGCCGCCAGCGAACAGACCATGCTCTGGGGCTGTCTGCTCATGATCAATACATTGCACATGCCAGTTTCCAGTCATCAGCGTGCGTGCGCGCTTCGCGCACCATTGGGCGCTGCCTGTCTCGCCTTCAAAAGGACCGTCGCAACCGTTCAGGTCCAACCCTTCGAGAACGCATAGAGGGGTGGTGTCATTGGCGCTACACACGAGCGTATTGCCGCAATCCATGTGGAGGAGACCCCATTCCGGCAGGTCCAGCCCGAGGTGACCCTCGCGCGACCATTGCCGGGAGTCCTTGTCGAGCCAGAGGATGGCAAAAGCCATCGGATGTTCACAATTGAATGTGTCGAGATGAATTGTGAGGCGCATGACAATCTCCGAACGTAACTGCGGTCAACTGATCCGGGGACCCGCAGGTCGAGGTCCCACGGGCGATCACTGACTGAGTACCCAGTGCACCAGCGTGTGTGCGTCCTCCGCCGATATTGGGCCGCCGCGATCGGCTGGCAACGGCATTGCCATGTCTCCCCAATGAGCTTTGCCGCCCAGCCGCAACTTGTGCTCAAGCATGTACTGCGCGTTGGGCACATCGCGGTAGCGGGCGGCGATTTGCTCGAACGATGGTGCGAGGAACGCTGCGTCGCGCGTATGACAGAACATGCAGCGATGCTGATCCACCAGTGCGGCCGGTTCGGGTTCGGCCTGCGCGGCGAGGGCAAACAGCACGAACGCAACACATGCCAGAAGGCTATTGCGGCTCAAGGCGTTCATTGGCGCGCAGTCCTGTGCGAGGGAATGAGTTCAGTGTACGGTCGGGCTTCGATCTCAGGTTGACCTCGATCAACCAGAGAACAGCGAACGAATTTTACTGGCTGTGGATAGGTGCTGGTGACGGGCGCGCGGCGCACAGACTGCGTACCCCATACGATCAGGTGACTGTCATGAAGATCCATTTTCCCGATGAATGCCCTGAATACTGCGCGCGCGATTTGGTCGTCGCGTTCTCTGCGGAAGTGGGCGACCCCCGCGTACAGTGCGCGAAGAGGATTTGCTCACCGCGTTCAAATCGACTTCCTATTGAGCGCGCGACAAGAAATATCCTCAACGAGATCGGAGCAAAGCTGGTACTCATGCACAGCGGTTACTTCCGCTTTTGTGACTGAGTTAGTCGGACTTCTGCAACGACACGGGGCGTCGGTGAAAGCCAGGGGGAATGTCTATGCGCGCAATAGTGTTCGACGGTGACTCATCGACCCTTCGCGAAGACGACCTGCCCGGATCGCAGGCCCGGTATTGGGCAGATATTGATCGATGTCCACGGGTGCGGCGTGTGCCGCACGGACCTTCACCAGGTCGACCGCGAGCTTGTTCGTCCCGAGCGGTTCAGTGCTGCGGCGCATACGCTGCGCGGTGGCGGTTCATCACCAGCGCACAGTCTACGCAATCACACGACCCGGCGGTCGCGCGGCGCAGCAACTCGCGCTGCGGCTGGGCGCCGTGTTGCTGTTTGCGCGGGTCGGTGCGCTCGTTCCCCAAGCTTTGAAAGCAGTCGTGAAAGGTGGCGTGGTGATCTGCGGTGCGATCCACATGAGCGATATCCCGTCGTTCCGCTTTTCACTTCTGTGGGGCGAACGGCGGATGGGCTCGGTAGGGAACCCCACCTGCGGCGATGGACTGGCTTTCATACGCATCGCGGGCGAGACGCAGCTCACGCTCTAAACCACGACTTAAGGGGGAGGATGCTAACCGCGCGCGCCGATCTGCGTGATGGCCGCATGACAGGCGCCGCAGTGCTGGCCATCAAACCCGGGAAAGGGCGTCGTGATCGAGGATGCGGATGTCCTTGCCGTGCGCGTCGAGTAAGCCATCGCGCTGGAAGCGCGACAACATCCGGCTCACCGTCTCGAGCTTGATCCCGAGATAGCTGCCAATTTCCTCTCGTGTCATGCGCAGGTGAAATTCCGCCGGCGAATAGCCGCGCTTTCTGAGGCGCTCCGAGAGATTCAGCAGGAACGTCGCCACGCGTTGTTCCGCCGACATCGTGCCGAGCAGCATCATCTGCGACGATTCGCGCACGATCTCGCTGCCCATCAGGCGGTGCACGTGCAGCTGAACCGCCTTCACTTCGCGGCACATCGTCTCGAGCATATGAAACGGAATGATGCAGACCTTGCTGTCTTCGAGCGCGACCGCATCGCAGCTATGATGACCTGAGCACACGCCGTCGAGTCCGAGCGAATCGCCGGCGAGATGAAAGCCCGTCACATGCGCGCGGCCGTCGCGGTGCATGACGACGGTCTTGAACGATCCCGCGCGCACCGCATAGATGCTGTGAAACGAATCGTTCGCGCGGAAGATCGTCTCGCCCTGCCTGATGGTCCGCGACGGACAAATGAGCGCTTCGATCCTCTGTAATTCCTCGGGCGTCAGGCCCTGCGGCATGCACATGGGGCGCATGGAGCACGACGAGCAGCGCATGGCGTCCTTGCGCGGGGCGCGGTCAGTAGTAGCTTCTTGTGCCGGCCTCAATGCAGTTTGCAGCGGGATGAATGTGCGCGAACTGACCGGACAAGCGGCAACGTCAGACATGATGTGCTCCTGATGGAAGAAAGGCGCGTTCGTGATGTTCGATGGCGATCCGCTGAATCGCACTTCTCGCAAGTTCGAATTCGCGAGTCTTGTCGAAAAAATAGTGCGCGCCGCTTGTCAGGCATGCGCGCCGGAACCAGGCGCCCGAACGGTTGGTCAGCACCATCGCGATCACGTGCGGCATGCGTTGGGCGAGCAAGGCCAGCAACTCCATGCCGGTGCCACCGTTCAGGTGCAACTCCGTCACTACCAGATGAGCTGCGGCGGCCTCGATGCCCGCGAAGGCCGCACCGGGCTCCTCGGCTTGGCCGACGATTTCCACGCCGTCGAGCGCGCCGAACAACGCGGCCATACGGCGCCGTACGGGGAAGGCATCGTCGACGAGAAAAACACGCAGGGCGGGGCGATTGAGGCTTGAGTTCATGCCTCGAAGTATTGGCCGCGCCATCTCAAAATGAAATCGGCGCTGAGCTAACTTCGTGTAGGCGAGTGGGAAGGTCTGTAGGGCGTTTCCTACATCAGGCGTCGCGGCCCGCCAGTGGGGCGGCGGAGGCGGTCAGATATTGTCCTGTTCGTCATCGACCAGCTTGTGACGCATCGCATAGCGCACCAGCGCCGCTTCGTGCGGCATCTGCATTTTCTCGAGGATGCGGGTTTTGTAGGTGCTGATGGTCTTCGCGCTGACGCACAACTCGGCCGCGATTTCCGTGATGGTCTGGCCGGCGGCAATGCGCTTGAGGACGTCGAATTCGCGGTCCGACAGGCGCTGATGCGGTAGCAGGTCGGCGGGCTCGTTCAGACTCTGCGCGAAGCGCTCGGCCATCGCGAGGCTCACGTAGACGCCGCCCGCTGCCACCTTCGTCACGGCCGTCACCAGCTCCGCGCTCGCGCTTTCCTTGGTCAGATAGCCGGACGCGCCGGCCTTGAACGCGCGCACGGCGTATTGCTGCTCGGCGTGCATGGTCAGCACGAGGATACGCAGCGACGGCTTTTCGTCCTTGATCTGTTTTATCAGCTCGACGCCGTTGCGGCCCGGCATCGACAGGTCGAGCACCAGCACGTCCGCGGCGCTTGCACGCATCAGTGCGACGGTGCTCGCGCTGTCGCTCGCTTCGCCCACCACATCGAAGCCGCTTGCGCCCTTGAGAATGTGACGCAGACCGTCGCGAACGAGCGCATGATCGTCGGCGAGCAAGACCCGAGTCATGGTTGCAACTCCTGCATCTGCACCGCCTCCGCTGGAATGGTGACGCTCAACGCAAAGCCGTGGCCTTGCTCGGTTTGAATGTCGACGGCGCCGCCAAGCATATGGGCGCGTTCGCGAATGCCCAGCAGACCAAACGACTTGCCCGCCGGTTCGCGGTTACGGTACATGCCGTGGCCATTGTCGGCGATGCGCAGCACGACGCCCTCGCCGCCGGCGCGCAGGCTCAGTGTGACGAGCGTGGCGTCGGCATGTCGCGCAACGTTGGTCAGCGCTTCCTGCACGATACGGAACAGCGCGGTCGCACCCGCGGGGCTGAAACGTGCGTCGCCGGTTTCGATGTCGCGCTCGACGTCGATGCCATAGCGGTTCGTGAAGTCGTTCGCGAGCCATTCGACTGCGGGGATGAGTCCAAGGTCGTCGAGCATCACCGGCCGCAGATCGGCGGCAATGCGGCGAACCGACGCCACGGTCGCGTCGATAAGACGGCGCATGCCCTGCAAATGGTCGCGCACCAGTTCGCTTGCGGACCCGTTAAGCGCTTCTTCAACCGACGAGATGTCCATTTTCAGAGCGGTCAGTTGCTGGCCAAGATCGTCGTGCAGTTCGCGTGCGATGCGCGTCTTTTCATCTTCGCGGATTTTCTGCAGATTGGCGGACAGTTCGCGCAATTCCTCGCGGGCCTGCTGCTGCGCATGTTCGGCTTTCACGCGTTCGGTGACGTCACGCAGCATGACGGTGTAAAGCGTTGCGCCGCCGTCGCGAATCTGCGAGATGGAAGCCTCGATCGGGAATTCCTCGCCGTTTGCGCGCAAGCCGCAGAGCACGCGCTGCCGGCCCATCTGGCGGTCGGACACGCCTGTCACGCCGAACTGTTCGACATGCCGGGCGTGCGCCGCGCGAAACCGCTGGGGGATGAAGCGCGCGAGCGGCGCGCCGATCGCGTCCATGGCCGAGCATCCGAAAATCTGTTCGGCCATTGGATTGAAGAGCACGACACGCTGCTGTTCGTCGATGGTGATGATCGCTTCCATCGACGAACGGATGATCGCCATCATGCGCGCGTCGTTCACGCCGGACTGGTTGATCGCGGCGCTTGCCTCGCTGTGCGCGGAAGAAGCTTCGCGACGCGCGCGCAAGAGCATGAGCGTGCTTGTGGCGACGAGCAACGCCGCGGCGACGCAGATGAGCAGCGCCGGATCGAACCAGCGCCGCGCGGCCAGCATCACCGCCAGTGACGCGGCAAACGCTGTTGCTGCCGCGAGTGCGGGCCGCCCCGCCAACCAGCTCAACCGCTCGTTCGACACCGCATTGCGCGGCGTGGGCGTGCGACCGCTGACGGGCATGTGCGCCTCTTTGGAAAGACTGCAGAGAAGGATCGGTTGCGCTGCAAGATGCCGCCGACATCGCGGGGCTACGGGCAGGCGCCTCGGTTTGAGGGCGGCTTTGTAGCCGCGTGGACGGCGGACTACCCGCGCGCAAAGCCGATAGTTGCGCTCATTGTCCGTCAAACGCCTGGTTCATGCCAGTGCCGTGCGGCCGGTACCGGCGAATGCCTGCAGCTCAATGTGACATGAGCACCGGCACGGTCATCGACTTGAGGATCGTGCGCGTCGCGCCGCCCATCACCAGTTCGCGCCAGCGTGCATGACCGTATCCGCCCATTACCAGCAGGTCGGCTCCTGCGTCGGCCACCTGCGAGAGCAGCACCTCGCCGACCGAGCCATCGGCTCCTGTTTCGATGTCGACCACATCGACATGCACACCATGGCGCGCGATGACGGTGGCGATGTCCGCGCCGGGAATGCGAAGGCTTCCGCCGTCTCGCATGCCGTTGACGGTGAGAATCGTGGTGCTTTTTGCCGCGCGCATGAACGGCAACGCGTCATGCACGGCGCGCGTGGCTTCGCGGCTGCCGTCCCACGCCACCAGAATTCGGCTGCCCGTCGTCTGCTCATTGCGGGCATACGGCACGAGCAGCACCGGACGACCACTCGACAGAATCAGGTTCTCGGGGAACAGGTCGCCGACATACGATTCGGCGTCGCCAGGATTGTGCTGAGCGGCGACGATGAGATCCGCGCAGCGGCCAAGTCGCGGCACGGCAAAGCTCGCGGACTCGTCGACGGCAATCCATTCGCCCTCTACTTCCGCACGCCGGAGTTCCGCGTGGAATAGCCGCTGGAGCGCCGCGCTGCGCTCCGCGCGTCGCTCTTCATGCTCGCGGTAGTACTCGGCCGTACCGGCCATCACGTACAACGACCGTGGGTCGGGCGAGAACATTGCGAATACACCGGTCAGATGCGCGCCGAACTGTTTAGCGAGAGACAGTGCGGTTTCTAGCCGCGGATGGGCGGTTGGGCTCGTGTCGAGATGTACAACGATAGTCTTGTAGCTCATGGCGGGCGCTCCGGGAGAATGAGTAACGACGCTGGGACAGGTGAGCTTGAGTCTAGGAATGATCGCGCCCGCCTCGTTGATGCAGATCAACGGCGCCACAGGCGCCGTGCGTCGCGCGTGGGTTGACTTAGGTCATGAGCAGGTCTGCGCCGGCCTCTATCCTCAGGACATGCATGGCGCACGAGTGCGCGCCATTGCGCTTTCCATCAAAGGAGCGAGTCATGTCCGAGCCACGCGTTCTCGTCGTTTTTTTCTCGCGTACCGGTACCACCCGCAGGCTTGCTGGCGCGCTCGCAGGCATGTTGTCCGCCGACATCGAGGAAATCTGCGACTTCAGCGAGCGTCGCGGAGCGTTGGGGTATCTGCGC
Source organism: Paraburkholderia sp. GV068 (assembly GCF_003058125.1). Lineage (NCBI taxonomy): Bacteria > Pseudomonadati > Pseudomonadota > Betaproteobacteria > Burkholderiales > Burkholderiaceae > Paraburkholderia > Paraburkholderia sp. GV068. Next base: position 98,176 of record NZ_QBUB01000018.1, read on the forward strand.
TGTGTTATCGACTCGTGGCGGAAGCGGCCGGCCGAAATCGTCCCGGCGGGGCTCGATCCGTCACAGTACGACCTTGTGCTCGTGGGTACGCCAGTCTGGGCGGGTGCGGTGTCGGCACCGGTCCGCGCGTACCTGCTGCAAAACCGATCGAGGTTCCGCCATGTCGGATTCTTTTGCACCTTCGGGGGCCTTGGCGCAGGCACGGCTTTCGACGAAATGCGCGCGCTCGCAGGCAAGGCGCCCGTCGCGCAATGCAAGGTGCGTGCTGGGCAGGTGCCGCAGGGCGTGGGGACCACGGCGCTCGAATCATTCGCGGGCGTACTGGAACGTCACCTCGCGCACTACGTGGCGCTGGAATGGAGTTGCTGATTGTTTGCGCCGCGCCGGCTTGTCTAGCGCGGCAGCAACATCATCAGCGCCGCCGCGCCCATCACCGCTGCCGCGACCCAGCCCAGCGCGATAAGCGGCCGGCTCGCGATGAAATCGCCCATCACCGCACGCCTTGTGACCAGCAGCAGAATCACAACCATCAGCGGTACGGCCACTACGCCGTTGATCACAGCACTAACGAGCAGCGCTTTCATCGGACTGATCGATGAAAACTGGATTGCGAGCGAGACCAGCACGCTCACGGCGATGATGCCGTAAAAGCCTCGCGCGTCGCGCAGCTTGCGCTCGAGCCCCTCTGGCCACCCGAGCGCCTCAGTCAACGCATAGGCGCCCGAACCGGCAAGCACTGGCACGCCGATAAATCCCACGCCGAGTATGCCGAGCGAGAAGAGCAGATAGGCGAAGTCGCCCGCAAGCGGCCGCAATGCGCTCGCGGCCTGCGCGGCCGTGGCGATGTCTGTGACGCCAGCGGCATGCAGCGTGACAGCAGTGGCGAGCATGATGAGCCAGGCCGTGACGTTCGAATAGAGCATGCCGCTCCAGGTGTCCCAACTGATACGCCGCAGTTCCGCAGGCGCCTCGCGCGCGTCGTCCACGAGCGGCGCGCTGTTCGGATGGGCGCGCATGTCCTCGACTTCTTCCGACGTCTGCCAGAAGAACAGATACGGGCTGATCGTCGTACCGAAGACGGCGACCACCATCGCCGCGGCATCCGCATTCACATCGAAGCGCGGCCAGAGGGTGCGCAGCGCCACCTCGCGCCACGGCACATGAACGACGAACAGCACCGCTGCGTAGGCAAGCAGCGAAACCGTCAGCCATTTTAAAAAAATCACGTAGCGATGATAGGGCACCAAGATCTGCAACAGCAGTGTCGCCAATACGAAGCACACGGTCATCACGTGACGGTCGATGCCACTGACGAGCTGCGCGACTTCGCCCATCGCGGCGACATCGGCGGCGATGTTGAGTGTGTTGGCCACGAGCAATAGCAGCACCACGCCATAAAGCACGACGGGCGGAAAAGCCTCCTTGATGTTGGCGGCGAGGCCCTTGCCGGTCACTCGGCCCAGGTTCGCGCACATCGACTGGACGGCCGCCATGAGCGGAAACGCAAGCGGCATGGTCCACAGCATGTTCAGCCCGAATTGCGCGCCGGCCTGCGAATAGGTGGCGATGCCGCTGGGGTCGTCGTCGGCGACACCGGTGATGAGGCCGGGCCCGACGCGCGCGAGCGGATGCTCCTTGAGCCGCGCCAATATCGTGCGCTGACGTTTCAGCGGTGTTGCGTCGAGTTCCAAAGCGTTCCCCTCGAGCAGGCGTTTGCTTCGTCGCGAGTCATGTCCGAGCCACGCGCTGCACAAACATCGGTCCCTTAGTGGCCGCGCAACGCGGAAGCCGCGCCGTACACCACGCGCGGATCGTGCTGACCTTTATACACAGCCGGAGCGGTCCGATCCAGGCCAAGCAGTGTGTAGACAGCGGTCTGAGCGGAGCGAACCGAATATTCGACGGTGAACACGACGTCGTTCGGCAACTCGCAAAACTGTCCGACGAATGCAAGGTTCGCCCAGCCCTCGGGCACGACCTGCGGCCGGTCGCCGCGTTTGCGGGGCAGGAACTGGCTCGTGATGAACGGCATCAGGCATGAAATGCAGATTGCGTCGTCGAGAATGCGCTGAGCCTGCGCCTCGATGTGCAAATGGCCGAGAAGCTCCGTCACGATCTCGCGGCCCGTGCATTCGGCCATCGGTTTGGCGACGAAATTGCCCGGCCGGTCGACGAAAAGCCCATAACCCCAGAACACTTGCACGTCCTTCGGCTGACCCATGAAATGCGGCTGATGCGGCAGCACGATCGACATGAGCCAGCTCGATTGCGGGAACGTAATCAGGCCGCCTTCGCCCGGCACATTGCCGGTCAGATCGCGGATCAGGCGAAATAACGCAGGATCGTGCAGTGTCGCGGTAAACGAAAGCCAGCGCGATTCGTCGACGTGATCGGCGAATACCGAAGGATGACCGAACTCGCTGCGTCCGGCCGCGATGGTTTTCCAGAGCGCCCAGGCGCCGCTGCTGTCGTGCTGATTGAACGCCGCAGCGCGATTGGTGGCGCCGAGGCTCGATCCTGCGGTCATCGAGCCCAGCGTGACGATGACCTTGTCGTTCTCGCCGACCGGAATTTCCGCGCGCCCGCTACCGTGTTCACAGACGATGCCGGCGACGCGGTTCAGTTCGCCACTTTCGTCACACCGCAGATCCAGCACTCGCGTGCCGGTGCGAAACTCCACGCCGTGTTCGTCCAGCCATTTGCGCAGCGGCCGCACCATGGAATCGTACTGGTTGTAGACCGTGCGCATGATGCCGTGCAACTGGTTGAAGCCCGGCGTCATATGCGCGAAGCGCAGCAGATAGCGGCGGAACTCGGCAGCGCTGTGCCAGGGCTGAAAGGCGAACGTCGTGCACCACATGATCCAGAAGTTCGTCTCGAAGAAATCGCGCTCGAAATGGTCCGAGATGCGACTGTCACCGAGCAGTGCTTCCGGTTCGAGCGCAAGACGGCCAAGCGTCAGCAGGTGTGTCTCGGCGAGCTCGTACGCAGGTGCGTCCTCACGTTTGCCATTGCGCACGAGCCGCGCTTTCGACGACGTGCGCAGCGTCTCGTTCCGGTCGAAGATTTCCTTCGTCACGCTGCTGCGACCGTCGAGCGTAGGAATCGAGTCGAACAGATCGTAGGTGCACAGGTACTTGCTTTCCAGCATGCGGCCGCCGCGCACGACGTAACCATCCTGTGGCGTCCCCGCGCCGTCGAGACTGCCGCCGGCCTTGCCGAGGGCTTCCAGAATCGTGATGCGGCAGTCGGGCACATCGGCGTCGCGGATCAGAAAGGCAGCGGCCGCAAGCGACGCAATGCCGCCGCCGACAAGATAGAAATGGCCGCGGCCAGTCGCTTCGTCGCGAGCCTGATGTGTCAGCGCACCCACATCGGAATGGTCGGATTGGTTCATTTGATGGTCCCGCAGGGTAATGGCTGTGAACGTATAGACCATAGCCGCGAAGTGCGGAGGCGAGTTGCGCTGGATCAACGGGGCGCACGGTGGCGCGGCCCTGTGAACTCGTTGACGCAGGTCAATCGTCAGATAGGGATACGCGCTCATGATCCTCTCATCGACTCGCTGGTCCACGGGGCTTTTGCTGCCGCAACGGTCGACGGAAAGTGCAGTTTGCGCGGAGGCGGTATGGGAATCGATATGCAGATCGTCTACCTCGGATTTGCGGGGTCCGCGCAGATTGAGTCCGAGGCGGCCGCGCAACTGGTGCGGCTCGGGCGGTTTGGCAGATGCATCTCCGGGTGCCATCTGGCGCTCGAGGCGATCCGCGAGCGCGCAGAGAACGACATAGCGGGCGCGCGCCGTAATCCGTCCGATCACGCCCCGAACCAACGCCTGTTCGATGCGCGCCTCGACCTCGTGCTGCGTACCGGAGAACTGGTGCCGATCGAGCATCGGCAGAGCTTCGATTCGGATGAAGCTGTGCGAGCGGCCTTCGATGCGGCAGAGTGGTTTCTCGAGCGCCATGTCGCCCGCGCCTGATTTGCAACGTCACTTTTAACATCACGATCAAGCTTTTTCAGGAGGCAGATATGTACGCGAATATTGTGGTTGCGCTCGACGGCAGCGATGCAGCGAAGCGCGCGCTCAGCGAAGCGATTCAGCTGGCGAAGCTCTCGCGCGGCAAGCTGACCGCCGTCTACGTGCTGGATCAGTCGGCGGCGTTCACCTACGCAGGTGCCTGCGATCCGCATCTTCTAACCGACGCTGCGCGGCAGGTCGGAACCACGCTGCTGCATGCCGCACTGGAGCAGATGCGCGAGCTGAACGTCGTGGGCGACACGGAGATCGTGGAGACGCAGGGCATCGCCGAAGACATCGCCGGCGCGTTGCTGCGTTGCGCGCAGCGGCGCGGCGCGGACCTTGTCGTGATTGGCACTCACGGACGGCGCGGATTGCGGCGCATGGTGATCGGCAGCGTTGCGGAGCGTTTCGTCCGCTGTGCGACGTGCCCGGTTCTGCTGGTTCGCGAGCCCGCTGACGCAAAGCGCGAGGCGTCAGTTTGATGTGAGCTAGCCGCTCGTCTCTCCGATCATTGGAGTCATTGCGTGAAGCACTGGTTTATCACGGTGCAGGGCGAAAATCGCTCGTATCGAAATGGCCGACGCTTTGCGCAAGGACTGGTACGCTGTCGCGCGACAGGCGCATCTCTGCGCCCAACGTGCTGCAGTTCAGCCAGCTTCTCGCCGCTACCGCCAATCCAGCAGCGGCACAAAACAGACAGACGTTCTGCACGATGGCGCCTGCGCTTGCGTACGCGAACGGCTCGCGCTGGGACGGCGCGATGTCCTGCATGCGGGCAAGGTCGGCGACATACACCAGCTCGACGGGCGCCTCGCCGACGAAATCCTGATAGCCGGTCAACGCACGCAGATCGGCTGCGATCACGAGGTCGAGGCAATGCTGCAACGGATCGTAGCGATACATGCCGCGTGCGAGCGCCACATAGACGTGGATTTCGTGGAGTGCGAGAACGGAAGGCGCGGTGCGTCTGTCGTTTCCCTCAGCATCTTTTCGGTTCACGCCGTTGGCGGCCCACAGCATCTGCCCGAGCGTTGCGTCGTCGAGCCCGGTCGCGGCGAACCGACGCGTCGTGCGCCGTTTCGAGAAGGCGTCCATGATGGGCATGCCGCCGCTCAGCGCGGGCTGCGGCAAGGCGATGCGCGGGGTGGCGTCGCCATGCACAGGGCGTGCCTCTGTCGCGTTGGGTGTTGTGGTGCCGAGTCTGAAATAATGCTTCATGGCAAGCCTCGTCGGACAGGCGTTTAACCTTCAGGACACGACGTCGGCAAGCGGCCGGCGCGGTGAATGAGCCGCAGAGCGTTTAGCGCGGCCGACGCGCAACACGAGCTGCGGCACAGCGTCCATCGCCAGCAGGGCGCGCAGTTGTTCGCGCAGCGCGCTCACCTCGACCGGCTGATTCAGATACGACGCTGTGATGCCCGCATTGGCTGCGACCAGCAACAGCCGCTCAAGCGCCTCGCCGGCTGCGAGCCACGCAGGCATGTCGTCCGTCGACGTCGCGAGGCAGACGAGAAGCGGCGACCCTTCAGCGAGTGCATGATGTGCCGCGGCAAGGCCGCCACCCAGGTCGAACGTGCGCACGACCGACGCAAGCAGCGGCGCTGCGAGATCGAGGAGGGCGGTCATGCCTGCCGACAGCGCGGGCATGCCGTCTTCCCGGCGTCGCGGGTGAATCCACGTGGCCAGTTCGCGACGGAAACGTGGGTCGTCGAACTGCATGCGGTCGGCCGCGGCGACGAGTCCGGCAACTTTCTCCCGCACCGGCGCGCTCGAGATGCAGACGGCATCCGCACCCTCGGCGTCGGCGGCGTCGACGACCTGTTGAAGGACGCCGGTGGCGTGTGACGCAGTTCATCGCAAAGCCTGTCGGTCATGTCACGGAATGAGCCATGAACCAGAACATGGCTAGCGCGGCCGCCGCCATCACAATCGTAGCCGTCCAGCCTGTGACCCGCAGATGTAGCGGAATCACGAAGCGCCCCATGATCTCTGGGTTCATCGCCATGAACATGATGAGGACCATGATCGGCACGGACACCACGCCATTGATCACGGCGCTCCAGTAAAGCGCTTTCAGCGGATCGATGCGTGTGAACCCGATCGCGAGACCGACCAGCGTCGATAGCACGATGATGCCGTAAAAGCGTTTTGCGAGCTGGGGTTTCAGAGCGAGGCTATTGCGCCAGTTGAAGGTCCCCGCCATTGCATAAGCTGCCGATCCAGCGAGTACTGGCAGCGCAAGAAGGCCGGTACCGACGATTCCCAGACTGAACAGCGTGAACGCGAACCTGCCCGCAAGGGGCTTGAGGGCAACGGCAGCTTGCGCGGAGGTCTGTATGTCCGTCACACCGTGCGCATTCAGCGTTGCCGCTGTCGTCAGGATGATAAAGAACGCGACGAGATTGGAAAATCCCATGCCAATCCAGGTGTCCATCCGGATGCGACGCAGGCTTGCCGGCCCCTGCCCCGGGGCATTCCTGAGCGCGTGCTGGCCGATTTCCGCCCGCATATCTTCAACCTCCTGCGAAGCCTGCCAGAAGAACAGGTACGGACTGATGGTCGTACCGAGTACCGCAACGACCGTCGTCAGGTAATCGCTCTTCCATGAAAGGCGGGGCGCGAACGTGCGAACAACGACGGTGTGCCACGGAATATCGACGACAAACACGGTGGCGACATAAGCAAACAGCGCGAGCGTCAGCCACTTGAGCACGCGAACATAGCTGCGATAAGGAACGAAAACCTGCAGCAGTACAGACAACGCACCCAGTGCCACGGTGTACACGCGCGTTGGACCGCCGGCGATGAGATTGACTGCCGCGCCCATCGCGGTCAGGTCGGCCGCAATGTTGATGGTATTGGCGATGAGAAGCAGCGCGACTGCTCCATACAGCAGCCATGCGGGATAGTGGCGCCGGATATTCGTTGCAAGACCATGACCGCTGACGCGCCCCAGACTGGCGCTGATGATCTGGATGGCCACCATCAGCGGATAGGTGATGACGATTATCCACAGCATGTTGAAACCGAACTGCGCACCCGCCTGCGAGTACGTCGCAATGCCGCTCGGGTCGTCGTCTGCGGCGCCGGTCACCAGCCCTGGGCCCAACTTCTGGAGCCACGACGTGACTTCGGAGTCCGGTTTGTCCGAGGGGTCAATGTCCATGTCCATGTTCGGCACCTTTGAAGCGAACAGGTAGTCGTCGGTGAGCGACGTCTGAGCGCGGCCGGCCTAAGTTTCAAGCAATCTCCAAACCAAGTCTAGCCCTCGACAACCCAAGTGAGCCCATTGTGGCGTGAGTCGTTGAAGCGCGAGGCTGTTGCTGATGAAACTCGTTCGTGTGAGCCAAAGCTTGCAGAACACATGCAGGTTGTTTCCAAAATGTAAGCGAGGACGTTGCGTTAGCGACGATCACGGCTACTCCCGCCTTTGAACCTTAAGAGAACCTGAAGCATGCCCCGCTATTACCTGGGAAAACGATAAGGACCGCTATGCAATGGAATGCCTAAGCTGTAGCAGCGTCCATTATTTCGTGGTGCGCGCCTGGTCAGACGTATTCCGACGACGACAATGGGAGGTATGCGATGCGGAAGTACAGGTGGGCGAATGCATTGGTCGCATCAGCGGCTGTCGTAATTGCAGGCTGTGGCGGGGATGATCTCAACAATGGCGGACCCCACCATGTGTCCGACATATCCATACCCAACGTCAAGGCGGGCGTGAACTTCTCATTCGATATCGGCGTCGTCCTGGGTAGCCGGTACTACTTCACGGACAGGAATAACGCATCGCTGGATCAGATCGACATACCGTCGAAAGCGTTCGTCAAGCTCATCCAGGGAAGCGGGCCGCTCGCGTTCACTGGCCTCGGTCCCGGACCGAATTCGCAGGCCGGTCCAGACGGCGCAACTCCGGT
>NZ_QBUB01000019.1:0-105566 GCF_003058125.1 Paraburkholderia sp. GV068
GCTGGTCCGCAGCGTCACGGGCCATCGCGCGAATTCCTACGCCTGAAAAACAAAACCCCACGCTCCGGAAAACGTGGGGTTGGTCAGCAGTCTGAGGGCAGTCCGCAACGGACTGCCCTTTTGCTTTGTTTGCTTACGCGTTGCAGCCGCGCCACGCGGCATGCATTGCATTAGCCCGGCGGACTCGCGTCCTCGACCACCGCCGGCTGCTTGCCGACAATCAACCGCGCCGCGATGATCCCCGCCTCGTACAAAACGATCAGCGGAATGGCCAGAATCAGTTGCGAGAAGACGTCCGGCGGCGTGACCACGGCCGAAATCACGAACGCGCCGACGATCACATACGGCCGGATTTCCTTTAGCTTCTTGAGCGTCACGACGTTCATGCGCACGAGCAGCACGACGACGATCGGCACTTCAAACGTCACGCCGAACGCAATGAACATGGTGAGCACGAAGCTCAGATAATTGTCGATGTCCGTCGTCATCTCCGCGCCGAGCGGCGCGTTGTAATGCGCCATCACGCGAAAGATGGTGGGAAACACAACGAAATACGCGAACGCCATGCCGCAGAGAAACAGCGTATAGCTGCTGCCGACGAGCGGCCCGACCAGCTTCTTCTCGTGCTGATAAAGACCCGGCGCGACGAACGCCCAGATCTGATACAGCACGATAGGCAGCGCGATCACGAAGGCGACCAGCATGGTCACTTTCATCGGCACGAAGAACGAGCCGGTGACGTCGGTCACGATCATCTTGCCGTCTTTGGGCAGGTTCTGCATCAGCGGGCGCGCCAGCAGCCGGAAGATGTCCGGCGCCCAATACACGAGCCCGATAAACACCACGATGACGGCAAGGCCCGCGCGGATGATGCGGTCGCGCAATTCAACGAGGTGGGAAATGAAGGTCTCTTCAGTGCCTTCGTCCTGGTTTTTCTGGGGGTCGCTCACACCGGCCCTCGGTTAGAGATTGTCGTTCTGATCATCAGAAAAACCGCGTCGGACGACGCATGCTGGCAGGCGTATGCCGCGCAACGCGTGCCGCCCCGGACTGCACGCGCGTGCGGCGCGTGGTCGCGCGCTTGTACCAGGTGGGCATTGCCGTTTGCTTGACGCGCCAGTTCTTGCGCTTGGCCGCCGCGGCTGGCGTGCTGTTCTGCCACGAAGTGCTGCCGGCATTGCCGGCGGCGTCTTCGAGCGCCCCGCCGGCGATGCTCGGCGACACGGACGTCCCGCTGTTCCACGCGTCGTTCAGTTCGCTCTCATGCTTGCGCAGGTTTTCCTGAACTGCCGTTTCGACGTTGCTCGCCGCCGTCTCGAACTCGGTTTTCATGCGACGCAATTCGTCGAGTTCGATTTCCCGCGTGACTTCCGACTTGACGTCGTTGATGTAGCGCTGCGCGCGGCCAAACAGCGCGCCCGCCGTGCGGGCAACGCGCGGCAGCCGCTCAGGGCCGAGCACGACCAGTGCGACGACGCCGATGAGCGCCATCTTGGTTAGACCGAGGTCCAGCATGGAGGGAAATGTCCGTCAGTAACGCGGTTGGCCCGCGGCTTAGCGGTAATCGCCCGAACGCGGGGTCTTTTCCTTGGCTTCCACATCCACCGCGCCGTTGCGCGGCAGTTCGCGCTGCTGCTGCGCGTCCGCCGAAGGCGTTTCGTTCTCGCGCATGCCTTCCTTGAAGCCCTTCACAGCGCCACCCAGATCGCCGCCGATGTTGCGCAGCTTCTTCGTGCCGAACACGAGCGCCACGATCAGCAACACGATCAACCAATGCCAAATACTCAACGAACCCATGACTACTCTCCTTAACCCCGACGCCGCACGTAATGCGGCAAAAACTCGTCTGCCTTGCGGCGTGAATCGAAGCGCTTGCGCTTCATCTATACGTTACAGCAGCGTTGCCGCGCGTGCCGCTGTTTCGCCAGGACCTCGCACGCCGGACCTCGCCCGTATTGTGGCCAGAGAATCGCGTCGCCAAAATTACAGCGCGGCAAAAACAGCCTGGCAAAATTGGCTGTGCACCCGGCAACGTCTCCGCGGCCCGGCCAAGCCAGGCTGCGCCAGGCCCATTAGCCCATGCGCTGCCACGGACGCGGCCCCGCCAGAATGTGCGCGTGCAGGTGATACACCTCTTGCCCGCCGCCCGGGCCGGTATTGATGACGGTGCGGAAGCCGGTTTCTCCACCGGTGTACGCCACGCCCAACTGATCGGCCAAACGCGCAGTCAAAACAAGCATTCTACCAAGCATGGGCGCATCGCTTTCGGTGCAGTCCGTGAGCGTGGCGATGTGCTTGCGCGGAATGACCAGCACATGGGTTTCGGCCGCCGGACGGATGTCGCGGAAGGCAAGAAACTCTTCGTCTTCATGGACTTTGGTCGACGGGATCTCGCCGGCGGCGATCTTGCAGAAGAGGCAATTCGGGTCGTGACTCATCGTATTCCTGACGCGGTAGGGCTAAAGCGCGAAGCGTGGCTCGATGCGGCAGAGCGGATTTGCGCCGGCGCCGCATGACATGACACCAATTCAGAACCACGCCCGCGGATTCGCAAGCGGCTTGTTATCGTACAGATACAGCCAGCCCTTGATAATACGGTACAACATCCAGATGCTGACGGCCCAGAGCACCGCAAAGCCGATGAAGACGAACACCAGCAGCCCGCCTATCGCGTAACCCAGCAGGCCGATCCAGAACGTGCGGATCTGCCACTCGAAATGCGGTTCATACGGCGTGCCGGCCGCGTCGCCGCGCTTCACGTAATTGATGATGATCGCGATCAGGATCGTCAGGCCGCCCGTCAGCCAGTGAACCGCATACAGCGCGTACAGCACATGCGTCAGCGTGCGCAGGCTGCGTTCCCGCTCCGGCTCGATCGCGTGGCGGTAAGCCGGCGGCGGATAACTCTGGTGCGACTGTTCCATGCTGCGTCCTCCGGACGATGGGTTTGCGATGCGTTCACTGCAATGTGGGCGCCGGCGCTCGCCACTTCAAGGCAAACCGCGCGAAGAAACAGCAGAAATCGCACTCGGGAAAATCGCGCGCTCAATCGCCGTTCTGCTCGCGCTCGCGGCTCTTGCGCAGCGCTTTTTCCTCAATGCCCGACATGCCTTCGCGGCGCTCCAGCTCGGCGAGCACGTCCGCGGGGCTCAGATCGTAGTGCGACAGCATGACGAGGCAATGGAACCACAGATCCGCGACCTCGCCGACGAGCGCCTTCGTCTCGCCGCCGTGGCGCGTGTCCTTGGCGGCCAGCACGACTTCGGTGGCTTCTTCGCCGATTTTCTTCAGCACCGCGTCGTCGCCCTTATGGAACAGGCGCGACACATACGACACGTCCGGGTCGCCGCCCTTGCGGCTGTCGATGATCGCCGCGAGGCGCATCAACGTATCGGTCGTGGATGGATTGGCGGATGCGGCTTGGGTGGTCTGCGTCATTTGTAGATGTGTTCGGGGTCTTTCAGCACGGGATCGACGGCAATCCAGTCGCCGTCATCTGTCGAGCCTTCGAATTTCTGGAAAAAACACGAGTGGCGGCCGGTGTGGCACGCAATGCCGGACACCTGCTCCACCTTCAGCAGCACGACGTCTTCGTCGCAATCGAGCCGCACTTCATGCACATGCTGAACGTGGCCGGACTCCTCGCCCTTGAACCACAGCCGCTGGCGCGAGCGCGAGAAGTACACCGCGCGGCCGAGTTCGACGGTTTTCGCCAACGCCTCGCGGTTCATCCACGCGAACATCAGCACGTCGTTCGTCGACGCTTCCTGCGCGATCACCGGCACAAGGCCGTTCGCGTCCCACTTGACCTTGTCGAGCCAATTGACTGCCGTTGGATTCACCACGTCACAACCTCACCGAAATGCCCTGCCCGGCCATGAAGCGCTTGGCCTCGCCCACCGTGTGCTCGCCGTAGTGGAAGATGCTCGCGGCGAGTACCGCGTCGGCGTGGCCGCTCTTGATGCCGTCGGCGAGATGCTGCAGATTGCCGACGCCGCCCGAGGCGATCACCGGAATCGGCACCGCGTCGGAGACCGCACGCGTGAGCGCGAGGTCGAAGCCGCTTTTCGTGCCGTCGCGATCCATGCTGGTCAAGAGGATTTCGCCCGCGCCGAGCTCGGCCATCTTGCGCGCCCATTCGACGGCTTCGAGGCCGGTCGCCTTGCGTCCGCCGTGCGTGAAGACTTCCCAGCGCGGCGGCTCACCGTCCGCGGAAACGCGCTTGGCGTCGATCGCGACCACGATGCATTGCGAGCCGTATTTGTCCGTGGCGTCCTTGACGAGCTGCGGATTCGCCACCGCCGACGAGTTCATGCTGATCTTGTCCGCGCCCGCGTTGAGCAGGCGCCGCACGTCTTCGACGGCGCGCACGCCGCCACCGACTGTCAGCGGAATGAACACTTGCGAGGCGACTGCTTCGATGATCGGCAGGATCAGGTCGCGCTGGTCGGAAGTCGCGGTGATGTCGAGGAAAGTCAGTTCGTCCGCGCCCTGATCGTCGTAACGGCGCGCGATTTCCACGGGATCGCCCGCGTCGCGCAGTTCGACGAAGTTGACGCCCTTGACCACGCGGCCGGCGGTGACGTCGAGACAGGGAATGATGCGTTTAGCTAGAGCCATGATCTTGCAATTCTGCCAATACCGCTGATGAGGCCGCTCGCCTGGACCGCAGGCGAGCGGTGATGGGCCGGGGTGCCGGGCCGGGTTGCTCGCGGCGGGTTCGGCGCGTGGCGCTTGGGGCGCTTGTTCAGAAAGCCACCGCCAACTGCGGCTCGCATTGCGCCGCATGCAGGCGAGCAGGTGAGCAGGCATGCAGCGCGTGCTTGCGTGCGGCGGGCGTTGTCCTCAGACGCGAGGCTGACCACGCCGCCGCGCTCATCCGTTCAACCGCTCGCCCACTCGCCCGCTGCGCAGCCGAGCAGCGCTCAGGCGTCGTCCGATTCGCGCAGCCGGTCTGCCAAAGTCTGCGCGGCCGTGAAGTCGAGATCGCCCGAGTAGATCGCCCGGCCGCAGATCACGCCTTCAATGCCTTCGCCCTCGACTTCGCACAGCGATTCGATGTCGGCGAGATTCGACAGCCCGCCGCTTGCGATCACCGGAATCTTCACGGCGCGCGCAAGGCGCACCGTCGCCTCGATGTTGATGCCCTGGAGCATGCCGTCGCGGCCGATGTCCGTGTAGATGATCGACTCGCAGCCGTAGTCCTCGAACTTGCGCGCCAGATCGGCCACTTCGTGACCCGTCAGCTTGCTCCAGCCGTCGGTCGCGACCTTGCCGTCTTTCGCATCCAGCCCGACGATGATATGGCCGCCGAACGCGGTACACGCGTCCTGCAGGAAGCCCGGATTTTTCACCGCGGCCGTGCCGATGATCACGTACTCGAGACCGTCGTCGAGATAGCGCTCGATGGTGTTCAGGTCGCGGATGCCGCCGCCGAGCTGCACGGGAATCTCGCCGCCCACTTCCTCGATGATCGCGCGAATCGCGTCTTCGTTCCTCGGCTTGCCGGCGAACGCGCCGTTCAGGTCGACGAGGTGCAGACGGCGCGCGCCGCGCTCGACCCAATGTCGGGCCATCGCCGCCGGTTCCTCGGAGAATATCGTCGCCTGGTCCATATCGCCCTGTTTGAGGCGTACACACTGACCGTCTTTCAGGTCGATGGCGGGGATCAGCAGCATAGCAATCGGGTGTTGAGTGGGAATGGGTTGAAGGGCGGCGGCGGCGGCTGGTCGGCCAGCCCGCCCAAACGCCGTCTCGCTAGTTTAGTACAACTCTTTCGACGCTCTTGCGCACCGGCGGCGCAAAGCGAAATCAGGATGCGGCCGCCGCAGCGCGCGGCGAATGCCCCGCTTGCGGCAAAACAGCGCGCCGCGGCAGCAGGAAGCGAGGCGCTCACGGGTTCCAGTGCACGAAGTTGCGATACACGCGCAGCCCGGCTTCGGCGCTCTTTTCCGGGTGAAACTGGGTCGCGAAGATGTTGTCCCGCGCGACCGCCGACGTAAAAGGCACGCCGTACACCGTCTCGCCCGACGTGTGCGCGGCATTGTCCGGCACCACGTAATAGCTATGCACGAAGTAGAAGAACGCATTGTCGGCCACGCCGTCCCACAGCGGATGCGGCTGCGCCTGGCGCACGCGGTTCCAGCCCATCTGCGGAACCTTGAAGCGCGAGCCGTCGTCCTGCACCTGGCCTTCCAGGTCGAAGCGCAGCACCTTGCCCGGCAGCAGTCCGAGGCCGGGCGTGCCGCCCTCGGCGCTCCAGTCGAACAGCATCTGCTCGCCCACGCACACGCCCATCAGCGGCTTCGTGCGCGACGCTTCCACGACCGCTTCCTGCAGGCCGGACTCAGCGAGACTGCGCATGCAGTCGGGCATCGCGCCCTGGCCGGGCAGCACGACGCGGTCGGCCGCGCGGATCGCTTCCGGCTGGTCGACGATCGCCACGTCCGCTTCCGGCGCGGCCTTGCGCAACGCCTGCGCCACCGAGCGCAGGTTGCCCATTCCGTAATCCACAATCGCTATCGAAGTTTTCATTTCAAAGTAGGCAGCAAAGCCTTCAATCCATCGACGATGAATTCCACCGCCAGCGCCGATAACATCAAACCCATGAGCCGCGTGCCGATGTTGATACCGGTGCGACCGACCCAGCGTGCAATCGGTTCAGCGAGGCGCAGCGAAAAAAAGCAGATCGCCGCCAGCACCGCGCCGATCGCGATCAGACCGATGCGGTCGTACCAATGCGGCGAACTGGCCGCATAGATGATCGTCGTGCTGATCGCGCCGGGCCCGGTCAACAGCGGAATGGCCAGCGGCACGACCGCGATGTTGTCCTTCTGCTCGGCTTCGTCGCGCTCTTCCGGTGTCGAACGACTGTTGCCGATCTGCGCGTTCAGCATGTTGATCGCCATCAGCAGCATGATGATGCCGCCGCCCACTTCGAGCGAACCGACCGAAATGCCGAAGAAGCTGATGATCTGCTGCCCGAGCAGCGTCGTCACCGCGATCACGCAGAACACCGAAATAGCCGCGATCCGAATGGTCCTGCGCCGTTCGACGTCGCTCTGATTCGCCGTCAGGCTCATGAAGAACGGAATCGCGCCGACCGGATTGATCAGCGCGAGCAGCGAGATAAACGACTTCAGAATATCCATTGAACACCGGGCGCGCGCACGGCGCGGTTCCGGTCCCGGTAAATAAGTCGCTTAAAGACTGCCTTTGGTCGACGGAATCTGCCCCGCCGCGCGCTCGTCCAGTTCGACGGCCATGCGCAGCGCGCGGCCGAACGCCTTGAACACCGTTTCCATTTGATGGTGAGCGTTCAGGCCGCGCAGATTGTCGATATGCAACGTCACGCCCGCATGGTTCACGAAGCCGCGGAAGAATTCGATCGACAGATCGACGTCGAACGTGCCGATGCGCGCACGCGTGAACGGCACATGAAACTCGAGGCCCGGACGGCCCGAAAAGTCGATCACGACGCGCGACAGCGCTTCGTCGAGCGGCACATACGAATGGCCGTAGCGGCGAATGCCCTTGCGGTCGCCGATTGCTTTCGCGACGGCCTGGCCGAGCGTGATGCCGGTGTCTTCGACCGTATGATGGTCGTCGATATGCAGGTCGCCATGCGCTTCAATGTCGAGATCGAACAGGCCATGCCGCGCGATCTGGTCGAGCATGTGGTCCAGGAACGGCACGCCGGTGGCCAGCTTCTGCTGACCGGTGCCGTCCAGGTTGATCTTGACACGGATCTGCGTTTCGCTGGTGTTGCGAACGACTTCCGCAAGGCGCATGGTAATTCCTCGAATCTGGCTAGAAAGCGCTAGTAGTGTGGGAGGGGAGCGGCGAGCCGCCGCTTAATGCACGCTTATTGCACGCTCAGTGCAATACGAGCTTCAGCGCGGCAAGCAACTGGGCGTTTTCGTCGGGAGAACCAACGGTCAAACGCACGCAATTCGCCAGCAATGGGTGCATTTTACTCACGTTTTTGACCAGAACCCGCGACGTGAGCAGGGTTTCGAACAGAATCGACGCGTCGGGCACGCGCACCAGCAGAAAATTGCCGGCGCTCGGAAACACTTCGGCACCGGGCAATTGAGCGACGGCGTCTGCGAGTTTCGTACGCTCGTCGCGCAATTTCGCCGCTTGCGAGTCGAGCACGTCGACGTGATCGAGCAGGAAATCCGCGGCCGCCTGGGTCAGCACGTTGGTGTTGTACGGCGGGCGCACCTTGTCGAGTTCGTTAAGCCACGCGGGCTTGCCAACCAGATAGCCGAGGCGGATGCCGGCGAGACCCAGCTTCGACACCGTGCGCATCACGACCACGTTGTCGAACGCGTCGGCGCGCGGCAGCCAGCTTCGCTGCGCAAACGGCTGATAAGCCTCGTCGATTACGACCAGGCTCTTCGTCGCCGCGGCGATGATGCGCTCCATGTCGGCGTCGTTAAAGAGCGTGCCGGTCGGATTGTTCGGATACGCGAGATACACGACCGCGGGCTTGTGTTCGGCGATGGCTGCAAGCATCGCTTCGGTATCGAGCGTGAAGTCGCTGTTCAGCGGCACGCCGACGAATTCGAGGTTCGCCAGCTTCGCCGACATCTGATACATGACGAAGCCCGGCACAGGCGCGAGCACCCTGGCGCCCGGCTTCGCGCAGGCAATCGAGAGCATGCTGATGATCTCGTCCGAGCCGTTGCCGAGCAGCACATCGCAACCGGCCGGCACGCCCATCGTGCGTTTGATCTTCTCGATGAGCGCTTCCGGACGCGGCGCCGGATAGCGGTTCAACGCGACGCCCGCCAGATGCTCGCCGAGGTGCGCGGCCAGCGTCGGCGGCAGCGAAAACGGGTTCTCCATTGCGTCGAGCTTGATGTAGCCGGTGGCGTCGGGTACCGGATAGCTCGTCATCGCGAGCACGTCGTGGCGGATGATGTCTTGAGGTGTCGTCATAAGTCAGTGGGCCGGGCCGCGCGCGTCGCATGCAAGGCGCATGGAACGCTGCGGACACGCCTCGTTGCGCGGCAGGCTCGCCGCGCCGGGTTGGTCTGTGTTGTGCGTTTGTTGTTCGTTCTTGTTATGAGGCGGCGATTCGTCGAACGGCTTATGCGGGGCAAGGCGCGCAGCAGTGGAGCGCCTGAGCCCCGATCCGCTCAACCGCCTTGCCGCATCCGGTACTCGGCGCTGCGAGCGTGGGCCTGCAAGCCTTCGCCGTACGCCAGTTCGGCGGCAATTTCGCCGAGCGTCTGCGCGCCTTCCGCGCTCACTTCGATCACGCTCGAACGCTTGAAGAAATCATAGACGCCGAGCGGCGACGAGAACCGTGCGGTACGCGACGTAGGCAGAACGTGGTTCGGCCCCGCGCAGTAGTCGCCGAGGCTCTCGCTCGTATAGCGGCCGAGGAAGATCGCGCCCGCATGGCGGATCAGTTGCCCCCATTGATGCGGCTCCAGCGCCGATATCTCAAGGTGTTCCGGCGCGATGTCGTTGGCAATCGCGCAGGCTTCGGCCATGTCGCGCACCTTGACGAGCGCGCCGCGCCCTTCCAGCGACGCCTGAATCACGTCGCGGCGCGGCATGGTGGGCAGCAGTTCGTCGATGGCGTCCTTCACGCGGCCAATGAACGCGTCGTCCGGACACAGCAGAATGGACTGCGCGAGTTCGTCGTGCTCGGCTTGCGAGAACAGGTCCATCGCGACCCAGCGCGGGTCGGTCGTCCCATCGCACAGCACGAGAATTTCCGACGGCCCGGCGATCATGTCGATGCCGACCGTGCCGAACACACGCCGCTTGGCCGACGCGACATACGCGTTGCCGGGGCCGCAAATCTTGTCGACGGCCGGTACGGTTTCGGTGCCGTACGCGAGCGCGCCGACAGCCTGCGCGCCGCCGATCGTGAACACGCGATCCACGCCGCCGAGCAACGCCGCCGCCAGCACGAGCGGATTCTTCACGCCGTCCGGCGTGGGCACCACCATGACGATCTCGCGCACGCCGGCCACGCGCGCCGGAATCGCATTCATCAGCACCGACGACGGATACGCCGCCTTGCCGCCCGGCACGTAGATGCCCGCGCGATCGAGCGGCGTGACCTTCTGGCCGAGCACGGTGCCGTCGGCTTCCGTGTACTGCCAGCTATGGCTGCCGCACTCGATCTTCTGCTTCTCGTGATAGCCGCGCACGCGCGCCGCCGCCGCTTCGAGCGCCGCGCGGCGCTTCGGCTCGAGACTTTCGAGCGCTGCTTCCAGCTCGGAGATAGGCAGCTCCAGCGCCGCGACGCTCTTCGCGTCGAGCCGGTCGAAGCGGTTCGTGTATTCGAGCACCGCCGCGTCGCCGCGCGCCTTCACGTCGTTCAGGATCTGCGCGACCGAGCGCTCGATTGCTTCGTCTTCGCTCGCCTCGAACGCGAGCACCGCGTGCAGCGACTTCTGGAAGTCGCGGGCCGTGGAATCGAGTTTGCGAATCTTGATAGACATACGGGTATCCGTTTCGGTAAGGCGCGCTTTAAAGCGAGGTCAGACTGATTCGATGCGGATGTCAGGCCGCCGCAACGCCGGCTTTGGTCGCGCGTTCGAACGCGTCGAGAATCGGCCGCAACGCGGCGCGCTTGAGCTTCAGCGCCGCCTGGTTCACCACGAGGCGCGATGAAATCTGCATGACTTCCTCCACCTCCACCAGATGGTTGGCGCGCAACGTATTGCCCGAACTCACCAGATCGACGATCGCATCCGCGAGCCCGACGAGCGGCGCGAGCTCCATCGAACCATACAGCTTGATCAGGTCGACGTGCACGCCCTTGGCGGCGAAATGCTCGCGTGCGGTCTCGACGTACTTGGTCGCGACGCGCAAGCGGGCGCCCTGGCGCACCGCGTTCGCATAATCGAAACCCGCGGCAACCGCGACCGACATGCGGCAACGCGCGATGTCCAGGTCCACCGGCTGATACAGCCCGCTGCCGCCGTGTTCGAGCAGCACGTCTTTGCCCGCGACGCCGAAGTCCGCCGCGCCGTATTCGACGTAGGTCGGCACGTCGGTCGCGCGAACGATGATCACGCGCAGGTTCGCGTCGGTGGTCGGCAGGATCAGCTTGCGCGAGCTTTCCGGATCTTCGGCCACTTCGATGCCGGCCGCGGCGAGCAGCGGCAGCGTTTCTTCAAAGATACGCCCCTTCGACAAAGCCAGCGTCAACGGCGCGCTGACCGCCGGCGAACTCGACGTTTGCGGCATCGAACTCATGCCTGGCTCCCGGCAATGCGCCGCACCTTCGCGCCGATCGCGTTGAGCTTGGTTTCCATCCGGTCGTAGCCGCGATCCAGATGATAGATACGGTCGATCAGCGTCTCGCCTTCCGCGCGCAACGCGGCAATCACGAGGCTCGCCGACGCGCGCAGATCCGTCGCC
The DNA here is from genome assembly GCF_003058125.1 of Paraburkholderia sp. GV068. Lineage (NCBI taxonomy): Bacteria > Pseudomonadati > Pseudomonadota > Betaproteobacteria > Burkholderiales > Burkholderiaceae > Paraburkholderia > Paraburkholderia sp. GV068. The sequence continues at coordinate 11,395 of NZ_QBUB01000019.1, forward strand.
ATGACCTTCGCGCCCGAGAGTTTATCGACGCCCGTCACGAGCGCGGTCTTGCCGTCGGTCGTGATGTTGGCGCCGAGGCGGTTCAGCTCCTGCACGTGCATGAAGCGGTTCTCGAAGATGGTCTCGACGACCTGCGCCTTGCCGTCCGCCACCGTGTTCAGCGCCATGAACTGCGCCTGCATGTCGGTCGGGAACGCCGGGTATTCGGACGTGCGGAACGACACCGCGCTCGGACGCTTGTCCATGCGCACGCGCATCCAGTCGTCGCCTTCGTCGATCGTCACGCCCGCTTCGCGCAGCTTGGCGGTCACCGCGTCCAGAGTCTGCGGACGCACGTTCTTCAGCGTGACGTCGCCGCCGGCCGCCGCCACCGCGCACAGGAACGTGCCGGCTTCGATGCGGTCCGGAATCACCGTGTGCTTTGCGCCGTGCAGCTTGTCCACGCCCTGGATCACGAGACGGTCGGTGCCGATGCCTTCGATCTTCGCGCCCATCTGCACGAGCAGGTGCGCGAGGTCGCCCACTTCCGGTTCGCGCGCCGCGTTCTCGATGACCGTTTCACCTTCGGCGAGCACGGCTGCCATCAGCAGGTTCTCGGTGCCGGTCACGGTGATCATGTCGGTGATGATGCGCGCGCCCTTCAGCCGCTCCGCACGCGCTTCGATGAAGCCGTGATCGATCGTGATCTCGGCGCCCATCGCCTGCAGGCCTTTGATGTGCTGATCGACCGGACGCGCGCCGATCGCGCAACCACCCGGCAGCGACACGCGCGCGTGCCCAAAGCGTGCGACGAGCGGCCCGAGCACGAGGATCGACGCGCGCATCGTCTTGACCATTTCGTACGGCGCGACGAGGTTGTCGACCTTCGACGCGTCGAGCGACACGCGCCCTTCAGCACTTTCGATGCGCACGCCCATTTGCCCGAGCAGCTTGAGCATGGTGCGCACGTCCTGCAAATCGGGCACGTTGTCGAGCTGCACCGGCTCCGCGCTCAGCAAACTCGCGCACAGAATCGGCAACGCCGCGTTCTTCGCACCCGAGACAACGACCTCACCCGACAGCGGGTAGCCACCTTCAATGACGAGTTTGTCCATGCCTGTGTGTTCCTGATCGATCCGGACTTCAGCCGGAACTGCCTTGATTGTGTTCGACGCGCCGCTGCCGGCGTCGCGTCCTTCCTGAGTAATTCGCACTAAATTTCCAGATTACGCGTTCTGCCATTCGGCGGGCGTCAGCGTTTTCATGCTGAGCGCGTGGATTTCTTCGCGCATGCGGTCGCCGAGCGCCGCATACACGAGTTGATGACGCTGGATCAGACGCTTGCCCTCGAAGCTCGGAGAAACGATGGTCGCAAAGAAATGCTGACCGTCGCCTTCGACTTCGAGATGCTGGCAAGCGAGCCCAGCGGCGATGTATTGCTTGACCTGTTCGGGAGTCGGCAACATGTGAGAAGCTCCTCGTCAGTGGCGCAGCTTGTAGCCGGACGCGAGCATGCGCATCGCCACCACGGCCAGCACCACGAAGAAACCGGCGACGATCGCAAGGCTCACGAGCGGATTGATATCCGACATCCCGAAGAAGCCATAGCGAAAGCCGTCGATCATGTAGAAAAAAGGATTGAGCCGCGATATTTCCCGCCACACCGGCGGCAGCGTATGCGTCGAGTAGAACACGCCTGAGAGAAACGTGAGCGGCATGATCAGAAAATTCTGGAATGCGGCGAGCTGGTCGAACTTCTCGGCCCAGATGCCCGCGATCAAACCGAGCGTGCCGAGAATCGCGGCGCCGAAAATCGCAAACAGAATGATGTAGAGCGGCGCGGTGAAGCTGACGGGCACAAACCAGATCGTCACGATGAACACTCCGAAACCGACCGCGAGACCGCGCGCGACGGCCGCGAGAACATACGCGGCGAACATCTCGTAGTGCGACAGCGGCGGCAGCAGCACGAACACCAGATTACCGGTGATTTTCGACTGGATCAGCGACGACGAACTGTTCGCAAACGCATTCTGCAACACGCTCATCATCACGAGGCCCGGCACCAGAAAACTCGTGTATTCGACGCCCGGATAAACCTGCACATGATTGCGCAGCGCGTGGCCGAAAATGGTCAGATACAGCAGCGCCGTGATGATGGGCGCAAGCACGGTCTGGAACGACACTTTCCAGAAGCGCAGGATTTCTTTATAGAACAGCGTGCCGAAACCGCTATAGCCGCTCATGCGAGCCCCTCGATCACTTCCGGACCGTTCATCACCTGAACGAAAACATCTTCGAGGTCGGCTTTGCGGACCTCGATTTCTTCGAATGTGCAGCCCGCCGCGCGGCATTGCGCGAGAATCTTCTCGACGTCGTCATAGCTCGCGAGGCGCAGCAGATGCTGGCGGCCATTGCCGTTGCCCGCGCCGCCCTCGGCTTCGAGCGGGCGCAGTTCGGCGGGCAGCACGCCTTGCGCGAAACGCACGAACAGTTGCATGCCGGCGAAGCGCTGCAGCAGCGTGCTGGTACGGTCCAGCGCCACCACTTCGCCGCGACGCAGCATCGCGATGCGGTCGCACAGCGATTCGGCTTCCTCGAGATAGTGCGTGGTCAGCACGATGGTGTGGCCTTCGCGGTTCAGGCGCGAGATGAATTTCCATAGCGTCTGGCGCAACTCGACGTCGACGCCCGCGGTCGGCTCGTCGAGCACGATCACCGGTGGCCGATGCACCAGCGCCTGCGCGACCAGCACGCGGCGCTTCATGCCGCCCGACAGCGCGCGCATGTTGGCGTCGGCTTTCTCGCTCAGGTCGAGGTTGGCCATGATTTCGTCGATCCACGCGTCGTTGTTGCGCAGACCGTAGTAGCCGGACTGGATGCGCAAGGTTTCGCGCACCGTGAAGAACGGATCGAACACGAGTTCCTGCGGCACCACGCCCAACGCGCGGCGCGCCGCGCGGAAGTCGCCCACGACGTCGTGGCCGCGCACCGCGATGCTGCCTTCGTCCGCGCGCGCGAGTCCCGCGAGAATGCTGATGAGCGTTGTCTTGCCCGCGCCGTTCGGACCGAGCAGCCCGAAGAACTCGCCTTCTTCCACCGTGAGGCTGACGCCCTTGAGCGCCTGCAAGTCCTTGTAGCGCTTTTTGACGTTACGAATTTCTATGGCTGACATGACAGTGCGCCGCGTGCGTCGCGGCGCTTAAAGGAGCCCTGGGCGGGCGCAAAGTGCTGGAAAAAACGGAATTGGGGCCGGTGGGATTGCCCTAACCGTGGCCCAAAAAACGTTTGATTATAGGGCAAAACCTGGCGGCCCTATCTCAGTCGGGGGATAGCGGGAAGCGTGATGAACGCGTCAGGTGCGCGCGCGTGTGGCGCTGACGGCAAGCTGGCGAACGACGTGAGCAGAATCGCGTGAAGCCGGCGCTGAAGCGCGCCGGACCGCTCACGCGGGACGACCGCCTTCGATGGAACCGGCGATCAGCGTATCGACGCCGTAGGCTTGCGCGAGACTCGCGAGCCCGGCCGGCAGATTGAGAACTTCGAATGCGCCGCCGCGCGCCTGAGCGGCGCGCCGCCATGCGAGAAGCACGGCCAGCGCCGATGAATCGAAGTGCGTGAGCGGCGCGCAATCGACGCCGCCCGCGCCCGCTGCGATTCGCTCGAGACCCGCCGCGAGCGCGGCCTTTGCGCTCGCGTGGGTCAGCGTCGCGCCGCTCGCGAACCGTTGAGCGACGGGGCTCAGCACTTCGCTCACGACTGCTTGCCCGCGGCGAGTTGCTGATTGCGCTGCGTGAGGAACTGGATCAGTCCGTCGACGCCCTTCTGCTGGATCTGCTCGCTGAACTGCTGCTGATAAGCCTGGATCAGCCACGCGCCGAGCACGTTGATGTCATACACGCGCCAGCCTTGCGGCGTCTTGTACAGACGGTAGTCGAGCTCGATCGGCGAACCGTTGTTCATCACGACCGAACGGACCACCGTGTCCGTGTCGTCGGGATTCATGCGGAACGGCTTGTACTGGATCTGCTGGTCGCGCACCTGCGCGAGCGCGCCCGAATACGTGCGGATCAGCAGCATCTTGAACTGTTCGACGACCTGGCTCTGCTGCTCGGGCGTCGCCGTGCGCCAGTTGCGGCCCATCGCCAGTTGCGTGGTGCGGCGGAAGTCCGTGTACGGCAGGATCTTTTCGTTGACGAGACGCGTGATGTGCGAAATGTCGCCCTGCTGGATCGACTTGTCGGCGCGCACCGCGTCGATCACCTGCTGGGTGACGGTCTTGACGAGCACGTCGGGCGCGCTGCTGTCGACGGCTTGCGCCGATGCTCCAACACTCACGAAAGAGAACAACGCAGCAAACAACGGAATCAGAAAGAATTTTTTCATATCGAGCCTTGCTTAAAAAATAGTGCAACCGTTTGAGGCGACATTAACACGCGAGTTCAGCGGCAATCCATGCGCAAACTGCGAGAGTCGTATCGATCTGTTACGGCCGCGCCGGCACGCTCAACGCAACTTGAACGACGGTAAGTTGAAGCGCGTGGGCGGCACCAGTTGACCCGCCGGAATCTGCGTGGTTTCCGGACCGCCGTTGAGGTCGAGCGGCGGCGTTTCCGCGCCCGAAGCCGCTTCGGGCGCCGAGGCGCCGTTCGCCGTTGCAGCGGCTGACGCGGCTTGCGGCGGCGTCGCGGCGCTCACACCGGATGCACCGGATGCAGCCGACGCAGCCGACGCCTTCGCGGCAGCACCGCTCGTTCCCGCCGCGCCCGCGGTTCCGGTCACTGCACCGGCCGGCGCGCCGGCGGGCGTGCCGTCGACGTCTTCGTACTTCGGCAGCGGCGCTTCATCGCCATAGTTCGGCAGCGCCTGCGACTGCTTGCCGTCCGACAGCAGATACTCGCGGCGTTGCAGATACGCGTTGCGCACGAACGAATACTTGTCGAGCGCGGCGCCTTCCAGCACGTCGCTCGCATTCAGCAGATTCGCGCGCGTATTGACGATGTTCAGACCGTACAGCGCCCAGCTCAAGCCCGCCGGATCGACGTAGCTGAGCGGGTTGATATAGTAATTGCCGATCGAGCCGACCGCGTCGCGCGCGGTGCTCGGACCGAACAGCGGCAGCACCAGATACGGCCCCGCAGGCACGCCGTAATGGCCGAGCGTCAGGCCGAGGTCGTTGTCGTGCTTGGGCAGCTTCGCGAGCGTGGCCACGTCGAACAATCCGCCGACACCGAAGATCGTATTGATCACGATCCGCATGATGTCCTGCACGCCGTCGGTGATCTTCAGTTGCAGCAGGTTGTTCGCCGCAATGTAGACGTCGCCGATGTTCGAGAAGAAGTTCGTCACGCTGTCGCGCACCGGCTGCGGCGTGATGAACACATAGCCCTTCGCGACCGGCTTCAGCGCGTACTGGTCGAGCTTGTCGTTGACCGTGAAGATGGTGCGGTTCAGGCCCTCGAGCGGATCGCCCTTGGTCGGCGTCTGCACCGTCGTGCAACCGGCCAGGATCGCGGCCGCAACCGCCAGTCTACCCATCCGGAAGACGCGCGCGCCCCCGGCCTGTAAGGTCTGCATTGTTGTTCTCCTTATTGACCGGCCGAGCCGGAAGCGGGCACCGCCGCCGCGGGCGCCGGAGCGGGTGCTGCCGCCGGTGCCACCGATGCGGCGCCCGGCTTCGATGCGCCCGAATCGGCCGCTTTGCTGTAGAGGAACTGTCCGATCAGGTTTTCAAGCACGATTGCCGATTGCGTCATCGAAATGGTGTCGCCGGCTTTGAGCATCTCGGTATCGCCGCCCGGTTCGAGGCCGATGTATTGCTCGCCGAGCAGCCCCGACGTCAGGATTTTCGCCGACGTGTCTTTCGGAAACTGATACTGCTTGTCGATGTCGATCGTCACCTGCGCCTGATAGGCGTTGCTGTCGAAGCCGATCGACGCGACCCGGCCCACCGTCACGCCCGCGCTTTTGACGGGCGCGCGCGCCTTCAATCCGCCGATATTGTCGAACTTCAGCTTGACCGGATAGGTCGCCTGGAACGACAGCGAGCTCATGTTGCCGGCCTTCAGCGCGAGAAACAGCAGCGCCACGAAACCCAACACCACGAACAGGCCGACCCAGAAGTCGAGAGCAGTCTTTTTCATCGTCATCCCAAAGTGAATCGCCGCGCCGCCGTCGCGCCGCCGCGCGCGCTCAGTGACGCGCCGCAGCGGCAAAACAGGCAACGCAGTCTTAACTGAACATCAGCGCGGTCAGCAGAAAATCGAGGCCGAGCACCGCGAGCGACGCATACACGACCGTCTTCGTCGTGGCGCGCGACACGCCCTCGGGCGTCGGCCGCGCTTCGTAGCCCTGGAAGAGCGCCACGAACGTCACCGCAAGGCCGAACACCACGCTTTTGACGACGCCCGCGCCGACATCGCGCCAGACGTCCACGCCGCCTTGCATCTGCGACCAGAACGCGCCGGCATCGACGCCGATCAGCAGCACGCCGACCACATAGCCGCCCGCGACACCGACCGCGCTGAAAATCGCTGCGAGAATCGGCATCGCGATAATGCCGGCCCACAGACGCGGCGCGACCACGACCTTGACCGGGTCGACCGCCATCATTTCCATCGCGGTGAGCTGCTCGCCCGCTTTCATCAAGCCGATTTCGGCGGTGAGCGAGGTGCCCGCGCGGCCGGCGAACAGCAGCGCCGTGACGACCGGCCCGAGTTCGCGCACGAGCGAGAGCGCGACCAGCAGCCCGAGCGCCTGCTCGGAACCATAGCGATTGAGCGTGTAATAGCCCTGCAAGCCGAGCACGAAGCCGACGAACAGCCCCGACACCGCAATGATCACCAGCGAATAATTACCTACGAAGTGGATCTGCTTCGTGACAAGCCGCGGACGGCGCAGCAGCGGGAAAAATTCGACCAGCAGCCGGAGAAAAAAACGCGTCGCGTAGCCGGCCGTGCCGAGCCCGTCGAGCACCACGCGGCCGACCGAGGAGATCAATGTGCCGATCATGACCGCCCTCCGCCGACGCCGAAGTCCGCCGCGAGCGGCGTTCTGCTCGGATAGTGGAATTTGAACGGACCGTCCGGCGCGCCGTCGATGAACTGCCGCACCGTCGGATCAGTCGACGCGCGCAGTTGCGCCGGCGTGCCCTCGGCATGAACGCCGCCGTTGGCGAGGAAATACACGTAGTCCGCGATCGCGAACGACTCCGGCACGTCGTGCGTGACCAGAATCGACGTCGCGCCGAGCGCCTGGTTGAGCGCGCGAATCAGGTTCGCGGTGATGCCGAGCGAGATCGGGTCGAGGCCGGCGAACGGCTCGTCGTACATCATCAGTTCGGGGTCGAGGGCGATGGCGCGCGCGAGCGCCACGCGCCGCGCCATGCCGCCGGAAATCTCCGACGGCAGCAGGTCGCGCGCGCCGCGCAGGCCGACCGCATTGAGCTTCATCAGCACGAGATCGCGGATCAGTTCCTCGGGAAGATCGGTGTGCTCGCGCAGCGCGAACGCCACGTTTTCGAACACCGACATGTCCGTGAACAGCGCGCCGAACTGGAACAGCATGCCCATCTTGCGGCGCAGCGCGTACAGGCCGTCGCGCGTTTGCGCACCGACGTTCTCGCCGTGGAACAGGATCTCGCCGCGCTGCGCGCGAACCAGACCGCCGATCAGCCGCAGCACCGTTGTTTTGCCGCAACCCGAACCGCCCATGACCGCGACGACCTGGCCGCGCGGAAAGCGCAGGTTCAGGTTCGACAGGACGAGCCGGTCGCCGTAACCGAAGTCGACGTCGCGCAGCTCGAGTAAGGTCTCGGATGGGGAAGACACTGAGTGACAATCCTTTTGCACGGAAGGCCGAATTATAGGGCCATCATGCAAATGTTGCCGTGAGGCGCCCTGTCCCTTAACCAATCATGACGATTATTGCGTAAAAGCTTGTTGCAGTGCGGCAACGGCGGCCGCCGGATCAGACGCTTCGGTGACTGCGCGCACCACGGCCGCGCACCCGACGCCCGTCGCGAGAACCTCGGGCAGCACCTGCAAATCGATTCCGCCGATCGCCACCAGCGGCACGACGCCGTCCAGAAGCCGGACGTAGCGCGCGAGGCGCTTCAGACCCTGCGGCGCGGTCGGCATCACTTTCGTCGTGGTCGGGAACACCGCGCCGAGCGCGATGTAGCTCGGACGGAAGTGCAGCGCCTTCAGGATTTCGTAGAAACCGTGCGTCGACAGACCGAGCCGGATGCCGGCCGCCGCCAGCGCCGCCAGATCCGCCGTGTGCACGTCTTCCTGGCCGAGGTGCACGCCGTAGGCGCCCGCATCGAGCGCGGCCTGCCAGTGATCGTTGATGAAAACCTGCGCGTCGTGCCGCTTTCCCGCCGCCACGCAACGGGCGATCTCGCGCTGAAGTTCGTCGGCGGGACGGGCGGACTTGCGGCGCAACTGCACCGTTTTCACGCCGTAGCCGACCACGCGTTCGACCCACTCGGCGCTCGGCAGCACCGGATAAAGTCCGAGCCGCTCGGGGCAGCGCGGGAACGGCTGCGCCGGCGCTTGCGGCAAACCGGCAAGACGCGGAAAGGCAGCCAGATCGCAGGGGAAGGAGTCGCCCGCGGCGTTGGTCCGCGTTTCGTCGCCGTCGCGCCACGCGAGCGCCAACACGAGCGCGTCGTGCGGATCGAAACCGCAGTCGAGGAACGCGGCGAGCGCGGGGATCCAGTCTTCGGCGAGATGGCCTTCCAGACGGTATTTTTCGCCTCCGAGATGCAGCGTCGCCTTGTTCTCGGCGGCTTCGACCACCGCCGCGCCCTGCACGAGCCAGCGCGCCATCTGTTCGCCGTGCCGCGCGGCATCGGCGAGCACGATCAGATCGCCGCCATTCGGCTGATCCGGCGCGGTCAGGCAGATGCGCCACGGCGCGTGCGTGGGCGGCCAGTCGCCGAGACGGGCGCGGATGCGTTCGGTCGCTTCGGTGAGTTCGTCGGCGGGCGGCCAGAACAGGTCGCGGTCTTTCAGGGCCAGGGTCTGCGTCATGCGGCGCTCCCGTCCTGATGCCAGAACGGCATGCCGACCACCGGCGTGCTCGCGTGCGCACTTTCGCGCTCGGCCATCGGTCCGGCGAGAAACGCCTGACGGCCCGCTTCGACGCCCAGCGCAAACGCGCGCGCCATCGCGTCGGGATGCGTGGCCTGCGACACCGCCGTGTTCAGCAGCACGCCGTCGAAACCCCACTCCATCACCTGGGCCGCGTGCGACGGCACGCCGAGCCCGGCGTCGACGATCAGCGGCACGTCCGGCAGCCGCTCGCGCAGCACCCGCAAGCCATACGGATTGATCACGCCCTTGCCGGTGCCGATCGGCGCGCCCCACGGCATCAGCGCCTCACAGCCGGCGTCCAGCAGACGGCGGCCGATCACCAGGTCTTCGGTGCAATACGGCAGCACCTTGAAGCCGTCCTTCACGAGCTTCGTGGCCGCCTCGATCAGGCCGACCGGATCGGGCTGCAGCGTGTAGTCGTCGCCGATCAGTTCGAGCTTGATCCACTCGGTTTCGAAGATTTCGCGCGCCATGTGCGCGGTCGCTACCGCCTCGCCGACGGTCAGGCAACCGGCCGTGTTCGGCAAAAGCGGCACGCCGTGGCGCTTGAGCAGATCGAAGAAGCCGGCTTCGGCGCCGCCTTCGTTCATCTGCCGGCGCAGCGCGACGGTCACCATGCCGGGGCGCGCGGCGTCGATCGAATCGGACAGCGATTGCAGCGACGGATAGCGCGACGTGCCAAGTAGCACCCGGCTCGCGAAGGGTTGGCCGTAGAGCGTGAGCGCGTCGGCGGTTTGGGGGGAAGTCATTTGCATCATCTGGTCTCCGGCAAGGCGGGGCGGGCGGCGATTGCTCGTGATCGTGCGTGGTCGTGCGTGGTCGTGTTCGCTCGTCTGCGATTGCGTGATCGGCTGGCTTGGTTTGGCGCGGCAACGCGCTCAACCGCCGGCCACAGGCTGCACGACGTCCAGCTTGTCGCCCGGCTGCAATGCGCGCGCCGCATGCTGCGTGCGCGCGACGAAATCGCCGTTCAGCGCGACGGCGAACGGCGGCCGCGCGCCGTACGCGGCGAGCGCATCGGCGACAGTCGCGCCCTCGGGCAACGACAACGGCTTCTGATTGATATGAATGTCCATGGTGTTCGAATACGGTTCAGTCGATGGCAATTGCGCAGGCGTTCGCAGCGTCGCGCCGGCGGCCGGCGCTCACGCGGGCTCCCGCGCGCGCTGCTCGTGGAACAGTTCGCTCCAGCGCGCGGCGCGCCGCCAGTCCGCGAACGCGTCGGCGTCGCCGATGCGTCCGTCCAGCAGCGCCGCCGCGAAGCGCGCGGCTTCGTCGGCGACCTCGGGCACGATCATGTAGCCATGCCGGTACAGCCCGTTCACGCGCAGCGTCTGCGCGCCGTCCCACAACAGCGCCGGCCGATGATCGGGCAAGGTCGGACGGCACTGCGAATTCAGTTCGAGAATGCGCGCCTCGCCGAAGCCCGGATGCACGGAAAACGCCGCGCTCAGCAGCTCCAGCGCGGATCGCACGCTGACGGGCGACATGTCCTCGCCTTCCACCTCGGTGGCGCCGATCACATACAAATCGTCCTGCTTCGGCGCGATGTAGAGCGGATAGCGCGGATGCAGCAGCCGCACGGGCCGCGTCAGATTAATGCCCGGCGCGCGCACGCGTGCGACTTCGCCGCGGATGCCGCGCAGCGTCGGCAGCACGGGTTTCGCGCCGAGGCCGCGGCAGTCGATGGTGATGCGCGCAGGCGGCAGCGCCCTATCGAGCACGGGCGTATTCCAATGCGTTTCCACACCGCGTTGCGCGAGACCCGCCGCCAACGCACGCAGCACCTGGCGGTTGTCCAGTTGACCTTCGCGCGGCAGCAGCCAGCCCTGGTTGAAGCGCCCCGCGAGCGCGGGTTCGGCCGCACCGAGTTGCGCGCCGGCGAGCGTGACGAAGCCGCCGTCCAGCAGTTCGGCCGGCGCGTTCGAGCGCACCCGTCTTTCGAACAACGGCGCCTCGGTCCGATCCGCGTGATGCCAGACGACGAGCGTGCCATTGCGCTGGAAAAACACCGGCTCGGGCAACCCGGCCAGCACTTGCGGCCAGGTTTCGAGCGATGCGGCGCCGAGCCGCGTGATCAGAAGTTCGGCGCTGGCGGCTTCGGCAAGCGGCGCGAGCATGGCGGCCGCGACCCACGCGGCGGCCTGCGAGCCGTCCGCGTCGCCGCGCTCATAAAGCGCCACGCGATGTCCTTCTCCGGCGAGCCGCCACGCGACGAGGCGCCCGCACAGACCGCCGCCGAGCACAGCGAAATCGGGTTGTGCGGCGCGGCTCATCGTGCGCGCTCCGCTTCGATACGACGGACAAAAGCAATGCAGCGCGCGTCAAGAACGGCGCGACAAGGAGCAAAACACATAACTGAACAATAGGCGGTCATCGAGTCCTTTCCGTACGGCCGACAAAAAGCGCGTACCCAGGACGAAACCGGCGGGCAAGGCCGGCCAGGCAACATGCGTACTCCAATGAAGTACGCCGCCCGGCGGGGAATGGAAGACTGGCTGCTTCCGGAAACTTCCCGCGCCGGTATTACCCGGATCGGGTGCAAAGGGTCTCTCTCAGCCTCGCAGCCGCAGCGTGAGAATCACGCCGCTCAAGTGCAAAGCACCCCTGTTTCGTCGAAGGTCATTAGACCATAAAAGGCGCGGCGCTCGCAAACGAGCGGCGCATCGCGCCGCGCGCGGCTTGATCCGGCACCACCTTTTGCGCCTTACGCTTTAGCCGGATGAGCGGCCCAGCGCTCTGGCACAATGCCACGAGAGATGACGCGGAAAACGCGGCATCGCGCGAACGGTCGGCGGTTATGTCGCGGCGGCGCTCGCGCAGAGGCGGCAACAATGACTGCCGGCTTTGCGCCGGCGCCGTGAATTAATTTTCGCTTAAGGGCTTCGCGCCAGAATCGGCAGTCGCCGCGGCGCCCGGCCGTCAGCCGCCGCGCCAGCATAGATGCACACGCACAGATACGAAGACCCGCGAGGGGTCGGCCCGCGTGGACCGGCCCGAATCGAACAGCACTCCCAGGACGCTCATGACAACGAATACTTCTGTCAGCCCCGCGCTGCCGCCCGACGAGAAAGTCTCCGCATGGAGCCTCATCAAGCCTTACTGGGTGTCGGAAGAAAAAAAGACGGCGTGGGGGATGCTCATCGCGATCATTGCGATGAACCTCGCGGTGGTATGGATCAACGTCCGCGTGAACCGCTGGAGCGCCGACTTCTATAACGCGCTGCAAACCAAGAACGTGCGCGACTTCCCGCATCTGCTGATGATCTTTTCCGGGCTCGCGTTCGGCTACATCATCCTCGCGGTGTACGGGCGCTATATGCGCCAGATGCTCGGCTTTCGCTGGCGTCAATGGCTGACCACGCGCTATCTGAACGAGTGGCTGCACGACAGCGCGTTTTACCGGATCGAGCGCGACCGCCTCGCCGACAACCCAGACCAGCGGATCAGCGACGACCTGCAGTCGTTCGCCACGACCACGCTGTCACTCACGCTCGATCTGCTGTCCACGGTCGTCACGCTCGTCTCGTTCATCACGATCCTGTGGGCGCTGGCCGGCGCGCTGACCATCACGCTCGGCGGCGTGCCGCTGCAGATTCCCGGCTACATGGTGTGGGCAGCCGCGCTGTACGCAGTGGTCGGCTCGCTCGTGATCCAGAAAGTCGGTCATCCGCTCGTGCCGATCAACTATCAGGCGCAGAAAGTCGAGGCCGATTTCCGTTTCGGCCTGATCCGTCTGCGCGAGAACGCCGAGCAGATCGCGTTCTACAACGGCATGGACACGGAGAAGACGAACGCCCATTCGCTGTTTGGCCGCATCCGCGATAACTGGTGGCAGGTCATGAAGTACACGAAGCGCCTGACCTTCGTGCTGAGCTTCTACGGCCAGATCGCCATCATCTTTCCGCTCGTCGTCGCCGCGCCGCGTTATTTCGCGGGTGCCTTCACGTTCGGTGTGCTGATGCAAATCTCCAGCGCATTCAACACGGTCAGCGATTCGTTCTCGTGGTTCATCAACAGTTACTCGACGCTGGTCGAATGGCGCGCCACGGTCAACCGTCTGCGCGAATTCAAGCGCGTCGTGCATGCGCCGCGTCTGAAGGAATCCGTCTCGCCGGCCACCGCGCACGGCGGCATCAACCTGCATTTCGTCGACGCCGACAAGCTCTCCACCGACGGCCTCCAGCTCGCGCTCCCGAACGGCAGCCCGCTCTCGCGCATCCGCGACATCGTGATTCATCCGGGCTCGCGCTGGCTCGTGCGCGGGCCGTCCGGCTCGGGCAAGAGCACGCTGATGCGCGCGCTCGCCGGCTTGTGGCCGTTCGGCGATGGAGCCATCGACGCGCCGGTCAACGCCCGCATGATGTTCATTCCGCAAGTGAGCTACATGCCGATCGGCACGCTGAAGGCGGCGCTCGCGTATCCGTCGGCGGCGGACACGTATACGGACGACGAATGCCGCGAGGCGCTCGTCGTCTGCCACTTGTCGCAATACGCGGACCGTTTGCAGGAATCCGCGCACTGGACGCGCGTTCTCTCGCCGGGCGAGCAACAGCGCCTCGCCGCCGCGCGCGTGCTGCTGCACAAGCCCGACTATCTGTTCCTCGACGAAGCGACGAGCGCGCTCGACGCCGAGAACGAAGCGCGTCTTTATCGCCTCTTCACCGAGCGGCTGCCGAAGGCGGCCATCGTCAGCGTCGCGCATCGCGAATCGCTGGCGGCGTTCCATGACGAAACGCTCGAAGTCGAGCGCGCCGGCGAAGCGGTCGCCGCATGAACCCGGAGAGCGCCGCAGCGAGCGAAGCCAGTGCGGGCTTTGACCGCGTCGTGCTGATCACCGGCGCGGGTTCCGGCATCGGCGCGGCGCTGGCCCGGCGGATCGCCGCGCCGCGCACCGCGCTGATGCTGCACGCACGCGGCGCCGAGCGCGAGTCGCGCGAGCGTCTCGCGCACGTTGCCGCGGATTGCAGCGCGAACGGCGCGGCCTGCGCAACGGTGACGGGCGATCTCGCCGAGCGCGGCGCCGCGGAACATGTGGTGCATCAAACGCTCGCGAACTTCGGCGCACTCGATCAACTGGTCGCGAACGCGGGCCACGCGCAGCGTCAGACGCTTCAGGCGCTCGACTCGGATGTGCTCGGCGCCGCATTCGCCGCGATGCCCGCCGCCTTCGCGGCGCTCGTGAAGCGCGCGACGCCTGCGTTGGAAACCTCGAAGCGAGGCCGCGTGATCGCGCTGAGTTCGTTCGTCGCGCATCGTTATCGCGCGGATACGCCGTTTGCCGCGACCGCCGCGGCCAAGGCGGCGCTCGAGTCGCTCGCGAAAACCGCAGCCGCCGAACTCGCGCCGCATGGCGTGACCGTGAATTGCGTCGCGCCCGGCTATACGCGCAAGGACCGCGGACCGAGCGCCGACAACGCCGCCGTGTGGACGCGTGCCGCGGAATCGACACCGCTCGGCCACATCGCCGAGCCAGCCGACATTGCCGCGCTGATCGCCTTCCTGCTTTCCGACGAAGCGCGTCACATCACCGGCCAGGTGATTCACGTCGACGGCGGACTGACGCTCGGCTGATTCGCACCGCCGCGCGCAATTCGCCAACGCGCCCGCACCCGTACTCACATTCGCGCGAGCCGCGGCAAGATCCCGAAACACGCGAGAACACCTCGAAAGCATTTGCGAAGCGGGCAAGCTTTTCAGCCCTTTGAAACGAGCCCGAAACAGCGACGATAGTCGTGCGCGCCGTCCCCTGCGGCCCGCACGCCATCCACTGCTAACGGACTCTCGCTCATGTCATTCGATCGCCGCTCTTATCCTTCGATTCACCGGCTCGGCCTCGCTCTCTCCACAGCGGTGCTGCTCGGAAGTGCCGCTCATGTTGCTCATGCCGCGCAAACCACGCCGCCGAACGAACCCGCCGACGTGTGCCCCGCGCTCAGGCACATCGTCGAAGCATCCGATTACAAGCAATTGCACACGCAACCGGCCGCGCAACTGCCGGGCGTCGCGAGCGCCGAAGACTGCCGCGCCAACGCGCACGCGTACGACTGCCACTGGCGCGCGCACTGGCAAGCCGACGGTGTCGTCAACGATCCGCTCGAGGAAATCGGCGCCGACATCGCCGCGTGCTTTCCGAACGTCGTGCATGACGTGAACACGCCGACGCGCCAGCATTTCATCGTGACGACCGGCGAGCGGCGCGTGAATGTCACTGCGAGCGTGCAAGGGCAAAACGAGTTGCGGCTGCGCGTCGCGCGCTGAATGCAGACACGTCGAGGACGATGCGCGTGTTGCCGCGTTCCGCTGAATTTCGCTTCGCTCAGCCGATCCGCATGGCTTGCCTTTATCGCATTTGGCTCCGCTTGATGACCTTCCTGACCACGAAACGCGCTAACGCTTTAACGCGAGCCCCTCGCGCGGCCTGGGTCAGGTTGCGGCGGCCGAGCGCGCGGTTCGTCGCCTGTACGACGTTGACGGTCGGACTGAACGGCTGCGCGTGGACGCTGATCCAGGCAGCCGACGCCACCGGCTCCGTGATCCAGGCCGGCTACGCCATCGCCGCGAACTATTCGTCGCCGACCTTCGTGAGCGGCCGTCCCGCGGATGTGCGGCAAGTTTGCATCGAAGTGAACACTGCTGTGTCGGTCGGCGATTTCGTGCCGGCGCTGCAACTCGCGCTCGATCGCCGCGGCATTCGTTCGGATGTCTACAATCCCGGCACCTCGCCCGCCGGCTGCGAGGCGCGCCTCGTCTACAACGCGGCGATCGACTACGGCCGCCGCTCGTTCAGCGACGACGCGATCCAGTATCTGTCGGTCATCGACCTGACGCTCGTGCAGAGTGGCCGCATTCTCGTCACCGCGCGCTACCAGACGGGCGGCCTGAACAGCGACCGCTTCTCGTCGGCGTCGACCAAGCTCAATGGGTTGATCGACAAGATGGTGATCGACCGGACCGATTTCGGCCGCGAAACACGGCAGACCATTCAGACCTCGCAGGTCAACTAGCCGCATGCCGGTTGCTTTCTCTTACGCGAGAAAGGATTGGAAAGCGTTAGCCGCTTTGCTGCGCGCGCGCGGATCACTAAGATGACCTGAATGAACCAATCCATTCTGGTCGTCGACGACGACCCCGTCGTACGTGAGCTCGTCAGTCAGTATCTCGAAGGGCGCGGCTTCAAGGTTGCCACGCTCGAACATGGCATGGCGCTGCAGCGCAAACTTCAGGACGAGCGTCCCGCGCTGGTCGTGCTCGACATCATGATGCCCGAGCTCGACGGCATCAGTGCGCTGCGCGCGCTGCGCGTGGCGGGCGACGATATCCCCGTGATTCTGCTGACCGCACGCGCCGATCCGATCGACCGTGTGATCGGTCTCGAACTCGGCGCGGACGATTATCTCGGCAAGCCGTTCGAACCGAGCGAACTCGTCGCGCGGATTCGCACGGTGCTGCGCCGGCGCGGCTCGATTGCGCCGAGCGCGCCCGAGCAACGGGCGCCGTATCGCTTCGGCCGCTTCGAGGTGAATTTCCCGGCGCGTGAATTGCGCCGCGACGGCGAGCGCATCACGCTGCGCTCAAGCGAATTCGCAATGCTGAAAGTGTTCGTCACTCACGCGATGACCGTCCTCACGCGCGCGCAACTGCTCGAAAAACTGCACGGCAATAGCGAGACGCATCGCAACCGCAGTCTCGATGTGTCGATCTGGCGTTTGCGTCGGCTGATCGAAGTCGATCCGTCCGAGCCGCGCTATGTGCAAACGGTGTGGGGACGCGGCTATGTGTTCGTGCCGGACGGCGAGATCGGCGCGGCCGAGCGCGGAGCGGGCGCGGCTGCACAGTGAGCGCGTTCGTTGACGCCGCCTCAGAAAGTCAGCACGCTCAAAAACATTCTCTGCAGCCAGCCCATCGTCGTCGCGTCGGAGATCATGCCGGAGCCGGCCTGCTCGATGCGCGCATTCGCGACCTTGCTCGACGCGACGTAGTTGCCTGTTTCGATATCCTTAGGATTCACCACGCCTGACAGCCGCAAGCGGTCGCGGTTGCCGCCCATCGAAATCACCTTTTCGCCCGACACGACCAGGTTGCCGGTCGGCATCGTGCCGATCACGGTCACGGCGAGTGTGCCGGTCATCGCGCTCGCGTCGGTGAGACTGCCTTGTCCTTTGAATTCCGTGCTGGCCGAGCCGATGTTGAAGAGCCTCGCGAGCCGCGCGGCGGCGCCCGTCGATTTATCGGCGGCATCGGCGGTGATGCTGCTCGCCCGGCTCGCAGCCGCCGTCGAACTGTTGTTCCCGCTATACGACTCGGACAGACGGATCGTCAGCACGTCGCCGATGTGTTGCGCGCGCGGCGTCTCGTACAGCACCATCAGCGTGCCCGCCTGATAGATCGCGCCCTGCGTGTTGACGTTCAGCGGCGCCGACACGAGCGGCGGCGCCATCGGCGTTTCGACAATCGACCTCTGTCCGCTCGCGCAAGCGGACACACATGCCGCCGCGCACAGCGCGACGGAAAAACGTAGCGTAGGCATCGGGTTTACTCCCTCGCTGAATGGTGCTGATCCGCGCATTGGCGCCGCTGTGCATCAACCGGCTTCCGCATCGCTCGCCTGCCACTGCCGCACGACGGACTTCACCCACGCGTCCGACCCCTTCAGCAGATAAGTGAGCGTGCCGTTGCGCGTGCCCGGCAGGAAACACAACGTGATCGAACTGACCGCGTTTTCCCACACGTAGACCGGCAACGCGCCCGGCGACGACACGTTCCGCGTCGCATGACGCGGCGGGCCGTAGCGGTCCGCGAGCGCGTCGCGCAGATCTTCGGCGGTGACTTCGTCGATCACGAAGGAAATCTCGTAGAGCCGCAGCGCGCTTTGCCCTTCCATGCGCGCGAAACGCAGCACATGCTCGACCGCCGGCGCACCGTCGACGACCGCTTGCGACAGCGCCCAACCGTTATCGTCGCGATGCGCCCAGCGGCACGCGACGGTCAGACTCTCGTGCGACTTCAGCCGCATGCCGAGCGCGCCCGCCTGCACGTCCGTCTCGCAGACCGGCACGCTGCCGACCGGCGTCGCACGCACTTTCGAACCGGCGCGGAATTCATCGAGCGTGATGCCGAGCGCGATGCCGCGGAAAGCAAATGGCGTGTCCTGCGCGCGTCGGCGGGCGTCGGCGAATGCGTCCTTCGATGCCGACGCCGAAGCTGCGGCGCCCGCATCGCGCGCCGCCGGCTGCGCCGGCACGGTCAGCGAGAATGTGCCGCACAGCAGCGCCAGCGCGCAGGCAATCCGTTGTGGTCTCATGTTTCAATCGATCGCGGATGAACAGATGTCGAACGGCGTGGCCGCCGCATGGCCGACGACCGGGATGATCTTCAGCGTCGCCGACGTGAGCCGGCAAGGCAGCGCCGCAACGGCGCAGCCGTCGAGCGGCAACAGCGCCGCGCCGAGCGCGAGCCACGCAGCGGCGCGCACGAGGCGCCCGGAAATTATTGATGTCGACACGCGCGCCTCGGTACGTCAGGCGGTCGTGTTGACGTGATGGCCGACGAGGCCCGCGGGCACCGACGGCTGCGGCTGCGGCTGAGTCGCCGAGCCCTTGGCTTGCGCGTTGCCGCTGCCGCTCCCGCTCGTCGCTGCGGAACTGCCGTTGGACGCCGGCTTTTCCGTCGCCTTGGTGGGCGCAATCGAAGAAAAATGGGTGGAATTGAGGTTGCTGGGAACAGTCATGATGAGCCTCGCATGGCGCTGGTTGGGCTGGGTTTCGCGGAAATGAGTCGCGCACCGCGTGCGCCGGATGAGAGCCCGAAGCTCCGCCGACGTGCGGCGCGACGTATCGCAGGACGAATCATCTCGCCGCCCACGCCTCGCCGATGCACGAAGAAAAGCGCGCTTTTCGACGGTGCTTACGACGCGTTGCGAGTGCTTTCCGGCACTTGCCGTTGTGCGCAAACTGTTTCGAGAAATACCGCGTGCGCACATCGAATGCGAGGCCCGCACGCGCGCCCGCGTTGCCAGAAGCGGCAGTGCTGAAATATGCTGTGAACCTTGGTTGACGGGCCTTACGCTCGCGTGTGGGGACATTGCGCCCAATTGCGCCAGAATCGCGCCGAAAAACTCGCACCGCATCGGGTAAGCATTGGTAAGAAAACAGTCGGCCGCGCGTCGCGCGCGCCGGTCTAGAATTTCGCCATGAATCCACAGGTCCTTATCGTCGACGACGATCCGGTCGTACGCGATCTGCTTTGCAAGTTCTTGCAGTCGAACGGCTTCGATGCGTCGGTGCTGCATGACGGCACCCATCTCCAGCGCCGGCTCGAGCGCGAACGGCCGTCGGTCGTCGTGCTCGACATCATGATGCCGAACACCGACGGCCTGCGCGCGCTCACCGCGCTGCGCGCCGCCGGCGACGACATTCCGGTGATCTTCGTGACGGCGCGCGGCACGGTGGCCGACCGCATCGTCGGGCTGTCGCTCGGCGCGGACGACTATCTGACCAAGCCCTTCGATCCGCGCGAACTGCTCGCGCGCATCCACACGGTGCTGCGGCGCCGCGGGCCGTCGACCACGAGCGCGCCGGAAGCCCGCAAGCCGTACAGGTTCGGCCCGTTCGAACTGGACTTCGCCACACGCTCGCTGTCGCGCGCCGATACGAAGCTGCCGTTGCGCGACAGTGAGTTCGCGCTACTGAAGATCTTCGTCAACAACCCGTACAAGGTGTTATCGCGTGTGCTGATTCACGACCTCGTGCACCGCGACAACCTCGCCTTCCGCGATCGCAGCCTCGACGTGCCGATCTGGCGTCTGCGGCGCGTGATCGAGGACGATCCGTCCAATCCGTGCTACGTGCAAACCGTGCGCGGCAAGGGCTATGTTTTCGTCCCCGACGCCGACGGCACACCTTTCTCCGACGAGGCCGCCTCGAACGCATGAGAAACCCGCTGAACACGCTGTTCGGCAGAATGGCGTTGCTTTCGACGGCGGTGCTGTTGGCGATTCAGGCCGGCTGGTTCGTGCTGGTGGTGATGCAGCCGCCGCGCCATGAGATCGACGGCTTTGCGCGCGGCGTCGTGCTGGCGCTGCAGGCCATCAACGGCGAGCCGATCAAGGGCGCCGCGCTCGCGCCGGCCATGCGCGTGCATCTGGTTCCGACCTGGAACATGCCGCCGAGCGTCCATCTGCGCGAACCCACCGAGCACCTGGTTGTTCAGTTGACGCAGCATCTGCGTGAGACGCTTCCGCCAGGCACCCAGATTGCCGTCGACGATCTGCGTCCGCCGCAACTGTGGGTGCTGTTTCCGGGCAAGTCGAACTGGGTCGTGCTGCCGGTCGATCTGCCGCCGCCGCCGCGCTTTCTGATCGAAGCCATTTCGATGCTGGCCGCCGCGTTGATCCTGTCGTTGTTCGCGGTGTGGCAGATGCAGCGTCCGCTGTCGCGCGTCGCCGACGCCGCGCGCGTCTTCGGTTCGGGCGGCCGGCCGGAACCGGTGACGGTGCAAGGCCCGCGCGAACTGCGCGAGCTGATCGGCTCGTTCAACGACATGATGCGGCGCCTGAACGAGGCCGGCGACGACCAGGCGGTCATGCTCGCCGGCGTCGCGCACGACCTGAAAGCGCCGCTCACGCGCCTGAAGCTGCGCGCGAGCGTGCTGGTGGCGGAAAGCGAGCGTGCCGGCCTGATTCGCGATGTCGATTCGCTGACTAACATTGTCCAGCAGTTTCTGGAGTTCGCCGGTCAATCCGCCGATGCCGGTCCGCCGGTTCAGGTCGACGAATTCTTGCGCGAGCAGTTTTCGGATAGTGACGGTGTGGGTGACAGTGTGATTGACAGCGCCGTCGATGGCTCGGGCTCGCAGGACGCGGCCGGCGAAGCCCGGCTGTTCGCCCTGGATCTGCGTGCCGGCCCGTCGTTCACGTTGCCGCGCACGCTGCTCGACCGGCTGGCGACCAACCTCGTCGATAACGCACTCGAGCATGGCGCGCCGCCCGTCGATATCCGCACCGCACGCAGCGACGGACATTGGGTCATCAGCGTGCGGGACCACGGCGCGGGCATTCCCGACGACCGCATCGCAGCCGCGATGAAGCCGTTCGTGAGGCTCGACGCCGCGCGCGGCGGCGAAGGCCATTGCGGTCTCGGTCTCGCGATCGTCGCACGGCTCGCGCACGATCGCGGCGGACGTTGCCACGTGCGCAATCACGCCGAGGGTGGGCTGGAAGTGTGTATTGAGTTGCCGGTGGGGGTGGTGGCGGCGTCGGCGTCGACATCGACATGACAGGTGGGCTCGTGGTAGCGGTAGCGGTCGTGATCGCACTGCGCGGCGCGGCGCAAGGCACGCGCTTACGCTGCCTTACCGCATCGGCTAACGCATGACCGCGGGCCTTATAGTCGACCCCGGCAACCTCGATGCCGCCCTTCTCAGTCCGCCCGCGTATCCGGGGCGGATTTTTTTTGACTGCGTGTTCGGCCTGCGTGTTCGGCCTGCGTGTTTGGCCTGCGTGTTCGGCCTGCGCGTTCGGCCTGCGTGCTTGGCCTGCGTGTTTGGCCTGCGTGTTCGGCCTGCGTGTTCGGCCTGCGTGTTCGGCCTGCGTGTTCGGCCTGCGTGTTCGGCCTGCGTGTTCGGCCTGCGTGTTCGGCCTGCGTGTTTGACCTGCGTGTTCGGCCTGCGCGTTCGGCCTGCGTGTTCGGCCCGCGCGTTTGGCGCGCATCTTCAGCCGCTGTTTTCAGCTAGCCCGTTCAGCCCACGCGCCTAACCCGCTCCCTCGCCGCCACATCAAACAACCAACCGGCTCCGCAAGCTCTCGATAGCCGCCTCCGATACGCCAAGCCCGTCAGTCAGATAGCGCGTCATCGTGCCGTAGCTCGTCTGCACCTGATCGAAGCCAGCCTGCAGAAAACTCTCCTGCACGCCGAGCAACGGTTCCTGAATCGCGGCGAGCGCGTCGCCGTCCTGCGCGCGCAATGTTTCCTTCAGCGACCTGATGGCCTGCGCGCGGTAGACATTGCTCAGCAGATAGTCCTGCATGATCACGTCGAGCGGCACATTCGCAATGCTCTGCAGCAGCGCCGCGACCCAGCCGGCGCGATCCTTACCCGCGTTGGAATGAAAGAGCTGCGGGCCCGTGCCGTCCGCGAGCTGGCGCAGCAGCGCGCCGAAGTTCGCCCGCTGCGCCGCGCCGGTCACATAGCCGCGCGCCTGCGACTCCATGAACGCGGTCGCGCCGGCGGCTGAATCGAAAGGCGGCGGCGTGAAGTCGCGCACACCGAGCACATCGAGCGTTTGCGAAACCGCGCCGCGCGGCAGCATGTCGGCGGTGCGCTCGACTTCGCCGGGCGTGCGCAGATCGTAGACGCTCGCAATGCCGAGCCGCTCCATCTCCGTCTGATCGGCGACGCTCAGCGTCAGCACGTTCGCGCGGAAAAAGAGGCCGCGCCGCATCTTCTTGCCGTCGACGGTCGGATAGCCGGCCGCAGCGCCCGCGACATCGCGGAAATTGTCCACCGATGCAAGCCGCGGCGTGTCGCTCTGCTCGTCGCCGAGGCCGCCGCCGCATGCGGAGAGCAGCGAGCTGCCCACGCCGGACACCAGCAGCACGCTGGCGGAGCGCTTCAGGAACGTCCGTCGCGACGCGCATGCCGCCAGCGAGTGCGCGGGCATGGCCGGGGGAACAAGGTGGCGGCGAGTTGCCGGACAGTTTTTCGCGGTGGCGGGCATTAGGCGATCTGATGTGTCATGCGCGAGGTGAGTAAAAAAAGTGCAGCCTGAGCGCTGCGGGCGCAGTTTAACGTTTCCAATATTTTTTTGGTTACGACGTATTAGTTCGTAAGCAACGGTCAGCTTGGTCTTTGCCCGTGCCGCGCGCGCTTCCGATATGCCCGCTGCAATCACGCGCGAAAAAGCGCTTCTTAAGCCATTCTCCCAGGCATTTCGTCTCCTGTCGGCTGCTTACTCCCTGCTTACCGTCTGCTGCCAATTTTGACCACAAGTGGCCGCACGACGCCTCGCCCCGTAGAATACAAAGACCTCCCCTCGAGCCGCACGCACACAAGAAAAGCCCAGGAGAACACAACAAACATGCCTTCTCTCCAATGGTTCACCGAATTGACGCAGCGGGAACGCCGCACGCTCTACGCGGGTTTCGGCGGCTACGCGGTCGACGCGTTCGACTTCATGATCTACTCGTTCCTGATTCCAACGCTGATCGCGACGTGGGGCATGAGCAAAAGCGAAGCCGGCATGATCGCGACGAGTTCACTGATTTCATCGGCGCTCGGCGGATGGCTCGCCGGCATTCTGGCCGACCGCTATGGCCGCATCCGCGTGCTGCAATGGACCATCGCGACTTTCGCGCTGTTCACGTTTCTGTCCGGCTTCACGCATTCGTTCTGGCAACTGCTCGCGACACGCACGCTACAAGGTATCGGCTTCGGCGGTGAATGGTCAGTGGTCACAATCATGATGGCCGAGACGATACGCTCGCCGCAGCATCGAGCGAAAGCCGTCGGGACCGTGCAGAGCAGCTGGTCGTTCGGCTGGGCGGCCGCGGCCATCGTCTATTGGGCGTTCTTTGCGTTGCTGCCGGAGCAAGTCGCGTGGCGCGCCTGTTTCTGGATCGGCCTCCTGCCCGCGGCGTGGATCATCTACATTCGCCGCAACGTCAGCGACCCGGACATTTATCTCGAGACGCGCCGTGCGCGCGACAGCGGCCTGGAGACCGCGCATTTCCTGCAGATTTTCTCGCTGCCTCATCTGCGCACCACGCTGCTCGGCAGCGCCTTATGCACCGGCATGCTCGGCGGCTATTACGCGATTACCACCTGGCTGCCGACCTATCTGAAGACTGTGCGCCATCTGTCGGTGTTCAACACGAGCGGCTATCTGATCGTGCTGATCGTCGGCTCGTTCACCGGTTATATCGTCGGCGCGATTCTGTGCGACAAGATCGGCCGGCGCGCGTCGTTCATCCTGTTCGCGATCGGCTCGTTCGTGCTCGGCATGATCTACACGATGCTGCCGATCACCGACGGCATGATGCTCGCGCTCGGCTTTCCGCTCGGCATCGTCGTGCAAGGGATTTTCGCCGGCGTGGGCGCGTATCTGTCGGAGCTGTATCCGAACGCGATTCGCGGATCGGGCCAGGGCTTCTGCTACAACCTGGGGCGCGGCTTCGGCTCGTTCTTTCCGATTCTCGTCGGCACGCTTTCGCAGGGCATGTCGCTCGTGAAGGCGATGGGGATTGTCGCCGGTTCGGGTTATCTGCTCGTGATCGTCGCCGCTTTGTGCCTGCCTGAGACGAAGGGTAAGGTGCTCGGCGCGGCGCATCCTGCTGCATGACATGGCGGCCTGAGTTGCGACCTGAGATCGCGACCCGACGTTGCCGCTGATTTGCCTGATAACAGCACATGAAAACGATTGTTCTCGGGGGCGGCGTGATCGGCGTCGCCACCGCCTTCTACCTGCGCCAGCAAGGCTGCGAGGTGACGCTGATCGAACGCGAGCCGGACGTCGCGCTCGCCACGAGCTTCGGCAACGCGGGCGTGATCGCACCCGGCTACGTGACGCCTTGGGCCGCGCCCGGCATGCCGGCCAAGGTTCTCAAATACCTGTTCAAGCCCGCTTCGCCACTGATTTTCCGGCCGACTTTGGACCCGGCTCAATGGCGCTGGATCGCGCGCTGGCTGCGCGAATGCGAGCTCGAGCGCTTTCGCGTCAACAAGCAGCGGATGCAGCGCATCGCTTACTACAGCCGCGAGTGTCTGCGCGAATTCCGCAGCCGTCATCCGTTCGATTACGGCCGCAGCCAAGGCTACCTGCAACTCTTTCGCAGCGAGTACGACGTCGAACTCGCACAGCCGGCGCTCGCGGTGCTGCGCGACGCGGGCATCGCTTATCGGGAAGTGAGCGCCGCGCAATGCGTCGACATCGAGCCGGGCCTGCGCTGGGCACGCGCGACGCCGGTATCGGGCGTCCATCTTCCCGACGACGAAGCCGGCGACTGCGCGCGCTTCACGCGTGAACTCCGCGCCATCTGCGAACGTCATGGCGTGCGCTTTCGCTTCGACACGCGCGTGACATCGCTCGACGTGGAAGGCGGCGTCGTGCGCGCGGTGCGTGTCGAAAGCGAGCGCGGCGCGGAGACGGTGCCGGCCGACAGCGTGGTCGTGGCATTGGGCGTCGACAGTGCGGCGTTGCTCGCGCCGCTTGGCGTGAAGGTGCCGCTCTATCCGGTGAAAGGCTATTCGGCGACGCTGCCTGTGATCGACGACGAAAAGGCCCCGCGCGCCGCGCTCATGGACGAATCGCTGAAGACGGCGATCACGCGTTTCGGCGACAACCTGCGGGTGGCCGGCACGGCGGAACTCGGCAACCGCGACGCGACGCTGCGCGAGCAGGCGTTGCAGACGCTGATGAAAGTGCTGGCCGACTGGTTTCCGCACGCCGCGGCGCCGACGTCCGCGCATTTCTGGGTCGGCCGCCGCCCGATGACGCCCGACGGCGCACCGTTGCTCGGGCCTTCGGGCATCGGCAACCTGTGGCTCAACCTCGGCCACGGCTCGACGGGCTGGGCGATGTCGATGGGCTCGGCGCGTGTGGTTGCGGATCTGATCACGCAGCGCGAACCGGAGATCGATCTGGACGGGCTGACGCTGGCGCGTTATGGGAAGTAGCTAGCCTCTGCGCAATCAAGGCACTAAGGCACGCAGAAACCGCACGTTAAAAAGCCGGGTCACCTTCTCAGGTGCCCGGCTTTGTTCTCACTGCTCTCAGCGGTGCCGCCCGCTATAACGCGAAGCAGGCACCGTCGTCGTCTCCACCTCTTCCTGCAAACCCTGGCTGGCGGCGAGACAGACGTTTAACGCGGCAGTTCCGAATGACCCATCAGGAACGCATCGACCGAACGCGCGCACTGACGGCCTTCGCGGATCGCCCACACCACGAGCGACTGGCCGCGGCGCATATCGCCCGCCGTGAACACCTTGTCCACCGACGTGTAATACGCCTTGTCGCCCTCAGTGGAAGCACGCACGTTGCCGCGCGCATCCTTGTCGACGCCGAACGCCTCGAGCACCGGCGACACCGGCTGCGTGAAGCCCATCGCGAGCAGCACGAGGTCGGCCTTCATTTCGAACTCCGAACCCGGCACTTCGACCATCTTGCCGTCCTTCCATTCGACGCGTGCCGCGATCAGCTTTTCGACCTTGCCGTTCTTGCCTTCGAGGCGCTTCGTGGCGACCGCCCAATCGCGCGAGCAGCCTTCGTCATGCGACGACGACGTGCGCAGCTTGATCGGCCAGTACGGCCACACGAGCGGCTTGTTCTCTTCTTCCGGCGGTTGCGGCAGCAGTTCGAATTGCGTGACGCTCTTCGCGCCGTGACGATTCGACGTGCCCACGCAGTCCGAGCCCGTATCGCCGCCGCCGATCACGACCACATGCTTGCCCTTCGCGAGCAACTGGTTCGCGACCTTGTCGCCGGCGTTGACCTTGTTCTGCTGCGGCAGGAATTCCATTGCATAGTGAATGCCTTCCAGCTCGCGTCCTGGCACCGGCAGATCGCGCGGCGTTTCCGAACCGCCGGCGATCACGACCGCGTCGAAGTCTTCCTTCAACTGCTCGGGCGTGATGGTTTCCTTCGCCGTGTTGCCGATGTACGGCGGCAGCGAATCCGCCTTGCCGACGAACACGTTGGCGCGGAACGTCACGCCTTCCGCTTCCATCTGGCGCATGCGGCGGTCGATCAGCCACTTCTCCAGCTTGAAGTCGGGAATGCCGTAACGCAGCAGGCCGCCGATGCGGTCGTTCTTCTCGAACACGGTGACCTCGTGGCCCGCGCGCGCGAGTTGCTGCGCGACGGCCAGGCCAGCAGGGCCCGAACCGACCACGGCGACCTTCTTGCCGGTCTTGTGCTTCGGCGGCTGCGGCGCGACCCAGCCTTCGGCCCACGCTTTGTCGATGATCGCGTGTTCGAGCGACTTGATGCCGACCGGGTCGTCGTTGATGCCGAGCGTGCACGCTGCTTCGCACGGCGCCGGGCAGATGCGGCCCGTGAATTCCGGGAAGTTGTTCGTGGAGTGCAGCACTTCAATCGCGGTCTTCCAGTCCTGATGGAACACCAGGTCGTTGAAGTCCGGAATGATGTTGTTCACCGGGCAGCCGTTGTTGCAAAACGGGATGCCGCAGTCCATGCAACGTGCGCCTTGAATCTTCGCTTCGTCGTCGGTGAGTGCCGCGACGAATTCCTTGTAGTGCTTCACACGCGTGAGCGGAGCTTCGTACGCCTCGTGGCGGCGCTCGAACTCGAGAAAACCGGTTGCCTTGCCCATGTGGTTCTCTTCTCTATCTGTATCTAGGGGTAATCTGGACCCGCCGCGCATCGGATTGTCGAGCGGCGGCGGGTACGGCTAAAGGTGACGTCTACTGTGCGGGAGCGGTTAGCGCTTAGTCAGCGTTCAGTCAGTGCTCAATCCGCGCTTAGGCGGCGAGCACTTCCTTGTTCGCTTTCTTCGCTGCCATTTCGCCGAGCGCGCGCTTGTATTCGGTCGGGAACACCTTCACGAATTGACGGCGCGACGCGTCCCAGTTTTCGAGCAGCGCCTTTGCACGCGGCGAGCCCGTGAACTGGAAGTGACGTTCGACGAGACCCTTCAGCAGCGCTTCGTCGGTGGTGCCGGCGTGCCACAGGCCGCGGTCGACCGTGCGTTCCTGTTCGGCCTGCTGCAGAACCGGATCGAGTGCGACCATCGACTTGTTGCACTTGCCCGCGAACGTGTTGTCCGGGTCGTACACATAAGCGATGCCGCCCGACATGCCCGCTGCAAAGTTGCGCCCGGTCTCGCCGAGCACGACCACCGTGCCGCCCGTCATGTATTCGCAACCGTGGTCGCCCGTGCCTTCGACAACCGCCGTCGCGCCCGAGTTACGCACGCAGAAACGCTCGCCCGCCACGCCGCGGAAGAAGGCTTCGCCTTCGATCGCGCCGTACATCACCGTGTTGCCGCAGATGATGTTCTCTTCCGACTTGCCGCGGAAATCGTTCGTGGGACGAATGATGATCCGCCCGCCCGACAAACCCTTGCCGACGTAGTCGTTGCCGTCGCCGACGAGATCCAGCGTGATGCCCTTCGCGAGGAACGCGCCGAAGCTCTGGCCCGCCGTGCCCTTCAACTGGATGTGAATCGTGTCGTCGGGCAAGCCGTCGTGGCCGTACTTCTTCGCGATCGTGCCGGACAGCATCGCGCCGACCGTACGATTGACGTTGCGCACCGGCTGGATGAACGACACATGCTCGCCCTTCTCGATGGCCGCCTTCGCTTTCTCGATCAGCGTGTGATCGAGCGCGCGATCGAGACCGTGATCCTGCTGTTCGACGTGCTTGCGCGCCACTTCGGCCGGCACTTGCGGCTGATAGAACACGCGCGAGAAGTCGAGACCCTTCGCCTTCCAGTGCTCGACGCCCTTCTTCATGTCGAGCAATTCGGCGTGGCCGATCAGGTCGTCGAACTTGCGGATGCCCAGTTGCGCCATGAGTTCGCGTGCTTCTTCAGCGACGAAGAAGAAGAAGTTCACGACGTGTTCCGGCTGGCCCTTGAACTTCGCACGCAGCACCGGATCTTGCGTCGCGACGCCGACCGGGCACGTGTTCAGGTGGCACTTGCGCATCATGATGCAGCCTTCGACGACGAGCGGCGCCGTCGCAAAGCCGAACTCGTCGGCGCCGAGCAGCGCACCGATCACAACGTCGCGGCCGGTCTTCATCTGACCGTCGGCCTGCACGCGGATACGGCCGCGCAACTGGTTCAGCACCAGCGTCTGCTGCGTTTCGGCGAGACCGAGTTCCCACGGCGTGCCGGCGTGCTTGATCGACGACAGCGGCGACGCGCCCGTGCCGCCGTCGTGGCCCGCGATAACGACGTGATCGGCCTTCGCCTTGGCAACGCCCGCGGCAACCGTGCCGACGCCCGACTCCGACACGAGCTTCACCGAGACGCTCGCCGCCGGGTTCGCGTTCTTCAGATCGTGGATGAGCTGCGCCAGATCTTCGATCGAATAGATGTCGTGGTGCGGCGGCGGCGAAATCAGGCCGACGCCCGGCACCGAATAACGCAGCTTGCCGATGTAGTCGGATACCTTGTGGCCCGGCAACTGGCCGCCTTCGCCCGGCTTCGCGCCCTGCGCCATCTTGATCTGGATCTGATCGGCGGACGCGAGGTATTCCGCCGTCACGCCGAAGCGGCCGGATGCGACCTGCTTGATCTTCGAGCGCAGCGAATCGCCGTCCTTCAACGGAATGTCGACGATCACTTCGTCGCCGATCACGGACTTCATCGTGTCGCCGTTCTTGATCGGGATGCCGCGCAGTTCGTTGCGATAGCGGTTTTCGTCCTCGCCGCCTTCGCCCGTGTTCGACTTGCCGCCGATGCGGTTCATCGCGACCGCCAGCGTGGCGTGCGCTTCGGTGCTGATCGAGCCGAGCGACATGGCGCCGGTCGCGAAACGCTTGACGATTTCCTTCGCCGGTTCGACTTCGTCGAGGGGAATTGCCTTGGCCGGATCGAGCTTGAATTCGAACAGGCCACGGAACGTCATGTGACGCTTGGTCTGATCGTTGATCAGATGCGCGTATTCCTTGTACGTCTGATACGAGTTGCTGCGCGCCGAGTGTTGCAGCTTGGCGATCGCATCCGGCGTCCACATGTGTTCTTCGCCGCGCACGCGATACGCGTACTCGCCGCCCGCGTCGAGCATGCTCGCGAGAACCGGGTTGTCGCCGAATGCATCGCGATGCAGACGGATCGCTTCTTCGGCGACGTCGAACAAACCGATACCGCCGACCTTCGACGACGTGCCCTTGAAGTACTTCTGCACGAGGTCTTCAGCGAGGCCGACTGCTTCGAAAATCTGCGCGCCGGTGTACGACATGTAGGTCGAAATGCCCATCTTGGACATGACCTTCTGCAAGCCCTTGCCGACCGCCTTCGTGAAGTTGTAGATCGCCTTCTCCGCCGACAGGTCGCCCTTCAGGCCGGCCGCGAGCTGCGCGAGCGTTTCCATCGCGAGGTACGGATGCACGGCTTCCGCGCCATAGCCCGCGAGCAGCGCGAAGTGATGCGTCTCACGCGCCGATCCGGTTTCGACGACCAGACCGGTGCTCGTGCGCAAACCTTGCTGCACGAGATGCGTGTGAATAGCGGCCGTGGCCAGCAGCGCCGGGATCGCGACGTTGTCGCGGTCGGTCTTGCGGTCCGACACGATCAGCATGTTGTAGCCGGACTTGACGGCGTCGACGGCTTCCGCGCACAGCGACGCGAGACGCGCCTCGATGCCTTCCTTGCCCCACGCAACCGGATAGCAGATGTTCAGTTCGTACGAGCTGAACTTGCCGCCCGTGTACTGATCGATCGCGCGGATCTTCGCGATGTCCTTGAAGTCGAGCACGGGCTGCGACACTTCGAGACGCATCGGGGGGTTGATGTTGTTCGTGTCGAGCAGGTTCGGCTTCGGACCGACGAACGACACGAGCGACATCACCATGTTTTCGCGGATCGGGTCGATCGGCGGGTTCGTGACCTGCGCGAACAGCTGCTTGAAGTAGTGATAGAGCGTCTTGTTCTTGTTGGACATGACCGCGAGCGGCGAGTCGTTGCCCATCGAACCGACGGCTTCTTCACCGGCTTGCGCCATCGGCGCCATCAGGAACTTGAGGTCTTCCTGCGTGTAGCCGAATGCCTGCTGACGATCCAGCAACGCGGCGGCTTCGCGGCGTTCCGTCGCGACGTCTTCCGCCTTCGGCTCGATCTCGTCGAGCTTGATGCGCACGGCGTCGATCCAGCTCTTGTACGGCTTCGCGTTCGCGAGGTTGTCCTTCAGTTCCTTGTCGTCGATGATGCGGCCGTGTTCCATGTCGATCAGGAACATCTTGCCCGGCTGCAGACGCCACTTCTTGACGATCTTCGACTCGGGGATAGGCAGCGTGCCCGCTTCGGACGCCATGATGACGAGGTCGTCGTCGGTGACGATGTAGCGCGCCGGACGCAGGCCGTTACGGTCGAGCGTCGCGCCGATCTGCCGGCCGTCGGTGAACGCGATTGCCGCGGGACCGTCCCACGGCTCCATCATCGCGGCGTGGTATTCGTAGAACGCGCGGCGGTTGTCGTCCATCAGCGTGTGCTGTTCCCAGGCTTCCGGGATCATCATCATCATTGCGTGGACGAGCGGATAGCCGGCCATCACGAGCAGTTCGAGGCAGTTGTCGAACGATGCCGTGTCCGATTGGCCCGGATAGATCAGCGGCCACAGCTTCGGCAGATCGTCGCCGAGCACGTGCGACGCGATTGCGCCGGTACGCGCGTTCAGCCAGTTGACGTTGCCCTTCACCGTGTTGATTTCGCCGTTGTGGGCGATCATCCGGTACGGGTGAGCCAGTTCCCACGCCGGGAACGTGTTGGTCGAGAAGCGCTGGTGCACGAGCGCGAGCGCCGACACCGTGCGCTCGTCCTGCAGGTCGCGGTAGTACACGCCGACCTGCCCCGCCAGCAGCAGACCTTTGTAGACGACCGTGCGCGCCGACATGGACGGCACGAAGTATTCCTTGCCGTGCTTGAGCTTGAGCGCCTGGATGCGGTGGCTTGCGGTCTTGCGGATCACGTACAGCTTCCGCTCGAGCGCGTCGGTCACCATGATGTCCTTGCCGCGGCCGATGAAGATCTGGCGGATCAGCGGCTCGCTCGCCTTCACAGTGGGCGAGATCGGCATGGTGTGATCGACCGGCACGTCGCGCCAGCCGAGCACGACCTGGCCTTCGGCCTTGACCGTGCGCTCCAGCTCCTGCTCGCAGGCGAGACGCGATGCGTGTTCCTTCGGCAGGAACACCATGCCGACGCCGTATTCGCCGAACGGCGGCAAGGTCACGCCTTGCCTCGCCATTTCCTCGCGATAGAAACCGTCCGGAATCTGGATCAGGATGCCCGCGCCGTCGCCCATGAGCGGATCGGCGCCGACGGCGCCGCGGTGGTCGAGATTCTCCAGAATCTTCAGGCCCTGCTCGATGATCTCGTGGCTTTTCTTGCCCTTGATATGAGCGACGAAGCCGACGCCGCAGGCGTCATGTTCGTTTTGCGGGTCGTACAACCCTTGCGCGGCGGGAACCGGGTGAACCGGTTGCTGGTGATCGTTCATGGGGACACCGTCTGTGAGGGGCCGGACAGGCCGTTAAACCGTTTTTTCTATTGCCGCACGTGCACACCCGCAACGGCGAAGGCGCTTCTGAGGCTGCATCCTGCACATATCAAAAACGCCGGAATTCGGAATATACGCGACGAATCAACGGAATAGCAAATAAAACGTTGCGTTCGATCCCCAATTATCAATTTGGTGCATTGCGGCTCGCTTTTATTGGTGCCATATCGAAAGCAGGCAAAATAAAACGGCATGTCCGAATGCCGTTCAAAACATGAACCGTTGATTCTGTTGCCTATCGAGTGGGGCGCTCGCTGCGTTTATTGCGTCTGCGGCGTCTCGCGGACTTTGCGCGGCCGTCCGCGCGGCAATGGAGACACGCGCCGGTTCGCCGCGCGCGCCGCCCATTCGCGATACGTGTCGCTGCCGAGCACCCAGCCCTTTAACGTGGCCTGCTGAAGCTGGCTTGCCTCGCGTTCGTCGAGTGGCTGTTCGCAGAGCTCGCGGTACGCGCGTTGCCGCTCGAACGGCGTATTGCCGAGCGACCAGTAAAGCGGATGGTCGGTGATCAGGCTGTCGAGCGTGAGACCGATGTGATGCCGGTAGCTCGACCACCGGTAGTCTTCCGGCGCGCTCACGAGCTGCATGCGCACCGGACACATTTCGACGACGCGGCTCGCCAGCAGAAAGTACCGCTCGCCCTCGATCACCGTGGCGCGATAACGCCCTTCCCACAGCGTGCCGCGCCGCGCGTAGCGACGGTTGAAGTGCGCCACATAGCGGCGCCCCACCGCCTGCATCGCCTTGGGCAGACTCGACTCCTCGGTCGGCGTGACGAGCAGTTGAACCGCGCCCGGCATCAACGCATAAGCGTGGATCGACAGGTGATGGTCGCGGGAAGCCGCTTTCAAACAGTCGATGAACAATTCATAGTCCTGGTCGTCGACGAACGCAGGCTGCTGATCGAGTCCGCGGAGGATGACGTGCTGCGGCTGGTCAGGAACATAAAGACGTGCAAGCCGTGCCATGCTGAAGTATCCGATAGTCGCGTTGGTACATACCCGAAGGTCCGAAGAGCCGCATGCGCCGGAGATTCGGCGCGGCGCGGCCAGGCCAGAAAGCGCGCGTGGCTTAGGGAGAAAACTCTAACCGCCGCGTATGGTTAGTTTCAAACGTTGTGTTCATAATGAGCGGGCCTTTTTTGGAGGAGCACATATGAAATTAAAACAGGCCGTAGTGGGGACCGCGATGCTAGCCGGCATGACAACGGCAGCATACGCACAATCGGCCGGTAGCTTTACCGTCACAACAGGCTGGTTCCATCTTGCGCCTCAATCGAGCAGCAAGCCCCTGAAAGTGACGAGCATCGGCGGCAGTCCGACCAACATCACCGAACCGAACACCGGAGCAACGCTGAGTTCGGCCGACACCATCGGCCTGGCTCTTGGCTACTTCATCACCGACCATATCGCGACCGAATTCGTGGTTGGCTATCCGCCTTCGTTCGACCTGAACGGCAGCGGCAGCCTCGAACAATTCGGCAAGATCGGGCAGGCAAAACAGTGGAGCCCGACGCTGCTGTTCAAGTACTACTTCAACGCCCCCACTGCTACGTTCCGTCCGTATCTCGGTATCGGCGTGAGCCGTATCTGGTTCACCGACGAGAAGATCACCAACGGCGCATTTCAGGCAAACGTCCTGCATGGTCCGACCAGCGTCACTACGGATAGTTCGTGGGAGCCGGTGTTTAATCTGGGTTTCACTTACGCGTTCAACGAGCACTGGTTCGCAGGCGCTTCGGTGTCGTACCTGCCGCTCAGCACGACGGCCAAACTGAACACGCAGGCGAAGACGCCGGTCGGCACGCTCAATGTGCAATCGGAAACCAAGATCAAGCTGAACCCGATCGTTACGTACGTCAATATCGGTTACCGCTTTTAACACTCGCTTTTTGCAGTCGCTCCGAACGCCCGCTTCGCACAGCGTTCAACGCGCGGGCATCGAACTATGCCGTGCGATTAGGGTAGTCGAATTTCCGGGGCTTGAACAACGCCGTCATTCATCCAATGGCGGCGTTTTTTATTTTGTGCGCGCGGCGAGCCACCGCGCCGGCTTTACCGATGCCGCGCGTCCCGTTGCCGCTGCGTTTGTAAATTTGACCCGTCGCGAAGGCAATATGTGCTGAGGAAATTCGGCGCGCGCCGCCGTGGGCGGAGCATTCGGCTGTGGCACCGAAGTTGCGTTCTGCTGGTGTTTCCTGCGTTGCGATCAGGTTTAACGCAACCGTGAACGTGGGCCTTTTTCACCCTCATCGACGGAGCGACCATGACAGCACTTCCGAATACGCGAGACGCCCTCGGCGAATCCTGGACCAGCACGAGCCGCCGCGCGCGACGCATTGCGCGACACAGCCGCCACGCGGCCGAAGACATTGCAGGCGAACTGCGCACGCTGATGTCCGAGCTTGAATCCACCCTGGCGGACGGCACGCAGGCCGACGCCGTCGCACTGCGCGGCAAATTGCGCAAGCAGCTCGACAACGCGCGCGCCCGTTTAAGCGACACGCGCGAAGCCGTGCGCGAACGCGCCAACGTCGCGCTAGCCGATGCCGACGACTACGTGCATGAGAATCCGTGGCAGACGCTGGCGATTGTCGGCGGCGTCGCGTTGATCGTAGGCGCGCTGTTTGCCTCGCGGGTGCGCTGACAGGCGCGGCTACTGCGAACGCGCGCTTGCCAGGCGCGCGGCCACCGCGGCACGCTACGGCGTCGCCGTCGTGGCCGCTCAGTTGTCGTCGATGACGAAAAGGCGCTGATACTCCTTCAGCGCATAGCGGTCCGTCATGCCCGCGATGTAATGCGCGATCAGGCGCGGTTGCAGCGCGGCGTCGGTCGACTGATAGCCGGGCGGCAGGAGCCGCGGATCGTCGGTGAACGCGTCGAACAGACCGACGACGACGCGGCGCGCCTTGTTGGCCATCCGCATCACGCGGTAATGGCGGTACAGGTTCTTGAACAGAAAGCGCTTGAGCGCCGCCGCCTGAGCCGCGATCGGCTCGCTATGCGCGACGAGCGCCGGCGCCGCGCGCACGGCGTCGAGCGAATCGGGCGCATGATGCGCAAGGTTCAGCTTGGTCGTGTCGATAAGATCGACGATCAGCGTATTGATGATGCGCCGCACCGTCTCGTGAATCAGCCTGCGTCCTTCGATCTGCGGGAAATCGCGCCGCGCCGCTTCGAAGTGCGTTTGCCAAAGCTCGACTTCGGCGAGTTGCTCGACGGTCAGTAGACCCGAGCGCAGGCCGTCGTCGACATCGTGATTGTTGTAGGCGATTTCATCGGCGACATTCGCGATCTGCGCTTCGATGGACGGCTGACGCCCTTCGAGAAACCGCTCGCCTAAAGCGCCGAGCCGCCGCGCATTCTCACGTGAGCAATGCTTGAGGATGCCTTCGCGGGTTTCGAAACACAGGTTCAGGCCGTTGTACGCGCCATAGTGCTCCTCGAGATCGTCCACCACCGCGAGGCTTTGCAGATTGTGCTCGAAGCCGCCGTGCTCGCGCATGCACTCGTTCAGCGCGTCCTGGCCGGCATGGCCGAACGGCGTGTGGCCGAGATCGTGGGCAAGAGAAATGGCTTCGACGAGGTCTTCGTTCACGCGCAGGTTACGCGCCACGGAGCGCGCGATCTGCGCGACTTCCAGACTATGCGTGAGACGCGTGCGGAACAGGTCGCCCTCATGGTTCACGAACACCTGCGTCTTGTATTCGAGGCGGCGGAACGCCGTCGAATGAACGATGCGGTCGCGGTCGCGCTGGAACTCGGTGCGCGCGCTCGGCGGGGCTTCCGGATAGCGGCGCCCGCGCGAATGCGCCGAGTGCGCGGCATATGGCGCGAGATGCGCTTCGAGCGCTTCCTGCGTGAGCGCGCCGAGCGCGGCCGCGGCTGCGGCGGGTTGCTGCTTTACATCGTCGCTGCGCCTGTCTGTCACCGGCTTCTCCGAAACATGGGCGGCGCCGCTCGACGCCGTGCGCGGCGCCTTGCTGGAATATCCGCGTGTCAGACGGCGGCGGCCAGCGTGGCGTGCACCTCGGCGTCGGGCGCCTGGGTGATGAGCGTCTCACCGAAACGCTTCAGCAGAATGAACTTGATCGCGCCGGCTTCCGCCTTCTTGTCGACCTGCATCAGTTCGATGTAGCGCGATTCGCCGAGCGCGGGCGCGCGGGTCGGCAAATGCGCGGCGACGATCACGT
Organism: Paraburkholderia sp. GV068; assembly: GCF_003058125.1. NCBI lineage: Bacteria > Pseudomonadati > Pseudomonadota > Betaproteobacteria > Burkholderiales > Burkholderiaceae > Paraburkholderia > Paraburkholderia sp. GV068. The sequence continues at coordinate 47,901 of NZ_QBUB01000019.1, forward strand.
CGACGAGCCGCTTGCGCGACGCTTCGTCGAGATAGCCGAGACGCACGGACAGATCCGCCGCCATCACCATTCCGCAGCCGACGGCCTCGCCGTGCAGCCACTCGCCGTAGCCAAGGCCGGCTTCGATCGCGTGACCGAACGTGTGGCCGAAGTTGAGAATGGCGCGCAGCCCGCCTTCGCGCTCGTCCTGCGCGACCACCGACGCCTTGATCTCGCACGAGCGCTTGACCGCCTCCGCGAGCGCCGTGGGTTCGCAGCCGTTCAACGCCTCGACGTTGGCCTCGATCCAGCGGAAAAAGCCGGCGTCGGCAATCGCGCCGGTCTTGATGACCTCGGCGATGCCCGCGGCCAGTTCGCGCGCGGGCAACGTGCGCAATGCGCCGATGTCGGCGATCACGGCCTGCGGCTGATAAAACGCGCCGATCATGTTCTTGCCGAGCGGATGGTTGATGCCCGTCTTGCCGCCCACCGACGAATCCACCTGCGAGAGCAGCGTGGTCGGCACCTGGATGAACGGCACGCCGCGCATATAGCAGGCCGCCGCAAAACCCGTCATATCGCCGATCACGCCGCCGCCCAACGCGATCAGCGTCGTCTTGCGGTCGGCGCGCGAGCCGAGCAGCGCGTCGAAAATCAGGTTCAGCGTTTCGAGATTCTTGTACGCCTCGCCGTCGGGCAACACGACCGTGGACACCTGCTTGCCGAGCGGCGCAAGCGCCGCGCGCAGCGTGTCGCCATACAGTGGATCGACGGTGGTGTTGGTGACGATCGTGACCGAATTGCCCGCAATGTGCGGCGTGAACAGCGCAGTCTGGCCGATCAGGTCGGCACCGATATGGATGGGGTAGGCGCGTTCGCCCAGTTCGACGTTGACGGTAATCATACGGCCCATTATGACGCAGGATGTTTGGCGACGCCGGCCATCTCGAGCTGCATCAGAACCATATTGACGAGTCCGTTGACCGAAGGCCGGCCTGTTTCAATCACAAAGTGCGCGCACTCGCGGTAGAGCGGATCGCGCACTTCGTAGAGCGCTTCGAGCCGCGCTTTCGGGTCTTCGGTTTGCAGCAGCGGACGATTCTTGTCGCGCCGCGTGCGCAGCCACAGATCGTGCGGATTCGCGCGCAGGTAAATCACGACGCCGCGGTTTTGCAGCGCCGCGCGGTTTTCCGGCCGAAGCACGGCGCCGCCGCCGGTTGCCAGCACGATGTTGTCGCGCTCCGTGAGTTCCGAAATGACGCTCGCTTCGCGGTCGCGAAAGCCGGCTTCGCCCTCGAGCTCGAAGATGACCGGAATGCGTGCGCCCGTACGCGCTTCGATTTCATGGTCCGAATCGAAGAACGGGCGATCGAGACGGCGCGCAATGGCCCGGCCCACGGTGGTCTTTCCTGCCCCCATGAGCCCTACAAAAAATACATTGGCGTGTGCGTCCCGCGCTTGCAACGGTGTCCTCTGGCTAATCCGGTATGGTTCGTGCCGCAGCTTACTGGCAAAGCGGCTGCCTTGTCGAGCCTGCGCGCCGCCGCTTTCGAGCGGCGGGCGCGTGCCCTCAATTCGTCTGAACGACGCGCGGCGTGATGAAAACAGCCAGTTCGCTGCGCTGGTCGCGATGGGCCCGATGGCGGAAAAGCGCGCCTAAAACCGGTATTTTGCCCAGGAGCGGCACCCGAGTCACATCGTCGCGACCGTCCGTCGCGTAGATTCCGCCGATCGACACCGTACCACCATCTTCCACTTCGACCCGGGTTTGCACGTGCTTGGTGTTGATCGCGGGACCGGCGTCGGTCTGTTCGCCGACGCTGTCCTTGGCCACATCGAGGTCTAGCACGACGCGGCCGTCCGGCATGATCTGCGGCTCGACTTCGAGCTTCAGCGTGGCCCGCCGGAACTGCACGCCCGACACGCCCTGCCCGACTTTCGCCTGATACGGCAGTTCGGTGCCCTGCTCGACCACGGCCTTCATCCGGTCGGCGGTAACGACGCGCGGACTGGAAACGACCTCTCCACGCCCTTCGGCCTCGAGCGCGCTCAATTCGATGTTCAGAAGCCGCGTCGCGCCCGCCGCGAACAGCGTGAGCCCGGCCGTGGCGGCGTCGAAGCCCGCGATCGGCCGCGCTGACAGATCGGCGACCAGACCGTCCTTGCCGCCGCTCAGCCCGCGCGTGGTGCCGTCGGCGCTGGTGCCCGCCATCGAAAGCCGCACGCCGAGATTGCGCGAAAAACCATGCTCGCCTTCGACGATGCGCGCCTCGATCAGCACCTGCCGCGTCGGCCGGTCGACGGAAGCAAGCAGCGCGGCTATCTGCGCGAGGCGGCCCTCCAGGTCGGTCACGAACAGCAGATTCGTGCGCGGATCGGCGGTCACGGCGCCGCGCTTCGACAGCACGCGCTGGTTGCCCGAGCCGGTCAACAGACGCCGCACGTCTTCGGCGCGTGCATAGTGCAACTGGAATGTGCGGCTCGCGAGCGGTTCGAGATCGGCGGCCCGCGCGTGGGCCTCGTAGCGCTGCCGCTCGCGCGCCGCCAGATCCGCGATGGGCGCGACCCACACGACGTTGCCGTGGCGCTCCATCGCGAGGCCGTGAACGTCGAGCAGCGTGTCGAACGCGACGCGCCACGGCACTTTGTCGAGGCGCAGCGACACGGCGCCGCGCACTCTCTCGCTCGCGACGATGTTCAAGCCGGTGAATTGCGCAAACGCATTCAGCACCGCGCCCAGCTCGGCGCGCTGGAAGTTCAGCGAGATCGGCTTGTCGTCGGCGGCTAGCGAGGCGTCGGCGGCGGTTTTCGGCGCGCCGCTCAGGCGTGCGAGCGGCGGCAACGGGACGGGCGGGCCTTCGAGCGCGGATGATGTCGCAGCGGCCTCGCGACTTAAGGCTGCCGCTTGCGGGCCAAGAGGCGCGGAGCCGTCGGCGGGGTCGGTTGCATCGCCCGTGTGGGTTCGATCGGCCAGCGCAGGCGTCGTGTGTGAGACCGCCGTGTCATCGGGAGAATCGTCGCGGAACGGGTTCGGCGTCTCGGCGATCGTGCCGCGTGGCAGCGGCGGGGCATCGTAGCGCGCGTCGGAAGGCGACGATGCCTCGTCGAGCGGCAGATAGGCAGGCAACGGTGGCAGCGATGGAATCGCCGCCTGCGCGATGCCGGCACTCAGCGCCACGCCGATTGCCATGCTGACGCACACGCTGAAATGCACGCTGATCGGCAGCCCAGAGCCGGAGCATGCGCGGGCCACACGGCGAAGAACAGCGCCCACAATCGACCGCGCGGCGGCACACAAGACCTTCCTGATGCTCATCACGATGCCTCCGCGAGCAGCAGCGTGCGCGTCGCATCACCTCGGGCGAGCGTGATACCCGACGCATCGAAGCGCGTGAAGCGCTCGTCGCCGATCTGCTGACCGGACGCGACAGTCGCTGCGCCGTCCGGCGTATCGACTAACGCCAGACCGCGCGCACGGTCATGCAGCAATCCAACAAGGCGCAGTTGCGCGAGTCCCGGGGAGTCGATCGCGGCCTGCATCTGGGCGGGCGAGAACGGGTCGAAGAACACGACATCTTCTTCGTCATCCGAATCAAGGCTTGCGTCGGCGAGCTCCTGCACCGAGAGGCTCACAGGCGCCGGGCGCAAACCGCTGTACACGCGCAGCGTCGCGTTCACCGAGAGCGACGCCGCATCGCGCTTGATCGTGACGTCGACGGGAACCATTAGCACCGGCAACTCCGTCAAGCCACGCAGAAACGACATCAGATGAACGAAGTCCGTATGCGCCGAGAACTGCAACGGTCGCTCGCTTTGTGCGCCCGTGCCGCTCGCGGCACCGGACTCCACTGCCAGCAACATCACGCCGTTTTGCGCGGCGAGTTCGGAGACGACGCGCACGTCATCCGCCGAAGTCCATTGCGCCCGCGACGGCCACGCGCCACCTGTCGTCCCGCTCGCCGCATCGGCTTCGCGACGCAACGCGGGCAATTGCAAAAGCGCACGCTTTGCCTCCGCGAGACGCTGCGCGCTCGCATGCAGCGCCGCGCGGCTTGCTTCGAGGCGCCCGAGATCGGCCACGATCCAGCCATGCGCACCGAGGCCGAACACCACCAGCGCAATCAGCAACGCAACCGCCCAGCGGCGACGCCTGCTCCACGTATGAAGCGGCGCGCGCGCACGTTTGATCCAATGCGCCAGCATGGAACCTGGCTGTTGCGCGCCGCCGAAGTCGATAAACGTCGTACTCATTTCAAACCTCCGCTGTGATCGGCGCTCGTTTTCGGCGATGCCGCCAGGCCCGCATGCTCGGCCGTATTTTTTATGGGGTGCTCCCAGCGCAGGCGGGCACCGAACTCCGTTGAGCCGGCAGTGCTCGCCGCGGCATTCGCCTTGCCCGACGCGCGATGCGATTCGCTCATCTCCGCGCTCTCTACACCGCGTATCGCACCGAGGCGCTTGAGCCACTGCGCGGAATCGATGTGCGCTCGCGAACTCGCCACGAGCTCGGTCTCATGCTCGCGCTGGCGAAGCTGCTGCAACAGCACACCGTCGCCAGGTTCGAAACTCAGCGCATCGAGCAGATCGCGCAAATAGGTGAGCGGCTCGGCGAGACGTTTTGCGCGGGCGGCTTCATCGCGCTGCCTGTCGCGCGTGCGCGTCAGCTTCGTATGCTCGGCCAGCGGAGCGGCGAGCTGCGCAAGCGCTTGCTCGGCCGACTCGCGCTGCGCATCGAGCCGCGCTTTCTCGACCATCTGATATCCGGCGAGCGCAATCACAGCAGTGCAGCCGGCCAACGCGGCGGCGGCCCATAGAAGGACGCACCGCCGACGCGCAAGCCGCGCGTCGCGTTGTCTGTGCGGCAGCAGATTGAAACCGCCGCGCCTCGGCGTGAACGAATGCGCGGCGCGCAACCGGCGCATGTCGCGTGCAACATGCGATTGCGCCGCCGCGCCGAGACGCCCCGCGTCGAAAACGGCCGCGCTCATTCGAGCACCCCGCGCAATGCAAGCCCGAATGCAACGGCGCCTGCCGGTTCGTGCAGCAGCGGATCGCTCAGCTTGCGCGCGACGCCGCCCAATGCGCCGCACTCGAACGGCAACACGGTGCAGCCGAGAACATCCGCGATATCCGCCATCGAGAAGCCGACGCCCTCCAACAGATCGAGCTCGCCGCCCACCAGCGCACAGTCGCACTCCGGGCCATGCGCCAGATCGCGCAACGCATCGGCGAGATCGGAATGCTCAGGCGCGGGATAGCGCATTTCGGCTGCGACGCTGTCGTCGACGAGACGCCAGCCTTGCACGCCGTCGGCGCCGATCCACAACGCCACATACGGTTCATGTGGATCGAGCTCGCGACTCGCCGCGTAGCGCATCGCACGCAGCGCGGCATGCGGCTCGCCGTCTATCGCGGTCAGCGAAATGCCCGCGGCCGCCGCGCATTCGATGCGCGCTTCGATATGCTGACGCGCGGTCGCGGCAATCGTCACCGAACGAACCGGCGACGGCCGGTCATCGACAAACCAGTCGACGGCCAATGCGTGCCGCTCGAGTCCCGCGATGCGTTCCACTTCGCTCATCACCGCCGGTTCGAGCTCGGCTAGTTCATATCCGCCGTCTTCGGCGCCACCGCTTTGCACGGCGAGGCGTGCGAGCGGGACCGTAGCGGTCAGCGTCGCGGACGCGGGCACCGCCATCGCGCAACGCAATGCGGATGTCGCACATGAATGAGGCAAGTCGGCAAACGCATCGCGCAACGCGCGCGAGACCGCTTGGCGATCCGCGATCTCGATGCCGGCCATTGCATTCGGCGGCAACGGCACCGTGCGCACGTATTCGATCTGCAACGACGCGCAGGCTCGCGCACGCTGACTCACCACGACGAGCCGCACGTCCTGCGAACTCACGTCGATACCCGCAGCGAAACGCTGCATACCCGCCTGCACAGCTTCCAGCCATGAACTTCTTATTGTCATCACGCCCTCCCTGAGACTCGCGCGGCGAACGATTCGAACGCGAGCAGCGAGGAGGATTGTGCGCATCGGCGCGTCTGAGCGACACTCAGCCAAACGGCCAACGTCGTCGAAACCGACGCGCCGGCGATCGTCAAAGCAGCTACAGTGAGGCCTCATTCAACGTGGCGCGGAGACTTGTAAAGAACTGTCAGTAAGCATGCCGAAAGCTGAAAAGCGGGGCGGCTATAATCGCGGGACTGTTTTTTGGTGCCTATATGCAATCCACGTCTCCCACCTCTCCGCCGCCCGCGCCGCCTAAGCGCAAACGCCCGTTGTGGCTCAAGCTCCTGCTTGGGTTTTTTGGCCTGATCGTCGCGGGCATCGCGTGCGTGCTGCTGGTGCTCGGTTATGCGCTCGTGGTCGCGACGCCTAACCTGCCCTCGCTCGAAGCGCTCACCGACTACCGGCCGAAAGTGCCGCTGCGCATCTATACGGCCGATCACGTGCTGATCGGTGAGTTCGGCGAAGAACGCCGCGACATCGTCCGCATTCAGGACGTGCCCGACAGCCTGAAGAAGGCCGTGCTCGCCATTGAAGACGCGCGCTTTTACGATCACGGCGGCGTCGACCTGACGGGCATCGCGCGCGCCGGCTTCGTCGCGCTGACCAATGGCCACGCGACGCAAGGCGCGAGCACGATCACGATGCAGGTCGCGCGCAACTTCTTTCTCTCCAGCGAGAAGACCTATACGCGCAAGATCTACGAGATGCTGCTCGCGTACAAGATCGAGTCGAAGCTCAGCAAGGATCAGATTCTCGAGGTGTATATGAATCAGATCTATCTGGGTCAGCGCGCATATGGGTTCGCGAGCGCGGCACGCGTGTATTTCGGCAAGGATCTGAAGGACCTGACGCTCGCGGAATCTGCGATGCTGGCCGGCTTGCCGAAGGCGCCGTCCGCGTATAACCCCGTGGTGAATCCGAAGCGCGCGAAAGTGCGCCAGGAGTACATCCTTCAGCGCATGTACGAGCTGCATTACATCAACCAGCAGCAGTACGACGAAGCGAGCCGTCAGCCGCTTGTCGTGAAGGGCGCCGGCAAGGAATTCAGCGTGCACGCGGAGTATGTCGCGGAAATGGTGCGGCAGATGATGTACGCGCAGTACCGCGAGGAAGCGTACACGCGCGGCCTGAACGTCGTGACGACGATCGACTCCGCCGATCAGGACGTCGCCTATCGCGCGTTGCGCAAAGGTTTGATGGACTACGAGCGGCGCCACGGTTATCGCGGCCCGGAGGCGTTCATCGACTTGCCGTCGGACGCGGACGACCGCGAGCAGGCCATCGACGACGCGCTGCTCGAGCATCCGGATAACGGCGAAATCATTGCGGCAGTCGTGACCGCGGCGAGCCCGAAGCAGGTGCAGGCCACGTTTATCGACGGCAATGTGGCGACCATTCAGGGCGACGGCCTGCGCTTCGCGCAATCGGCGCTAAGCGCACGCGCGCAGCCGAATCAGCGGCTGCGGGCTGGCGCGATCATTCGTCTCGTGAAGAACGACGAAGGCGAGTGGGCGATCACGCAGTTGCCGCAAGTCGAAGGCGCCTTCGTTTCCGTCGTGCCGCAGGACGGCGCGATTCGTGCGCTCGTCGGCGGCTTCGACTTCAACAAGAACAAGTTCAATCACGTCACGCAGGCGTGGCGTCAGCCGGGCTCGAGTTTCAAGCCGTTCATCTATTCGGCTTCGCTCGAAAAGGGACTCGGCCCGGCAACCGTCATCAACGACGCGCCGCTCTTTTTCAGCGCTGCGGAAACAGGCGGCCAGCCGTGGGAGCCGAAGAACTACGGCGGCGGTTTCGACGGTCCGATGAGCATGCGCACCGCGTTGCAGAAGTCGAAAAACCTGGTGTCGATTCGTATCCTCAACCACATCGGCACGAAGTACGCGCAGCAGTACATCACGCGCTTCGGCTTCGATGCGGACCGTCATCCGGCGTATCTGCCGATGGCGCTCGGCGCGGGTCTCGTCACGCCGTTGCAGATGGCGGGCGCGTTCTCGGTGTTCGCGAACGGCGGCTATCGGATCAACCCGTACCTGATCGCCGAGGTCACCGATCCGCGCGGCGTCGTCGTCGCGCACGCACAGCCGCTCGTCGCCGAGCAAAGCGCGCCGCACGCTATCGAGCCGCGCAACGCGTATGTGATGAACAGCCTGCTGCAAAGCGTCGCGCAGCGCGGCACGGGCGCGAAGTCCAACGCGCTCAAGCGCACGGATCTCGGCGGCAAGACCGGCACGACAAACGATTCGCGCGACGCCTGGTTCGCCGGCTATCAGCACACGCTCACCGCGATTGCGTGGATCGGCTACGACAACCCGCGCAGTCTCGGCGACAAGGAAACCGGCGGCGGCCTCGCGTTGCCGGTGTGGATCGAGTACATGGGACGCGCGCTCAAAGGCGTGCCGGACTACAAGATGCCGAAGCCCGATGGCGTGACCGAAATCGGCTCCGAACTGTATTTCGACGAATTCACGCCGGGGCACGGCTTTGTCTCGACGGTCGGCATCAGCCAGGCCGCGCTCGACGAAGCGAGCGCCGCATCCGCCGCGCCGGGACAGGTCGGCGAGCAGGAGAAGCAGGACATCATGAATCTGTTCCGCGGGCACTGACATAGCGTCCCGCTTGCTGAAGAAAAAAGCCGCCGCGCAGATCATGCGCGGCGGCTTTTTTTTGACCTTCTTTCCGTCGACAGCCCGACTCTGCGTTCAGGCTTCGAAGCGGACCGGTTCGCCAGCCTGCTGCGTCGCGTATTCGGAGAGCGCCTCGAAAAATTCCTTGCCGCTGCGCGTGTCGCGCCACTCGCCGTCGACGAAACGGTAGTGAAAACCGCCCGCTTTCGCGGCGATCCAGATCTCGCTCATAGGCGGTTGCAGGTTGACGATGATCTTCGAGCGATTCGCGAACTCGAGGGTCAGCACGTTGCCGCTGCGCTCGAGTTCGATGTCGGCCTCGGTGTCGTCCAAAGCGCGTTCGATGACGGCTAGCGCGGCCTCCGCGCGGGTCAGGTAATCACTATCGGACATGCTAAACTCCATCGATTATTTATTCAGGGACAGTCATGCGAGTCGTATCTCGGATGCGCGCGGCGGCGCCCGGCCGCGCGATTGTAGCGGGTTTAGCCATTCTCGCAGGTTGCGCGCTCGGCGGTTCGCTCACCGGTTGCGGGCAACGCGGTTCGCTCTATTTGCCCACGGTGCCGCCGTTGCCGGCCAAGCCGATCGACCGCACGCAGCCGCCGTCGCCTGATGAAGTGAAACCGGGCGCAGAAACCGCTGCCGACTCAGACTCCATTCCCGATACTTCCGGCACGCCGCTTTCGCTTGCACCGGCAGATGAGCTGTCTGCATCGCCTACGTCCGCAGCTTCCGCTGCATCGGCTGCAAAGGCAGCTTCGCAGCCGACCTCGCAGCCCGCCGCCACTCCCGCTCAATAAGACCTTCGCATGACTCGACCTGCATTTGACTACGTCGACGGCGTGCTTCACGCCGAAGGCGTGTCCGCCGTTTCGCTCGCCGAACAGTTCGGCACGCCGCTCTATGTTTATTCGCGCGCCGCGCTCACCGCCGCGTGGAACGCGTACGCGGGCGCATGCGCCGGCCGTCGCGCGAGCGTGCACGTCGCCGTCAAGGCCAACAGCAATCTAGCGGTGCTGAACGTGTTCGCGCGCCTCGGCGCGGGCTTCGACATTGTGTCGGGCGGCGAACTGGCGCGCGTGCTGGCCGCCGGCGGCAAAGCGGAAAACACCGTGTTTTCCGGCGTCGGCAAGCATGCCAACGAAATGCGCGAGGCGCTCGCGGCGGGCGTCAAGTGCTTTAACGTCGAGTCGATACCGGAGCTCGATCGGCTGAACCAGGTCGCTGAGCAAATGGGCAAGAAGGCGCCGGTTTCGCTGCGCGTGAATCCGGACGTCGACGCGAAAACGCATCCGTATATTTCCACCGGGCTCAAGTCGAACAAGTTCGGCGTCGCGTTCGAAGATGCGCGCGCGACCTATCAGGCGGCCGCGGCCATGACGAACCTTGAGGTGGTCGGCATCGACTGCCATATCGGTTCGCAGATTACCGAGATCGCGCCTTATCTCGACGCGGTCGACAAGGTTCTGGAACTGGTCGAGCAGATCGAGCAGGACGGCGTCACGATCCGTCATATCGACGTGGGCGGCGGTCTGGGCATTACTTACGACGACGAGACGCCGCCGGATATCGGCGAGTTCGTGCGCACCGTGCTCGACCGGATCGAGGCGCGCGGCCACGGCCATCGCGAGGTGTACTTCGAGCCGGGCCGTTCGCTCGTCGGCAATGCGGGCGTGCTGCTCACGCGCGTCGAGTTTCTGAAGCCGGGCGCTGAAAAGAACTTCGCCATCGTCGATGCGGCCATGAACGATCTCGCCCGTCCCGCGATGTACGACGCGTATCACGCGATCGACGCCGCGGTTAAGCGCGGCGTGCCGGCGCATGTCTACGACATCGTCGGTCCCGTTTGCGAAAGCGGCGACTGGCTCGGGCGCGAGCGGCTGCTGTCCGTGGAGCCGGGTGATCTGCTTGCGATTCGTTCGGCCGGCGCCTATGGCTTCGCGATGAGTTCGAACTACAACACGCGTCCGCGCGCAGCGGAGGTGATGGTCGATGGTACACAGGCGCATGTGGTCCGTGCTCGCGAGGAAGTCCAGCAACTGTTTGCGGGCGAAGCGATCTTGCCGGCGTAACCAGCGCCGCGACGTCTCAACCGGCGATTGAATAAAAAAGGCGATGCCCTCGGTGGCATCGCCTTTTTTGTTTGCGGCGCGCGCTCGTCTAACGCGGCTTTAAACTGCGACGCGCTCGCAGCCACACGATCAGGCGCCAGCCCAGCAGCGCCAGCATGATCGCGCCGTAGATCTTCGGCAGAATCAGGTCGTGCTTGCCGGCCTTCATCCACCAGAAATGCAGAATCGCCAGCGCTCCGATCACGTAGATCGCACGATGCAAAGTCTGCCAGCGGCGGCCGAGCTTGCGCACCATTGCGCGCGGCGACGTGGCAGCCAACGCGATCAATAGCACGAAAGCGGCAAAGCCCACGGTGATGAACGGCCGCTTGCCAATGTCCTTGATGATTTCAGCGACGTCGAACCACTTGTCGAACCACAGGTACGTCGTGAAATGCAGCGTCGCGTAGAAAAACGCGTAGAGCCCAAGCATGCGGCGAAAGCGCACGAACGCCGCGACGCCTGTCAGACGACGCAACGGCGTCACGGCCAGCGTGATGCACAGAAACACGAGCGTCCAGAGACCCGTGGAACGCGTGATGAACTCGATCGGGTTGGCGCCGAGCCGGTCGGTCATGCCGAACAACACGATGCGCGCAAGCGGATACCACGCCGCGATAAACACCGCGATTTTCGCGGGCACGACCCAGCGCGCGCCGGCGGTCGTCCGTTTCGCGGCGGCGCCCGCCGTCTGCGTTGCGCGAGCCTGCGCTCGTGGCGCGTTGCGCTCTGTGCGAGCGACGGATTGAGTATCGGAAGCCATCGTCATGTCGCTCAGAAGTTTTTCTTCAGGTCCATGCCCTGATACAGCGACGCGACCTGATCGCCGTAACCGTTGAACATCAGCGTCTTACGCTTCGGCGTAAAAAACCCGTCTTCGCCGATGCGCCGCTCGGTCGCCTGGCTCCAGCGCGGGTGGTCGACATTCGGGTTCACGTTCGAATAAAACCCGTACTCGCTCGACGCGTACGTGTTCCAGCTCGTCGGCGGCTGCTTCTCGACAAAGCGGATTTTCACGAGCGACTTCGCGCTCTTGAAGCCGTATTTCCAAGGCACCACGATGCGAACCGGCGCGCCGTTCTGATTCGGCAGCACCTGACCATAGACGCCCATCGTGAGCAGCGTGAGCGGATTCATCGCCTCGTCCATGCGCAGGCCTTCGGAGTAAGGCCAGTCGAGTATCGGCGTGGAAAGCCCCGGCATCTGCGACGGATCCGCGAGCGTGATGAACTGTACGTATTTCGCGTTGCCGGTCGGCTGCACGCGCTTGATCAACTCCGCGAGCGGCACGCCGATCCACGGAATCACCATCGACCAACCTTCGACGCAGCGCAGCCGATACACGCGCTCCTCGAGCGGCGCGAGTTTGAGCAACTCGTCGATGTCATACACCTTCGGGTTCTTGATTTCGCCTTCGACACTCACCTTCCACGGACGCGGACGCAGCGTGCCCGCGTGCTGCGCCGGGTCGGACTTATCGGTGCCGAACTCGTAGTAGTTGTTGTAGGTGGTGATGTCTTTGAACGGCGTGATCTTGTCGAGCGCGATGAACTTCGCGTTGGTCTTCGCGCTGAGCTTCTGCGCCTTCGGATCGGTCGACGTGTACGCAGCCAGCGCTTCGCCGTTCACGCCGATCAGACTGCCGAGCGCCAACGCGCCGGCCGCCTGCAGCACGCGCCGCCGGTTTTCGAAAATGTGCTGCGGCGTGATTTCGCTGCGAGCGATATCGTCGCCGGTGAGTTGAATCCTGTCGCTTCGCTTGATCCACATCGTGCTGCTCCTTGCGGCCCTTGCGTTGAAACATCTAACGGGGCCAGGTGATGATCGCTCGTCGGGCTATCCATGCGCGCTCTATAAAACAAACACATTCGATGCGCAAATATTCCGCCAGCCATAAAAAAACCGCCGGTGTGAAACACGCGGCGGTTCTTTGTCGGTCGAGAACGGCGGATATTACAGCTTGCCGTAACTATGCAGCCCCGACAGAAACATATTCACGCCGAGGAACGCAAACGTCGTGACCAGCAGGCCGGTCAGCGCCCACCATGCGGCAACCGCGCCGCGCAGCCCCTTCATCAGACGCATATGCAGCCAGGCCGCGTAATTCAGCCAGACGATCAGCGCCCACGTTTCCTTCGGGTCCCAGCTCCAGTAACCGCCCCACGCTTCGGCTGCCCACAGCGCGCCGAGAATCGTCGCGATCGTGAAGAACGCGAAACCGACGGCGATCGACTTGTACATGACGTCGTCGAGCACTTCGAGCGCCGGCAGACGATCGGCCAGCACGCCGCGCTCCTTGGCGAGATACGCGACCGCCACCATCGCCGACAACGCAAAACTGCCGTAGCCGATGAAGTTCGCGGGCACGTGGATCTTCATCCACCAGCTTTGCAGAGCCGGAACGAGCGGCTGGATCTGCTGCGCGTCGCGGGCAACCGAGTACCACATCAGGAAGCCGACGGCGGCGCTGATCACGAGCAGAACGAAGGCGCCGAGCGCGCGCGTGTTGTAGTGCTGCTCGTAGTACAAATAGAAGAGCGCGGTGATGAGGCTGAACAGCACGAACACTTCGTACAGGTTCGAGATAGGAATATGGCCGACGTCCGCGCCGATCAGATACGACTCGTACCAGCGCACCATCAGACCGACAAACCCCATCAGCACCGCAACCCACGTCATGCGCGAGCCGATCGCGCCGCCCGTGGGCGAGCGCGACAGCAAGCCGATCCAGTAGAACACAGTCGCGAAGACGAAGAGCGCGCTCATCCACAGAATCGCGGACTGGCTCGACAGGAAGTATTTCAGGAAGAACGCGTTATCGGCGCGGCTCAGATCGCCGTGATAAATCTGGATGGCCAGCAGCGACAGCGCCGCGATTCCCGCCATCAGCGGACGCACCGGTTTCCAGCGCCAGCCGAGCACGACGAACACCGGCACTGAGCACACCAGCACCAGTTTGTCGTAGTAATTCATGAACGGGTGATAGCGCGTCAGCGCGAACCCGGCGCCCGCGACCATCGCGAGGGCGAACAGCCAGTCGACAATGCCGAGCCGCTTCAGAAACGGCCGCTCGTCGTATTGAGCCGCGTTGAGCGCTTCGTCCGCGGCCGCCCTGGCAGGCCGGGAGGAGGAAGGAGAGGATGAGGAAACCTGAGTCAAGTCCATGGTATTACCGGGTCGAATCTTGTGAGCTTGCGGACTGCGCGCCCGCGTTGCCGGATGCTGGATCAGCGGGTTTCGCGCCCAGCGCGGCGCCGACCGCGTCGCGCGTCTGAGCAAATTCTTTCTCGAAGTCGAGCGTCTTGCGGGCGCTCGACATTGCCATCACGACATGCGTGCCCTGCTCACTATCTTTGAGCCAGAACCAGAGGCGCCGTTCGCGGACGTAGAACATCGAGAAGATGCCCAATACGAGGAGCAGGCTGCCAAGATACACGACTTTTTTGCCGGGCGCGCGCGTCAGCTGAAATACCGAGGCTTGCACCTGCTTGAAGGAATCGAGCTGCAAGTAGACCGGCGATCCATACAAAAAGCTGTCCGATAGCGCGTTGATCGAGCTTTGGACGAAGCGGCTCGCGTCCGCGTTCGCGTCTGCCTGCGGCTCGCCGAGTTGCTGGCGCGACAGTTGCCACAGGTCCCACATCGAGCCTTCCAGCATACGCAGCAGCAAACCCGCGGCCTTTTCCTGCTCGGCCTTCGGCACCGAATGGTCGATGAATCCGGCGATCGCCTGGAAGCCGCCCACCGGCTGGCCGTTCGGCATCTTGACGCTTGTGTCTGCGCCGGCAAAAAGGGTCAGCACGCGCAGCGCGCTTTCTTCCAGGTGCTGCTGCAATTCGGTGTTCGCTTCGGGCACCGAACGCTGCGCGAAGCGGCGAGCGGCTTGCGCGCGCGCCCCCGGATTTTCCAGCGTGGCGCGCAGGTTCATCCACTCCTTGACGGTGCCGCCGCTGTCCGCGGGAATGCGCAGGTAGCGGAACGGATCGTCGGGATTCAGGCGCATGCCGGCGAGGAAGAACCGCTCGCCGCCCACCGTGACCGGCAGCATGTAGTTGTTGTACTCGCGCGCCTGGCCGTCCTTGTCGCGCACCTTGTACTGCACCGAAGGGCCGACGTTGTGCAGCTCGAGCGGCTTCGAAGTCTTCGCGCCGGAGCCGAGCCGCTCGTCGAACGCTTCCTTCAGCGAGCGGTGCGCGGCGACGCCGCGAGCATCCGTCTGGCCGTTGGCGTTCGAAATGTTTTCGACGTTGATCGCGCGGAAATCGGTGAACTCGACCGTCTGGCCGTCTGCAAGCGGCGTCGCGGAACTCAACGGCGCATTGCCGCCGATCGCGCCGCCGAACGGCGCGGTTGCCGCGCTTGCGCCGGTCATCGGAAACGCGGTCATCTGCATTTGCGAGCCGCCGTCCTGGAAGCTCGATTGATAGATCGACACGCCATCGTACTCGAACGGCTTGTTCACCTCGATGCGCGCCGGCACGCGGGCGCCGGTCTTGTGATCGACCACGACGATGTCGCTCGCGAACAGCTTGGGCATGCCCGTCGAGTAATAGTCGACGATGAACTTTTGCAGCTCGATCGAGAACGGCAAGTCCTGAATCAGCGAGCCGTCCGGCTGGTTCAGAATCGCCGTCGACACGTGCTGCCCTTCCGGCACCCACGCGTAACCGCGGAACGTCGGGTTGGACTGCGACAGACGGTGTTCCGGAGGAATGTCGTTGATGACCGTGTTCGCGCGGATCGGCGACTTGTCGAAGAGCCACATTTGCAGCTTGATCGGCAGATTGCTGTCGAGCAGGCCACCCAGGCAGATCACCACGATTGCAATGTGCGCGGAAATGTAGCCGAGCTTGGTCAACGCGCCGCGTTTGGCCGCGATCAGCGTCGCGCCCTCGGACTCCCGCGTGACGAACTTATAGCCGAGTTTCGCCGATAGTTTCGCGAGCACCGCCGCGGTCTGCGCCCGCGTGCCGTGCACCGCGAATTCGCCCTTGTGATGGAATGCGCGCAGGCTGGCTTCGCGGACCTTGTCTTTCCAGCTCTTCGTGTCGGCGATCATTTTCGGCGCGTTGCGGATCACGCACAGCGACACCGACACCATCAGAAAGCCGAGAATCAGCATGAACCACCACGAGCTGTAGACCGTGTAGAGGCTCAGCGAGCGGAAGATGTCGGCCCAGAAAGGACCGAACTGATTGACGTAGTTGGGGTAGGGATCGTCCTGCGTGAGAACGGTGCCGATGATGCTGGCGATCGACAGAATCACAAGCAGCGCAATGGCAAAACGCATCGAACTCAATACTTCGATGACGCTGCGCAAGACGCGATTGCCCGACTTCGACTGCAAACCCGACGTGGTGACGCTCATTCATACTCCGACTGAACAGCAAAAAAGGGTGAAGGGCGATCGTAGATACGACGCCCCCACCCTTTTCTTGTTTTTCACCGGCCTCGACGGGCCGGTTGCACTTGCGCGCGAACCTCTTAGTGCAGGCCCGCGATGTAATCGGCAACAGCCTTTATCTCGCTGTCCGACAGACGCGTTGCGACAGCATGCATCGCCTCGTTGTTATTGCGCGCGCCCGGACCTTGTGTGAACGCGTTCAACTGCGCCACTGTGTACTCCGCCCATTGTCCCGACAAACGCGGATATTGCGACGGAATACCTTGACCCGTGGGCCCGTGACAGCTTGCACATGCCGGCACGCCCTTGTCGGCGATACCGCCACGATAGATCTTCTGCCCGAGCGGCACGGTATTCTTGTTGTGCGCATAGCCGGGCTTCGGAGCCTGCGTCGCGAAATAGGCAGCGACGTTGACCATGTCCTGATCCGACAGCGCTGACGCCATGCCCGTCATGATCGCATTGTTGCGCACGGGCTGCTTGGCGCCGGGCTGCAGCTTGAAATCCTTGAGTTGTTTGACGAGATAGTCGGGATGCTGACCCGCGAGCTTCGGATAGGCACCGCCGGCGCTATTACCGTCTGCGCCGTGACACGACGCGCAAACCTGCACCGCGATTGCCTGCCCCCGGTTGATGTCCGGCTTTGCCGGATCTGCTGCTCGTGCCTGAATTGCCAAACCTGAAAGACCTGCCGCTAGCTGAAACACCATCAGAGCCTTGCACAGTCGATTCATTCGCACACCCTGTCTCGTCTTGTGGGATTTTAGAGGTTTTGCACAATACGACGGCGACCCAAGTGACCGCCAGGAGCCGCCGAGGCACGCGGGCTGGCCCCCTCAGGTTTTCAGTAAACCATCGTATTGTACAATAACTCGCTAATCGCTAAGACGCCAGTCGGGCTTGACCCGTCCCCACTCCGGGTTCCCCGGCGTCTCGAATTCTGGCCTGCTCATGTCCTTCCTGCTCCACCAATCGCGCTTCTTCACGACCGTCAATCACCTGCGCGATCTGCCTGCCACCGCTCAGCCCGAGATCGCTTTCGCGGGGCGCTCGAACGCGGGCAAATCGACGGCTATCAACATTCTGTGCAATCAGAAGCGGCTGGCATTCGCGAGTAAAACGCCGGGGCGCACGCAGCACATCAATTACTTTTCGGTCGGACGCGAGGACGAACCGGTCGCCCATCTGGTCGACCTGCCGGGCTACGGCTACGCCGAAGTGCCCGGCGCGGCGAAGGCTCACTGGGAGGCGCTGCTTTCCACGTACCTGCAGTCGCGCTCGCAATTGCGCGGCATGATTCTGATGATGGATTCGCGCCGTCCGTTGACCGATCTGGACCGGCGAATGATCGAGTGGTTCGCGCCGACCGGCAAGCCGATTCACGCACTCCTGACCAAATGCGACAAATTGACGCGCCAGGAAAGTGTGAATGCGTTGCGCACAACGCAGAAGGGTTTCGCCGAGTATCGTGCCGCGGGCTACCAGGGCGAACTGACGGCGCAGCTTTTTTCGGCGCTCAAGCGTGTCGGTATCGACGAGGCGCATGAATTGGTCGAAAGCTGGCTGATCCCCGGCGCCAAAGGCGAAACGGACGCCGCGCAGTAAGCCGAGTCCTGGTTTTCGAATCGGGGAAAGCGCCGTTTTCGTCGGCGCATAAAAAAACCCGCCGCATTAACGGCGGGTCAAACAGCCTAATCGAAAAACGACAGGCACCCGCTCAGGGAGGAGAAGCGGGGAGGTCAGCGCCAGGCGCCTTGCTCGATCGGTATGATATACCATTGTCTTGAAAAGTTTCCGCGAGTGGCCGCCGACCGTTGGTGCCGCTCGTGTCACCGCCCCACTCAAGACACTCACGTTTTCTATCCCACATGAGCTTCTACCCGCACTATCGCCCGCGCCGCATGCGCCGCGACGACTTTTCGCGCCGTCTGATGCGCGAAAACATTCTCACCACCAACGACCTGATCTATCCCGTGTTCGTGGTCGAGGGCACCAATATTCGCCAAGCGGTGCCGTCGATGCCCGGCGTCGATCGCGTTTCCGTCGACCTGCTGATGAAAGTCGCCGAGCAATGCGTCGAGCTGGGCGTGCCCGTGCTGTCGCTGTTTCCGGCGATCGAGCCGTCGCTGAAAACGCCCGATGGCCGCGAGGCGGCGAACCCCGCGGGCCTCATCCCGCGCGCGGTTCGCGAACTCAAGAAGCACTTCCCTGAGCTCGGCGTGCTGACCGACGTCGCGCTCGATCCGTACACGAGCCACGGCCAGGACGGCGTGCTCGACGAGACCGGCTACGTGATCAACGACGAAACCGTCGAAATCCTGATCGAACAGGCGCGCGCGCAGGCCGAGGCCGGTGTCGATATCGTTGCGCCGTCGGACATGATGGACGGCCGCATTGGCGCCATCCGCGAAATGCTGGAAAGCGAGGACCATGTGCATACGCGGATCATGGCTTACGCGGCCAAGTTCGCGTCCGCGTTCTACGGCCCGTTCCGTGACGCCGTGGGCTCGGCCACAAACCTCGGCAAAAGCAACAAGATGACGTACCAGATGGACCCGGCGAATTCGAACGAAGCGCTGCGCGAAGTCCAGGCGGACATCAACGAAGGCGCCGATATGGTGATGGTCAAGCCGGGCATGCCGTATCTCGACATCGTGCGTCGCGTGAAGGACGAATTCCAGTTCCCGACCTACGTCTATCAGGTCAGCGGCGAGTACGCGATGCTGAAAGCGGCGGCCCAGAACGGCTGGCTCGATCACGACAAGGCGATGATGGAATCGCTGCTCGCGTTCAAGCGTGCGGGCGCGGACGGCGTTCTGACGTATTTCGCGCTGGATGCGGCGCGGATTCTGCGGTCGCAGAAGTGAGTTGGGTTGGGTTTTAGGTTAGCGGGTGTAGCGAAGAACTCGCTAGAAATGGAAAACGGAGGCGGACTTTGAGTCGCGCCTCCGTTTTTTTTTTGCGTTCACCGGGCGTAAGCCCCGCGCGTTGCACATCGTCGTGTGATTTGCGTGCGATCAGGTCTGCGGCGCACTCGCCCGCTCGAGCGAACGCAGGAATTTGTCAGCCGATTCGTAACCGACGACGCGCAGCACCTCTTTGCCGCCGCGGTCGAAGAAGATAATCCCCGGCGGGCCGAAAAGGCCGAATCGCTTGAGCAGAGCCTGATCGTCGGCGTTATTGGCGGTGACGTCGGCGCGCAGCAGATTCATCTGCTTTAACTTCGCGTGGACGCGCGGATCGCTGAAGGTGAATTTTTCCATCTCTTTGCAGCTTACGCACCAGTCCGCGTAAAAATCGAGCATGGCGGGCTGTGCCGCCGCTTTGACAGCGCCGTCCAATTCCGCCGATGAACGCACCGCCTGGAACGCCAGATCGTCGTGCGACGCGGTTTGAGGCGCGCCAGCCACAGACGTAGCGGCCGGCGCCGCCGACCGCGACGCCAGCACGGCGAGCGGACGCAATGGATCGGACGAACCCGCAGCAAGTCCGACCAGCAGCACGGCCGCCCAAACAGCGAGGGCCGCGCCGATGCCGCGTCCAAGCCGCCGCCATATCGACGCCTGAACGCCAGGCGCGGAAAAAAGGCCCAAGCATGCGGCGGCGATCAGCAACCAGAGCGCGCAGAGCAACATCGTGGCGGTTGCTCCAAGCACGGGCCACACGATCCACAGCGCCGCGGCGAGCAGCACGACGCCGAACAGCACCTTGATGTCGTCCATCCATGCGCCGGCGCGCGGCAGCAAAGTCCCGGCGCCGAGACCGACAATCATCAGGGGCACGCCAAGCCCCAGCCCCATTGCGAACAGCGCCGCGCCGCCGAGCACCGCGCTCCCCGTATGCGCGATGAAGGCCAGCACCGCGAAAAGCGGCGCAGTCATGCAGGCGCCGACCACCAGTGCCGACAGCGCGCCCATTCCGGCGACGGCTGCGAACTTGCCGCCCGAACGTCCCGCCGACGCGTGCGACGCGCCTTCCTGCCAGCGCTGCGGCAACGCGATGTCAAACCCGGCGATCAGCGTGAGTGCGAAAATAGTCAGCAGCACGCCGAACGCGCCCAACACCCACGGATTCTGCAGCCAGGCGCCAAGACTCTGCCCGACCAGCGCGGCGGCAATGCCGAGCGCGGTGTAGACGAGCGCCATCCCGATGACATAGGCCAGCGACAGCGCGAAGCCGCGCGCCCGCGTGACCCGCGCGCCTTCACCGATGATGATCGCCGACAGGATCGGAATCATCGGATAGGAACACGGCAGCAGGCTCAGCACGATGCCCGCAACGAAGTAAAGCCCAATGATCGCGAGGAAGCCTCCGCCTTGCAGCAGCGATTGCGCGTAGTCGGCGCTGGTGGCGCGCTCGTACCAAGGCGCGTCGTTTGCCGCGGATTGCGGCGCAGCCGCGCTGCCGGCCGGCAGCAGCGCCGCGCCGCTGACGTGGTAGACGCGCTCCATCGGCGGATAACAGATGCCGGCGTCCGCGCAGCCTTGCGATGTGACCGCCAGATCGAACCCACCTGCGGCCTGCTTCACGGGAATCCGGATCGTCAGTTCGTTGCGATACGTCTCAACGTTCTTGTTGAACGTCTGATCGAACTTGATATGACCCGCCGGCAACTGCGGTTCGCCGATCGTCGCGTTTCCGTTGCGGGCCGCAAATGCGAAGCGCTCGCGGTACATGTAGTAGCCGTCCGCGATCTTGTAGGTCACGTCGACCTCGCCGGGCTTCTCGGTCGCGCTGAATTTGAAGGCGACGGCAGGATCGAGGAAGTCGTCCGAAGCGCGGGCAAGCGTGCCGAACTGCGCGAGAATCAGGCACGCGAAAACGAGGAGGGCGGTACGCAACGCGTGGCGCGCGCGTCGGTTGAGACCGTTAAACATGTAGGGGACGTTGGGTTTCAGAAGTGATCCACCGGCCATAGGCGGCCGATGCGGCAGCTTGCCATGACAGGATTTCCGGCGTGTCGTAGGGATGGTTTGCCTGTAGGTACTGCTCGAGCTCAAGCACGCGGGCGGCGCTGGTCTTGAACAGCAGCTGGATTTCTTGCGCCGTTTCTAGCTGACCCTGCCAATGGTAACTGGACTGCACCGGGCCGAGCTGCGTGACGCATGCACACAGGCGTGCGGCCAATGCGTCCGCGGCCAGCTTCTGTGCAGCGGCCGCATCGGGCACCGTCGTGAGAAGGAGAGTCACATTCACGTTCACAGCAAGCTCCAGCCAGGCACAATTTGGGTGTCAATATCGTATCACCTGGTCTTGGACCGCCGCTGGCTGCCCGACCGCGTGGACGCGAGGATGCGGCGTTTCGCCGCCTGTGCCAGCGCGCCTACTACGCCTGCCGCCATAAACAAAAAAGCCAGGCTGTGAGCCTGGCTTTCTTCTGTGCTATCAGCGCTTCAAAGCTTATTCAGCTTCTTGCACTTCGACTTCTTCAACTTCCGGACGATCGAGCAGTTCGACCAGAGCCATCGGTGCGTTGTCGCCGACGCGGAAGCCAAACTTCAGCACGCGCAGGTAGCCGCCCGGACGGGTAGCGTAACGCGGGCCGAGGACTTCAAACAGCTTCGTGACCGAGTCACGATCGCGCAGGCGGTTGAACGCCAGACGACGGTTTGCCAGCGACGGCTTCTTGCCGAGCGTGATCAGCGGCTCGACGACTTTACGGAGTTCTTTCGCCTTCGGCAGCGTGGTCTTGATGACTTCGTGCTCGATCAGCGAGTTGGACATGTTACGGAGCATTGCCAGACGGTGGCTGCTCGTGCGGTTCAGTTTCCGCAGACCATGACGGTGACGCATGTTAATTCCTTCGATTCAAAGTTTTGATCCAGCTCTTCTATCGCGCTCGATCTACCAAAGTAGCGAGTGCACGGGCCGGTAGTGAAAAAAGACAAGACGCGGATTTTAAAGGAAAATCCGCGTCTTTGCCAGTACAGCGGCGGGCTCTGCCCCGGATGACTGCCGAGTTACTTGTCCAGCCCTGCGGGCGGCCAGTTTTCCAGCTTCATGCCGAGCGTCAAACCACGCGACGCCAAGACTTCCTTGATTTCGTTCAACGACTTGCGGCCCAGGTTCGGCGTCTTGAGCAACTCGTTTTCCGTGCGCTGGATCAGATCGCCGATGTAGTAGATGTTCTCGGCCTTCAGGCAGTTCGCGGAACGAACCGTGAGTTCGAGATCATCGACCGGACGCAGCAGGATCGGATCGATCTGCGGTGCGCGCGACGGCGCTTCAGCCGTTGCTTCGGTGCCTTCCAGTGCAGCGAACACCGACAGCTGATCGACCAGAATGCGCGCCGATTGACGGATCGCTTCTTCCGGCGAAATCACACCGTTCGTTTCGATGTTCATCACGAGCTTGTCGAGGTCGGTACGCTGTTCGACGCGAGCGCTTTCAACGGCGTAGCTCACGCGGCGAACCGGCGAGAACGACGCGTCCAGCACGATACGGCCGATAATCTTGGCCGACTCCTCGCCATAACGACGCACATTGCCCGGCACGTAGCCGCGGCCCTTCTCAACCTTGATCTGAACGTCGAGCTTGCCGCCCTTCGACAGATGCGCGATCACGTGGTCAGGGTTGATCACTTCGCAGTCGTGCGCCAGCTCGATGTCGCCAGCGGTCACAACGCCTTCGCCTTCCTTGCGCAGCGTAACCGTCACTTCGTCACGGTTATGCAGCTTGAACACCACGCCCTTCAGGTTCAACAACAGGTTGACCACGTCCTCTTGCACACCGTCGAGCGTCGAATATTCATGTACGACGCCTGCGATCGTCACTTCGGTCGGCGCATAGCCGATCATGGACGACAGCAGCACGCGCCGAAGCGCGTTACCCAAGGTGTGGCCGTAACCGCGTTCAAACGGTTCCATGACCACTTTCGCGTGGCTTTCGCCCAGCGATTCAACTGCGATGATCTTGGGCTTCAACAAACTGGTTTGCATAGGTTTTCCTTTTCAATACCCTCGGCTCGTTACACCGATAAGGCTGACCGGTAACAACCTGAAAATAAACAGCCGAGACGCCCCCTTGCGCAACGCAACGAGGTGCCCCGGCCGTTAATCCGATTACCGCGAATACAATTCGACGATCAGGCTTTCGTTGATATCGCCAGCGATGTCGCTGCGTTCCGGCTTGGACTTGAACGTGCCTTCGAACTTCTTCGAATCCACGGCGACCCAGCTCGGCATGCCGCCTTGCTCAGCCAGCGACAGCGCTTCGAGAATACGCGCTTGCTTCTTCTTCTGTTCGCGCACTGCGACGACGTCGCCTGCCTTCACTTGCATCGACGGGATGTTCGACACGACGCCGTTCACCGTGATCGCCTTGTGGCTCACCAGCTGACGCGCTTCAGCACGCGTCGAACCGAAGCCCATGCGGTACACGACGTTATCCAGACGCGACTCGAGCAATTGCAGCAGGTTTTCACCCGTGTTGCCCTTCAGACGGTCGGCTTCGGCGAAGTAACGGCGGAATTGACGCTCCAGAACACCGTAGATACGCTTCACTTTTTGCTTTTCGCGCAGCTGCGTGCCGTAGTCGGACGTACGCGCACCCGAGGTGCGGCCATGCTGGCCGGGCTTGCTGTCAAGCTTGCACTTGTCAGCGAGCGAACGACGGGCGCTCTTCAGGAAGAGGTCAGTGCCTTCACGGCGGGACAGCTTGGCCTTAGGGCCGATATAACGTGCCACGTTGATTCCTTCGTTGATTGATCACGCGAATGCTCGCACTCGCGCTAGTCCGAACCCTTTGGGTCGAACGGTGGGCTTAGTCAATTCAATAGCGCAAGCAGCCTGTTTCGCCGGTCACTTGAACCAGCGGCAACAGGCGCTAGCGAAAACAGCGTCTTAGATACGACGACGCTTCGGCGGACGGCAGCCGTTGTGCGGGACCGGGGTCACGTCGGAGATTGCCGTGATCTTGATGCCAAGACCATGCAACGCGCGCACCGCCGATTCACGGCCAGGACCGGGGCCCTTGATCCGCACTTCGAGGTTCTTCACGCCGTATTCCATCGCCACGCGGCCAGCCGATTCGGCCGCCACCTGAGCTGCAAACGGGGTCGATTTACGCGAACCCTTGAAGCCCTGACCACCCGACGTTGCCCAGGCAAGTGCATTGCCTTGACGATCGGTGATCGTGATGATGGTGTTGTTGAACGACGCGTGAACGTGAACCACGCCCTCGGCGACGTTCTTCTTGACCTTCTTGCGAACGCGTTGCGCCGCGGAGTTGTTCGAAGCCTTAGCCATTACGTTTTCCTGTAACTGTCAGTTCCGCTTACTTCTTCAGCGATTGCGCTGCACGACGCGGACCCTTGCGCGTACGGGCATTCGTACGCGTACGTTGGCCGCGCAGGGGCAAGCCCTTACGATGCCGAACGCCACGGTAGCAGCCGAGATCCATCAGGCGCTTGATGTTCATCGTCGTTTCACGGCGCAGATCGCCTTCAACGATGAACTTGCCGACTTCTTCACGCAGCTTTTCGAGGTCTGCGTCGTTCAGGTCTTTGACCTTCTTCGAAAATGCCACACCAGCAGCGACGCAAATGTCGCGCGAGCGCGTGCGGCCGATACCGTAAATAGCCGTCAGGCCGATTTCAGTATGCTGGTGATTCGGGATGTTAACCCCTGCGATACGAGCCATTGTTTTTCCTCAAACAAAAAGCGCAAGCAAAAGCGCGGCGTTCAGCCTTGACGCTGTTTGTGGCGCGGATCAGAGCTGCAAATCACGCGCACAACGCCTTTGCGCTTGATGATCTTGCAATTGCGGCAAATGCGCTTAACCGATGCCATCACTTTCATGATATTACCCTTTTTTCAAATCACTTCGCCCGGAACACGATCCGCGCACGCGAGAGATCGTAAGGCGTCAATTCAACCGTCACCTTGTCGCCCGGCAGGATTCGGATGTAGTGCATCCGCATCTTGCCGGATATGTGTCCCAATACGACATGGCCGTTTTCCAGCTTCACCCTGAAGGTAGCATTAGGCAGGTTTTCGATGACTTCACCCTGCATCTGGATAACATCGTCTTTGGCCATAAGTCCTTTCAACGCATCGGGACGCCGCCGCCTTTGAAATTAGCCTTCTTCAGCAGCGATTCATACTGTTGCGACATAACGTACGACTGCACCTGCGCCATGAAATCCATTGTGACGACGACAATGATCAGCAGCGACGTTCCACCAAAATAAAACGGCACGTTCCAGCGCAGCACCAGAAACTCGGGCAGCAGGCAAACAAACACGATGTAGATCGCACCGGCCAGCGTCAGACGCGTGAGGATGCGGTCGATATATCGCGCCGTTTGATCGCCCGGGCGGATGCCAGGAACGAAAGCGCCACTCTTTTTCAGGTTGTCGGCCGTCTCTCTGCTGTTGAACACCAGCGCGGTGTAGAAAAAGCAGAAGAAAACGATCGCCAACGCGTACAGCAACACGTACACGGGCTGACCGGGCTTAATGGCCTCGGCCACGTTGTGCAGCGTGTCTGCGAACCAACTGGTGCGCGACCCCGAACTGAACCAGTTCAGGATGGTTGCCGGGAAGAGAATGATCGACGATGCGAAGATCGGCGGAATCACGCCCGACATGTTCAACTTCAGCGGCAAATGCGAAGATTGACCGCCGTAAATCTTGTTACCGACTTGCCGCTTCGCGTAGTTCACAAGGATCTTGCGCTGGCCGCGTTCGATGAACACCACCAGATACGTCACTGCGGCGATCAGCGCGACGACGATAATCGCCGAGATGATGCTCATCGAGCCGGTTCGCACCAGTTCGAAAAGACCACCGATTGCATTCGGGAAACCCGCTGCAATACCACCGAAAATGATGATCGAGATACCGTTGCCAAGCCCGCGCTCCGTGATCTGCTCACCCAGCCACATCAGGAACATCGTGCCCGTCACCAGCGTCACGACCGTCGTCAACCGAAACACCATTCCCGGATCGATCACCAGAGCCGGCTGATTTTCCAGGGCTACGGCAATACCGAAAGCCTGGAACGTTGCCAGCAGGACCGTGAAGATACGCGTGTACTGCGTGATCTTTCGTTGCCCCGCCTGCCCTTCCTTCTTCAACGCTTCGAGTTGCGGCGAGACAATTGCCAACAACTGCATGATGATCGACGCCGAGATATACGGCATGATCCCAAGCGCGAAAATCGTGAACCGCGAAAGCGCGCCACCCGAGAACATGTTGAACATGCCAAGGATGCCGCCCGACTGGCTCTGGAACAACTTCGCCAGCTGGTCCGGGTCGATACCCGGCACCGGAATGTGCGCGCCGACACGGTAGACGATCAGCGCCAGCAGCAGAAACACTGCTCGCCGACGCAGATCGCCAAACTTCGCCGCGCTGCGACCGGGTTTTGCGAGACTCGGGCTGTTAGCCAAGTACCTTCTCCGATGCAAATGCTAGTGACGGCAAAATAACTTGCGCGTTACTCGGCAAAAGAGCCGCCGGCTGCCTCGATAGCAGCGCGCGCACCCTTCGTCGCACCCAGACCCTTCACAACGATCTTGCGCTTCAGCTCGCCCGTCGCGATGATCTTGGCGCTCTTGATCAGCTCGCCGACCAGGCCGGCTTGCTTCAGAGCCAGCAGATCGATTTCGTCGACCGGCAGCTTTTCCAGATCCGAGAGACGCACTTCACCGACGAATTCCTTCGTCAGCGAGGTGAAGCCACGCTTCGGCAGGCGACGTTGCAGCGGCATTTGACCGCCTTCGAAGCCAACCTTGTGAAAGCCGCCCGAACGCGACTTCTGACCCTTGTGACCACGGCCAGCGGTCTTGCCGAGGCCAGAGCCGATACCGCGACCAACGCGACGCTTTGCGTGCTTCGCGCCTTCAGCCGGCTTCAGATCATTCAATTCCATTATCAACTCCTTGAGTCCTGGTCAGCCGCTTAGCTGATGACCTTAACGAGGTACGAAACCTTGTTGATCATGCCGCGCACGGCCGGCGTGTCCTGCAACTCGCTGACCGAGTTGAGTCGGCGCAGACCCAGGCCACGCACCGTTGCACGGTGCGTTTCACGGGTGCCGATCAGGCTCTTGACGAGCTGGACCTTGACAGTTTTTTCAGACATGGTGTCCACCTTAGCCCAGAATATCTTCGACGGACTTGCCGCGCTTCGCCGCGATGTCGCCCGGCGTGGACTGCTTGCGCAGACCGTCGAGCGTTGCACGAACGAGGTTGTACGGGTTCGTCGAGCCGTGGCTCTTGGCCACAACGTTCTGCACGCCCATCACGTCGAACACTGCGCGCATCGGGCCGCCGGCGATCACACCGGTACCGTCCTTCGCCGGAGCGAGGAGGACCATCGATGCGCCGTGCTTGCCGTGCACTTCGTGTTGCAGGGTACCGTTCTTAAGCGGCACCTTGAACATGTTGCGGCGGGCTTGTTCCATCGCCTTCTGGACAGCGACCGGCACTTCCTTCGCCTTGCCCTTGCCCATACCGACGCGGCCATCACCGTCGCCAACCACGGTCAGTGCGGCGAAGCCGAGAATACGGCCACCCTTCACGACCTTGGTCACGCGGTTGACCGAAATCATCTTTTCGCGCAGGCCGTCGTCGCGTTCGTCAGCCTGAACTTTCGCTTGCATCTTTGCCATGACGAATTCTTCCCTTAGAACTTGAGTCCGGCTTCGCGCGCCGCATCAGCCAGCGCTTTCACGCGGCCGTGGTAACGGAAACCCGAACGGTCGAAGGCGACGGATTCGATGCCGGCAGCCTTAGCCTTTTCTGCAATGCGCTTGCCAATCAGCGTGGCAGCGGCGACGTTGCCGCCCTTGCCCGTTTGATCAGCCAGTTGCGCACGCACTTCGGCCTCGAGCGTCGACGCGCTGGCGAGCACCTTGGTGCCGCACGGCGAGAACACTTGCGCATAGATGTGCGTGTTCGTGCGATGCACGGCGAGACGCGCGACCTGCAGCTCAGCGATCTTGATACGCGTCTGACGAGCGCGGCGCAGGCGAGATTGAGTCTTATCCATGATTGCGCACCCTTACTTCTTCTTCGTTTCTTTGAGGATCACGACCTCGTTGGCATAGCGCACGCCCTTGCCCTTGTAGGGCTCCGGCGGACGATAGCCGCGCACTTCTGCAGCGACCTGGCCAACTTTCTGCTTGTCGATCCCCTTGATCACGATTTCGGTTTGCGACGGGGTTTCAGCCTTCACGCCTTCCGGCATCTGGTGCACCACGGGGTGCGAGAAACCCAGCGACAGATTCAGCTTGTCGCCTTGCGCCTGTGCGCGGTAACCGACGCCTACCAGCGTCAGCTTGCGCTCGAAACCCTTCGTCACGCCGTTCACCATGTTCGCAACCAGTGCGCGCATCGTGCCCGACATCGCATTCGCTTCGCGGCTTTCGTCAACCGGCTCGATCTTCAGAATGCCGTTGTCGTTCACCACTTTCACGAGGCGGTTCGCCGCCTGCGTAATCGTACCCAGCGGGCCCTTGACGGTGATGCGATCATCGCTCAGGGCCACTTCTGCGCCTTGCAGCGCGATCGGGCTCTTACCTACTCGAGACATGTTTCTCTCCTTTCGGCCTTAAGCGACGTAGCAGATGACTTCGCCGCCAACGCCCGTTGCGCGCGCCTTGCGGTCCGTCATCACGCCCTTGGGCGTCGACACGATTGCCACGCCGAGGCCATTCATGACCACGGGGATGTCGTTACGGCCGCGGTACACACGCAGACCAGGCTTCGAAACGCGTTCAATGCGCTCGATGACCGGACGGCCGGCGTAGTACTTCAACACGATGTTCAATTCAGACTTCGCACCTTCGGACTTCACTGCGAAATCATCGATATAGCCTTCGTCCTTCAGGACCTGCGCAATCGCAACCTTGACTTTCGACGAGGGCATTGTCACCGAAACCTTCTCGACCATCTGCGCGTTGCGGATGCGAGTCAGCATATCGGCGATAGGATCACTCATGCTCATTTACGTTTCTCCTATTACCAGCTCGCCTTGGTCAGGCCAGGGATCTCGCCGCGGAACGCGATTTCGCGAATCTTGTTACGCGCCAGCCCGAATTTACGGAACGTGCCACGCGGGCGACCGGTAATCGCGCAACGATTGCGCTTACGGGTCGGGTTAGAGTTGCGCGGCAGTTGTTGCAGTTCCAGACGTGCTGCGTAATGCTCTTCGTCCGACTTGCTCATATCGCCGATGATCGCCTTCAACTCTGCACGCTTAGGCGCGTACTTAGCAGCGAGGCGAGCACGCTTCTTTTCACGTTCGATCAGTGCCAGTTTAGCCACGGTAACCTCAGTTTCTGAACGGGAACTTGAAGCTGGCGAGCAGAGCCTTTGCTTCGTCGTCGGTCTTCGCAGTCGTCGTGATGCTGATGTTCAGCCCACGCAGTGCGTCGATTTTGTCGTAGTCGATTTCGGGGAAAATGATCTGCTCTTTCACACCGATGTTGTAGTTGCCGCGACCATCGAACGCACGACCCGACACGCCACGGAAGTCGCGCACACGGGGGAGCGCAACCGTCACGAAACGGTCCAGGAATTCGTACATTGCCTGACCGCGCAACGTGACCATTGCACCGATCGGGTAGCCCTGACGGATCTTGAAGCCAGCGATTGCCTTGCGTGCCTTCGTGATCACAGGCTTCTGGCCTGCAATCTTCGTCAGGTCGCCAACGGCGTTTTCGATGATCTTCTTGTCAGCAACCGCTTCGCCAAGGCCCATGTTCAGGGTGATCTTGGTGATGCGCGGCACTTCCATCACGGACTTGTAACCGAACTTCTCGATGAGGCCGGGTACAACCTTTTCTTTGTAAAACTCTTGCAAACGAGCCATTTTTTTACTCCGCAGCGTCAGGCGCTCAGCTCGGCACCGGTCGTCTTAAGGAAACGAACTTTCTTGTCCCCTTCGACCTTGATGCCTACACGCGATGCCTTGCCATTCGCGTCGACCAATGCGACGTTCGAAATTTGCAGCGGCATCGTCTTGGCTTCCACACCACCCGTCGTACCCTTCATCGGGTTCGGCTTGACGTGTTTCTTGACGAGGTTGATACCCTCGACAATGACCTTGCCTTCGCCAACGGACAGCACGACGCCGCGCTTGCCTTTGTCTTTGCCGGTGATGACGATAACTTCGTCACCTTTGCGAATCTTGTTCATCGCGACTCCTTACAGCACTTCAGGTGCCAACGAAACGATCTTCATGAATCGTTCGCTACGCAACTCGCGCGTGACAGGCCCGAAAATACGGGTGCCAATAGGTTCGAGCTTGGCATTCAACAGCACTGCAGCATTGCCGTCGAACTTGATCAGCGAGCCGTCCTGACGGCGCACGCCCTTGGCGGTGCGAACCACCACGGCGTTATAAATTTCGCCTTTCTTCACGCGCCCGCGCGGCGTTGCTTCTTTGACGGTCACCTTGATGATGTCGCCAATGCTGGCATAACGACGCTTCGAGCCGCCGAGCACCTTGATGCACATGACTTCACGCGCACCCGTGTTGTCGGCCACTTCAAGCCGAGTTTCGGTCTGGATCATGGTTTATCTTTCCCAACTTAATCCGGTCACACCACCATGGCGTACCCGGTCAGTCTTGGTCCCGTCAGCCAATCGGCTGCTTGGGTTAGAACAGCAGCGACGGCAAACGAAACCCGCCATCGCAATCCGGTGAATCCTTCGGGACAGACTGGCGCCTGAACCGCTTCCCCCACCAACTTCGCCCGCGACGGGGCTCCCATAAAGAGGGAAGACCGAGATTATAACAAATAATCTCGGTCTTGCAAGCGAAATCTACTGCGATTTCAACTACTTCTACAGCTATGCGGCGTCAGATGACGCGAGCAGCCTCGACCAGGCGAGCCACAACCCAAGCCTTCGTCTTCGAAATCGGACGAGTTTCCTGGATTTCAACGAGGTCACCCTCGTTGTACGTGTTCGCGTCGTCGTGCGCGTGGTACTTCTTCGAGCGCACAACGTACTTGCCGTAGATCGGGTGCTTCACGCGGTGCTCAACCAGCACGGTGACCGTCTTGTCCATCTTGTTGCTGACGACCTTGCCGACCAGCGTCCGCTTGAGCGAGGTTTTTACGCTATCGTTCATTTCTGGTTCGCCTTCTCAGTCAGGACGGTCCGCACACGTGCGATGTCGCGACGAACCTTCTTCAGCTGGCTCGTGTTCGTGAGCTGCTGGGTCGCGAGTTGCATGCGCAGGCCGAATTGCGCCTTCAACAGGTCCGACAGCTCCTTGTTGAGCGCGGCCTGATCTTTCTGGTGAAGTTCGGAAGCCTTCATCATTTGCTCCTTAGGCGCCGAGCTGACGCACGATAAACGTCGTCTTCAGCGGCAGCTTAGCTGCAGCCAGACGGAACGCTTCGCGTGCCAGCTCTTCGGTTACGCCGTCCATTTCGTACAGCATCTTGCCCGGTTGAATCTCTGCGACGTAGTACTCAGGGTTACCTTTACCGTTACCCATACGTACTTCAGCCGGCTTGTGCGAGATCGGCTTGTCCGGGAAGATGCGGATCCAGATGCGGCCACCACGCTTGATGTGACGCGTCATTGCACGACGTGCCGCTTCGATCTGGCGCGCGGTCAGACGACCACGACCGATAGCCTTCAGGCCGAACTCACCGAACGACACCGCGTTACCGCGGGTAGCGACACCGGTGTTACGACCCTTCTGCTCTTTGCGATACTTTCTGCGTTTCGGTTGCAGCATCGTTATTCTCCAGTCTTCCCGTCGCCGCCGGCACCGCCAGCACGACGAGGAGCGCCACGGCGTGCACCTGCCGGGCCACCACCTTCACCATCGCGACGCGGACGGCGATCGCCACCCGGACGTGCGTTGCGGCGCGGACGCTTTTCTTCGGCGACTTCTTCAACCACCGGTGCGTCGTTGCGGCCGAGCGTGTCGCCCTTGTAGACCCACACCTTCACGCCGATGATGCCGTACGTCGTCTTCGCTTCCGAAGTTGCGTAGTCGATATCAGCACGCAGCGTATGAAGCGGCACGCGACCTTCGCGATACCATTCCGTACGAGCGATTTCGATACCGTTCAGACGGCCAGCGCTCATGATCTTGATGCCTTGGGCACCCAGACGCATCGCGTTTTGCATCGCACGCTTCATCGCGCGGCGGAACATAATCCGGCGCTCGAGCTGTTGCGTGATCGAATCCGCGATCAGTTGCGCGTCGGTTTCCGGCTTGCGAATTTCTTCGATGTTGACGTGAACCGGAACGCCCATGCGCTTTTGCAGCTCGGACTTCAGCAGTTCAATGTCTTCACCCTTCTTACCGATCACGACACCCGGACGCGAGCTGAAAATCGTGATGCGTGCGTTCTTTGCAGGACGCTCGATCACCACGCGGCCGACGGACGCGTTCTTCAGCTTCTTCTTCAGGTATTCACGAACACCGATGTCTTCCTGCAACATCGCCGCGAAATTGTTGTTGTTCGCGTACCAACGCGACGCCCAATTGCGGCTGACGGCCAAACGGAAGCCAGTCGGATGAATTTTCTGTCCCATCGTATGACCCCTTAATTCCCGACCGTCACAGTGATGTGACAGGATTGCTTCTCGATGCGGTTACCGCGGCCTTTAGCGCGCGCGGTGAAACGCTTGAGCGACGCAGCCTTGTCGATGTAGATGCTCGTGATCTTGAGCTCATCGATATCGGCGCCTTCGTTATGCTCCGCATTCGCGATCGCCGACAGCACGACCTTTTTCACGATTCCCGCAGCCTTCTTCGGCGAGAACGTCAGAACGTTCAGCGCCTTGTCGACCGGCAAACCGCGGATCTGGTCAGCCACAAGGCGCGTTTTCTGCGCCGAGATGCGGGCACCGCGATGAATTGCTTTCACTTCCATCATGAGCCCCTTATTTCTTAGCCTTCTTGTCGGCTGCATGACCCTTGAACGTACGGGTCAGTGCGAACTCGCCAAGCTTGTGGCCGACCATGTTTTCCGAGATGTACACCGGAACGTGTTGACGGCCGTTGTGAACGGCGATCGTCAGACCGATGAAATCCGGGAGGATCGTCGAGCGACGCGACCAGGTTTTGATCGGCTTCTTATCCCGCGAAGCTGCTGCCGCCTCAACTTTCTTCAGCAAATGGGCGTCGCAGAACGGACCTTTTTTTACAGAACGTGCCATTGCCTACTCCTTAACGCTTGTGACGGCGCTGGACGATCATGCTCGTCGTGCGCTTGTTGCTGCGGGTGCGATAACCCTTAGCAGGCGTGCCCCACGGGCTCACCGGATCGCGACCTGCAGCCGTCTTGCCTTCACCACCACCGTGCGGGTGATCGACCGGGTTCATTGCAACGCCGCGCACCGTCGGGCGGATACCGCGCCAGCGGTTCGCGCCAGCCTTACCGATTTGACGGAGGCTATGCTCTTCGTTGCCAACTTCACCAATCGTCGCGCGGCATTCAACGTGAACGCGGCGGATTTCACCCGAGCGCAGGCGGACCTGTGCGTAGATGCCTTCACGAGCCAGCAGCATCGCCGACGTACCAGCCGAACGCGCCATTTGCGCGCCCTTGCCCGGCAGCATTTCGATGCAGTGGATCGTCGTACCGACCGGAATGTTACGGATCGGCAGCGTGTTGCCTGCGCGGATCGGCGCTTCCGAACCCGACATCAGTTGCTGGCCGACGGTGACACCCTTCGGAGCGATGATGTAACGGCGCTCGCCGTCTGCGTACAGAACCAGCGCGATGTTCGCGCTACGGTTCGGATCGTACTCAA
Organism: Paraburkholderia sp. GV068; assembly: GCF_003058125.1. Classification (NCBI taxonomy): domain Bacteria; kingdom Pseudomonadati; phylum Pseudomonadota; class Betaproteobacteria; order Burkholderiales; family Burkholderiaceae; genus Paraburkholderia; species Paraburkholderia sp. GV068. The sequence continues at coordinate 81,780 of NZ_QBUB01000019.1, forward strand.
GACGTTCGACCTTTGCCGGAATGCCATCCTTCGTGCGACGGAAGTCGACGACACGATAGTGATGCTTATGGCCGCCACCCTTATGACGCGTGGTGATGTGACCATTGTTGTTACGGCCGGCGGTCGAGGATTGCGCGTCGAGCAGCGGTGCGAACGGCTTGCCCTTGTACAGATCCTTGTTGACCACCTTGACCATCGCGCGGCGGCCCGGCGAAGTCGGCTTAACTTTAACGATTGCCATGATTACTTGGCCTCCGCTTCAAAGTTGATTTCCTGGCCGGGCTTCAGGCAGACGTACGCCTTCTTCACGTCTTTGCGCTTGCCCATGAAACGGCCAAAGCGCTTGGCTTTGCCCTTCGAGACCAGCACGTTGACGGAATTGACTTCCACCTTGAACAGCAGCTCGACTGCAGCTTTCACTTCCTGCTTCGTGGCATCGGGCGCGACTTCGAACACGACTTGCTCGTTCTTGTCGGCCACCAGCGTCGCCTTTTCGGAGATCACCGGCGCGAGCAGGACCTGCATCAAACGATGATCGTTTTTGCGAATCTCGCTCATGACAGCAACTCCTCGATCTGGGCGACCGCAGCCTTCGTGATCAGGATCTTCTTGAAGTAGATCAGCGACAGCGGGTCGGCGTAACGCGGCTCGACAACCGCCACGTGGGCGAGGTTGCGCGACGCGAGGTACAGGTTTTCGTCAACCGTGTCGGTAATCACCAGCACGGAGTCGAGACCCATCGCCTTGAATTTTTCGGCCAGCAGCTTGGTCTTCGGCGCTTCGAGCGTCAGCTCGTCAACCACCGAGATACGGCCTTCGCGGGCCAGCTGCGAGAAGATCGAGCAGAGACCTGCGCGATGCATCTTCTTGTTGACCTTGTGCGAAAAGTTTTCTTCCGGCGAATTCGGGAAGATCCGGCCACCGCCGCGCCACAACGGGCTCGACGACATACCGGCACGGGCGCGGCCCGTACCCTTCTGGCGCCACGGCTTCTTGGTCGTGTGCTTGACTTGCTCACGGTCCTTCTGCGCGCGGTTGCCGCTACGGGCATTCGCTTGATACGCCACCACGACCTGGTGAATCAGGGCTTCGTTGTAATCGCGGCCGAACACGACGTCCGACGCGCTAACGCCTGCACCTTCCTGACCATTGGCATTCAGGAGCTTAAGTTCCATTATTTCGCTCCTTTCACGGCACGCGTCTTCACGGCCGGCGTAACGAATACCTTGCCACCCTTCGCACCCGGAACGGCGCCCTTGACCAGCAACAGGTTGCGGTCAGCGTCGATACGAGCGATTTCGAGGTTTTGCACCGTTACCGTGTCGTCACCCATATGACCGGTCATGCGCTTACCCGGGAAAACACGACCCGGATCCTGCGCCATACCGATCGAACCCGGCACGTTGTGCGAGCGCGAGTTACCGTGCGATGCACGGCCGGATGCGAAGTTGTAACGCTTGATGGTACCGGCGTAGCCCTTACCGATCGACACGCCTTGCACGTCGACCTTCTGGCCCACTTCGAACAGATCAGGACCGACCACGGCGCCGTTCGACAACTCGGCAGCCTTAGCGGCATCGATCTGGAATTCTTTGAGGATTTCACCGGCTTGAACACCGGCTTTGGCGAGATGACCGGCCAACGGCTTCGTCACACGCGATGCACGGCGCGTACCGAATGCAACCTGCACGGCCGTGTAGCCGTCGGTTTCAACAGTCTTGATCTGCGTCACGCGGTTGTCGGACACGTCCAGCACGGTAACGGGAATCGAATCCCCTTCTGCCGTGAAGATACGGGTCATGCCAACCTTGCGACCTACGAGTCCAAGGCTCATCGTTTTCTCCATTCCCGACTGCGATTGGTCGGGGCTAATTTACAAAATGCCGGTGCCGTTTCGGGCGTGAATTCACGCTGCAGCACACCGACTTTTTTGCGCCAATGCGCGAAAAGCCTTGCATTATAGCGAGGCTTTTCGTTTTCCGCAAGCAATCAAAGACTTAGCGTTACCCGGCGGGCCGGGTGCGGCCCAAGGGCCTTATTGCAGCTTGATTTCGACGTCCACGCCAGCCGGCAGGTCCAGCTTCATCAGTGCGTCAACGGTCTTGTCCGTCGGATCGACGATGTCCATCAGGCGTTGGTGCGTACGGATTTCGAGCTGATCGCGCGACGTCTTGTTGACGTGCGGCGAACGCAGGATGTCGAAGCGTTGAATACGGGTCGGCAGCGGCACCGGACCACGAACGATTGCGCCAGTCCGCTTCGCGGTGTCGACGATCTCAGCAGCCGATTGATCGATCAGGCGATAGTCGAAAGCCTTCAGGCGAATGCGGATTTTCTGGTTCTGCATGACAATTCCTTGGAAAAGAGCGAGGCGGTATTGCACCGCCAGACGATAAAAGAGCGTAGAGCCGGATGCCCGCCGGAAGCGGGCGCCCGGCTCCGGGCACCACTTACTGCAAAAGCTTTACTGCTAAAACGTCAATCCGCGATTTTACTCGAGAATCTTGGCAACGACACCTGCGCCGACGGTACGGCCGCCTTCACGGATAGCGAAGCGCAGACCTTCTTCCATCGCGATCGGGTTGATCAGCTTCACCGTGATCGACACGTTGTCGCCCGGCATGACCATTTCCTTGTCCTTCGGCAGCTCGATCGAGCCCGTCACGTCCGTCGTACGGAAGTAGAACTGCGGACGGTAGTTGTTGAAGAACGGCGTGTGACGGCCGCCTTCGTCCTTGCTCAGCACGTACACTTCAGCCGTGAAGTGCGTGTGCGGGTTGATCGAACCCGGCTTGGCCAGCACCTGGCCACGTTCCACGTCTTCGCGCTTCGTGCCGCGCAGCAGGATACCGACGTTGTCGCCTGCCTGACCCTGGTCGAGCAGCTTGCGGAACATTTCCACGCCCGTGCAGGTCGTCTTCACCGTCGGCTTGATACCGACGATTTCGATTTCCTCGCCGACCTTCACGACGCCGCGCTCAACGCGACCCGTGACCACCGTGCCACGACCCGAGATCGAGAACACGTCTTCCACCGGCATCAGGAACGCGCCGTCCACTGCGCGCTCCGGCGTCGGGATGTACGTGTCCAGCGCGTCGGCCAGGTTCATGATCGCCACTTCGCCCAGCTCGCCCTTGTCGCCTTCCAGCGCCAGCTTGGCCGAACCCTTGATGATCGGCGTGTCGTCGCCCGGAAAGTCGTACTTCGACAGAAGCTCGCGCACTTCCATCTCGACCAGCTCCAGCAGCTCGGCGTCGTCCACCATGTCGCACTTGTTCAGGAACACGATGATGTACGGCACGCCAACCTGACGCGCCAGCAGGATGTGCTCACGCGTTTGCGGCATCGGGCCGTCAGCGGCCGAGCACACCAGGATTGCGCCGTCCATCTGCGCTGCGCCCGTGATCATGTTCTTCACATAGTCAGCGTGGCCCGGGCAGTCGACGTGTGCGTAGTGGCGGTTAGCCGTTTCGTACTCGACGTGTGCCGTGTTGATCGTGATGCCACGTGCCTTTTCTTCCGGCGCCGCGTCGATCTGGTCGTACGCCTTCGCTTCGCCGCCGAACTTCTGCGTCAGAACCGTCGTGATCGCTGCCGTCAGCGTGGTCTTGCCGTGGTCAACGTGACCGATCGTGCCGACGTTCACGTGCGGCTTGGTCCGTTCGAATTTACCTTTAGCCATGTTTCTCTTCTTTCAAAAAGTTAATCGTTGAATGACTTGCCGCGCGATTACTTCGACTTGGCGTTGATGATCGCTTCCGACACATTACGCGGTGCTTCAGCGTAGTGCTTGAACTCCATCGTGTACGTTGCACGACCCTGGGTCAGCGAACGCAGCGACGTCGAGTAGCCGAACATTTCCGACAGCGGAACTTCTGCGCGGACGATCTTGCCGCCGCCAACCATGTCGTCCATGCCCTGCACGATGCCGCGACGACCCGACAGGTCGCCCATCACGTTGCCCATGTAGTCTTCAGGCGTTTCGACTTCAACAGCCATCATCGGTTCGAGGATGACCGGTTGAGCCTTGCGCATTGCTTCCTTGAACGCCATCGAACCGGCCATGCGGAATGCATTTTCGTTCGAGTCGACGTCGTGGTACGAACCGAACGTCAGGTGAACCTTCACGTCAACGACCGGGAAGCCCGCCAGCACGCCAGCCTTCAGCGTTTCCTGGATACCCTTGTCGACTGCCGGGATGTATTCACGCGGAATCACACCGCCCTTGATCTCGTCCAGGAACTCGTAGCCCTTGCCTTGCTCGTTCGGCTCGAGCGTGATGACCGCGTGACCGTACTGGCCGCGACCACCCGACTGCTTGACGAACTTGCCGTCAACGTCTTCCGCCTTGCCGCGAATCGTTTCGCGGTACGCAACCTGCGGCTTGCCGACAGTTGCTTCCACGCCGAATTCGCGCTTCATACGGTCAACCAGAATTTCGAGGTGGAGCTCGCCCATGCCCGAAATAATGGTTTGGCCCGATTCTTCGTCCGTTTGGACGCGGAACGACGGATCTTCCTGAGCCAGACGGTTCAGTGCCAGACCCATCTTTTCCTGGTCAGGCTTCGTCTTCGGCTCAACAGCCTGCGAGATCACCGGTTCCGGGAAAATCATGCGCTCGAGGACGATCGGGTGTTGCGGATCGCACAGCGTGTCGCCCGTCGTCGCTTCCTTCAGGCCGACTGCCGCGGCGATGTCGCCCGCGCGCACTTCCTTGATTTCTTCGCGCTGGTTCGCGTGCATCTGCAGAATACGGCCGAGACGTTCCTTCTTGTCCTTGGTCGCGTTCAGCACCGTGTCGCCCGAATTGACGACGCCCGAGTACACACGGAAGAAGATCAGCTGGCCGACGAACGGGTCGGTCATGATCTTGAATGCCAGCGACGAGAACTTCTCGTCGTCGGCAGCACGGCGCTCGCCCTTCTCGCCGTTTTCCAGTTCGCCCGTAACCGGCGGAATGTCGATCGGCGACGGCAGGAAGTCCAGAACCGCGTCCAGCATACGCTGCACGCCCTTGTTCTTGAACGCGGTGCCGCACAGCATCGGCTGGATTTCGCAAGCGATCGTACGGTCGCGCAGACCCTTGATGATTTCCGCTTCGGAGAGCTCGCCCTCTTCCAGGTACTTGTTCATCAATTCTTCGCTCGACTCAGCGGCCGCTTCGATCATCTTCTCGCGCCATTCGTTGCACGAATCGAGGAGTTCAGCCGGGATTTCTTCGTACGAGAACTTGGTGCCCTGGGACGCGTCGTCCCAAATGATCGCCTTCATCTTCATCAGGTCGACGACGCCCGTGAAGTTTTCTTCCGCGCCGATAGGCACCACGACCGGAACCGGGTTTGCCTTCAGACGCAGCTTCAGCTGGTCGTAAACCTTGAAGAAGTTCGCGCCGGTACGGTCCATCTTGTTGATGAACGCGAGACGGGGAACCTTGTACTTGTTAGCCTGACGCCAAACCGTTTCCGATTGCGGCTGCACGCCGCCCACAGCGCAGTACACCATGCACGCGCCGTCGAGCACGCGCATGGAGCGCTCGACTTCAATCGTGAAGTCGACGTGACCCGGGGTGTCGATGATGTTGATGCGGTGCTCAGCGCGATCGCCGGCCATGCCCTTCCAGAACGCCGTCGTAGCAGCCGACGTGATCGTGATGCCGCGTTCCTGCTCCTGCTCCATCCAGTCCATGGTCGCAGCGCCGTCGTGAACTTCACCAATCTTGTGGTTCACGCCGGTATAGAACAGGATGCGCTCGGTCGTCGTCGTTTTGCCGGCGTCGATGTGAGCGCTAATACCGATGTTACGGTAGCGCTCGATAGGTGTCTTGCGAGCCACTTTGATCCTCTATTGGGATAACGCGATGCGAGAAAAATACCCATCGCGCTGTAACACAAACGGGCGAGGCGCTTTGTAAGCGCACCCGCCCGGAATTTCTTTCCGTTGTTTCTGCTAACCCGATGCGGGAAGCTTAGAAACGGAAATGCGAGAACGCCTTGTTGGCTTCTGCCATCCGGTGAACTTCGTCGCGCTTCTTCATTGCGCCGCCACGGCCTTCGGCCGCTTCGGAGAGTTCACCTGCCAGACGCAGGGCCATCGACTTCTCGCTGCGCTTCTTCGCGGCTTCACGCAGCCAACGCATCGCCAATGCCATACGACGCGATGGACGCACTTCGACCGGAACCTGATAGTTCGCACCACCAACGCGGCGGCTCTTCACTTCGACCACCGGCTTGACGTTGTTGAGCGCTACCGTGAACACTTCCAGCGGGTCCTTGCCACCCTTGGTCTGGATCTGTTCGAAAGCGCCGTACACGATGCGCTCGGCAACAGACTTCTTGCCGGACAGCATCAGCACGTTCATGAACTTAGCTACATCTACGTTACCGAACTTCGGATCCGGCAACACTTCCCGCTTGGGGACTTCGCGACGACGCGGCATGTTTCTTCCTTTAACTTTTCAGTTGGAGCTACTTTTAGCCCCGCGGCCACCAACTAACCCGATTCATCTCTTACGACTTACCAGCCTGGTCGGGTGACCACTTACTCGACAGCACCGGCGATTCCGGCACCACCGCTATTACCGCCTTTGCAGGCGACCTGAACTGCTGCTGACCGGCGAATTACTTGCCAGCCTTGGCACGCTTCGCACCGTACTTCGAGCGAGCCTGCTTACGATCCTTGACGCCCTGGGTATCCAGCGAGCCGCGAACCATGTGGTAACGCACACCCGGCAAGTCCTTCACACGGCCGCCGCGAATCAGCACGACCGAGTGTTCCTGCAGGTTGTGGCCTTCACCACCGATGTACGAAATAACTTCGAAACCGTTCGTGAGGCGCACCTTCGCGACCTTACGAAGTGCCGAGTTCGGCTTCTTAGGCGTCGTGGTGTACACACGGGTGCACACGCCGCGACGCTGGGGGCAGTCCTGCAAGGCCGGGCTCTTGCTCTTCGTCGTTTCCGACGTGCGGCCTTTGCGAACCAGTTGATTGATGGTTGGCATTGTCTATTCCTGAAATTGAACAAAATCGACGCATCTGTTTTCGGGCAAAGCGAAAACGACTGCGCATCGAACTTCCGGCTGCGACCGCGAGCGCGCGAACAGAGTCCGCGCGCAAGCATCCCAAGAACCGGAACCTAGCATAATATTCCGAAAATACTAAGCGAGTCAACAGGTTGCAATGTTTCGCAGACCTGTGGACCTGTTGCGGCGACCGCGGACGGCTTAGTCCGCGGCGACGACTTCGAGCAGTTCGTCCCCGAAACGGTCCAGCTTGCGCGCGCCCATGCCTGGAATGCCTCGCAAGTCCTCGATCGAGTCTGGGCCGTTGCGCGCGATCTCCGCGAGTGTCGCGTCGTGGAAGATCACATAGGCGGGCACGCCGTCGCTCTTCGCGGTTTCCGTGCGCCAGGTGCGCAAACGCTCCCAGCGCGCCCGCTCGCGCGGCCCCATTCCGATGGTCGGGTCCGCGCGCTCGCTGGTTCGTCCGGACGACTGACGCGTGCGCGTCGGCTTCACATAGCGGCGCATCGTCACGTTCTGTTCGCCTTTCAGAACGGGCTTGCTCGCCTCGGTCAGGACGAGCGAGCCGAAGCCCTCGTGGTCGACCGTCAGATAGCCGAACGCCACGAGCTGTCGAAACACCGCGCGCCACTCCGGCTCGCCGAGCGCCGCGCCAATGCCGAACGTGGTCAGCTTCTCATGACCGCGCTGAACGATTTTTTCGCTCCGGTTGCCGCGCAGAATGTCTATCAGGTGGCCGGCGCCGAAGTGAAAACCGCTCGCCCGCTGCGCCCGGAACACGCACGACAGCGCCATTTGCGCCTCGCGCGTCGCGTCCCATGTGGCGGGCGGCTCGAGACAATTGTCGCAGTTACCGCAAGGCTTGCTCGATTCGCCGAAATACGCCAGAAGCCGCACGCGCCGGCACGTCGCCGCCTCGCACAGGCCGAGCAGCGCATCGAGCTTGCCGGTCTGGACGCGTTTGTGCGCGTCGTCGGCGTCCGATTCGTCGATCATCTTGCGCTGCTGCACGACGTCGCCGAGGCCGTAGGCCATCCACGCATTGGCCGGCATGCCGTCGCGGCCCGCGCGGCCGGTTTCCTGGTAATACCCTTCGACGCTCTTCGGCAAATCGAGGTGAGCGACGAACCGCACGTCCGGCTTGTCGATACCCATACCGAACGCGATCGTCGCGCACATCACAATGCCTTCCTCGCGCTGGAACATCTCCTGATGCTTCTGGCGCGTTTCGAATTCCATGCCGGCGTGATACGGCAGCGCGCGCATGCCCTTTTCCTTGAGCCACTCGGCCGTCTCTTCGACCTTGCGCCGCGACAGACAATAGACGACGCCAGCGTCGGTCGTGCCGTCGGCTCGCGTGTGTTCCGCGCGGATAAAGTCGAGCAACTGCGTGCGCGCGTTGTCTTTTTCGACGATCCGATAACGAATGTTCGGTCGATCGAAGCTCGAGACGAAAATGCGAGCGTCGTCGAGCGCGAGACGATGAATGATTTCGTCGCGCGTGATGGCGTCCGCGGTCGCCGTCAGCGCAATGCGCGGTACGTTCGGGAAACGCTCGTGCAGCACGGAAAGCTGAATGTATTCCGGCCGGAAGTCGTGCCCCCATTGCGACACGCAATGCGCTTCGTCGATGGCGAAAAGCCCGATGCGCGTGCGTTCCAGCAGTTCCTGGAATCGCGGCGTCATCAGGCGCTCGGGTGCCACGTAGAGCAAGTCGATCTCGCCGTCGCGCAGCGCGCGTTCGGTAGCCATCGCCTCGGCGCTGGAGAGCGTCGAGTTCAGGTACGCCGCGCGCACACCGACTTCGGTGAGCGCAGCCACCTGGTCCTGCATCAGCGCGATCAGTGGCGACACCACGATGCCCGTGCCGAAGCCGCCTTCGCGGCGCACCAGCGACGGAATCTGATAGCACAGCGATTTGCCGCCGCCCGTTGGCATCAGCACGAGACAGTCACCGCCGCCGGCGACGTGCTCGACAATTTCGCCTTGCTGTCCTCTGAACGCGGGGTAACCAAAAACTTCGTTGAGGATTTCGAGCGGACGGGACATGAATTTGAGAGAGGCGGCGTAAAGCGGTGACACGAATTTTACCAACGCATTCGTGCTGCGCCCGCGCTTTGCGACAACGTTAGCCATCCGGGCTAGGAATCGGCGACGTCGCGCGGCAAAAAGGCGCATAAAAAAAAGCCGCTCAGTCGAAACTGAGCGGCTTCGCTGGCTAGAGCCCCAAGCGGCTTACGCCGCCGGGACTTACTCGCCTGAGTGCTGCTGTTCGGCGGCCGGGGTTTCCGGCGTACCGAATTCGAACGACTCTTCCGCTGCGATCTGATCGAAACGCTCGCGGTCGGACAGTTCCTTGCTCTTGCGCGCCTTGTGGAACGCGAGACCCGTACCGGCCGGAATCAGACGGCCGACGATCACGTTTTCCTTCAGACCGCGCAGGTCGTCGCGCTTGCCCATGATCGCCGCTTCGGTCAGCACGCGGGTCGTTTCCTGGAACGACGCCGCCGAGATGAACGAATCGGTCGACAACGAGGCCTTCGTGATACCGAGCAGCACGTTTTCGTACGTTGCCGGACGCTTGTCTTCCGCGATCATACGGTCGTTTTCGTCGAGCATATCCGACCGCTCGACCTGTTCGCCCGGGATGAAGCGCGTATCGCCGTTGTCCGTAATCTGCACGCGGCGCAGCATCTGACGAACAATCACTTCAATGTGCTTGTCGTTGATCTTCACGCCTTGCAGACGGTACACGTCCTGCACTTCGTCCACGATGTAGCGCGACAGCGCCTCGACGCCCTGCAGACGCAGGATGTCGTGCGGATCGGCAGGTCCGTCCACGATCATTTCGCCCTTGTTGACGACCTGACCATCGTGAACCAGAACCTGCTTTTCCTTCGCGATCAGGAACTCGTGCTGGTTGCCCTCGAGGTCCGTGATAACGAGACGCTGCTTGCCCTTCGTGTCCTTACCGAACGACGTCGTACCCGTGACTTCCGCCAGGATACCTGCGTCCTTCGGCGAACGTGCTTCGAACAGTTCCGCCACACGCGGCAGACCGCCGGTAATGTCACGCGTCTTCTGCGATTCAGTCGGGATACGTGCGAGCACTTCACCGACCTGCACTTGCTGACCGTCCTTCACAGTGATCAGAGCGCCGACCTGGAAGCCGATCTGCACCGAGTGCTCGGTGTTCGGGATCTTGACTTCCTCGCCGTTCGCGTCGAGCAGCTTGACCTGCGGACGCACCGTCTTCGCGGCTTGCGAACCGCGACGCTTCACGTCGATCACGACGAGCGTGGAGAGCCCCGTCACATCGTCGATCTGCTTCGCAACCGTCACGCCTTCTTCGACGTTCTCGAACTTCACCGTACCGCCGTACTCGGTGATGATCGGACGCGTCATCGGGTCCCACGTCGCCAGTTGCGTGCCGGCCTTGATCTGCGCGCCGTCCAGTTGCAACAGCGTCGCGCCGTACGGCACCTTGTGACGTTCGCGCTCGCGACCGTGGTCGTCGGTGATCATCGCTTCGCCCGAACGCGAAATGACGATCTGCTCGCCCTTCGCGTTGGTGACGTAACGCATCGTCGACGTGAAACGCACCGTACCGTTCGACTTGGCTTCAACCGACGAAGCCACTGCCGCACGCGACGCCGCGCCACCGATGTGGAACGTACGCATGGTCAGCTGCGTGCCCGGCTCGCCAATCGACTGAGCGGCGATCACGCCAACCGCTTCGCCGACGTTCACGAGCGAGCCACGGCCCAGGTCGCGGCCATAGCAGGCTGCGCACAGACCGTAACGCGTTTCGCAAGTCAGCGGCGTACGCACACGCACTTCGTCGATGCCGAGGCGTTCGATTTCCTCGACCGCGTCTTCGTCGAGCAGCGTGCCCGATTCGTACAGCGTTTCCTGCGATTCCGGATTGACGACGTCAGCCACCGCCACGCGACCCAGAATACGGTCACGCAGAGCTTCGACGACTTCACCGCCTTCGACCAACGCCTTCATGGCGACGCCGTTGGACGTACCGCAATCGTCCTCGACCACCACCAGATCCTGCGTCACGTCGACGAGACGTCGCGTCAGGTAACCGGAGTTCGCCGTCTTCAGTGCCGTATCAGCCAGACCCTTACGTGCGCCGTGGGTCGAGATGAAGTACTGCAACACGTTCAGGCCTTCGCGGAAGTTCGCCGTAATCGGCGTCTCGATGATCGAGCCGTCCGGCTTCGCCATCAGGCCACGCATACCGGCCAGCTGACGAATCTGAACCGCGGAACCACGAGCACCCGAGTCCGCCATCATGTAGATGGAGTTGAACGACTCCTGACGCGTTTCGTTGCCGTCGCGATCGACCACCGGCTCCGTCGAGAGCTGCTCCATCATCGCCTTGCCGACCGCTTCCGACGTTGCCGACCAGATGTCGACCACGTTGTTGTAGCGCTCTTGCGACGTGACGAGACCCGACATGTACTGACGGTCGTATTCCTTCACCTTCTTCGCAGCGTCGCCGACGATGGTTTCCTTCTGCGGCGGCACGAGCATGTCGTCCACGCAGATCGAAATACCAGCGCGCGTTGCCAGACGGAAACCCGACTGCATCAACTGGTCGGCGAAAATCACCGTTTCGCGCAGACCGCACTTGCGGAATGCGGTGTTGATGAGGCGCGAGATTTCCTTCTTCTTCAGCGGCTTGTTCAGCACCGAGAACGGCAGGCCCGGCGGAAGAATCTCCGACAGGATTGCGCGGCCGACGGTCGTTGGGTACAGCGTGATCTTCGGCACGAATGCCGGCGCGCCTTCCGACTTGTCTTCGTTGTGGACCATTTCGGTGATCCGCACGTTGACGCGCGAGGCAAGCTCGACTTCCTTGTTCTCGTAGGCACGCAGCGCTTCCGAGACGCCCGTGAACGTCAGGCCTTCGCCCTTGCCGTTCACTGCTTCACGGGTCGCGTAGTACAGACCGAGCACGATATCCTGCGACGGCACGATCGACGGATCGCCGTTAGCCGGGAACAGCACGTTGTTCGACGCCAGCATCAGCGTGCGCGCTTCCATCTGCGCTTCGAGCGACAGCGGAACGTGAACAGCCATCTGGTCACCGTCGAAGTCGGCGTTGAACGCCGCGCAAACGAGCGGATGCAGCTGGATCGCCTTACCTTCGATCAGCACCGGCTCGAAAGCCTGAATGCCAAGACGGTGCAGCGTCGGCGCGCGGTTCAGCATGACCGGATGTTCGCGGATCACCTCTTCGAGGATGTCCCACACCACCGGTGTCTGGTTCTCGACTTCCTTCTTCGCAGCCTTGATGGTGGTAGCGACACCCATCACTTCGAGCTTGTTGAAGATGAACGGCTTGAACAGTTCGAGCGCCATCAGCTTCGGCAAACCGCACTGATGCAGCTTGAGCGTCGGGCCGACCACGATCACCGAACGGCCGGAATAGTCAACGCGCTTACCGAGCAGGTTCTGACGGAAACGACCGCCCTTACCCTTGATCATGTCAGCGAGCGACTTCAGCGGACGCTTGTTCGCGCCGGTCATTGCCTTACCGCGACGACCGTTGTCGAGCAGCGAATCGACGGCTTCCTGCAGCATCCGCTTTTCGTTGCGGACGATGATTTCAGGCGCCTTCAGTTCGAGCAGACGCTTCAACCGGTTGTTACGGTTGATCACGCGGCGATACAGGTCGTTCAGGTCCGACGTCGCGAAGCGGCCGCCATCCAGCGGCACCAGCGGACGCAGTTCCGGCGGCAGCACCGGCAGCACTTCGAGCACCATCCAGTCAGGCTTGATGCCCGAACGCTGGAATGCCTCGAGCACCTTCAGGCGCTTCGCGTACTTCTTGATCTTCGCTTCCGAACCCGTGTTCTTGAGTTCGGTGCGGAGCATCTCGACCTGTTCGTCGATGTTGATCGCACGCAGCAGTTCGCGAACGCCTTCCGCGCCCATCTCGGCACGGAATTCGTCACCGTACTCTTCGACCTTGTTGTAGTAATCCTCTTCGGTCATGATCTGCCGCGCTTTCAGCGGCGTCATGCCCGGGTCGATCACCACATACGCTTCGAAGTACAGCACGCGTTCGATGTCGCGCAGCGTCATGTCGAGCACCATGCCCAGACGCGACGGCAGCGACTTCAGGAACCAGATGTGCGCGACCGGCGAGGCCAGCTCAATGTGGCCCATCCGTTCACGACGCACCTTGGCGAGCGTCACTTCGACGCCGCACTTCTCGCAGATCACGCCACGATGCTTCAGGCGCTTGTACTTGCCGCAAAGGCATTCGTAGTCTTTGATCGGCCCGAAAATCTTCGCGCAGAACAGACCATCGCGTTCCGGCTTGAACGTCCGGTAGTTGATGGTTTCCGGCTTCTTCACTTCACCGAAAGACCACGAACGGATCTTGTCCGGCGAGGCCAGACCGATCTTGATCGCGTCAAAAACTTCAGGTTGTTGGACTTGCTTGAATAGATCGAGCAAAGCTTTCATCGCTTCTCTCCAGTAGTCCGATTAGTTGCGGTCGAGGTCGATATCGATACCGAGCGAGCGGATTTCCTTCACCAGCACGTTGAAGGATTCCGGCATGCCTGCATCGATCACGTGATCGCCCTTGACCAGGTTCTCGTACACCTTGGTCCGGCCTGTCACGTCGTCCGACTTCACCGTCAGCATTTCCTGCAGCACGTACGATGCACCGTACGCTTCGAGCGCCCACACTTCCATTTCACCGAAACGCTGGCCACCGAACTGCGCCTTACCGCCCAACGGCTGCTGCGTCACGAGCGAGTACGGGCCCGTGGAACGCGCGTGCATCTTATCGTCGACCAGGTGGTGCAGCTTCAGATAGTGCATGTAGCCGACCGTCACCGTACGTTCGAACATTTCGCCCGTGCGGCCGTCGTACAGCCGCACCTGATTCTTCGACGGCGTCATGCCCAGGTTCTTCGCGATGTCGTCCGGGAAAGCCAGATCCAGCGCGCGCGACATTTCTTCTTCCGTCGCGCCGTCGAACACCGGCGTCGCGAACGGCACGCCTTCGCGCAGGTTCTTCGCCAGTTCGACGATTTCCTCGTCGGTGAAGCTGTCCAGCTCTTCGGCGCGGCCCGACTCGTTGTAGATCTTGGTCAGGAATTCGCGCAATTCAGCAATCTTCGCCTGGCGCTGCAGCATTTCGCCGATACGCCAGCCGAGACCCTTCGCGGCCCAACCCAGATGCACTTCGAGAACCTGACCCACGTTCATCCGCGACGGCACGCCGAGCGGGTTCAGAACGACGTCAGCCGGACGGCCGTCGGCCATGTACGGCATGTCTTCGATCGGGACGATCTTCGACACGACACCCTTGTTACCGTGGCGGCCGGCCATCTTGTCGCCAGGCTGCAGGCGGCGCTTGACTGCCAGATACACCTTGACCATCTTCAACACGCCCGGCGGCAGTTCGTCGCCTTGCGTGAGCTTCTTGCGCTTTTCTTCGAACGCCAGATCGAACTGGTGACGCTTCTGTTCGATCGAGTCCTTGATAGCTTCGAGCTGTGCCGCTGCTTCTTCGTCCGCGAGGCGGATGTCGAACCAGTGGTAATGGTCGAGATCTTCCAGGTAAGCCTGTTCGATCTTCGTACCCTTCGCGAGCTTCTTCGGACCGCCGTTCGCGACCTTGCCGGTCAGCATACGTGCGAGACGCTGGAACGCGTCGCCTTCCACGATGCGCAGCTGGTCGTTCAGGTCGAGGCGGTAGCGCTTCAGTTCATCGTCGATGATTTGCTGCGCACGCTTGTCGCGCTGAATGCCTTCACGCGTGAACACTTGTACGTCGATGACCGTGCCGCTCATGCCCGACGGCACGCGCAGCGACGTGTCCTTCACGTCCGAAGCCTTTTCACCGAAGATCGCGCGCAGCAGCTTTTCTTCCGGCGTCAACTGGGTTTCGCCCTTCGGCGTGACCTTGCCGACCAGCACGTCGCCTGCTTCGACTTCCGCGCCGATGTACACGATGCCCGACTCGTCGAGACGGCCAAGTTGCACTTCAGCGAGGTTCGAAATGTCGCGCGTGATTTCTTCCGGTCCGAGCTTCGTGTCGCGAGCCACGACGTTCAGTTCTTCGATGTGGATCGACGTGTAACGGTCGTCGGCCACCACCTTCTCAGAGATCAAAATCGAGTCTTCGAAGTTGTAGCCATTCCACGGCATGAACGCGACCAGCATGTTCTGGCCGAGAGCCAGTTCGCCAAGATCCGTCGATGCGCCGTCAGCCAGCACGTCGCCACGCGAAACCTTGTCGCCGACCTTCACGATCGGACGCTGGTTGATGTTCGTGTTCTGGTTCGAACGCGTGTACTTGATCAGGTTGTAGATGTCGACACCGACGTCGCCAGCCACCGCTTCCTCGTCGTTCACGCGAATCACGATACGGCCTGCGTCGACATAGTCGACCACACCGCCGCGGAATGCCTGAACCGTCGTGCCCGAGTCGACCGCCACCGTGCGCTCGATACCCGTACCGACCACGGCCTTTTCAGGACGCAGACATGGCACAGCCTGACGCTGCATGTTCGAGCCCATCAACGCGCGGTTCGCGTCGTCGTGCTCGAGGAACGGAATCAGCGATGCTGCCACCGACACGATCTGCGACGGCGCCACGTCCATGTACTGGATGCGGTCCGGCGTGACCATCAGCGTTTCGCCGGCTTCACGCGACGACACCAGTTCGTCGGTCAGCGAGCCGTCTTCAGCCACGGCCGCATTCGCCTGAGCGATCACGTAACGGCCTTCTTCGATCGCCGACAGATAGTCGATCTGATCCGTCACCTTGCTGTCCACGACCTTGCGATACGGCGTTTCGAGGAAGCCGTATTCGTTCAGGTGCGCGTACAGAGCCAGCGAGTTGATCAGGCCGATGTTCGGACCTTCAGGCGTTTCAATCGGGCACACACGACCGTAGTGCGTCGGATGCACGTCGCGGACTTCAAAGCCAGCGCGCTCACGCGTCAAACCGCCCGGGCCAAGTGCCGAAACACGGCGCTTGTGGGTGATTTCCGACAGCGGGTTGGTCTGGTCCATGAACTGCGACAGCTGCGACGAACCGAAGAACTCGCGAATCGCCGACGAAATCGGCTTCGAGTTGATCAGGTCGTGCGGCATCAGGTTTTCGCTTTCGGCCTGGCCGAGGCGTTCCTTGACAGCACGTTCGACACGCACGAGACCTGCGCGGAACTGGTTTTCCGCCAGTTCGCCGACGCAACGCACACGACGATTGCCCAAGTGGTCGATGTCGTCCACTTCGCCCTTGCCGTTACGCAGCTCGACCAGGATCTTGATCGTGGCGAGGATGTCGTCGTCTTGCAGCGTCATCGGTCCGATGATCTCGTCGCGGCCCACGCGACGATTGAACTTCATACGGCCCACCTTGGACAGGTCGTATGCGTCTTCGCTGTAGAACAGACGGTTGAACAGCGCCTCGACCGCTTCTTCGGTCGGCGGTTCGCCCGGACGCATCATGCGGTAGATCGCGATGCGCGCGGCCATCTTGTCCGCGGTTTCGTCGATACGCAGCGTGGACGAGATGTACGGGCCCTGGTCCAGATCGTTCGTGTAGAGCGTCTGAATGTCCTTGATCTTCGACTCGCGCAGCTTCTCGAGGACGGTTTCGGTGATTTCGTCGTTCGCGTTGGCGATGACTTCACCCGTGTCGCCGTCGACGACATTCTTCGCCAGCACGCGGCCGAGCAGATAGTCTTCCGGGACCGAGATGAACTTGGTCTTCGCGTTGTCCAGGTCGCGGATGTGCTTTGCGTTGATCCGCTTGTCCTTCTGGACGATCACGTTGCCGTCACGGTCCGTGATGTCGAAGCGCGCGACTTCGCCACGCAGACGCTCCGGCACGAACTCCATCTGCGCGCCTTCCGGCATCAGCGTGAAGTTATCGAACACGAAGAAGTTTGCGAGGATCTGTTCCGGCGTCAGGCCGATTGCCTTCAGCAGGATCGTGACCGGCATCTTGCGGCGACGGTCGACGCGGAAGTACAGCACGTCCTTCGGGTCGAACTCGAAGTCGAGCCACGAACCGCGGTAAGGAATGATACGTGCCGAGAACAGAAGCTTGCCCGAGCTGTGCGTCTTGCCCTTGTCGTGTTCGAAGAACACGCCAGGCGAACGGTGCAGCTGCGAAACGATCACACGCTCCGTACCGTTGATGACGAACGAACCCGTCGGCGTCATGAGCGGAATTTCGCCCATGTACACTTCCTGTTCCTTCACTTCCTTGACGACCGGCTTGCTCGGCGATTCTTTATCGAGCAGCACCAGACGCACTTTCGCGCGCAGCGCCGAGCAGTACGTCAAACCGCGCTGCTGACATTCCTTGATGTTGAATGCCGGCGGCGACAGCATGTAGCTGACGAACTCAAGACGTGCGAACCCGTTGTGCGAAACGATCGGGAAAACGGATGTGAACGCAGCCTGCAGGCCTTCCGGCTTGCGCTGCGTAGACGGCGTGTCTGCTTGCAGAAACGTGCTGAATGATTCAAGCTGGGTAGCCAGCAGGAAAGGTACTTGGTGAACGATGGGGCGCTTCGCAAAACTCTTACGAATGCGCTTCTTCTCGGTGAAGGAATATTGCATACGATCTCCGAATCACGGCGGGCATTGTTGTCGAGGCAGGATACCTTGATGAGACAACCCGAGTGTTCACCGACTGAGACCCGATGGCCGTCCGATGGCTTGAACGAGCCTAGAAGCTTGGTGGTTGGCCGCTACCAACCGCTGGCTGACGGCAGCGGATGCCTATGTTGCCCGCTACCCGACCAAACTTGCCTTCTGCAGTCGCTTCAGAAGACAAAGAGAAGCGCCGGTCAATGTTGCCGATAGGCGGTTTTCTTTGGCTTCTGGGAGTCACATTATTGCCGTACAGCGAGGCAAAAACGCGTCCCCCACAAAGCACAAAAAGGCCGGCGGTGAAAAACCGCCAGCCTTCGCACAGCGCGCTGAAACTTACTTGATTTCAGCTTTCGCGCCGGCTTCTTCCAGCTTCTTCTTGGCTTCTTCTGCAGCAGCCTTCGGTACCGCTTCCTTAACAGGCTTCGGTGCGCCGTCGACCAGGTCCTTCGCTTCCTTCAGGCCGAGACCCGTCAGTTCACGAACTGCCTTAATGACGGAAACCTTGTTCGCGCCAACGTCAACCAGGTTGACCGTGAATTCGGTTTGCTCTTCAGCTGCAGCAGCAGCGCCGCCGCCTGCCGGGCCTGCCACTGCAACAGCAGCTGCCGACACGCCAAACTTTTCTTCGAACGCCTTGACCAGTTCGTTCAGTTCCAGAACCGACATCGAGCTTACTGCCTCGAGGATGTCATCTTTTGCGATTGCCATTTGAAATACTCCTAAATTGAATTCGGATACAGCCAGCGATCAATCACGCTCGACTGAAGTACATTACGCAGCGGTTTCTTCGCCTTGTTTCTTTTCTGCCAGCGCGGCCAGAGCGCGCGCAAAGCCAGAAACAGGTGCTTGCATAACGTACAACAGCTTGGAGAGCAGTTCTTCGCGGCTCGGGATGTTTGCCAGCGCTTGCACGCCAGCCTTGTCCATCACCTTGCCTTCGTAGGAACCAGCCTTGATGACCAACTTGTCATTGCTTTTGCCGAAGTCATTGACGACCTTAGCAGCAGCAATTGCATCTTCCGAGATGCCGTAGATCAGGGGGCCAGTCATCTGCTCTGCCAGCGGAGCGAACGGCGTACCTTCGACAGCGCGACGCGCCAGCGTGTTCTTCAACACGCGAAGGTAGACCTGTTGCTCACGCGCTTTCGCGCGCAGCTTGGTCAGATCGCCAACCGTGATCCCACGATACTCAGCCAGAACCACGGTCTGGGCTTTCGCGACTTGCGCGGCAACCTCAGCGACGACGGCCTGCTTGCTTTCTTTGTTGAGTGGCACGGTTAACCTCCAGATTCGATACACGCGGCGTGCGCCTTGTGTACCGCGTTCAATAACGGCGTCCGACCAGTCAGGAGTATTTCGACCGCCCGACACACGCATTGCTGCGGATGCCAACCGGTTTCATCACTACAAAACTTTTTCGGGTTCGCCATCTGCGTTGGCTTTGCATTAAGGGTCCGCCTACCTGCTGCGTGCCCGCCAACGGTCTTTGACAACCGGTTGCTTGATGCGAACTGCCACCTCACAACCGCCCAAAGCCCATAAACCGCCCCGATTTTCATCGAGGCGATGAATTACTTACTGTGCCGCGAGCGATGCCTGATCGACGCGAACGCCGACACCCATCGTGCTCGACAGAGCGACTTTACGCAGATACACGCCCTTGCTCGTTGCCGGCTTGGCCTTTTGCAGTGCGTCGATGAGCGCGCTCAGATTGCTACGCAGAGCCGTCGGCTCGAACGAAGCGCGGCCAATCGTGGCGTGGATGATACCCGCTTTGTCGACACGGAATTGCACCTGACCAGCCTTGGCGTTCTTCACCGCAGTCGCGACGTCCGGCGTGACCGTACCGACCTTCGGGTTCGGCATCAGGCCGCGCGGGCCGAGGATCTGACCGAGCGTACCGACAACACGCATCGTGTCCGGCGAAGCGATCACGATGTCGAAGTCCAGATTGCCGGCCTTGACTTGTTCAGCCAGGTCTTCCATACCGACGACTTCAGCGCCTGCTGCGCGAGCCTGCTCAGCCTTTTCGCCTTGCGCGAACACTGCCACGCGCACCGACTTGCCCGTACCTGCAGGCAGAACGACCGAACCGCGGACCACTTGATCCGACTTCTTTGCGTCGATGCCGAGTTGCACAGCGACGTCGATCGACTCATCGAACTTCGCGCTTGCGCATTCCTTCACGAGCGACAAAGCGTCGTCGATCGGGTACAGCTTCTGACGGTCAACCTTTGCTGCAAATGCTTGCAGACGCTTCGAAAGCTTAGCCATTTACACGCCCTCCACGGTGATGCCCATCGAGCGGGCGCTACCAGCGATCGTACGAACCGCTGCGTCCAGATCAGCTGCCGTCAGATCGGGCATCTTGGTCTTGGCGATGTCTTCAGCTTGAGCGCGGGTGATCTTGCCGACCTTGTCGGTATGCGGCTTGCTCGAACCCTTGTCGATCTTCGCTGCCTTCTTGATCAGAACCGTTGCCGGCGGCGTCTTCAGGACGAACGTGAAGCTCTTGTCAGCGAACGCGGTGATCACGACCGGAATCGGCAGACCCGGTTCCAGAGCTTGAGTCTGCGCGTTAAACGCCTTGCAGAACTCCATGATGTTCAGGCCACGTTGGCCCAGTGCCGGACCGACCGGCGGCGACGGGTTGGCTTTACCTGCAGGAATCTGCAGCTTGATAAAGCCGATGATTTTCTTTGCCATGTTGAAAACCTCGTTGGAACGTCGCATTGGCTGCGAACGTTCAGTGAGTAGTAGCGCGCGTTCACCAGAATCCGGCTACTTACGCTCCTCAACGGTCATTACGCGGACCGTAAGCGCGAAGTGCGAAACGCGCCGATAGGCGCGCTCCGCAGAATTCTGGATTACAACTTCTCGACTTGGCCGAATTCCAACTCAACCGGCGTTGCACGGCCGAAGATCGTAACGGATACACGGACGCGCGACTTTTCGTAGTTCACTTCTTCGACGCTGCCGTTGAAATCGGTGAAAGGACCGTCCTTTACCCGGACCATCTCGCCGACCTCGAACAGGGTCTTTGGACGCGGCTTTTCCACGCCTTCCTGCATCTGCGACATGATCTTCTCGACTTCCCGCGGGGAAATCGGACTCGGGCGATTACGCGCACCACCTACGAAACCCGTGACCTTCGCGGTGTTCTTCACGAGGTGCCACGTTTCATCCGTCATTTCCATTTCCACGAGCACGTAGCCCGGGAAGAAACGACGTTCGGTCACCGACTTGTGACCACCCTTCACCTCGACAACCTCTTCGGTCGGGACGAGGATCTGGCCAAACTGGTCTTGCATGCCGGCGCGTTCGATGCGCTCCTGAAGCGCGCGTTGCACGCTCTTCTCCATGCCGGAGTAGGCGTGCACGACGTACCAACGTTTGCCGCTCGGAGATGCCGGAGTATCGCTCATATCATTTCCAACCCAGAATCACCGAGAAAATCGCCCATTCGATGGATTTATCGCTAACCCAAAGAAAGATCGCCATCACAAACACGAAGCCAAACACCACCAACGTTGTCTGAGTAGCCTCTTTGCGAGTCGGCCAGACAACCTTGCGGACTTCCTTGTACGAATCTTTGGCGAAAGCGATGAAACCCTTGCCAGGCGCGGATAGAAGACCGACTGCAACACCCGCGATTGCACCAACAGCCAAGGCGGCTCCGCGGACGTACCATTCCTGACCGTTAAGCCAGAAGAACCCCACGAACCCGGCCAAGACTAGCAATACGCCCGCGACGAGCATCAGCTTGTCGCCGGATGTATTTACAGTTTCGACGGAAGGATTCGCCATAACACCTTAACGAAGCGTCAATTTGACGCGAGAGTTGGCAGGGGCAGAGGGAATCGAACCCCCAACCTTCGGTTTTGGAGACCGACGCTCTGCCAGTTGAGCTATACCCCTAAACCATTTGGGGTTGACGACACCGCCAACCCCGAAACTACAGATTAACGAGAGAACTATCTGGCGTTACTCGAGAATCTTGGCAACGACACCTGCGCCAACGGTACGGCCACCTTCACGGATGGCGAAGCGCAGACCTTCTTCCATCGCGATCGGGTTGATCAGCTTCACCGTGATCGACACGTTGTCGCCCGGCATGACCATTTCCTTGTCCTTCGGCAGCTCGATCGAGCCCGTCACGTCCGTCGTACGGAAGTAGAACTGCGGACGGTAGTTGTTGAAGAACGGCGTGTGACGGCCGCCTTCGTCCTTGCTCAGCACGTACACTTCAGCCGTGAAGTGCGTGTGCGGGTTGATCGAACCCGGCTTGGCCAGCACCTGGCCACGTTCCACGTCTTCGCGCTTGGTGCCGCGCAGCAGGATACCGACGTTGTCGCCTGCCTGACCCTGGTCGAGCAGCTTGCGGAACATTTCCACGCCCGTGCAGGTCGTCTTCACCGTCGGCTTGATACCGACGATTTCGATTTCCTCGCCGACCTTCACGACGCCGCGCTCAACGCGACCCGTGACCACCGTGCCGCGACCCGAGATCGAGAACACGTCTTCCACCGGCATCAGGAACGCGCCGTCCACTGCGCGCTCCGGCGTCGGGATGTACGTGTCCAGCGCGTCGGCCAGGTTCATGATCGCCACTTCGCCCAGCTCGCCCTTGTCGCCTTCCAGCGCCAGCTTGGCCGAACCCTTGATGATCGGCGTGTCGTCGCCCGGAAAGTCGTACTTCGACAGAAGCTCGCGCACTTCCATCTCGACCAGCTCCAGCAGCTCGGCGTCGTCCACCATGTCGCACTTGTTCAGGAACACGATGATGTACGGCACGCCAACCTGACGCGCCAGCAGGATGTGCTCACGCGTTTGCGGCATCGGGCCGTCAGCGGCCGAGCACACCAGGATTGCGCCGTCCATCTGCGCTGCGCCCGTGATCATGTTCTTCACATAGTCAGCGTGGCCCGGGCAGTCGACGTGTGCGTAGTGGCGGTTAGCCGTTTCGTACTCGACGTGTGCCGTGTTGATCGTGATGCCACGCGCCTTTTCTTCCGGCGCCGCGTCGATCTGGTCGTATGCCTTCGCTTCGCCGCCGAACTTCTGCGTCAGAACCGTCGTGATCGCTGCCGTCAGCGTGGTCTTGCCGTGGTCAACGTGACCGATCGTGCCGACGTTCACGTGCGGCTTGGTCCGCTCAAACTTACCCTTGGCCATTTTCGACTCCTAAGAGGATTTATCCGTACGTTGCGCCGGGCGCAAACAATCACCGAGTACTTCTGGTGCCCATGGGCAGGATCGAACTGCCGACCTCTCCCTTACCAAGGGAGTGCTCTACCACTGAGCCACATGGGCGCTACTTCTATATTGCTGGAGCGGGTGAAGGGAATCGAACCCTCGTCGTAAGCTTGGAAGGCTTCTGCTCTACCATTGAGCTACACCCGCAAGGACCCATGGATTCCCAACAACTGCTGCAACTTGCATTCTGGTGGAGGAGGTTGGATTCGAACCAACGTAGGCGTAAGCCAACAGATTTACAGTCTGCCCCCTTTAGCCACTCGGGCACCCCTCCGCAGAGAACTGATGATTATGGGGGAACAACCGCTCGATGTCAAGAGTTAGTCGACTGTTCCAAACCCAAATGCTCTCACTTATACGCAGTGTTTTTAGCACTACCGTAAACGCAGAAACCCCACCTTTGCGGGGTGGGGTTTCTGACACTGCTGGGGAGCCTGACGATTACCTACTTTCACACGGGTAATCCGCACTATCATCGGCGTGGAGTCGTTTCACGGTCCTGTTCGGGATGGGAAGGGGTGGGACCGACTCGCTATGGTCATCAGGCTTTGACGGGTTGCTGTAGCGCTCAGGGAGCAGTACAGCCAATCTGGAAGAAGTAGTTTCTGGTGATGCTCACCAGGGTAAAGCTGTTTGGGCTGTGTTGTTCGAGGCACAACATCGATCACTCAACCGTGCGTCCTGTTCTCCCTGGCGGGGAGTTCCAGCGCATCCCCTTCGGGGATCGGACCAGTGTAAGCGCCAAAGCGCTAACGCTGGTCGAGACACACCTGTTATAGGATCAAGCCTTACGGGCAATTAGTATCAGTTAGCTGAACGCATTACTGCGCTTACACACCTGACCTATCAACGTCCTGGT
>NZ_QBUB01000020.1:0-100915 GCF_003058125.1 Paraburkholderia sp. GV068
GAGATCATCGCCGCTCAAAGCGGCCATTATCCCTTCGTCGAGGTGTATCAATTCCTCAGTGCCGACGGTGTATCAATTTACAGGTGCCGATGACACCAGTGTCTAACAAGTGCGAAGTGGGAACAGGCAGTCGGCCAAGACACGTCCTATATAAGCTTTTGGGTCCCGTACGATGCCGCTCATAAGGGGAGCTGGGACGGCGGTAGCTTTCCGCTTCATGATTTCCTTCTGTCATGCTGCAACCGACTCAACGTTACACAAGGGTACGCAGGTCTGGCAATCGCGCTCCCTCACGAGTACGCGCGCTGGGAGTCATACGAACTGGAACTTGCTCAAAAATACTACGGAGTCGAGATCGACAATCCGATTAACGTCCTCGGGATGATTGAAAACTGGCAAGGCGTTAAAGGTGCAAACTGGTACACCATTCTCGGCAAGCATTATGCGGACAAGCTGGGGGGCGGCAAAGCGATCCGCTCGAAACTTCCAGATCCAGCATTCCACGCTTATGACACTTCAGGTGGCGGAGTATTGATCCGCGCCGGAAAAGAGCCACAAATGGCTCCTGTCGAGGAAGGCTTACCCTCTCTCTATGTTGCGGTCAACGACGTAATCCGCCCGGTTCGGACGACGGAGATCCGCTCTATCGGTATGGGTTCAAACGCCGGGGAGCTTCGCTTTAATCTGCGCTTGACTGACCTCTGGATGCGCCGTTTTGATGCGCCAGGTATCTGGCCACCGGCACACCCTTGACTGCTATCAATTCTTTCTACGAAACGTGGAAGGAGGCATTAGTGTATGGCGATAACTCGCCAGGGCAGCGGGCCGACCGGCATGGAATGACGTTTGTGTGACGACCACTGAGCCTATCGGCCATCGCGTCCACTGCCCTTCTTCTGTCCGCCCTCCGCCTGGATTCTCGTTCGCATTGCCCATGACCTACCGCGCCATTACAGTAACCCTTGACGACATAGGAGGCGTTGTTTTTGAGAAAGACAGGAGTGGCGGCACGGTCGCCACAATGTTTAACGTAACAATCGCTGGACGACGTCAGTACGCCGTGAAGATGGACGGCAAGCCGAGGCTTGAAAGCGGCACGGTAGTGACCGCAGTACTGCGCGACCCGGATAACTGGCAGACACTGGTCGGCTGGGTGGATCACGCGACTGGGCAGATCTGCGGCGTCAATTCGCCCGTAAAGTCTTTGGGTTCGTTTGTCGTTATTGCCGTTATCTCAGCCGCTTTTTCAATTAAGTGGTTGGGTGAAGTCCTCAGTGGAGGCGCCAATACGGTCGGAACCGTCGTTTGCCTTCTCGCGGGTTTGGCGATGAATGCATGGGCGTTCTCCCGTTGGCGGAAGTCAGCGACGGTGTACAAACTGCTGAGGCCATGAAGTTGCATCGCTGCCACTGCGTTGCGCCTGGGGTTTTGCCACCTTTCGGCGCGGAATGGCAGATGTCATCCATAGGCTATTCGAGACAGCGATTGGGAGAATGGCCGTTTTCCCTGCACCGCAGCGGGCGTGCGGGGAAACGTAGGTGAACAAATGTTCGAACGACAGCGAGGAATACATTTTTCCGCGCAGGCCGCGATGAAAGCGTACCAAGGGCAGAGTACTCAAACCCACCCCTCCCTGCCCATACATCACCCGCCTGCAAATTCAGCCATCGCATCAACCACTTGCGCCGACTATAAGAACGTTATCCACAGCAATATGAACAATTTACGTGGATAACCCCGCTCCCCCCGCCGCCTCTTCCCGCGACTGAACCTGCAACACCGCATCGCGCTTATCAAGCAGATGCTGCCGAAGAATCGCGCTGAGCTTCTTGCCGTCGCGCGCCTCGAGCGCCTTCAGCATTTCATCGTGATCGTGAATCGCGCGATCCCACTTCGGAATCTGAAAATTCGATCGAAAGCGCAGCGCCTGCAAACGTCGGTTCACCGACACATACGTCTGGCGCAGCGCGGAATTGCGCGCGGCCTCGTTGATCTTGTCGTGAATCGCCTGATTGCGGCTGTAGTACCCGGCGAGATCGTTCTGCGCGCGACAAGCGAGCATTGCGTAATGCAATGCCTTGATTTCGGCGAGCTCGGCCGCCGTCATTCGCTCGGCCGCGAGTTCGCCCGAGAAAGCCTCGAGACCGCTCATCAGTTCGAAGGTCTCGCGCAGTTCGGCTTCCGACATCTTCGACACCGACGCGCCGCGATTCGGCGAAATCTCGATTAGCCCTTCAGCGGCCAACACCTTCAGCGCCTCGCGCAACGGCGTGCGTGAAATGCCGAGCGTTTCGCACAACTCGCGCTCGTTCAACTTCTTGCCCGGCTCCAATACGCCTTCGACGATAAACCGGCGAATGTGCTCGACCACCGTGTCGTGCAAACGCTGACGCTCCACTTTCGGCAACACTGCCGAACCCGCCGAACCTGCTTCAATTTCAGAATTTTGCATACAAACGTCCTCAGATGCCTCTCCAGCGCAATTTTATCGGATCACCGCCGACAGCGATACAGCGCGGGTAAACACCTGTGCCCGCACGCAATTTTCGCCTTTCGCTCGCGCGACTTCGTCTGATATAGTTTTTTGCATGCAAAATTCAATCGGAGGAGCGTAATGCTGAAGTTAGATTTCCATCCCGCTGGCCGTCACTTCCTGCAGATCCCTGGGCCGAGTCCGGTGCCGGATCGCATCCTCCGGGCGATGAGCTATCCCACCATCGACCATCGCGGGCCGGAATTCGGCGAACTGGGTTTGAAGGTGCTCGACGGAATCAAGAAGATCTTCAAGACGCAGCATCCGGTCGTGATTTATCCGGCGTCCGGCACCGGCGCATGGGAAGCGGCGCTCTCGAACACATTGAGTCCCGGCGATCACGTGCTGATGTACGAGACCGGCCATTTCGCGACGCTCTGGAAAAAGATGGCGGAGAGTCTCGGCCTGAAGCCCGAGTTTCTTGGCCTTCCGGGTATCGAAGGATGGCGGCGCGGCGTTCAACCGAACCTGATCGAAGAACGGCTGCGCGCCGACACGCAGCATTCGATCAAGGCAGTGTGCGTCGTGCACAACGAAACGTCGACAGGTGTCACGTCGGACATTGCTGCCGTGCGCCGCGCAATCGACGCCGCGGGCCATCCCGCGCTGTTGCTCGTCGACACGATTTCGGGTCTCGCCTGCGCCGATTATCGCCACGATGAGTGGGGCGTCGACGTGACGGTGTCAGGCTCGCAGAAGGGCTTGATGCTGCCGCCGGGCATCAGCTTCAACGCAATTTCGCCGAAGGCTCTGGCCGCCAGCAAGCACGCAAAACTGCCGCGCAGCTTTTGGGACTGGAGCGACATCGTCGAGATGAACAAGACCGGCTACTGGCCGTACACGCCGAATACGAATTTGCTCTACGGCCTTCACGAGGCAATCGACATGATTCTCGGCGAAGGGCTCGACAACGTCTTTGCGCGTCACGAGCGTCTTGCCGAGGCGACGCGTCGCGCGGTGCGTGCGTGGGGGCTCGACATTCAGTGCGCCGATCCTTCCGTGTATAGCCCGGTGCTGACCGGCGTGATGATGCCCGAGGGCATCGACGCCGACGCGGTGCGCAAGCTCATCTACGAACGGTTCGACATGTCGCTCGGCACGGGCCTCGGCAAGATGAAAGGCCGCATGTTCCGCATCGGCCATCTGGGCGATTGCAACGATCTGATGTTGCTCGCCACCTTGGCCGGCTGCGAAATGGGCATGCGGCTCGCGGGCGTGCCGCTCGACGAAAGCGGTCTGCCTGCCGCGATGGACTGGTTGAGCGAGCCGACGCAAGCCTCGGGTTTGAGGGCGGCAGCGTAAGCGAGGCCGCATCAATAACAACAAGCAGGCATCAACGAAGTCAGTTCCGTCATGAAGCCGCGCACAGAACGCGGCCCGAACAATGCGATGGCGAGGCGGCGCGTGCCGTCTCGCGACGACGAAGCGCGCCATCTCAGGAACGCCGTCGATACATGCAAATGGAGAGAGACGATGAAGCGGTTTCGTGTGACGAGTGCGACCAGTATCGTTCTATTGATGCTCTGCATCATGTACTTCATCACTTACCTGGACCGCGTCAACGTCAGTACGGCGGCGGCGGGCTTCGGCAAGGAATTCCATCTTTCGCATACGGAAGTCGGCCTCGTGTTCTCGGCTTTCGCGTATCCGTATCTGCTTTTCCAGATCATCGGCGGCTGGGTCAGCGACCGTTTCGGCGCTCGACGCACGCTGCTCGCGTGCGGCGCGGTGTGGGGCATCGCGACCTTGCTGACCGGTTTTGCCGGTGGCCTCATTTCGCTGCTGGCGGCGCGCGTGCTGCTCGGTTTCGGTGAAGGCGCGACCTTTCCTGCGGCGACATCCGCGATGGCGCGCTGGGTCGCGAAAGAAAAACGCGGTTTCGCGCAGGGCATCACGCATGCGGCGTCGCGCGTCGGCAATGCGGTCGCGCCCGGCATCGTCGTACTCGTGATGGCGAACTGGGGATGGCGCGAATCGTTCTACATCTGCGGTGCGTTCAGTCTGTTGTGGGTCGTCGTGTGGGCTTTGACGTTCACCGAGCATCCGAAAGACCATCCGCGTATCACGAAGGAAGAACTCGAAGTGCTGCCCGCGCCGAAAGCAAAGTCGGCGGGCGTGCCCTGGGGCAAGCTGTTTCGCCGCATGGCGCCGGTCACGATCGTCTACTTCTGCTACGGCTGGACACTGTGGCTGTTCCTGAGCTGGATTCCGCAGTACTTCCTGCACAGCTATCACCTGGAATTGAAGAAGTCGGCGATCTTCGCTTCGGCCGTGTTTCTCGCGGGTGTCGTCGGCGACACGCTCGGCGGCATCGTGACCGACTTCATCTATACGCGCACCGGGAGCCTCAAGCGCGCGCGTAGCTGGATGGTGTCGGTGTGCATGTTCTTCTGCCTGCTGTCGCTGATTCCGCTGATGTTCACGCACCACCTGTATCTGTCGATGGCGTGTCTCGCGTCGGGCTTCTTCTTCGCCGAAATGACGATTGGACCGATGTGGGCGATTCCGATGGACATCGCGCCGGACGCCTCGGGCACCGCGAGCGGCATGATGAACACGGGCTCGGCGCTCGCGGCGATCATCTCGCCAGTGGTGGGCGGCTTCCTGATCGACTATTTCGGCAGTTGGGAATTGCCGTTCGTCGGCAGCATGCTGTTGATGGCGCTCGGTGTCGTGCTCGCGTTCCGCATGCAGCCGGAAAGCAAGTTCGCAGGCAATGCCGCGGACAAGGGGCAGGTTTCCACCAGCATGGGCGTGTGAGCGATGCTCAAATCCCCTCACGCCGACGCAATGAAGCCGGGCGCCTCGCCCCTTAGCCGCCTGCTTGCCGATGCCCGCCACGATCATGCGACGCTCGGCAAGCCGCAGCCCAACCTCACGCCCGCCGACGCCGACGCGGCCTATGCGATCCAGCACGAGATTCTGGCGATCGGCGGCGCGCGCATCGGCGGCTGGAAGATCGGCGCCAAGTCGCCAACGGGCCCGATCCAGGGTGCGCCGCTGCCGCGCATCGACTTGCATTCCGACGGCTCCACGTTGCCGCGCGCGGCCTTTGCACCGTTGGGGCTGGAACTCGAAATCGCCTTTCGCTTCGGCCGCCGCTTCGAGCCTTCGGCCACGCCTTATAGCGAGGCCGACGTGCACGCGGCAATCGGTTCGTTCGGCGCGACGATTGAAATTGTCGCGAGCCGTTTCGCCGCGTGGCCCGACATCGACAAGCTCGCGCAACTCGCGGACTTGCAGAACCACGGCGCGCTGATCGTCGGCGAATTCATGCCGTATCACGACGATTTTCCGTTTGCCTCGCCTGCGCTGCGCTTCGATTTCAACGGACGCGATGTCGTCGAACTGACGCCCGCCAACCCGGCCGGCGATCCGCGCCGCTTGCTCACGTGGCTCGTCAATCACGCGACATCGCGCGGCATTGCGGTGACGCCGGACATGGTCGTCACCACGGGTTCATACACCGGCATGTTCTTCCCGCGAAGCGCGGGCCTCGCGCACGGACGCATCGAAGGACTGCCGTCCGTGAGCGTCACGTTGTACTGAACCTTCGCGCGATGCACGCAACGCACGCAACGCACGCAACGCACGCAACGCACGCAATGCACGTAATGCACGCAACGCACGCAATGCACGCAACGCAATAACCATCGACGTTATGACGAATCCCACTTCCGCTTTGCTGGTCAAGCCGATTCATCTTGTGCCGTCCGCCGCGCGTCTGACGAGTCCGCTCGCGCAGCATCTGCGCAAAGCGTTGCGCGGCGACGTGCTGTTCGATGCGGCGAGCCGCGGCCGTTATGCGACCGATGCGTCCATCTACCAGATCATGCCGGTCGGTGTCGTGGTGCCGCGAGATCAGGACGATTTGCGCATCGCGCTGGACATCGCGCGCAGTGAAAAAGTGCCGCTGCTCGCGCGCGGCGCCGGCACCAGCCAATGCGGACAGACTGTCGGCGAAGCGCTCGTGATCGACACGAGCAAGTGGCTCAATAACATCGTCGATTTCGATGCGGACGCACGCACGGTTACCGTCGAGCCAGGCGTCGTGCTCGATCATCTGAACGCGTGGCTCAAGCCGCATGGCTTGTGGTTTCCCGTGGATGTGTCGACGGCAGCGCAATGCACGATCGGCGGCATGGCGGGCAACAATTCGTGCGGCTCGCGTTCGATCGAATACGGCAACATGGTGCACAACGTCGAGGCCATCGACGCGATTCTCGCCGACGGCAGCGAAGCACGTTTCGCATCGTTGCGACAAGTGCCGCAAGGCGCGCGCTTGCAGCAGATACTCGAAGGCGTGAAGCGGATCGCGGAGCGCGAGCGCGACGAAATCGCGGCGCGCGTGCCGAAAGTGTTGCGCCGCGTGGCCGGCTACAACATCGACCTGTTCGATTGTCAGAACCCGCGCGCTTATACCGACGACGGCGTCGCCAACCTCGCGCATCTGCTGGTCGGTTCCGAGGGCACGCTCGCGTTCAGCCGTCAGTTGACGTTGAAGCTCGCGCCGCTGCCCGCGCACAAAACGCTCGGCGTCGTCAACTTTCCGACCTTCTGGCAGGCGATGGATTTCACGCAGCACATCGTCAAGCTGAAGCCGGTCGCGGTTGAACTGGTCGATCGCACGATGATCGATCTCGCGATGAGCAACCCCGCGTTTCGTCCGGTGGTCGCGAAGGCGCTGGTCGGCGAACCGCAAGCGGTGTTGCTCGTCGAGTTCGCCGGCGAATCGCGCGACGCACAACTCGAGTCACTCAGGCAGCTCACCGAATTGATGGCCGATCTCGGCTTGCCTGGCTCTGTCGTCGAAATGCCGGACATGAATGCGCAAAAGGCGCTGTGGGAAGTGCGCAAGGCCGGGCTCAACATCATGATGAGCATGAAGGGCGACGGCAAACCCGTGTCCTTTATCGAAGACTGCGCCGTGCCGCTCGAACATCTCGCCGAATACACGAGCAAGCTGACGGAAGTTTTTCATCGGCATGGCACGGAAGGCACCTGGTACGCGCACGCAAGCGTCGGCACGCTGCATGTGCGGCCGATTCTCGACATGCGCCGCGACGGCGCCGTCAAAATGCGTGCGATCGCCGAGGAAGCCGCGGCGCTGGTGCGCGAATACAAGGGCGCCTATTCGGGCGAACACGGCGATGGCCTGTGCCGCGGTGAATGGGTCGCGTGGCAATACGGCCCGAAACTGAACGAGGCGTTCAGCGAGATCAAAACGCTGTTCGATCCGGACAACCGCTTCAATCCCGACAAGATGGTGCGTCCGCCGAAAATGGACGACGCGCGCTACTTCCGCTTCGCTCCAGGCTATCGCGAACGGCGCATCGACACCGCGCTCGACTGGTCCGCGTGGAATGTGGAACGCGATCCGCTGACGGGCCGCGAGAGCGCGCCGGGCAGCGGCAACGATCTGTCGGGCGGTCTCGCGAGGGCCGTCGAAATGTGCAACAACAACGGCCACTGCCGCAAGTTCGACGCGGGCACCATGTGCCCGAGTTATCGCGTGACGAAAGACGAGCAGCATGTCACGCGCGGACGCGCGAACACGTTGCGCCTCGCGATCTCGGGACAACTCGGCGAAGCCGGCCTTGCCAGCGACGACGTCAAGGACACGCTCGATCTCTGCGTATCGTGCAAGGGCTGCAAGCGCGATTGCCCGACCGGCGTCGATATGGCGAAGTTCAAGATCGAGGCGCGCGCGGCGCGCGTGAAGCGGCACGGACTGACGCTGCGCGACAAGCTGGTTGCCTTCATGCCGCGTTACGCGGCAACGGCGAGCCGCGTGCCGGGCCTCATCGCATTTGCCGACAACGTGCCGCTGCTGTCGACGTGGTTCAAGCGTTCGGTCGGCTTTGCAAGCGAACGGAGCTTGCCGCGTTTCGCAAAACCGTTTCTGTCGAGCGCGAAGCCGACTGTGAACGCGCGCGGCGCGGCGTTGAACGAAGTGCTGCTGTTCGTCGATACGTTCAATAACAACATGGAGCCCGACAACGCGCGGGCCGCGCAGAAGGTGTTGGAAGCCGCGGGCTACACGGTGCATTTCAACACGCGGCAAGGCGAGCGGCCGGTCTGCTGCGGGCGCACGTTCCTGGCCGCAGGACTTGTCGATGAAGCGAAGCACGAAGCGCGGCGCATGCTTGATCTGTTCAAGCCCTACGTGGAGCGCGGCGTGCCGATTGTCGGACTCGAGCCTTCGTGCCTGCTGTCGTTGCGCGACGAATTCCTGCACTACGGTTTCGGCGACGAAGCGAAGCGGCTCGCCAAACAGGCGTTTCTCTTCGAAGAATTCCTCGTGCACGAGCAACAGGCCGGGCGCTTGCAGCTTGCGCTGAAGCCTTTGGCGACGCAGCAGGCGCTCGTGCATGGGCATTGCCATCAGAAAGCATTCGACGCCTTCACGCCCGTGCAAACCGTGTTGAAATGGATTCCTGAACTGACGGTATCGACGGTGGAATCGTCGTGCTGCGGAATGGCCGGCAGCTTCGGCTACGAAGCGGAGCACTACGCGACTTCGCAGGCGATGGCCGAGCTGTCGCTACTGCCGGCGGTGCGCAAAATGGACGCCGGTACGATCATGGTCGCCGACGGCACGAGCTGCCGTCATCAGATTCATGACGGCGCGGGTGTCGAGGCGATCCACGTCGCGCGCGTGCTGGCGATGGCGCTGCAATGACATGACGCGCGCGCTGCGCTGGAGCCCGCTGCTATCAGACCGCCGACATAGCCTGCCGGTACGCGCCCGGCGACACACCGACGCCTTCGCGGAAACGATGGCTCAAGTGGCTGGCGTTCGCATAGCCGCATAGTCCGGCGACTTGGGCGAGCGGCAGCGCGGTGGTGCGCAGCAGCGTCCGGGCGCGTTCTAGCCGCTGCTGCGCGATCCATGCAGCGGGCGGCAATCCGAACG
This sequence comes from Paraburkholderia sp. GV068, assembly GCF_003058125.1. NCBI lineage: Bacteria > Pseudomonadati > Pseudomonadota > Betaproteobacteria > Burkholderiales > Burkholderiaceae > Paraburkholderia > Paraburkholderia sp. GV068. The sequence continues at coordinate 9,450 of NZ_QBUB01000020.1, forward strand.
ACGTGCGGAACATCCGCGCCAAGTGAAACTCCGACAATGCGGCGACACTCGCGAGTTCGCCGAGCGTGAGCGGCTCGGCGAGATGGTTCTCGATGTAATCGCGCAGACGCCGCCGCGTCCCGACCGACAAGCCGCCCTTCAGCGCGACGCCGCTGCGCCGCACGCCTTGCGCCTGCAGCAGCAGACTCAGCACTTCATGCGCGGTTTCGTTGGTGCGCAGCAAGCCGTCGGCATCGTCCCAATGCTCGTTGGCGAGCGACTGACATAACCCGGCAATGCGCGCGTCTTCGAAATACGTGCGATCGGCGAGCGTCAGCTCGCGCGGTTCGCGGTCGAGTTCCTGCACGGCGCGCTGCGTGAAATGCTCGGGCAGAAAATACAGGTGCATGAAGTGCATATGGCCGCGGACCCACCAACGCGATTCATGATCGCCGGGCAATGCGCACAGCCGGGACGGCGCACCATAACGCCCGGGCATTTTCTGACGCTCCGTGCGATAGCCGCCGTCCAGATAGCACGACAGCGTGTGATGGCCTGGGCGCTCGTAGACGGTTTCCGCGACTTCCGTGTCGCGCGTCCAGACGGCAATCGCGAGACCGTCGCCGAGCCACGCGAAGCGGTCCAGATTCGCATTCGAGGTGCCGAGCGTGTGACATACCGACTGAATGCCGAACGGCGTTTCAGTGGCGTCGATGACGGGGACGGGCGGGCTCGTGTTCACGGAATGGGCGGGTGTCTTTCTTGCGAGGAATAGTCACAAGTATACGACCCGCCGCGCATGACGACACACGCCCCGGCGACGCGCGCCAAAAAATGCGCAATCCTGGACAAGTGCCGCGAGCCGCGCCGACGCATAGTCGAACTCCCGTATCCGCTGCTTGCAGGCTTGACCATGAATCTCTTTCTTTATGCCATTACCGTCCTGATCTGGGGCACCACGTGGATCGCGATCAAGTGGCAACTGGGCTCGGTGCCGCCGCCGGTGTCGATCGCGTGGCGCTTCTGGATCGCGGCCTTAGTGCTGTTCGCGCTGTTGCGCATCATGCGCCGGCCGATGTGGCCGCCGCGCGCCGCATGGCGCTTTCTGTTCGCGCAGGGGCTCGCGCTCTTCTGCGTCAACTTTCTGTGCTTTTACTACGCCGAACAGGTGGTGCCGAGCGGGCTCGTCGCCGTCGTATTCTCGACGGCGCCGCTTCTCAATTCGATCAACGGACGGCTTTTCATGGGGCGCCCGTTGCAGCCTTCGGCGATTGCGGGTGCGATGCTCGGCCTCGTCGGCATCGTGTGTCTGTTCGTCCAGCAGATGAGCGGGCATCTCGGCGATCACGCGGCGTGGCTCGGGCTTGGCATCGCGTTTCTCGGCACCTTGTGTTTTTCGGCGGGCAATCTGCTGTCGAGCCGTATGCAATCGATGGGCTTGCATCCGTTCGCCACGAATAGCTGGGCCATGCTGATCGGCGCGAGCGTGCTGACAGTGGGCAGCGTGGTCGCCGGTTTCCCGTTCGCGATCGAGCCGTCCGCGCGTTACGTCGGCGCACTCGCGTATCTCGCGATCTTCGGCTCGGTGATTGGCTTTACCGCCTATCTGATGCTGGTGGGGCGCATCGGCCCGGAGCGCGCGGCCTATTCGACGGTGCTCTTTCCGATCGTGGCGCTCGCGGTGTCGACGGTATTCGAAGGCTACCAGTGGTCCGCGTTGGCCGTGGTCGGATTGCTGCTCGTGGTGGCCGGCAACCTCGTCGCCTTCGACATGACCCGGCGCATCTTCGGGCGACGCGGCCATTGCACGAACATGAAGGCGTAAGGACATAACGACATAGAGACGACGACGCACGGACGCCGCGTTCATCAAGGCCATCGGTGAGCTATTTCGGGAGCGCTGCGAACCTCAGCGCGCGGGCCCGTGCGGCGAATCGCTTCGGGCTCGTCGCGCGGATCACGAATAGACGGCAACGCGCGATCGGTATATAACAAACGTGAAAGGATCGCTCGTTTACCGAAGCTTCAACGGGGAGATGCATCATCATGACGCAAGACGTAACGCCCACGCCCAAGCCGCCCACCGGCGACCGGCCCGATCTCGACAACCTCGACGCGGCGCTCAGTCACGTGAATCAGCAGGTGTCATCCGGCAGCATTGCGTCGGGTGCCGCGAAGGGCATTCTGTACAGCCTGATCGAAACGCTAGGCACGTTCGTCGGCGATCCCGACTTGCCCGAGCATGCGCGTTCCGGTTACGAAGGCTTGCTCGAAGCCGCCCGCGAACTGCGCGCGAAGCTCGAGCACTGAGCGGACTCTCGCGGCTCGCCGCTTGACCCTTGACGATTGCGGCCGGTTATCGCGATAGAGCCTGTTTGCGGGCCGAATCCGCTTCTGTGATAAAAAGGCGCACTGTTTCCAACATTGCGCCTTTTCCATGTTCTCTGTGTCCGCTATCGCGTTATTAGCCGTCGGCATTGTCGTCGTGCTCATCACGCCGGGCCCCACCAATACGTTGCTCGCGTCGGCCGGTCTGCGCCAGGGCGTGCGGCGCTCGCTGCCGCTCATAGCCGCCGAACTCGCCGGCTATCTCGTCGCCATTTCCGTCTGGGGACGCTTTCTCGCACAGGCCGCGCACGCGCTGCCCTGGCTGCCCGCGCTGCTGCGCGTGGCGGCGGGGACGTACATCGCGTGGCTCGCCGTCGATATGTGGCGCGCGGCCGTCGCGTTGCCGGACTCGACGCAAAAAGCGAGCGGCACACTGCGCCTGTTCCTCGCGACGCTGCTCAATCCCAAGGCGCTGCTGTTCGCGGGCACCATCTTTCCGGCTGCTGCTTTCGTGCTTTGGCCGGCGTATCTGCTGTCGATGCTGATATTCGCGTGCCTTCTCGCGCCGATCGCGCTCGCGTGGATTGCGTTCGGCGCGGCGCTCGGCAGCGGCAAGCTCGGCTGGCTCGATCCGGCGAAGATCCAGCGCGGCGCGTCGGTCGTGCTCGGCGTGTTTTCGCTGACGCTTGCATGGTCGGCGTTGCATTGACGGCACGCGCTGAAGGCGTGCCTATGCGCTCGCTTTCACTTTCGGTTTCGGTTTCACGTCTTCGGCTTCGGCTTCCGCTTCGTTGTCACCCGTGCTGAGCGCTTCGCGCCATTCCGGCGCCGCCGACGTGATCTGCAGATGCGGCGTGCCGTGCCAATCCGCACACCGTTGCAACGCGCGCCGCAGATCGCCCGCGAGCCGCGCGCTTGGGCGTACGCCCGCTTCCATGTGCACCGATTTCAATTCGAAAACGCCTTCTGCGCGGTGCGCTTTCGCATCGACGCGACCGACCAGACGCCCGCGGCTTAGCAGAGGCAGCACGAAGTAGCCGTATTTGCGCTTGGCCGCCGGCGTATAGCATTCGATCGCGTAGTCGAAGTCGAACAGCGCGGCCACGCGTTTGCGATCCCACACGACCGGGTCGAATGGCGAGAGCACCGTCGTCACCGTCGATGCGAGCTTGCCGCTCGCGGCGTCGTCGAGCATGGGGCCGAAGTCGCGATGCACGAACGTGTCCTGCTTCCAGCCGGGCACCTGCACAGGAATCAGTTCCCCTTGATCGGCAAGCGCATGAAGTTCGTCGCGATACGGACGGCGCGGCAGCCGGTAGTAGTCCGCGACCCAGTCGGCCCGCGCGACGCCGAGCGCGCGGCACGTGCGGCGCAGCAGTTCGTCGGCGACGGCCTGTTGCGGCGGCAGATCGCGGGCGTCGTCCCAATGCGGCAACACGCGTTCCGTGACGTCGTAGACGCGCTGAAAATTGCGCCGCTCGGCCACCATCAATTGCCCGATGGCGAACAGCACTTCCAGATGACGCTTCTCCGGCTTCCAGTCCCACCAGCCGTTGCCTTTGCCCGACTCGCGAGCGAAATCCGCCGAGCGCACGGGGCCCGTTGCGCGAATGTGTTCGAGCAGTGCGTCGATGTCCTTGCGATGTTTGTGGTGCCAATCGGCCGCGTATTTCCAGCCCATGCCGCTCGGGTCCAGCATGCGATGGCGCAGCAGCCCGTAGTCTTCGATCGGCAGAAAACAGGCTTCATGCGACCAGTATTCGAACAGCTTGCCTGCGGCGAGATGTTCGTCGAGCCATTGCTGCGGATAGGCGCCGAGCCGGCTAAAGAGCACGAGATAAGGACTGCGCGCGACCACATGAATCGTGTCGATCTGCAATTGCGCCATGCGGCGGATTGCTTCGAGCACGTCGGCCCTGGTGGCCTTGCGGCGCGGCGGCGACAGCAGACCTTGCGCGGCCAGGTGGAGTGTGCGGGCGGCGGAAAGCGAAAGAGTCTTCACGCGGACGTCGTTCAGTAAGTGACTGCGATGAAGCGGGCAGAAAGCCCGCCTGAATCAGCAGACGCTACTGTAGCGTGAATGCGTCGGCGCTGTGGTTGACGTCGTGACGAGCGAAGCGCGCAGTGACAAGCGAAGCGGCGAGCGGCCGCGTTGCTCGCTCCGACGATTACCAGCCGCGGCCGTGATGCTTGTCCCAGCCGCGATGACGGCCGTGATCGTGATGCCAGCGGCGCTCCCGGTAATAGTCGTCGCGATAGCCGTAACCGTAGACCGGCTGAGGCGCATAGACGACCGGCGGCGGCGCGTACATGACCGGCGGCGCGGCATAGACGGGGCCCGGCGTGTTGACGAACACGCCGACGTCGACGCGAGCGGAAGCGGCAGTCGATGCGCAGGCGGCGGCAAGTCCGAAGGCGGCGAAGACGATCGCGCGTGTGTTCATGCTTTTCTCCTGTGTCCCAGCAAGACAATGGCTGTTTCGACGGTCGGCATTCACTGTCGAATGGCTGACGTCTATCTTACGAGGCAGAAAGAAAAGCAGGTGCAACGAGTTGCAGGCGTGTGTAACAGGGGATTACTTCGGAGGGGACTACTTCAGGGCCGCCGCCCCGCGTGTGGCGGCGGCAACGGCCCTTGTATGAGCGCGGTTCAGGCCACGGAGGCGACGGCTTCGTCCGCGGAAACGGCCAGCAGCTGATGAATCTGCGCGACCACGGCCGCGCCTTCGCCGACCGCCGCCGCCACGCGTTTGGTCGAGCCCGCGCGGGCGTCGCCGATCGCGTACACGCCTTTGACGGTGGTCGCGAGGTCGCAAGCCGACGCGCCGTCCGCGCCCGTGCCCGTCAACACGAAGCCCTTCTCGTCAAGTTCCACGCCGCAGGTGCGCAGCCAGTCGGTGTTCGGGTCCGCGCCGGTGAAGAGGAACAGATGCCGCGTGTCGATCTGCTCCGTGCCGTCGGGCAAAGGCTTTTTCAGGGCGACCGCCGCGAGTCCGCTTTCGTCCGCGATGAGCTGGCCGATCTCCGAATTCGGATGAACGACGACGTTCGGCAACGAACGGATACGGTCGATCAGATAGCGCGACATGGTCGCCTCGAAGCCGCTGCGCCGGATCAGTACGTGGACCTTGGCCGCGTGCGTCGCCAGATAGACGATCGCCTGGCCGGCCGAATTGCCGCCGCCCACCAGCACGACCTGCTGGCGCTTGCACAGCTTTGCTTCGACGGGCGACGCCCAGTAGTACACGCCGCGTCCCTCGAAACGATCCAGGCCTTCCAGCGCGGGGCGCCGGTACACCGCGCCGCTCGCGATCACGATGGTCCGCGCGCTGATATGGCCGCCGCATTTGAGCTCGAGCCGGTACGGCGCCTCGCCGCAATGCAGCGCCTTCACATGCACAGGAATGGCGACGTGCGCGCCGAACTTCTGCGCCTGCACGAACGCGCGGCCCGCCAACGCCTGACCGGAGATGCCGGTCGGGAAGCCGAGATAGTTTTCGATTCGCGAGCTCGCGCCCGCCTGGCCGCCGGGCGCGCGGCTGTCGAGCACGATCACCGAGAGACCTTCCGACGCCGCGTACACGGCAGTCGCCAAGCCGGCCGGCCCCGCGCCGACGATCGCGACGTCGTAGACCATGCAGTCGTTCAGATCCGGCAGCAGGCCGAGCGCGGTTGCCAGTTCCGGCATGCTCGGATGACGCAGCACCGAGCCGTCGGGGCAAATCACCAGCGGCATGTCGCCGTCCTGCGCGCCGAACTGCTCGACGAGGCGCAACGCGTCCTCATCGCATTCGTCGATCGTGGAGTGCGGATGGCCGTTGCGCGACAGGAAGCCTTGCAGCATCACGAGCCGTGCGTCGGTACTGCTGCCGATCAGGATCGGCCCGCCCGCGCCTTTCTCGATCAGCGATACGCGCCGCAGAATCAGCGCGCGCATGATGCGCTCGCCAAGCTCGGCTTCCGCCACCAGCAGCGCGCGCAGCCTCTCCGGCGGAATCAGCAACGCCTTGACGTGAGTGAGCGCCATGCCGTTGACGAGCGCGTGACGCCCGGACAGTTGACCGACCTCAGCGAGGAAATGCCCCGGCCCGTGTTCGCCGATCACCACTTCACGGCCGATGCCGTCGCGCTGGGAAATCTTCACGCGCCCTTCGAGCAGCACGAACATGCCCGGGCCGGTGTGGCCCGTCTCGAACAGCAGCTCGCCAGCCTGCCATTGGCCGACTTCGCCGAACTTGCGCACGCGATCGATCTCCGCCGCGGTGAGCTCGGGAAACATCTGGTGCATGCGCGTCGACAGATTGGAAAACGGTGCGTCCGCGACTACCGCATCGGGCTGTACTTCGGGTTCTGCAGTGGAAAGCATCGAACCGCTCCCTCGATGTTCGTTGATTGACTGAACGAAGGCGCGACGGCGCGCATCCGCCAGCGCGCGCGCCAGCGAATGCGCCGCGCGCGGCGTCAGACCGCTTTCGGCGCGATGTGCTCGACGGCGGCTTCGGGTGGCGGCATGCCGGGCAAGCCCTCGACGGGCCGGCCGGAGTCGCGCCAGGCTTCCATGCCGCCGCGCAACGGCAGCACGTCGTCGAAGCCCGCTTCGTTCAACTGCTTGGCCATCCATGCGGCCGAAATTTCATTCGGGCACGAACAGTAGATCACCAGTTTCTGATCGCGCGGATAAGTGGCGACGATCTGATCGAGTTGCCGTTCATCGGCGAATTGCGAGCCGGGAATCACGAACGGATCGAGCTTGCGCTTCTCGTGCGAGCGGATGTCGAACAGCACCGGCGTGTTGCCCGCGGCGACCAGCTCGGCGAGCTCGTCCACTTCGATGCGGGCGGATGCGAGCTTGTTGATCAACTGACGACGGCGAATCCAGCGGTACACCGCATACAACAGCAGCAACGCGATCGCGACCGCGCCGGCGGTGCGCCCGAGACGCCCGGCGGCTGCGAACACCATGTCGATCTGACGCGCGAACAACGCGCCGACGATGAGCCCCGTGCCCGACCACAACGCGGCGCCAATGCTGTCGTAGGTGAGGAACGTGCGGTAGCGCGTGCCCATTGCGCCCGCCATCGGAATCGACACGATCGACAGGCCGGGGACGAACTTGGCGACGGCCAGCACGCGCACGCCCCAACGCCCGAAAAAGCGCTCGGTTTTCTTGACGCACGTGTCACGCGACAGCGACAGACGGCAGATCGTTTTCAGCGTATTGCCGCCGTACAGCCGGCCCGCCAGATACCAGGCGCTGTCGCCGATCAGCGTCGCGAAGATCGACAGCACGAGCACCGGCAGCAATTCCGTGCCGACGGACCCCGGATGCATTGCGGCCATCGCGCCGAACAACACGAGCGACGGCATGGCCGGCACCGGCAGGCCGATGGAGGCGGCCAGCACGTTCACAAAGATGAGCGCCGGGCCATATTGCTCGACGAGGTCATGTAGCATCGACTTACATCCGCGGCCTTTTCAGGCACGGCGCGCAGTAGGGAAGCAAAGGAGAATGGAGCGATTATGGACCATTTTCAAGACGTGCAAAGCCCTTGAAATGCCCCGGTTATTCGGGGTTGGAAGCGCTACCGCCGCGCGGCCCGGATTCTAATAATCAAAAACGATTAAAGCTCGCGCGCTCTGAATAAAATCGGCGCGCGAAGACTGCGGGAAAGACGAGCAACAGAGCGGCGAGCATCAGAACCGCGAGCAACAAACGCCGACTGCAATGCCGGCGAAAACCGCTGCCTACGCGGCGCCCACCGCGAGGCGCCGCGCGTTTGCGTTATTGACGATGATTGTGCTGCTCGCCTGGCAACTCGGCGCCGTGCGCGCGAATCGCGGCAATCAGTTCCGCCGGCGTGATTTCGTAGCGGACTTCCCGATGGATGCCAGGCTTGCGCTCGTCGACTTCGACCAGAAGGATGCCTTTGCCGTCTTCTGTCGATTCGAGGCGCAGCGTGCGCAGTTCACGCCCGGTTGCGTCGTCGTATTCGGTGAGCAGGGCCATTGACCCGGAGGACCCGGTAGTGCGCATCGAAGTTGTCCTTGTTCCGTTGTTGATCGAATCATTGTACGGGCAGCATGACGCGCCGTCTGTCGCGCAATGTTGACGCTTTGGCGATTGCCGGCGCCTCTGCCTGCAAGCCCGAGCGCCGCCGTGCGCGTGGCCTTGCGGGCCGCGAGTCCATGCAGGCAATGACGTTCGCAGTGACAATGAGTTTAACGGAGTCGTCGCGACGACGGCTGCATTTTTCCTGCCCCGTCGCGGTGCAATCGTTCTTCGACGTTGTCATGCGCGTGACGCGCGGTACGGTTAGACGCGACGCGCAACCGCGTGCGCGCTGATCGGCAAAAACGCCCGATGCAAAGCGCACCTGAAGAGATCATGAGGCGCGTGTCGCAGCCTCGGCCCGCAACCCTTGCGCGCCGCGACGCTATAGCGGCGGCCGATCACGCTCGTCACGCATGCGCTCCAACTCCCGCATCTCCGAGGCGCGCAGCGGCGCGTCGGCATCGAGAAAGAACTCGTCGAGTTGCGGCGGCGCGATGGCGGTGCCGCTCAACATCGCATGAACCTGTCCGCGATGATGGATCTGATGCACGAACACATGCGGCAGCACGTTGCCGATGCGTTCGCGTTGCACGCCGATCGACGGACCCCGGTCGATTTGCACTTCGCGCTGCAAGTCGTCGGCCGTCAGCGATTCGCAGAAGCTCAGCAGCGCGTGGTCGCTGTCCGCCTGGGCCTGCCATAGTTGCGCCGCGTGCGGATAGGGCACTTCGTCGTCGAAAATCGTGAGGCCCTGGCCGCCGCCGATCAGCGCGTCGAAGTAGTAGCGGTCCACCAGCAGAATGTGATTCAGCGTGAGCTGCAACGACGGAAAGAAGCTCACCCGGTGCGCGGCCAACGCTTCGTCGCTCAAGCTCAGACACGCGCGGTAAAGGCGCAGGTTGGACCACGCGTTGTTGCGCGCCATATCGCTGAAATGCTCAGACAGCACATCGCGCGGCGCAGCGCCTCGCGAGTCGGAACGAATCATGTCTGCCTCCGTGGATGGTGTGCGCACATCGACCGCTGCGCCTGAACAGCATAGACCGCGCGCAAAAAAAACGGCCCGTCTTGCGACGGGCCGCTAAACGCCGTTGTTACTTGGGTCAGTCCGCCCCATGCATTCATCGGGCACTGACGCATGCATCGTGGGTCGCCAATTCATCGCTGTCGAGGTGGGAGTAATGCTGATCTATCCGATCAATGCGTAAGGTCAATGCGTGAAAGGTCAATGCGTAAAAGGTGCCGGATGCGTCGCGCATCATCTTCAAAAAGACTACACTGCGCCGGTATAGGTCAGCAGACGTGGTTTGCCAAAGATCGCAGCGGTCTGCCTGCGCGAACCGCAACGTACTTGGGCCGATGCAGAAAATCCTTGATCGTACTCAAGAGTCACTCGCTCAGGCGTTTGCCTCGCTCGCAAAAAACGCGAAGCGCCAGCGGCGGGTTTATCTCGCGACAATCGGCTCATTGATGCTGATGGTGGTGATCTTTTCCCTCCTGCTGGCTGTGGTCGCGGGGCTGAAGCAACTGGAATACCGCCGTACGTTTGCCACGCAAAGCGCCACCGACCTGTCGCTACTCCTGCATCGCAAAGAGTCGTTCTTGCGGCGCACCGAATTCACTCTCGACTATTACTACAGCGCGACCCAGGTGCGGCGCGCGCCCGAAGCGGTGGAGCGATCCATCGCGCAGACGGGCGCGGCGCGCGGCAAGGTCGACCGGGTCGACGCGGAATTCGACATCGTCATCGGCCAGGCAACGCGCGCGGCGTGGGGTGCGCAGTTCGGCGACAAAGTCTGGCGGCTGTATGAATCCGCACAATCGACGCTGGTCACGCAGCAGGCGTTCGAACTCGCGCAGCACGCGACGCTGATCGGCCTCGATGAAAATTACGCCGTGATTTTGCCTTCGCTCGCGGATTCGGCAACCGACGTTGGAGCCGGGGCCACGCGGGCGCCGCCGCCGCAAGAGGCGGTAATCGGCACGTTGCGCGACACGATCGAGCATGAGCTGCAAGCGCAAACAGGCAAGCGCGTGCCCGGCAAAGGCGAGCACGTGTGGATCGGACCGTATCGCGATCCGCTGCGCAACACGCCGGTCATCTCGGTGGTGAGTGCCTACTACGAAGGCGACAAGCCTGTCACGCTGATCACCACAAGCGTTTCGCTCGACGTGCTCGCCGCGCGCCTTGCGCCGCCCGGCGGCGCGGGCGCGACTTTGCTGATGGGCCCTGACCGGCGCATTCTCGTATCTTCCGCCGCGCTCAGCGCGCAAACCGGCGCGAGGCTGCAACGGACGATAGCCGCGACCCCGTCTCACGCCTTCCACTTCGGCCGCGAAGGCGCGATTTTTCACGAGCCGTTGATGCCGGGCTTCGGCTCGCTGGTCGGCTACGTGCCGTGGGGCGCGCTCGCCGTGGCGCTCGGCTGGCAACTCGGCGTGATCGGCGGGCTCGCGTTGCTGGTGCTGCTGGCTATCGCGCTGACCGCGCGCTTCTTCGGACTGCGGCTTCTGCGCAGTGCGTTCGCCGAGACCTCGCGCGCGCTGGAAAGCGAGACGCTCAATCACATTCTGGTGAGCGCGACGCCGGTCGGACTGTGCATCGTCCGGCGAAGCGACTGTTCGATATTGACGGCGAATGCACTCGCCACCGAACTCCTGGGTATCGAGCCGGGCACGAGCCGCCTGCCGCCGCATATTGCCGCCGAGTTTCTGACGAAGGTGCCGGAGCAGGTGTCGGCGGCCGCGTTGGCGCGGATTGCCGCTTTCGTCGCACCGGCGAGGCCCGTGCAGGAAGTTCAGCCGGCGCCTTCGCAAGCGTCCTCGGCGCCGGTTCAGACGGACAGCACGCCCGCCCGCTTCCTGCAGTTCACCTATGCGCCCGCTCGTTATGCCGGCGAGGACGTGTTGTTCTGCGCGATCCTCGACGTGACCGCGCAGCACGAGCTCGAACAGCAACTGCGGCAAGCGCAGCAGACGTCGGAAGCGATGATGCGCGCGCGCACGAATTTTTTCGCCGCGATGAGTCACGAAATCCGGACGCCGTTGAATGCGCTGCTCGGCAATCTCGAACTGTTCGCGCGTACGCCTGGGCTCGACGCGCATGCGCAGCGGCTCGCCAGTCTGAACGTGGCGGGCGATGCGCTGCGCCGCGTCGTCAACGACATTCTCGATTTCTCCAAGATCGATGCGGGCGAAATGCTTCTGGTGCGCGCGCCCTTTGCGCTGCTCGACGCATTCGAGAACATCGCGCTTTCGTATGCGTCGATGGCGGGCGATCGGCGCGTGCGTTTCTATTCGCTGCTTTCGCCCGCGATCGATCGCACGGTGATCGGCGACAGAATGCGGATCGCGCAGGTCATCAACAATCTGTTGAGCAATGCATTCAAGTTCACGTCGAGCGGCAAGATCACGCTGCAAGCCGAACTCGCCGACGACACGCCAGGCCACCCGGTCCTGAAGTGCCGCGTCTCCGATTCGGGGCCGGGCATGAGCGAGGAGCTCGTCGGGCGGCTTTTCAAGCCGTTCGTGCAAGGCGAGGCAGGCGCCTCGCGCGGCGCGGAAAGCACCGGCCTTGGACTCGCGATCTGCGCGCGGCTGTGCGAGTTGATGGGCGGCGCGGTGTCGGCGGAAAGCGTGGTGGGCGTCGGCAGCGTATTCAATGTATCGATTCCGCTGGTTGCGTCGCCTGACGAAAAACCGGCGCCTCAGCCGGCAACGCGTGGACCGCTGCTCGCGCTGTTTCCCGATCGCGAGGTCGTCAATCTGCTCGACCGCTGGCTCGAGCACTTTGGCTGGAGCGCGCACGTCGTCTCGACGCTGGCTGACGCGCAGAACTGGCTGCGGACGAACTGCGCAATGGCGCTGATTGTCTCCGACGCATACGATCTCGAGGCGATCGCGAGCTTGCGCGCGTTGCAGCCGCTGAGCGCCGTGTGGATCACTCGCGAGGGCCCGGCGCGACCGCGCGCGCGTGATGAAGGCGTGCTCGAAGTGACCGAATTCAGCGCCACGGCGATTCGCAGGGCCATCGAGCAGGCCGTCGACGGCGTGCCTGTTGCTGCGGTGTCCGCATCGGCGGCAGCGGCGGCATCGGAGATGGACGCATCGAACGCATTGGACGCGGCGCCTGCTCCCGCGCCTTCCGTGGCGACGCATCCGGCGTTGCAAGGGCTCAGGGTTCTCGTTGCCGAAGACAATCCGCTGATCCAGAGCCTGATCGCCGAACAGCTTGCGACGCTCGGCTGCGTGCCGACCATCGCGCCAGACGGCGAACAGGCGCTCGCCACGTTTCAGGCGAAGCGTTTTGACGCCGTGCTCACCGACATCCACATGCCGGCGATGGACGGCTATCGACTGCTTGCCGCGCTGCGCGAGCGGGACCAGCAGGTGCCGGTGCTTGCCTTCAGCGCGGTCGCGGAGAATCAGGAGGCGCATAGCTGGCGCGAGCGCGGCTTCAGCGGTCATGTGTCGAAGCCCGCTTCGTTGAGCGAACTCGAGGCTGCGCTGGTCGCGGTGGCGCCCGTCGCGAAGGACAGCGCGGCGCGCACGACAGGGCCGGCGTCCGCTGCCTCGGCTGCAAGCACACTCACCGTCGATGAGAGAGCACGCTACACCGCGATGCTCAAGGAGCATTTGAAGAACGACTTGCCGCGGCTTCTCGCCATCGTCGATGAAGAAGACCGGGAGGCGCTGGCCGGCTGGGCGCATAGCGCGAGCGGCGCGTTCGTGATCGTGCAGGAGCCGGGATTCGTCGAGGAATGCAGGCAGTTGCAGCGGCTATGCAACGAAAGCGAGAGCTGGACGACGGAGATGGACGAGCGCGCCGTGTCGCTGCACGAAGCGTTGTGCGATCGCTATGGCGTCGACGAAGCGTCGGCGCATTGAGTCGGCGCATAGAAAGAGAGAAGTGTTCATTTTCACCAATGCAGTGATTGAAGCGGCGCCCTTGCCAAGGGTCCGACGGACAAGGGCGCGCTTGCAGTTCAGTCAACGCAGATCCGGTTGACGGACCGGACTTGCGTCCGATCCATCACGGCACTTACCACTGATACGAAGCACCCATGCCAACCGTCGTGTCACCCGCGCTGGTGCCCGCGCCGGCCTTGATCTTCAGGTTGTCAGTGATACGCGCCGAGATGCCGAGCGCCACAGCCTGCGCACCCTTGTACGAACCGCCGCCGATACCGACCGCGATCCTCTTGTCCTCATCGACGTCCGGGATCATCGTCAGCGCGGTGGCTGCCGCAATACCCGAGTAAGCGCTCCTGGCGACCTGGTTGACGCTGTTCTGCACCGAGTTGATCTGCTGATCGACGTAGGTCTTTGCCGTCATGCCGGCCGGCAGATTGCCGATCGCGTCGTTCAACTGACCAAAGTTGACTGCGTCGTGCGTCGCCGTACCGGCTGCGACGTTGGCGACCTGGCGCTGGTTCGTTGCCGAGCCCACCGACACCGTGTTGTCGCGGTCTGCCACCGAGTCGGAACCCAGGGCAACCGAACCCTTGCCGGTCGCCTGAGTATTGGCGCCGATCGCAGTTGCACCTTCACTGCTTGCGTTGGCATTGTTGCCGGCTGCAATCGACTGCTTGCCGCCGGCATTGGCGCTGGCACCCATCGCAGTCGAATACGAGCCAGTTGCGCTAGCCATCTGCGTGTCCTGGTTGCCGTCTGCTGCAAACATCGGGTTGCTGGCTGCTTTGGCAATGTCCGTCGCCGTCGAGATCGCTGCGTTCATCTGGTCGACGTTGACTGCGTGGTTACCGGACGTACCTGCCGCCACGTTGCGGATTGTCGTGCCGCCCGCAGCACCGTTACCCATCGTCACGCTGCTGTAGTTGGTCGTACCATCGGCGTTGTGGTCGTACGTGACTGCCGCGTTGGTCGTGCCGTTCGGGTTGATGATGCCCGAGGCCTTCAACTGAGCGAGGTTCACTGCGTCCGTGTCGGCCGTGCCGGCTGCGACGTTGGTGATCTGGCGTTCGTTGCCCGCCGAGCCGACCGACACCGTGTTGGCACGATCAGCCGCCGAGTTCGAACCCAGCGCAACCGAGTTCGTCGCGAGAGATTGCGCGTTGCCACCGATCGCCACCGATTCCGCGCCCGTCGCCTGTGAATCCGGCAACGTCGTGTTGGCGTGGAAGTACCTGGTAGCGACGCCGCCATTGGTGATGTTGTTCAGCGTGTTGTTGATGTTGGTGATGTCCGACGTGTTCTGCGTCGTACGGCCGTCCAGATTGGTGAGCGCGTCACCCACGTTGTTGACGGTCGTGCCGCCCACCGGGTACGTCGGGTTCGTGATCGTGCCCGTCGTCGTATCGTAGGTCGAACCGCCGCCCAGCGACGAGGCCGTGCTCGTACCGATCTGGTTCACCTTCGCGTCTTCCGACTGCAACTGGCTCACGTTCACCGCATCGGTCGGATTCTGACCTGCTGCCACGTTCGTGATACGACGCTCTGCACCTGCCGCGCCTACCGACACTTCGCCGCCGGCTGCCGTGGCTGCCGAGATTGCGCTGCCGCCAGGGTTGAAGCCTGCCGTCGTCAGCGTCGTCGAGTTCGCCACCGAGTTCGAGCCGAGCGCTACCGAGTTCGCCGTCGTCGCCTGAGCATTTCCGCCGATCGAAACTGCATCCGTGCCCGTTGCCGACGAGTCCGCCAGCGTCGAGTTAGCGTTGAAGTACTTGATGCCGCCGCCGCTGCTGATGTTGTTGACGACGTTCGTCAGGTTCGAGACGTTCAGGTTCGTCGCGTACAACTGCGAACCGTTCACCGCATCCACGCTCGTGGCGTTGAGCGCGCCTGCTGCTACACCGGTCAGCGTGCGCGAACCTGCCGTACCCGTGAAGTTCACCACCGTGCCGCCGGTATCCTTTGCCACCGTGACGTTGCGCGACGTCGGGTCCTGCTGCACGAGGCCGACCGTACCGTTGTTGATGTTCTGCGTCAGGCTGCCGATATTCGTGGTGTTCTGCGTCGTACGGCCGTCCAGATTGGTGAGCGCGTCACCCACGTTGTTGACGGTCGTGCCGCCCACCGGGTACGTCGGGTTCGTGATCGTGCCCGTCGTCGTATCGTAGGTCGAACCGCCGCCCAGCGACGAGGCCGTGCTCGTACCGATCTGGTTCACCTTCGCGTCTTCCGACTGCAACTGGCTCACGTTCACCGCATCGGTCGGATTCTGACCTGCTGCCAGGTTCGTGATACGACGCTCTACACCTGAAGCGCCTACCGACACTTCGCCGCCGGCTGCCGTGGCTGCCGAGATTGCGCTGCTGCCCGGGTTGAAGCCTGCCGTCGTTAGCGTGCTCGAGTTGGCAACCGAGTTGGAGCCCAGTGCCACCGAGTTCGCCGTCGTCGCCTGAGCGTTGCCGCCGATCGCCACTGCATCCGTACCCGTTGCCGACGAGTCCGCCAGCGTCGAGTTAGCGTTGAAGTACTTGATGCCGCCGCCGCTGCTGATGTTGTTGACGACGTTCGTCAGGTTCGAGACGTTCAGGTTCGTCGCGTACAACTGCGAACCGTTCACCGCATCCACGCTCGTGGCGTTGAGCGCGCCTGCTGCTACACCGGTCAACGTACGCGAACCTGCCGTACCCGTGAAGTTCACCACCGTGCCGCCGGTATCCTTTGCCACCGTGACGTTGCGCGACGTCGGGTCCTGCTGCACGAGGCCGACCGTACCGTTGTTGATGTTCTGCGTCAGGCTGCCGATATTCGTGGTGTTCTGCGTCGTACGGCCATCCAGATTGGTGAGCGCGTCACCCACGTTGTTGACGGTCGTGCCGCCCACGGAGTACGCCGGGTTCGTGATCGTGCCCGTCGTCGTGTCGTAGGTCGAACCGCCACCCAGTGATGACGCCGTGCTCGTGCCGATCTGGTTCACCTTCGCATCTTCCGACTGCAACTGGCTCACGTTCACTGCATCGGTCGCATTCTGACCTGCTGCGACGTTCGTGATGCGACGCTTCGCACCTGAAGCGCCTACCGACACTTCGCCGCCTGCCGCCGTGGCTGCCGAGACTGCGCCGCCGCCCGGGTTGAAGCCTGCCGTCGCCAGCGTCGTCGAGTTGGCCACCGAGTTGGAGCCCAGTGCCACCGAGTTCATCGTCGTCGCCTGAGCGTTGCCGCCGATCGCCACTGCATCCGTGCCCGTTGCCGACGAATCCGCCAGCGTCGAGTTAGCGTTGAAGTACTTGATGCCGCCGCCGTTCACGATGTTGTTCACGGTGTTGCTCAGGTTGTTCACGTTGTTGTTGATCGTGTTGACCTTCGCGTCTTCCGACATCAGTTGGCTCAGGTTCACCGCGTCCGTGGCGTTCAGGCCTGCCGCGACGTTCGTGATGCGACGCTCTGCACCTGCCGAGCCCACGGACACTTCGCCGCCGGCTGCCGTCCCTGCCGAAATCGCCGTGCCGCCGAGCGGCGTGAAGCCTGCCGTCGCCAGCGTCGCGGAGTTGGCCACGGAGTTGGAGCCGAGTGCCACCGAGTTCGCCGTCGTCGCCTGAGCGTTGCCGCCGATCGAAACTGCATCCGTACCCGTTGCCGACGAGTCCGCCAGCGTCGAGTTAGCGTTGAAGTACTTGATGCCGCCGCCGTTCACGATGTTGTTCACCGTGTTGTTGATGTTGGTGACATTGCCCGCCAGGTTTGCAACGTTGTTGTTGGTGTTCGAGACGTTCATGTTCGTCGCGTACAACTGCGAACCGTTCACTGCGTCCGTGCTCGTGGCGCTCAGATCACCAGCCGTGAGACCGGTCAACGTACGCGTGCCTGCCGTACCCGTGAAGTTCACCACCGTGCCGCCGGTATCCTTTGCCACCGTGA
The DNA here is from genome assembly GCF_003058125.1 of Paraburkholderia sp. GV068. NCBI lineage: Bacteria > Pseudomonadati > Pseudomonadota > Betaproteobacteria > Burkholderiales > Burkholderiaceae > Paraburkholderia > Paraburkholderia sp. GV068. Next base: position 26,635 of record NZ_QBUB01000020.1, read on the forward strand.
CGTTGCGCGACGTCGGGTCCTGCTGCACGAGGCCGACCGTACCGTTGTTGATGTTCTGCGTCAGGCTGTCGATGTTCGTCGTGTTCTGCGTCGTACGGCCATCCAGATTGGTGAGCGCGTCACCCACGTTGTTGACCGTCGTGCCGCCCACGGAGTAAGTCGGGTTCGTGATCGTGCCCGTCGTCGTGTCGTAGGTCGAACCGCCACCCAGCGACGCCGCCGTGCTCGTGCCGATCTGGTTCACCTTCGCGTCTTCCGACTGCAACTGGCTTACGTTCACTGCATCGGTCGGATTCAGACCTGCTGCGACGTTCGTGATGCGACGCTCTGCACCCGCCGCGCCTACCGACACTTCGCCGCCGGCTGCCGTGGCTGCCGAGATTGCGCTGCTGCCCGGGTTGAAGCCTGCCGTCGTTAGCGTCGTCGAGTTCGACACCGAGTTCGACACCGAGTTCGAGCCGAGCGCTACCGAGTTCGCCGTCGGCGCCTGAGCGTTGCCGCCGATCGAAACTGCATCCGTGCCCGTTGCCGACGAATCCGCCAGCGTCGAGTTAGCGTTGAAGTACTTGATGCCGCCGCCGTTCACGATGTTGTTCACGGTGTTGCTCAGGTTGTTCACGTTGTTGTTGATCGTGTTGACCTTCGCGTCTTCCGACATCAGTTGACTCAGGTTCACCGCGTCCGTGGCGTTCAGGCCTGCCGCGACGTTCGTGATGCGACGCTCTGCACCTGCCGAGCCCACGGACACTTCGCCGCCGGCTGCCGTCCCTGCCGAAATCGCCGTGCCGCCGACCGGCGTGAAGCCCGCCGTCGCCAGCGTCGCGGAGTTCGCCACCGAGTTCGAGCCGAGCGCTACCGAGTTCGCCGTCGCTGCCGACGCTCCGGCACCCAGCGCGGTGCCGGAGCTACCTGTCACCACGCTGCTGTGACCGACAGCGACTGCGAATGTGGTTGCCGACGTGTCGGCACTATTACCCAGCGAACTTGACTGACCACCCGATTTTGAGTCTCCGCCAATTGCAATCGAATTGTTGAGAGTCGCCGCATTGGTGGCGCGTTGACCGATCGCGATGTTGGCAATGCCAGTGGCGGTTGCATTCTGGCCGATTGCAACAGCAGCCGTACCGTTGGACATACTTAGCTGGCCCACGGCAATCGCACCACCGGAGGATGCGGCCGCGGCCCCACCGATCGCGATCGCCTCGGAGCCAATCGCCGACGAATCCGCCAGCGCCGAGTTCGCGTGGAAGTACTCGATGCCTGCGCTGAGCTTGTCGCTTAACTTGCCCAGGGCTGTATCGACCGTAGCGAACGCCGAACTCACGTTGTTAGCCGGGCCCGACGTCCCATCGATTGCATTCGCTTGCGGCAGCGCGTAGCCAGGCGCAACGATCGTGCCGTTCGCCGCCATCGTCGTGCCTAGCGCGGCCGCCGTGGTACTTGCCGTACCGTAAAGCTGGGAACCGCTAATAGCATTCAGGCTTGAGGCTGTTACTGCTCCTGGCGCCAGGCCGTCCAACAACACGTTGGTGTCGGACACGCTCATTGTGAGCGTGTTCTGGGTCATCGTGCTGGCCAGGTAGTACGTTATGTTTCCAGCCTGGAGCACGATGCCGGCAGCTCCAGACGGCGAGCCGGATTCGAGGAGGGCATAGTAGTCGCTGGAGGGCACGTACCGGCTTGAACAGCCACTAGCAAATGTCGAATTACTGGAGACCTGGTCTTTTCCATTATTGTCATACAGACACAGAACGCTTGCAGATGCGGGCAAAGAAAAAATCGCAAGCGCAATGCCCGCCGTACCGCCTAACGACCAGGAAATAGCGCTCAGCCTACTCTTACAAGCGGGCTTCGAATTTTTGCTTATTCCTTTTGCATCTTCCTGCGCAGCCACCCAAGTGCCGGTTGACTCGTTCCAAACCGAGCGAAATGCTTTATTCATTTAAAACCCCTTATTGAACAAATATCGTCACGCGTCTGTCGCTGCTCAACTCAGGCTTGGGAGTGGACGTGACGATTACTGCGCTCGGCTCGTCACGATTAAATCGCACAAAAATCAACTGAATCGCACATCGATTCACGATTTTTGCGACGACTGCTCGTCCACTATGGATTTGAATTCAGCTCGATAGCTAAGTCACACCCCGTCTCAAAATTGCCGGCAACAACCGAACTTTATGAGACCTGAACGATGGCTCAATAGGACTATTCCTAAATACCAGGGAAAATTCAGAAATCAGCGGTGACGGAGATCAAGAAAATGCAAGACGCAAGAATGTGGCGCGGACGCTTTTAGGAATTGTCCTAACGAAAAACACTGCAAGGTGTGATAGCGCCGAAATGCTTGAATAGTCGCCTCAATTTCAGCAAGCGAAAATATCAGCGCCGGACATGTGCATTGAATGTCGGAAAATATTGGTCGTATTAGATTTAATAGAAACGCCGCCGCCTTCCCCGCTGCATGCAATTATTAATGGTCACAACAGGACTTTTTGCATCGCCCGTTTTAATCCATTCGCATTTGATTGGATAATTAGTCCGCTCTCAATAAGCCGGACGTCATGGAGAAGGCAATTGCCCATTCAACCGATTCCCGATTCTCGAACGGTGTCGCGAACATCGGGTGAAGGCCGTGGCACGGCACGGCCTGAAGCTGCGGCAAAACGAATTGTTCTGGATGGGCTATCGAGCCAGTGCTGAGGCGTCGACGCTCAGCCGGGCCGTCGCGCGATGAAGTCGATTTCCACCAGCGCGTCACGCGCCAATGCCGTTACGCCGATGCACGTCCGGGCAGGCAGCGCGTCGGCGGGAAAGTACGCGCGATAAGTGTCGTTCATCGCCCCGTAGTCGCGCTTGAACTCGGTGAGGAAAATGCGCACGGCAACCACGTGTTGCAAGCCGAGTTCGAGACCTTGCAGCACGAGCACGAGGTTGTCCATCACGCGCTTCGTCTGCGCGACCACGCCTTCGGGAAGCGGCGCGGCGTCGTCGGTGGGCGAGGTCGGCATCTGGCCGGTGAGGAAGACCCAGCCGTCGGTTTCCACGGCGTGCGAAAACGGACCGACTGGCGTCGGCGCGCCGGGGACCATCCAGAAAGCGGGGGTAGGGCTCATGGAGATTGCACCTCACGGCTGCGAATGTGGGTTGATACGATAACCGATCAAAAGTCGCGACGCGTGGCCGACGCCGATGCATGGACATCGTGGAATCACTTACTGATTGACGCGCTTCGCGAACGTCGAGATCGCGTCGGCCATTGCTTTCGGCTGCTCAGGCGCCATCGCGTGACCTGCGTTGGGCAACACGACCACAGTCACCCGCTCTCCGAGCAAGTTCTCGAGCACTTGCGAAAATCGGCGAGGCGCCACTGCGTCGTTCTCGCCCATCTCCGGCGCCGTCGATCGCTTTGCGCACACGGACACCAAGAAAATGATTGCAGCGAGACCCTGTTTCCTGGAGGTAGTGACTCAATCGAACTTTGCTGTGCGAAGTCGAATATGACATGACCACTAATAGGTAGTGATACTAACGTTCTATACGGCCAGCGCAGAAACTTGACGCCATGACTGGCTAGTTCATCTGCGGCGGCTCGAGCCCGGTATTGTCGAAAATCGCGACCGCATGTTCCGACTTCAGGAACGCGAGCTACCGAGATTCGCCACCGCGTCGATCGCGATTTTGCAGGAGAAGTTAGCGCGCTTGGCGAGCAACGAGCCGTGGAAAGAAGATGTCGTCTGGCTCGCAAACGATACTGGCGACTCGCCGCGCCAGATGCTGATGGGCGGTTCAGGACCAGCAGTCCCCGAACCCGCCCAAGCCCTTCTTAAACCAGCCCCGTCGTGTAATAAACGGCGATCACGAAGAACACCGCCAGCGTCTTGATGACCGTCACCGCGAAAATGTCGCGATACGACTGACGGTGCGTCAACCCGGTCACCGCCAGCAGCGTGATCACCGCGCCGTTATGCGGCAGCGTGTCCATGCCGCCGCTTGCCATTGCGACCACGCGGTGCAGCACTTCCATTGGAATATGCGCCGCCTCCGCTCCCTTGATGAACACGTCCGACATGGCCGCGAGCGCAATGCTCATGCCGCCCGACGCCGAACCGGTAATGCCCGCCAGCGAACTGACCGAGACGGCCGCATTGACGAGCGGATTCGGAATGCTCTTCAGCGCGTCGCTGACCAGAACAAAGCCAGGCAATGCCGCGATCACGCCGCCGAAACCATATTCCGACGCCGTATTCAGCGACGCCAGCAGCGCGCCCGCCACCGCGGCCTTCGTGCCGATCGCAAAACGCTCGCGCACGCGGCCGAACGCCGTAACCACAACCATGACGATGCCGAGAAGCAGCGCGCCTTCGACAGCCCAGATGCCCAGCACGGTTTTGATCGTCGTGGTGAGCGGCGTGTGAACGCCCGGCAGAATATCCGGCGCGACGGTGTACGAGGTGCCGTACGCGTCGGGGATCCAGCGAGTCAGGAAGAAGTTGGCGACGCCCACCAGAACCAGCGGCGCAATGGCCAGCAACGGATGCGGCAATTGCTTCGACTCGACGCGCTCCGGCTCGTTGACGAGTTCCGTGCCGTAGCCTTCGCCGGTTGCCATCGCCGAGCGGCGGCGCCACTCGAGATAGGTAAGACCCACCACGATGATGAACAGCGAGCCGATCACGCCGAGCGCGGGCGCGGCCCACGACGTCGTCTTGAAGAACGTCGTCGGGATGATGTTCTGAATTTGCGGCGTGCCCGGCAGCGAATCCATCGTGAACGAGAATGCGCCGAGTGCAATGGCGCCAGGCATCAGGCGCTTCGGAATATTGCTCTGGCGATACAGTTCGGCGGCGAACGGATAGACCGCGAACACCACGACGAACAGCGAGACGCCGCCGTAGGTAAGCAGCGCGCACACCGCGACGATCACTGCATTGGCGCGGGAGCGGCCGATATAGCGAATCGCTGCCGCCACGATCGACTCCGAGAAGCCGGACAGTTCGATGACCTTGCCGAACACGGCGCCGAGCAGAAACACCGGGAAATACAGTTTGACGAAGCCGACCATCTTCTCCATGAAGATGCCCGTGAACACGGGCGCGACGGCGGCGGGATCGACCAGAAGGACGGCGCCGAGCGCGGCGATCGGCGCGAAAAGGATAACGCTGTAGCCGCGATACGCGGCGAACATCAGAAACGCCAGCGCGGCAAGGACGATGACAAAGGACATTGAGTCTCCAGAAGCTTGGTTTGTTCTACGTGTACGCCGTCTCCCGCTGACGACGGCATGGCGCCCGCGAACGCAGGTTCCATGCCATGCGGCCGGCATCGGCTCGCGCGCTGACGCGGCGGGCCAAAAGCCGGCAAAACCGGGAGACGTGGCGCCGCCGATTGTACCCAAACGTCTCCAAACGGGGACGTCAATCGTGCTAAGTGTGTCCGGTATTGACACGAAATCCGCATGGCGATGGGCTTGTCGGCGATCTCCACCTTGAGATAAGCTTGTCCACGAAAAGAGACAAGCGACAAATAGAACGATAGCCGGAGACAGCGACAACATGATGAACGACTGGGCGGGACTTCCCGCCATCTACGGCGACGTGCTGCGCCGCGCGATGGATTCCCTCTTCCGCACATTCGAGAACTTCAGCGAAGGCACGTTTATCGTCGACGCCGACGCGCGCGTCGTGTGGATCAACAAGCGCTATGCGGCGCGCTTCGGCTTTGCCGACCCCGAGCAGGCGATTGGCCGCGATTGCGAAGCGGTGATTCCAAACAGCCTGATGCGCGAGGTCGTCAAAACCGGCAAGCCGATTCTGCTCGACATTCTCGAAACGGACCGCGAGCCGCTCGTCGTCACGCGTCTTCCGCTGAAGGACGACGCCGGTGCGACGGTCGGCGCCGTCGGCTTCGCGCTGTTCGACGAGTTGAAGGCGCTCACGCCGCTTTTTTCCCACTACTCGCGCGTGCAGGAAGAGTTGATCGCGACGCGTCAGTCGCTCGCGCAGGCCCGCAGAGCCAAGTACACGTTCGGCAGTTTTGTCGGCACCAGCGCGGCCAGTCTGGAAGTGAAGCGCCAGGCGCGCCGCGCGGCGCAGCTCGAATCGCCGGTGCTTTTACTGGGTGAGACCGGCACCGGCAAGGAATTGCTTGCGCATGCGATCCACGGCGGCTCGGCTCGCGCGAATCAGCCGCTCGTGACCGTCAACGTGGCCGCGATTCCGGACACCCTGCTCGAAGTCGAATTCTTCGGCGCGGCGCCTGGCGCCTACACGGGCGCGGATCGCAAGGGACGGGTCGGCAAGTTCGAACTGGCGAACGGCGGCACGCTTTTTCTCGATGAGATCGGCGACATGCCGCTGCCTTTGCAGGGCAAACTGCTGCGCGTGCTGCAGGACAAGGAGTTCGAGCCGCTCGGCTCCAACCGGATCGTGCGCGCCGACGTGCGGATCATCGCGGCCACGTCCGCGGATTTGCCGGCGCTGGTCGCGGCGGGCCGGTTCCGCGCCGATCTGTTCTATCGGCTGAACGTGCTGACGATTCATGCGCCGCCGCTGCGCGAGCGCACGTCGGACATTGAAGCGCTCGCGTACGCAATGCTCGAGGACCTGTCGACGCAAGCGCGCGGCGGCAGTCACTACGAATTGCAGGACGACGCATTGCGCCTCTTGTGCTCGTATGCGTGGCCAGGCAACGTGCGCGAGTTGCGCAATACGCTGGAGCGCGCGGTGATGCTGTCGGACAGCGAGCGGATCGACGCGCGCGCGCTGGCGCCGTTCATCGGTTCGGGACAAAGCGGCGCGCAAGGCGCGACGGCGCAGACGCCGGACGGCTCATCACAGACGGCTGCGAGCGGCGCGGATGCGGCGCGCGAGCCATCGTCATGGAGCGCCGCGATGGCGGCGTTCGAAAAGCGCTTCCTGAGCGATGCGTTGCGCGCGAACGGCGGGCGCGTGATCGAGACCGCTGCGCAAATCGGCATGGGGCGCGCGACGCTGTACAAGAAGATCGCGGCACACGGCATCCAGGTTTGAGCGGAGCGGGCCTGCATCCTGTCACGCAGCGTCATGGCTGCGTGGCACAATCGCGTGATCGAAAAACAAGACGTGATCGGGGTTTCATATGAACCGGAGCTTCTCTTTCCTTGCGCGCTATCTCGGCCTGATGCTGGCGGTGTCAGCCGGCGCCGCGCTGGGCGGCTGCGGCAGCAGCGCGCCGCTGTTTCTGTCGGACGGCCGCCCGACGACGCTGGTCGAATGCCCCGCGGGTTCCGACTCCTGCGCGCAGCAGGCGGCCGCAAGCTGCAGCGGCGGCGCGTTCGACACCGTGCGCCAATCCACGAGTAACGGCACGCTTAGCCTGATCTACGCCTGCCGCGCGAAGTAACGCGATGCGCGCCGCGTCATGCGGCGCGCGGCCGGACTTGCACTGTCTTCTGCGATTCGCAACCCGTCGACGGGCTGCGCTCGCCTTCCTTTAAAAAGCGGCTTAATCCGCGCACCGTTGTCTGCGCTCTCCTCATTACTCCACGTGCGCGTTTCCCGATACGTGCATCCGCGTCATAAATATATGCTTCTAATGCGGCGAGACGAAGGAAGTTCCACTATGCGCGCCGCATAATGAATTTCGATTTGACAAGATTTATTCCGAACGGATCGACAGCAATAAAAAGTCACTGTATTTTTTCGCACTGGAGTGAAGTCGGTGCGGAAGGTAACGGAACCCTGAATTAAGCGGCAGTATTCTATTTTCACAGGTTCGCTAACGCATGCGATCAGCAGCTTTTGCCGGATAGGGAGGCCAATCGGCAAAAGGCGGGAAGAACTTGCCGACCAAGAAAAACAGGCTTTGAGAGCGGCACAATCTGTGCTTAACGTTGCGTTTCGAATTAAGTCAACGAGCATTCCGGGGAAACGAATGAATCACCATCAACTCGAAAAAGACATCCGACATCTAGAACACGTCATTTCACACATTTCCGCTGAAGACCGAATACCGCTGTCTTATTGGCGCAATCGCATCGATTCGGTTTCCGGCGCGGTTCGCGTGCCAACGCAAGTCAATCGCATCAAACGGCTGAATGCCGCGCTCGCCGCACTCGAGGAGCGCCAAAAAGCCTGAGGCGATAGCCTCTGCTGTCGGCAGCGGTTTTTCGCCTCATTACGATCCATCGACGAAGCCAGGCCGGACAACATCGATATGCAAGCAGTGGGATTTTCATCGCCTCGGCTCGCGGTGCTGACGGGTACGTTGCAGGGCTACGTCGAACGAGGCGATGTGGCCGGCGTCGTCGCGCTCGTCTGGCGGCGCGGCGCAACCGCATACTTCGAGGCGCTCGGTCTGCGCGACGAAGCCGTGTCATTGCCGATGGAGCGCGATACGCTGTTTCGCATCGCGTCGATGACCAAGCCGGTGACGAGCGCCGCCATCCTCATGCTGGTGGAAGAAGACCGGCTCACGCTCGACGCGCCGATCGCGCAGTGGCTGCCTGAATTCGCCGCGCCGCGCGTGCTGCGCGACCCCGGCGGCCCGCTCGATCAAACCGACCCGGCGCGCAAGCCGCTGACCGTGCTCGACTTGCTGACTCATCGCGCGGGCTTCGCTTATCACTTCACGGCGACCGGGCCGCTAGCCGAAGCCTATGCGGCCGCCTTCAACGGTCTCGACGCGCGCGGCGATGTGAGCGCGTGGCTCGCGCGCATCGCCGAATTGCCATTGATGTTTCAGCCCGGCTCGCGCTGGCACTACAGCGTCGCCACCGACGTGCTCGGCGCATTGATCACACGAGTGACCGGCATGCCGCTGGGCGAGTTTTTCCGCACGCGGATTTTCGAGCCGCTCGGCATGCGTGACACCGCTTTCTGGGTGCCCGAGCCGCAGCTCGCCCGCCTTGCCACCGCCTATGGCGTCGATGCCGGCACGCGTCGGCGCGTGGTCGAGGATCACGCGTCGGCGAGCCGTTGGGCGAACCCGGCGCGCTTTCAAAGCGGCGGCGGCGGGCTCGTTTCGACCGCGCAGGACTATCTGCAATTCGCGCAGTTGCTGTTGCGGCGCGGACGCGTCGGCGACACGCGCTTGCTCTCGCATCGCTCGGTCGATCTGATGCGTTCGAACTTTCTGACGCGCGAGCAGCGCCGCCTGCCGGCGTTCGGTCATGCGATGTGGGCGGGTCAGGGCTTTGGCCTCGGCTTGTCGATCGTCGACGATCCCGCGCAGCAGTTGCCGCAAGGCTATCGTTCGATCGGCTCTTTCGGCTGGCCCGGCGCTTTTGGCACGAGCTGGTTCGCCGATCCGGTGGAAGATCTTATCGGCGTCGTGCTGATTCAGCGCCGTTCAATCGATCCGTTTCCCATGGCAGTCGACTTCGAACGTCGCGTGTACGATGCAATTGATGATTGAGCGCGCGCCTCGCCGATGGTCCGCCGCTCGTTCAAGCGCCGCACGATGACGGGCTTTCTCTTTCCAGCGTTTTTTGGTCTGATAGCGTCCGCATGTCGGTCCGCCACAATCAATGGGAGCATTTCGTCATGGCCTCTTACAAGCAGTTGACCGCTCAGCTCGAAAAGCTTCACAAGGAAGTCGCGGCGGCTCGCGAAAAGGAGATCGCGCAGGCGATCGCCGACATCAAGCAGAAGATTGCCGAGTACGACCTGACGGCCGAGGAACTCGGCTTCGCGAAAACTCGTACGGCGGCGAGCAAAGGCGCTGCAGTCGCCAAGTATCGCAATCCGAAAACCGGCGAGACGTGGAGCGGGCGTGGCCGTTCGCCGGGCTGGCTTGCGGGCAAGAATCGCGATCGTTATCTGATCGACGCGTAGCGCGCATTGCGTGATCCATCACTCTCAGGTGACGATGCCCGCGGCTTTTTTCGCACCGCTGCGCAAGTCCCGAAAACGCTCACCTTTGCTTCAAATTCCCGATTCGACTGGTGAATAGAAACCGGCGGCTTGCACCTGGCGGCATTGCTTCGGTGAGCCTGGTTTCTCTGCGGCGCGCACCGGCCGCGAGGTGAGCCCCGCGCAAGCATCGGGTCTCACCGACGCGCCGCAAACCCGCGCCAGCCTTTGCTGGCGGGCATTCCCAGGCTGTGCGAAGAATCCGGCGAAGCTCCGGCTGCGTCCGTCGGTCTTTCGCGGATAGGCGTCGGTGCGCGGGTCGCGCGGTATCGTCGGTGCAATAAGCACTTCGCGGATGCTCACCTTTCGCTGTCCTCCACGCCTCGTCGCTGCTAGTCCCGAAAACCCTCACCTTTGCGCGCGTCGTCACCGGCAACGCGATGCGTCGTAACGTTCGTGCGCACTCGTCGGGACAAACCCGGAGTTGAGTTCGCCTCATACCCCGGATCAAAACTCATCGATACATGGTCGCGGACGCCGAACGCCACAATCGGTCATCCACTTAACTCGACGGAAAGACCATGAGCGTATCGGCGGACAAACAACTCTTTATCGGCGAAGGATTCGAAGGGCCGGGCGTGAACCTCGCGCATATCAACGTGCTGGTCGGCCCACGCAACGGTCCTGCGGGGCAAGCGTTCGCGACGGCGCTGGCGACGCCTTCGGCGGGTCACGCGCCGTTCGTCGTCATCGCGCGGCCGGGCGTGCCGACCAAGCCGTTGACGCTCTACGTGAACAAGGCGCAGATCGGCAGCGAGTTTCACGGCAACGCGACGTGGGGCGCGTCGCAGGCGGGCATCGCGAAGGCAGTGGCCGAGTCGCTCGAGAACGGCACGCTCCCGGCCGAAGCGGAGAACGACTGGGTGGTCGTATCGGCGAACTGGGTCAATCCGGCCACCGACGACCTCGACGCCGTCTTCGAAAACAACTACCGCGCGTGCAGGAACGCCATTGTCGCGGCGATGAAAGGCCTGCCGCATCGCGACGAAGTGTTCGCGGCCGCGCGCGACGTCCCGAATCCCTTCTACACGCCGAAACAACGCTGACCACACGCTGAGCGCGGCGTCGACTGCACGCGCCGCATCCGAACTACAAGGAGACAGGTTTCATGGAATACATTCGCCTCGGCCAATCCGGCCTGAAGGTTTCGCGCTTGTGCCTCGGCACGATGAACATGGGCACGCCGCACTGGAAGCCCTGGATTTTCGACGAAGCGCGCAGCGAGCCCATCGTTCGACACGCGCTCGAAGCCGGCGTCAATTTCATCGACCTCGCCGATTTCTATTCGACGGGCGTCGGCGAAGAAGTCGTGGGCCGCATTCTGAAGCGCCTCGCGCGCCGCGAGGAAATCGTCGTGACGACGAAGGTCGGCTACGACATGGGCGTCTATCAGAACGCCGGCGGCCATTCGCGCAAGCACATCATGGACGGCATCGACGGCTCGCTCGCGCGCCTCGGCATGGACTACGTGGACATCTACATGCTGCATTTCTTCGACGTGAACACGCCGGTCGAGGAAACCATGAGTGCGCTGAACGATATCGTTCGCGCGGGCAAGGCGCGCTATATCGGCGTATCGACCATGTACACGTGGCAGTTCGCGAAGATCATGCAGGTCTGCGAGCGCAACGGCTGGCATAAGCCGATCAACATGCAGTTGCAGTTGAATCTGGCGTATCGCGAAGAAGAGCGCGAGATGATCCCGTATTGCCAGGATCAGGGCGTCGGTGTGTCGGTATTCAGTCCGCTCGCGCGCGGCCTGTTGACGAGCGACGCCAACTCGACGCGCAATCAGACCGACTCCTTCACCGCGCAAATGTACGGCGATAACGTGTCGCGCGAAATCGCGGCGTCGGTCGCGCGCGTCGCCGCGCGGCGCGGCGTGTCCGCTGCGCAGATCGCGCAGGCATGGGTGCTCAACCACGAAGGCGTAGCGAGCATGCTGGTCGGCGCCGATACGCCGGCGCAGTTCGACAGCGCGCTCGCCGCGCTCGGCACGACGCTCTCCGACGATGAGCTGTTCGAACTGGAACGCAATTACACACCGTGCGATCTGATCAACGATTACACCGCGGGCAAGCGCATTGCGCGCGAGCCGCGGCTTGCTCAAGGCGCGTTCGTCGAAAACCTGGAGAAAGCGGCATGAGCGAACTTCTTCGAACCGGACATTACATCGGCGGCGAGTGGTGTGAAAGCGCGGAGACCTATCCCGTCCGCAATCCCGCGACAGGCGAAGTGATCGCGCAAGTCGCGAAGGGCGGCGCGGCGGAGACGGCGCAAGCCATTGCTGCTGCCGAGCGTGCGCTTTCCGCGTGGCGCTTGTTGACCGCGAAAGAGCGTGGCGCGCGCGTCAGGCGTTGGGGCGAGTTGATGCTCGAGCATTGCGATGCGCTGGCCGAGCTGTTGACGCGCGAACAAGGCAAGCCGCTTGCGGAAGCGCGCGGCGAAGTCGGCTATGCGGCGAGCTTTTTAGAATGGTTCGCGGAGGAAGCGAAGCGCGCCTATGGCGACGTGATTCCGAGCCCGAATCCGAACGCGAAGATCATCGTGACGCGCGAACCCGTGGGCGTCGTCGCGGCCATCACGCCGTGGAATTTCCCGCTCGCGATGATCACGCGCAAGGCCGGTCCCGCGCTCGCGGCCGGTTGCACGATGGTGCTCAAGCCATCGGAAGAAACGCCGTTGTCCGCGCTTGCACTGGCCGTGCTGGCCGCGAAAGCGGGCATTCCGCCGGGCGTGTTCAACATCGTTTCCGGCGATGCCGCCGCGATAGGCGGCGCGCTGACCGAATCGGACGTGGTGCGCAAGCTGTCGTTCACGGGCTCGACGCGCGTGGGCAAATTGCTCGCGAAGCAGTCGGCGGATACGTTGAAAAAGCTCTCGCTCGAGCTTGGCGGCAATGCGCCGTTCATCGTTTTCGACGATGCCGACATCGACGCCGCCGTGCAAGGCGCGATGGCTTCAAAGTTTCGCAACACCGGGCAAACCTGCGTGTGCGTTAATCGCTTCTATGTGCAGGACGGCGTCTACGATGCGTTCACGCAGGCACTCGCACAGGCCGCGCGCAAGATGCGCGTGGGCGACGCGTTGCAAGGCGACGTCGAACAGGGTCCGCTGATCAATCAGGCTGCGTTGAGCAAGGTCGAAGCGCACGTCGCCGACGCATTGCAGAAGGGCGCCAAGGTGTTGACCGGCGGCAAGCGGCACGCGCTGGGCGGCACCTTTTATGAGCCGACGGTTCTCGTCGATGCATCCAGTTCGATGCTGATCGCGCAAGAAGAAACCTTCGGGCCGGTCGCCGCGTGCTTTCACTTCAAGACCGAAGACGAAGCCGTTACCGCTGCCAACGCAACGCCGTTCGGACTCTCCGCGTATCTGTACACGCGCGATCTGGCGCGCGCGTGGCGTGTCGGCGAGGCGCTCGAAAGCGGCATGGTCGGCATTAACGAAGGGATTCTGTCCACCGAAGTCGCGCCGTTTGGCGGCGTGAAGCAATCGGGCCTTGGCCGCGAAGGGTCGAAGTACGGACTCGATGAATACACCGAGCTTAAGTACATGATGATGGGCGGCTTGGGGCGCTGATCGTTAGACCGTTGGCGGATGCCGTTACGCGGCATCCGCCGCTCAGAACAATCACAGGAGACAAGATGAATAATCAGGATATCCAGGCAAGTGCGCTCGGCCTCGCGCCTGCGTTCCCCGCTGCGGCGTCGTCCGCGACGCGCGCCGTTTCCATCGACGACGTGCCGCTGAACGCCTTTCACGTCAAGATTGCGGGCCTCACGTTCGGCGCGCACTTCACCGAGGGATTCGCGCTCGGCACCATCGGCTACGCGCTCGCCGCGATGAATCGTCAGATGCCGATCGACGCCTTCTGGATGGGCATGATCGGCAGCTCCGCGCTGATGGGCATTTTTCTCGGCAGCCTCGTGTTCGGCTGGCTGTCGGACCGGCTCGGTCGGCAAAAAATTTTCCTGATGAGCTTTGTCATCATCACCGTGGCTGCGTTCGCGCAGTTCTACGTGCACTCGCCTTTCGAACTGTGCTTGCTGCGCGTGCTGATCGGCTTCGGCATGGGCGGCGACTTCGCCGTCGGACATGCGATTCTCGCGGAATTCTCGCCGCGCAAGCATCGCGGAACATTGCTTGGGTCGTTCAGCGTGATATGGACCGTCGGCTATGTGGTCGCAAACGTGCTGGGCATGCATTACGCCGATGCGTCGCCCGATGCGTGGCGCTGGTTGCTTGCTTCAGCGGGTATTCCTGCGGTGATCGTGCTGGTCGCGCGCATGGGCACGCCGGAGTCGCCGCGCTGGCTGCTCGGCAAGGGCCGCGTTGCGGAGGCGAAGTCGGTCGTGCTGAAGCACTTTGGCGAAAACGTGACGCTCGACGGCGTGCACGACGAACACGCGCAAACGGCTAGCGGGTTCATGCGTCTCTTCGAAAAAGACCTGATTCGCCGGACGATTTTCAACTGCGCGTTTTTCGTGTGTCTCGTCATTCCGTACTTCGCGATCTACACGTTCTTGCCGACCATCCTGAAGGCGATTCACCTGAACAACGATTCAGGCGCGGATCTGCTGCTGAACGGCTTTCTGGTGCTTGGCGCACTGATTGGGATCTGGCTGACCATCAAGCTGTCGCGGCGTGTTTTCCTGATCGGCTCGTTTGCGGTGACGTGCGTTTCGCTGATCGCGTTGAGCGTGCTGCCGGAGTCGGCGACGCTCGCGATGATCGTCGCGTTCGGCATTTTCACGCTGACCATGTCGGCGTTCTCGAATCTTGTCGGCGTGTTCCCGCCGGAGTGCTTTCCGACCGAAGTGCGCGCGTGCGGCGTCGGGCTGGCTATTGCGTGCAGCCGGCTGGGCTCGGCGGTGGGTACGTTCCTGCTGCCGCTCGGCATTGCCGGCTTCGGGTTTCACGTCACGATGATGGTGCTGGCGGCGGTGCTGCTCGTCGGCATGGTTGTGTCGATCGCGTGGGCGCCTGAAACGAAGCATTTGACGTTGAACCAGGCGAGCGGCGGGTAGGGCGTATTTGCCGGGAGCGGGGAGCCGGAAGCCGGGCGCCGCGAACCGCGAACCTCGAACCTCGAACCTCGAACCTCGAACCTCGAACCTCGAACCTCGAACCTCGAACCTCGAACCTCGAACCTCGAACCTCGAACCTCGAACCGCGCGCGAACTGCCCGGCGCCCGCCGCCAAGTTCCGCTCGCCACGGCGACCACTACGGCACGAAGGCACGACCGCCCGCGGACCACTGCAACGACCTAACGCACTCTCCGCCTCCCCAATCCCCCTCCCCAGACAGCCGCCCCTCGCGGGCGGCTTTCCCACGTCCGGCGCCCCGGCGTGTATCATTCGTTCCCTGCGCTGTTCTGCGCTGGCGATTATCCGTATTGTCGAACGCTCGTTCCCGACCTGTTTTCCGACGCGGCCCGGTTGCCATAGTGATGCGGGTTCCCGACCCGACTCCCGCAGCTCGACGCCGCCGCGCCACGCGCGGCAGCCCGGAAGCCAGCCGCTTCCGAAGACCGCCGAACCCCTATCCGTGACCGCCAGACCCGATGTCAGTCTCCGAACTCAAACGCCGCCGCACCTTCGCGGTTATTTCCCACCCGGACGCGGGTAAGACCACGCTGACCGAAAAACTGCTGCTGTTCTCGGGCGCGATTCAGATCGCCGGCACCGTGAAGGGCCGCAAGAGCAATCGCTACGCGACATCCGACTGGATGGAGATCGAAAAGCAGCGCGGCATTTCCGTGGCCAGCTCGGTGATGCAGTTCGAGTACGGCGACGCGGTGATCAACCTGCTCGACACGCCGGGCCACGAAGACTTCTCCGAAGACACGTACCGCGTGCTGACCGCGGTCGATGCCGCGGTGATGGTGATCGACGGCGCGAACGGCGTCGAAGCGCAAACGCTCAAGCTGCTCGAAGTCTGCCGCAGCCGCAAGACGCCGATCGTCACGTTCATCAACAAGCTCGACCGTGAAGTGCGCGAGCCGCTCGACCTGCTCGACGAGATCGAGCAGCATCTGGGCGTGGCGGCGGTGCCGTTCACGTGGCCGATCGGCATGGGCAAGGAATTCCAGGGCGTCTACGATATTCAGCGCGATCAGGTTCGCGTGTTCCGCGCCGGGCAAGACAAGGCGGGCGGCGACGTCGAAACGCTGCAAGCGCTGAGCAGCGAGGAAGGCGAACGCCGCTTCGGCCAAAGCTGGGTGAAGGCGAAGGAAGAGATCGACCTGATTACCGGCGCGACGCCCGATTTCGACCGCGAGCAGTTTCTTGCCGGTCAGCAGTCGCCGGTGCTGTTCGGCTCCGCGATCAACAACTTCGGCGTGAAGGAAATTCTCGACGCGCTCGTCGACCTGGCGCCGCCGCCGTCGATGCGCATGACCGTGCAGCGTCCGGTGATGCCCGACGAGCCGAAGTTCACCGGCGTCGTGTTCAAGGTGCAGGCGAACATGGACCTGGCGCACCGCGACCGCGTGGCGTTCATCCGCGTGTGTTCGGGGCGTTTCGAGCGCGGCATGGCCGTGAAGGTGACGCGTTCCAACAAGACATTCCGCGCGAATAACGTGGTGACGTTTCTGTCGCAGCGGCGCGAGACGGTGAGCGAGGCGTATCCGGGCGACATCATCGGTATTCCGAATCACGGCACGCTGAGTCTCGGCGATACGTTGACCGAAGGCGAGGCTCTGCAATTCGTCGGGCTGCCGTTCTTCGCGCCGGAAATTTTTCAGACCGTCGAAGTCGTTGATCCGATGCGCGCCAAGCAGCTTGGCGAAGCGTTGAAGCAACTCGGCGAGGAAGGCGCGATTCAGGTGTTCCGTCCGGAAGTGGGCGGCTTGATGATCCTGGGCGCAGTCGGGCAACTGCAGTTTGAGGTGGTGTCGCATCGGCTGTCGACTGAGTACAAGGTCGATGTGCGCATGGCGCCCGCGCGCTACCGCATGTCGCGCTGGGTCACTTGCGACGATCCCGCCGAACTGCGTCGCTTCACCGATTCATACGCGGCGCGGATCGCGCTCGACGCATCCGACGCACCGACGTATCTCGCTTCGCATGTCTCGGAAATCGAAGTCGCGCAAAAGGCGTGGCCGAAGATCGTGTTCAACGAGTTGCGCGAGCATTCGGGCGCGCCGTTCAAGAAGGCGATGTAACGCAGGCGGGCCGCGAGCTCACAGCGGCTTACGTAACAAACTTACGCAACAACAAAAAGCCGCGTGGTGCAGTCATGCCCACGCGGCTTTTTCAATTCTATTGCGGGCTCATTGCCTGCATGGGCACTGCCGCCGCACCACCGCTTCATCAGCCCATCTTCAATACTTCTTCCCGCAGCCAGGCCGCAAACGCCTGCACGTATTCAAGCGCGGCGTGCTGCGGCGCGACGTCGAGCCAGTAGCCGAACGGGCCGGCCACTTCCACATCCGAGAAGCGCGCAAGACTGCCGTCCGCGAGTTCCTCGACGATCATGTTCCTGTCGACGATAGCCAGTCCCGCGCCCTTGCGCGCCGCGCGAATCGCCTGTTCGAGCGTCGAGAATTCAATGCCGTTTTCCGCGTAACGCGCCGGCAGCCCCGCCGTGGCCAGCCAGTTCGGCCATAGGTCGAGCCTTGCGTCGTTGTGCAGCACATGCAGCGCGGGCATGTGTTCGAGCAGCCTGTCGAGCGGCTCGCCGAGCAGCCTCGGCGCACCCACGAGCACATGGCGCTCGGTCATCAGCAATTCGGAATGCGTATCGGCCAGTGCGTGCCGGCCAAAGCGGATATTGCAATGACAGTCCGTGGTGGGCTCAGTGCGGATCGACAATTCGACGTCGGGCATTTCGTCGGCCAGCGAACCGAGCCGCGGCGAGAACCACTGCGTCGCGAACGTGGGCGGCACGGCAACCACGAGACGGCGCCGGCCCTTGGCCGCGGTGATCTGACGGAAGCCGCGCTCGATCGTATCGAATGCGTCGGACAGGCAAGGCAGAAACTGCACGCCCACCGGCGTCAGACGGATGCCCTTGTGGTCGCGCTCGAACAGCTTCGCGCCGAGCGATTCCTCGAGCAGCTTGATCTGCCGGCTGACGGCGCCTTGCGTCACGCACAGTGCGCTCGCCGCGCGGTTAAAGCTCATGTGGCGCGCGGTTTCCTCGAAAAAGCGCAACGCGATGAGCGATGGCAAGCGTCGCATACATCACCTTCTGATTCTTTGACATCCGGGGCAGTGCGGCCGATGGGAAGGCGCGCGGATCGTCTGCGATTGTCGCACTGAAGCGCGGTATTTTGCCTGCGCACGCTAAAAAAATCCCGGCGCGCGGTCGCGTTAATCAAGCGTCGATTGACGGCGGCCAAGGCTTGCGTTCGAGAAGCGCCGCGCGATCGCTCCACTTCGCCTATCCTGACGAAGACGCGCGCGTCGACGCCCGAGCGGCGCGCCCTTTCATCTGCGGAGCGCCTGTGACCGTTCGCAATCTCGACGCGTTGTTCCGACCGAAATCCGTCGCCGTGATCGGCGCTTCCGAGCGGCCGGGCAGCACCGGCGCGATGGTGTGGGCGCGGCTCCTGGAAGGCGGCTTCGACGGCCCGCTGTGGCCCGTCAATCCGAAGTACCACACGCTCAACGGCCACGCCGTGATCGCCGATGCCGGCGACTTGCCTCAAGCGCCGACCGTCGCGCTGATCTGCACGCCGCCCGCGACCTGGCCTTCGATCATTCACAAGCTCGGCGGCTTGGGCACGCGCGCGGCGATTATCGTCGGCGAAGCACGCTGCGATGACGACCGGCTCGCGTTGCGGCATGCGCTTTCGGCGGCGCGGCCGCATCTGTTGCGGATCGTCGGGCCGGGTAGTCTCGGCGTCGTGTCGCCGGCGCTGCGCGCGCATTTCGGCGCGCCGTCGTGCACGGTGAAGGCGGGCGGCGTCGCGTGGGTGTCGCAATCGAACGCGCTGACCAATGCCGTGCTCGGCTGGGCGCACGCGCGCGGCCTCGGTTTTTCGCACGCGGTCGCGCTGGGCGGCGAGGCTGATGTCGACGCGGGCGACGTCCTCGACTATCTGGCGAGCGATCCCGGCACGCGCGCGATTCTGCTCGAACTCGACAGCGTGCGGGCGGCGCGCAAGTTCATGTCGGCGGCTCGCGCGGCGGCGCGCAACAAGCCGGTGCTCGCGCTGCGCTCGGGCCGCGCCGATCCGGCGGACGCGCTTTACACCGCTGCGTTCCGCCGCGCGGGCATGGTCCGCGTGGACGCGCTCGACGATCTGCTCGACGAAATCGAGACGCTCGGCGTGGGCCGCGTCGCGGCGGGCGCGACGGCGACGCTGATTACGAGCGACCGCGGCCTTGCGACGCTCGCCTGCGACGCCTTCGCCGCCGCCGGCGATACGCTCGCGCCGTGGCCGGAGGAAGCATCGCAGGCATTGCAGCAAGCGTTGCCGAACGTGATGGGCGGCAATCCGCTGCAACTCGGCGACGACGCGCGTCCCGAGCATTTCGGCACGGCGCTAAAGCTGCTGGCGCAACATCGCGGCACCGGCACGGCTTTCGTCGTGCATGCATCGACGCATAGCGCGCCGGTCGACGAGGTCGCGCAGGCATTGATCGCGAATCAACGGTTCGCCTATCGCGGTCTGCTCGCCTGTTTCTTTGGCGGCGTGGACGCGGCTACGCGCGATGCGTTGCACGCGCAAGGCATTCCGGTTCACACGACGCCGCAGCGGCTCGCCCGCGCGTTCGCACGTCTCGTCGATTATCGGATGGGGCGCGAATTGCTGATGCAGACGCCGGAGGGTTTGCCTGCCGAAGTCCCCGACGCAATCGACGCCGCGCAAGCGCAGGTTTGCGCGGCGCTCGCGGCAGGTGAGCACCAACTAACCGGCGAAGCCGCGGCGGGCCTATTGGAGCGGTTCGGGCTTCGGGTCGAAAACGAAGCGGGCGGCGCGCATGAGGCCAAGCCGATAGTCGGCATTGCGGTCGCGCTTCACGACGACGATAACTTTGGCCCGGTGTTCCGCTTCACGGCGCCATCCGCGGATGCTGTCTCCGAGCCGTTGCGCGTGTACGGCCTGCCGCCGTTGAACCCGGTTCTCGCGCGCGACATCGTCACGCGGTCGCCCTATGCGCGGCTCGTCGCGCCCGAGCCGGCGCTCGCTGCGCTCACGGCGCTGTCGCACGCGGTGTGCGATGTGAAGGAGATCGTCGGATTGTCGTTGACGCTCAATGTGTACGACGATCACGTCGCGGTGCTTGAGCCGATCGTCAACATTGCGGCGAAACGCAGCCGGCTCGCGATCGTGCCGTATCCGCGCCGTTTCGAAGAGACGCTCGACTGGGAAGGTCTGCGTGTGACCGTGCGGCCGATTCGCCCGGAAGACGAGGCCGCGCATCACGATTTCGTCGAAGCGATGACGCCTGAGGATTTGCGCTTGCGGTTCTTCGGCGCGGTCGGCAGCTTCGATCATTCGCAGCTCGCGCGCATGACACAGATCGACTACGACCGCGAAATGGCGCTGATCGCGACCGTGCGGGACGAAGCCGGCGTTTCGCGCACGCTCGGCGTGGTGCGCGCGGTTGCCGATCCCGATAACGAAACGGCCGAGTTTGCGGTGGCGATCCGCTCGGATCAGAAGGGGCGACGGCTCGGGCGGTTGCTGACGGACCGGATCATCCGGTATGCGCGGGCACGCGGCACGCATTGGCTGGTGGGCGAGGCGCTGCGCGAGAACACCGCGATGATCGCGCTCGCAAGGGCGAGCGGCTTCACGATGACGCCGACGGAAGATCCGGGCGTGGTGGGGTTTCGGATGGCGCTGGATGACTCTGGCGAGAGCGAAACGCCGTCTATCCGATGACGAAAGCACACATCGGTTCGGACGTTTCTTCAAGTTCTTCGGCTGAGAGTATCCCTACAATCTTACGACGCGGTTACGTTCCGACTTCAATTGCTGGAACGCCTGCCGTGCGACGCTCAGCGTTCGCGTGAGAAATTTAGTTAGCTCTCTTAAAAGGTCAACGAATGAATAAGAAATGTATCCGCGAGCCAATCGGGCGCGGGGTGGCGCCGAATTATCGTCTGGCGCTGCTGCCAGCCATGTTGATGGCAGTCGTGGGCACTGCGTGGGCCGTGGACGGCGGTGTCGTAGCGGCGGGCGCCGGCGCGATCAAGACGCAAGGCAAAACGACGACGATTTCGCAGTCGAGCGACAAGATGATCGTCAACTGGAAGAACTTCAACATCGGCAAAGATCAGTCGGTGATTGTCAATCAACCGGGCGCTACATCGGCTGTGCTCAACCGCGTGACTACCGCGAATCCGACCCAAATCGACGGCACGCTGAAGGCTAACGGGCGCGTGTTCGTGGTGAATCCGGCCGGGGTTGTGTTCGGCAAGAGCGCGAAAGTGGATGTTGGGAGTCTGGTGGCGTCGACGCTGGATGCGAATGATCAGCAGTTCATGAATATGGACGGCAAACCAGACCGATACCTCAATCTTTCCGCTGGCGGCAGACAAGGGCAAGTAACGAATAACGGACAGCTGACCGCTCAGGAGTCTGTGATCCTGTTGGGCCCTCAAGCGGCAAACTACGGCACCATTCGCGCTAAAAACGTGACGCTTGGCGCCGCCGATGGCGCGGCGATGGTACTTAGGGATTCCGGCATCTCGGTCTCGCTTGGTCGGGAAGCGCAGAATGCGTTAGCCGCGAATTATGGTGTTATTGCTGCAGATGGTGGCGACGTAAAGCTGTCCGCAGCCGCTGCTGGTGCGATGCTTGGCACAGTGGTTCACAATGCGGGGGTGATCGAGGCGACGCGCGCATCGCCAGCTTCGGGCGGCTCCATCGTACTTGGTACTGAGCGTGACGGGAAGGTCACTGTGGGTGGCCGCTTGACGGCTGACGGCAAGGTTCGGGTAACGGGGCAAATGCCATCCACATATGTGCCATTCGACCCATCCACAGCACCCACTAGCGGCCGGGCTCCTGCGGGTCACGACATAACTGTGAATTCTGGCGCGAAAATAGAAGCCGCTAACGGCACCGTTGAAATTGACACCGTCGGCGGCAACGTCTCAGTCAACGGCCGGGTCGCTTCATCCATCGCCGATATCAGCGCTTACGGCGGTGCCCTTGCCATCAATAGCGCCATCAACGCCGGCCAGGTGGGGATTACTGGCGGCACTGTCAGCATCAACGCGCCGGTGAACGGCGGGAGCCTTGTGCACATATCCGGTACCGAGCGCCTGGAACAGAATGCGAATGTGAACGCAAGTACCGGCTCGGTTTTCCTTGAATCGTGGCATGGGGATATCGCCCAGTCCGATGGCGTTAAAACATCTGCCGCGACATCCCTCACATTGTTCTCAGGGTCGCTTGCGCCCGATCGACCAGCCACTGGCAACCTTCGTGTCGCAAATCTCAATGCCAAGACCATCAGCATTTCTGGTGGCGATGTCACGTTGGCGGGTAACCTTAAAGCGGACGGCGACATCTCGGTTCAGTCCAAACTGTATAACCCGCCGTGTCCCAGCGACGCGACGTGCGCGGCGGTCATGGCCGGCGGGCGTCTCCGTCAGGTTGGCAACGTGACAAGTCAGGACGGTAACGTCACGCTAAAGGCACACAGTTCGATTTCGCAGCAGGTTTCCTCGCGCACCATGGCGGGCGATAGCGTCATGCTGAGTGCCTCCAGTGTCGAGACCGGCACAATTCGCGCAGACAACCGGATCGCGATCGATGCCCGTGTCTCGCGCCTTGGCGGTAGGCTGACGGCTCAGGAAGTCGATCTGCCGGCGAATACGCAGAACACGGACCACAACATTCGCATCCTGCCGAAGTCGGCGAACCTATAACCGTCCGTTTGATTTGACGGCGTGATCGCGTGCTCGCACGCGGCAACTTGCGGCGGAGCAACAGACGGGAGAGGCGCCAACCGCGTCTCTCCTATCCGCTAACTCACACTGCCCACCAATACTTCACCTTTGCGCGCCGGCCAGGCTTTGGCGAGCCGCTGCGGGCGCGTCACTCCCAAAGCACCAGATTTGAAAACCGTTGCCCGATATCGGTATCCGCATCGTCTGTTGCGCACCGCATGGTTGCCGTTGCTTGGCGCGGCCGCTTGGCATGCTACCGCCGATGCATATGAGCCGACGAACGCAGGCTCACTGCTTCGTCAAAATCCTGAACTGACACGAGGCTTAGGTGGCGAGCCCAGTGTTGATCGAGTGGCTCCAGTACAACCTCCTTTTCCCGAAGCGTCTCAAAACGGCGAGTTCTCGTTTTCTGTCAATGCCTTCGACTTTGGTGGCGCCTTGTCTGCGCAGGAGCAGCAACGCGCCGACGAGTTTCTCGCGCCTTGGCGCGGGCGTCATGTCACGCTTTCGCAATTGCGCGTAGTGCGCGATGCGCTAACCGCAGTTCTGTACCACGATGGAGACGCGCTTATTCGCGTCATCCTCCCGCTGCAAACGGTGACGGACGGCGTTATACACTTTCAGATCGCGCGGGGCCATGTCGAGTCGGTCGTGGTCCGAAATACATCTGACGTAGCGACAGACCGACTAAGAGAGATTCTCGAAAGCGCGAACGAGAGCGCGTCTTCATTGCGCTACATCGAGCGTAATACACATTTGGTCGAAGAAATTCCTGGTGTGGGATTGGTAACGCCTACGTTGTCAGCCGGGACGGAAACAGGCGGCACGACTGTCACGGTCGATGTCGAGCCGGGCGACCGCTTCTACGGCGCCGCAGTGATCGATAACGCCGGTTCCAGGCAAGCGGGCTGGCGCCGACTAGGCGTGACAGGCGGCGTCAACAATACCTTGGGACTCGGCGATCAGTTCCAGGCGACAGCCTATCTGACGCCTCGCTTCATGCAGACCAAAGCGGGCGAAGATGGCCATACCCGCCTGGGCCGTGTTTCCTACGACCTGCTCACGGGCGTAGGTGCGAGTCGAGCCGGTATCGCATACTCGCGCGTCGACTACAAACTCGGGGAAGCGTTCGCGGGCCTGGGAACGGGTTCCGCCAATGTAATCAGTCTCTACGGGACGAACCCCGTGATTCGCTCAGGCACCGTGAGTCTCGACGTGGGCGCCAGTCTCAACTTCAAACGATCCAGCGACGAAAAGTTCGGCGAAATTCTTCGCACCGACGAGCGCAGCGTTCTTGCTTCGGTGCGCGTCGACGGCACCATGCTCGGGCAGCTCGACGAGCGCCCGAACGCGATTCAATACAGCGCGATTGTCAGTCGCGGTACGGCGAAGCAGAGAGAATCCGACTACTCGGGCAGTGTTGCTGCGTTGAGCGGGCGACGATTCGACTTCTATAAGGCCGAGCCGGCGCTCGCCTACGTGCAGGCGATTACGCCGACCATTCGCGCGTCCGTTCAGATGCGCGGGCAATGGGCGAGCCGCAGTCTCGATAGCTCAGAGCGGCTCGGGCTTGGTGGTCCATCGGCGGTACGCGCCTATGATCAGAACGCGGCCTCGGTGGACGATGGGTTCGTGTTTTCCGTCGCCGCGAGCAAGTCCTTCAGCAGTATTCCCGGTACATCCCTGCAAATCTTCTACGACGATGCACGAGGGAGAACGCGCGGCGACGGCCCCATACCCGGTGGCAGCGTCAGACTGCAAGGCTACGGGATCGGCGCAAGTTTCAGCGGCAAACGCGTGGCCGCGCAACTGAGCTATGCGATGCGAGCAGGGCACGCTCCGGCGCACACGGCTCGTCAGCAGACTTGGGTTACGGTTTCCACAACGTTTTAGGGAATAGCGCGCGATTGCGCTGGCTTGTTGCCGTGCGCCGACTCGTTAAAAACGCCGTTCAACCGGGAGGCTGAACGGCGTTTTTACGTTAGAGAACGTCAGCGTGACAATTGCGCGGTGAAGATCTCATCAGCGATAGATCACCGCGAATGGTCGAGTCACGACGTCTTGACCGAAACCGACACTCCAGACCGGATGGTTGGAGCCCGCCCAGATCGGGGGGGCAGTCGCCATTTGCAACCTATAACTGTCGAGGCGAACGAACGAGTAATACGGAATGCCGTCGTCCCAGTACTGGCCCATCGTGAACACTGTTTTGCCGTCCGGTGAATAGACGAACGGGAGAGACCAATTGTCCGGAATCCCGTCGGTTATCGCTTTGAACGACTTTGCGCCGACATCGTAAACAAGCGGTGCGATTCCTTGCTTATTCGTTCCAAGTAGAACCTGGTTGCTGTCGAGCACGTGGAGATCGTGAACACCGGCATCGGCGGGGGTAATTGGCTGCAGAACATTGTATTGGCCAGACTGTGTATCGAGGTTGGCAATGAACGGAACGAGCTGATTTTCGGTACTCGGATCGGCGAGATACAGCGTCTTCTCGTCGGGCGTCAGACCTACCAGCAACGCTTGCGAATGCGTTGTCCCGACAGGGTAGCTGGCAATCTGGCTGTGCGAGTTGATATCCACCACGGCGATCGACTGCGCGCTACCGGTTCCTGCGTTCTTGACCACATAGAGCCGCTGGCTGGAGACATTACGTTGTGCCGCGATTCGCTTAGCCCCCGCAATAGGCAGGTTCCAGGCGACATTCAGGGTGCTCATGTCGTAGGCGCGAAGTCCGGTAGTACTACCCTGCTGCCATATGACATAGGCGTACTTGCTGTCGCCGGACAATTGCATGTCCACGATTTCTTCGGCGATCGTTTTCTGAAGCTTTAGCGTATCGGAGTGCGTATCGATGTAGCCAAGCATCGTGCTGTGGTTTTGCCGATTGACCAGCGTGTATGCGACTTTGTTGCCGTCGGGCGTAGCCGCGAAATGACGAACCACGAAGCCGTCCGCATTGGGAATGGTCAGGTAGTCCGCAGCATAGTCGAAAGTCTTACTATCCTGGATCACTACGATGGGCGGATCATTAGCTGTATATACAGAATAAATTTTGCTTCCCGGTTTTCCGTAATACGCTTGCACGAGGCTGACGTCGCCCGGGCTCAAAACGCCAAAGCCCATCCAATCGGGGTTGCAGTAGTTCATTACGGAATGCAGGTCCCAAGGTCCAAAGACCACGCCGTCTGCTGTCTTAGGTTCGCGCAGGACCTCCGGCAGATCTTTGCACCATTGAGGCGTTTCTGGTCGATCCTGCTCATGAGCAAACGCTAATAGATGGCCGAATTCGTGCACGGCGATTGTCTTAACGCAGACCTCCAGGTCGTCCCAGTTGTAACAAGGCAACCACTTCACGCAGTTTCTTGAATCGTCCCATTTCGCACATATCGAACCTCCGAACGCACCCAGCAGTTGGACGTTGTTTTGAAAGTGGATCCCTGCTTCGCCGGCCTTCCTTGTTTTGGAACTGTCGCTCGTGAAGACCAGTCGAATCCCCAAGTAAACCGGCCCCTGCTCATAGTCGGGGCACTGGGTCCAGTCGGCAAATGTGACGTCCGAATTCGCGTCCCAGGTACTGGTTACGGCTTCTCTGACCCATTTACGTTGCGTTTCATTCCAATCCGCTGCGTTCTCCCAACATACGTTGATCCGGTGCGAGTTCCAGATCCACGGAGCAACAACATAACCCCCCAGCGAAGCGCTGCTCAGCTGAGACGCTCTAAATGACATTGGGGCATTCGTCGAGGCGCGCGCAGCAGAGGACAACTTCACCTCCGTGAACTTCGGCGTCTGCAGAGATGTCTTGCTCGCGCTTTTCGCCGTGTTTGCTCCGGTAGACGTGGGCTGGGACGACACACCGTCGCCTGCGCCGCATGCAGCCAGAGATGCCGCGAGCGAGCCGGCCATGAGCCATCTAACGATGTTTCTCGTCAGGCTCCTTCTAATATTTTTGATCATCAGGATAAAAGGATTGTGAGTGAATAGGATTGTTCTTGTTCGAAACACTCGCGTTTCAGATCGTCCGATGCTTCCTCGACTTTCTCTCATGTCTCCATCAAAAGTCTAAGAGTCGATTGGAATCCTAACTAAGTAGAGGCCACGCAACCTGGCTTTCGGCAAACTCGTAGAAGGTGAGTCATCCCTCCTGCGGCTTACTCTCAACTGTGATAGTTAATTTCGGCGATTTGTAAGCGAACTGACGAGTTTGTAATATCCGGGGCCATGTGACAAGAGTCACCCATTCGTTACAGCCGAATTTGTGTAATGGCGGAAGTTTCCGCTCTCTGCATTCCTACGCGCGTAGGGCGCGACTGGCTTTTTCTGCGTGGTTTGTCGGCGTATGCCGTCAGAAGTGCGAGCAGCGGATCGGACACGAGACATGAGACGCCGCCCTACGAGACGCAGCGCGGCGGTTGCTTTCGCGTTGCGGAAAGCGCACCAAAGGCGGAGATGAGAAGGCAATTGCAGAGCAAGCCGCGCAGGTGCTCGCTCTAGGACAATGATCTGTACAAGACAAGATCAGCAAGCCGGCACCACCGCGCTGGTGCCCGGCCAACAATTATTTAGGCAGGCAACTTCCCCGCCGCCTCATCAACCTGCGCCCGCGTCACCGCCAACTCTTCGAGCCACGCATCCGCATACACCGCACCGGTTTCACGCTCCAGACGCGCGATCGTCGCCGCGCAACGGTTCGCATCTTTCGGCGTCGCGATAAACGACTTCACCGACTGCCCCGCCTTGAACGCATCGAACAGCGGCACGCGAATGTCGTCCGGCAGCGCGCGCGTCGTCCATTGGTACGGCTTGCCGTTGAACGTGAACGACGGCGGCAGCACGCGCTCCTTCTTGGCCGCCGGAATCAGGCCATAGGTGCGCGCCGCTTCGCCAATCTGTTCCGGCGAAAACAGCTCGTCCGGGCTGATGTCGAATTGCTGGATGAAAGTCTCGATGCTCTGCATTGCCGCCGCGCGATCGTCGCGGCGCTTCTGCGCATGAGCGACGATGTCGCGCAGTTCGTCGGCTTCTTCGGGTGTGATCGTGAAGCTCGATTGCTTCTGCTGGAGTTCGGAAAAACGCTGGAATTCGGAGTCGGTCAGAAGTTTCGCCATTGCTTATCGATGGATGCGCACGAATGACTTCACGCGGCGTCGTTTTTTGAGAGGGCCGCCATTCTAAACCATATACGCGAGCGGCCCGAACTGAACGTGCCGCCGCGAATTCCATCAACCACACGCCACGCACATCTCAACTGCACTTCCACCACACCTCAAACCGTCTGCTCGCGAAACATCGAAAGCGCCTGCACCGTTTCGCGCAGCAGCGTCGTTGCGGCCGCGAGCGTGGGCGCGACATATTCGTCGATACGCTTCAGATACGGGCAGGTGAGCGCCGCAATCGCCTGGCCGGACGGGCCGAGAACCGGGAATGTGACGTCGGTCACGCCGAACGTCTGCTGGCTGTCCTTCTGCGAAAAACCGGCCGCTCGAATCCGCTCGCACGCGGCTTCGAGCGCCTCGCGGTCTATCGTCACTTCGCCCTTGACCTTGGTGTGCTCGGCAAGCATCTGCGCGCGCTGTTCGACGGTCTGGAACGCGAGCATCACGCGGCCTGAGCCCGTGTCGATCAAACCGACGCGCGAACCGAGCCGCACCGACATGCCCCACGTGCCCGGTCCATCCACTTGCGCGATGACGAGCAGATTGCCGCGGTCGTACACGGCCAGATGGCACGATTGTTCGGCGGCATCGGCGAAACGTTGCATCAGCGGCAACGCCTCCGAGATGAGCCGGTTCATCGGCGGATGACGATGCGCCAGCGCATACAGCTTCAGGCTAAGCGAATAGCGGTCGCCGCCCGTGGAGCGCACCACGTATTGCCGCGCGACCAGACGCTCGAGCATCCGATACATCTCGCTCGCGTTGCGCCCGAGCAGCTTCGTGATCTCGGCGCGCGTGAGCCCTTCCTTCTGCTCGGCCAGCAACTCGAGGATGTCGAGGCCCTTGTCGAGCGCGGGCGCGCGATAACGGTCGGCATCGTCCTTGTCTTCTGCGTCCATCGTGAGCGAGTTCCGTGAGCTGTTCTCAGTAAGTGGCGCTTGAGTGTAAGTGCCGCAGCGCGCTCCGTGCGCGCCGATGCGTCCAGGGAAAACACGGACGGTTGGTGCAGTGCACTTCGCTTGACTTCGAAAAGTCCGTATATGAATAATACGTTCATTGGTGAATGAGCGCACGCCAAGATTCGCACAGAGTCGCCAATGCACATAAGAAAGCGCAGGACGAAGTGCCGGCATCCACGACCGGTTCACGCAGTTCAACAACGCATATCAGGAGACACAGTCATGTCGTTCGCGAAAGAGCCGAAGCCGGCTCGCCAATTGTTTTCCCGTTCGTACCGTCAGTCGCTCTTCACCGTGGCCGCGTCCGCGTGCATCGCCGGTTTGAGTCTGGGCGGCGCTGCGCAGGCCGCCGAGGCGGGCAAGGTCGGCCTCGGCCTGCCGCTGCTGACGTCGCCGTTCTGGCAGTCGTACAACAACTATCTGCCGAAGTACGCGAAGGAGATGGGCATCGACATCCTCGCGCCGGTGAATTCGAATGGCGATCCGGTGCAGCAGATCACCGACATGAACAACCTGTTGAACCTGGGTGCGAAGGGCATCGTGGTCGGCCCGCTCGACTCCGCCGCGATCAGCCGCGCGCTCGACGCCGCGACGGCGCGCAACGTGCCGGTCGTCGCCGTCGACGTCGCGCCGACGCAAGGCAAGATCGCGATGGTCGTGCGCGCCGACAATCACGCGTACGGCGAGAAGGCGTGCAAGTACATCGGCGAACACGTGAAGTCGGGCAAGGTCGTGCAGATCATGGGCGACCTCGGTTCGGTGAACGGACGCGACCGCTCCGAGGCATTCCGCTCATGCCTGAAGGGCTTTCCCGGTTTGAAGCTGCTGGAAATTCCGGCGAGCTGGAAGGGCGACGTCGCGGCTACCGGACTCGACAGCCTGCTTACCGCGAATCCCGACGTGAAGGCGATCTACATGCAGGCGGGCGGCGTGTATCTGTCGCCGACGCTGCAAACGCTGCGTCGCAAGCAAATGCTGTTTCCGGCCGGCGACGCAAAGCACGTCGTGATCGTCAGCAACGACGGCATTCCGCAGGAATTCGACGCGATCCGCCGCGGCGACATCGACGCCACCGTGTCGCAGCCCGCCGATTCGTACGCGAAGTACGGCCTCTACTACATCAAGGCGGCGTTGGCCGGCCAGACCTTCAAGCCGGGCCCGACCGATCACGGCAGCACGATCATCCAGCTCGCGCCGGGCATCCTCGAAGACCAGTTGCCCGCGCCGCTCGTCACGAAGTCGAATGTCGACGACAAGGCGCTGTGGGGCAATACCGTCAAATGAGCGGCGACATGAGCGGCGACATCAGCGAGCGCACGTCACGCGCGCGAATTGCTTCGGTGGTCGAAGCATTGTCGGTCACCAAACGCTACGGCTCGACGGCGGCGCTGAACGACGTGAGCATTCGCGTGATGCCCGGCGAGTCGCATGCGCTCGTCGGGCGCAACGGCGCGGGCAAGTCGACGCTCGTGTCGATCCTGACCGGCTTGCGCAAGCCCGATACCGGCGACGTGCGCTTTAACGGCGAGCCCGCGCCGCCGCTCGCGGACCGCGATGCATGGCGCGAGCGCGTGGCCTGCGTCTATCAGCATTCGACGATCATTCGCGACCTGTCCGTCGCGGAAAATCTGTTCATCAACCGGCAGCCGTCGCGAGGCGGCGTGATCGACTGGCGAACCATGCGCCGCGACGCGCGCGCCTTGCTCGACCACTGGAAGATCGACGTGCGTGAAGACGCGCGCGCCGGCGACCTGAGCGTCGAGGCGCGGCAACTCGTCGAGATCGCGCGGGCGTTGTCGTACGGCGCGCGCTTCATCATCCTCGACGAACCCACTGCGCAGCTCGACGGCGACGAAATCAAGCGGCTCTTCCGGCGTATCGAGGAACTGCAGCGCGAAGGCGTGACCTTCCTGTTCATTTCGCACCATCTGCAGGAGGTGTATGAGATTTGCCAGGCGGTCACGGTGTTGCGCGACGCGCGGCATATCGTCAGCGCGCCGGTTTCCGCGTTGCCGCGCGAACAGTTGATCGAAGCGATGACGGGCGAACGCGGCGGCCTTCTGGTCGCGGACGCGGCGGCGCGCGAACCGTTGCGCGCCGACACCGCGATTGCGCTGCAAGTCGACCGGCTCAGCGGCGCGGATTACGAAGACGTGTCGTTCGCCGTCAAGCGCGGCGAAGTCGTCGGCTTGACCGGCGCGACGAGTAGCGGCCGCACGAGCGTGGCGGAAGCGATTGCCGGCCTGCGCGCGGCGAAGCGCGGCACGATCAGCGTGGACGGCGTGAGCCTGCCGCCCGGCGATGTGCCCGCGGCGCTCGCGCACGGCATCGGCTGCGTGCCGAAAGACCGCCATCACGAAGGGCTCGTGTTGACGCAATCGATCGCGGAAAACGCGTCGATGACGATCGCGCGGCTCTTCGGCAAGTTCGGCATCGCGACGCCCGCAAAGAAAAACGCGTTCGGCCAGAAGATGATCGACGCGCTCGGCATCGTCGCTCAGGGACCGGAGCACGTCGTATCCGGCCTCTCGGGCGGCAATCAGCAGAAGGTCGTGATGGCGCGCGCACTCGCCACCAATCCCAACGTGCTGGTGCTGATCGACCCCACGGCGGGCGTCGACGTGAAATCGAAAGAAGCGCTGCTCTCCGTCGTGGATCGCGTGCGCGAAGAAGGCAAGGCCGTGCTGGTCGTGTCCGGCGAACTCGACGATCTGCGCACCTGTGACCGTGTTCTCGTCATGTTCCGTGGCCGTATCGCCGCGGAATTTCCCGCGGGCTGGCAGGACCAGGATCTGATTGCATCCGTTGAAGGAGTAAGTCTCCATGAAGAATAGTGTGCCCAGTCCCGCGTTCGGCGCGGCGCAGGCCCAGGTCCACGCGCAAGCGTCCGCATCCGCATCTGCATCGGCTTTGCGCGGCAAACGCGGACGCTCGCAATTTGCCCGCTTGCGTGAACTCGCGCTGTT
The DNA here is from genome assembly GCF_003058125.1 of Paraburkholderia sp. GV068. Lineage (NCBI taxonomy): Bacteria > Pseudomonadati > Pseudomonadota > Betaproteobacteria > Burkholderiales > Burkholderiaceae > Paraburkholderia > Paraburkholderia sp. GV068. The sequence continues at coordinate 58,471 of NZ_QBUB01000020.1, forward strand.
GCCGGCGCTCGTGCTGCTGATTGTGATCGGCGCGTTCGTGAGCCCGAGCTTTCTCACGCGTGCGAATCTGATCAGCGTGCTCGGCGCGTCGGCGGCGCTCGCGCTTGTCGTGCTCGCCGAATCGCTGATCGTGCTGACGGGCAAATTCGATTTGTCGCTGGAATCGACGGTCGGCATTGCGCCGGCCGTGGGCGCGATGCTCGTGATGCCGGTCGCCTCCGCCGGATTCGGCACGCAATGGCCCGCCGCGGCCGGCTTGCTGGCGATTCTCGCGGTCGGCGCAGTAGTCGGCGCGATCAACGGTTTTCTGGTGGTGCGTTTGCGGCTGAACGCCTTCATCGTCACGCTGGCCATGCTGATCGTGCTGCGCGGCATGCTCGTCGGCGCGACCAAGGGCGGCACGCTGTTCGACATGCCGCCGTCGTTCTTCTCGCTCGCCACCACCATCGTATTGGGCTTGCCGTTGTCGGTGTGGCTCGCAGCGGTGGCCTTCGCGATCGCCGCCTTCATGCTGCGCTATCACCGGCTCGGCCGCGCGCTCTACGCGATCGGCGGCAATCCGGAAGCGGCGCGCGCGGCGGGCATTCGCGTCGAGCGCATCACGTGGGGCGTGTTCATTCTCGGCAGCATGCTGGCTTCGCTTGGCGGCCTGATCGTGACCGGCTATGTCGGCGCGATCAATGCGAACCAGGGCAACGGCATGATCTTTACGGTGTTCGCGGCAGCGGTGATCGGCGGCATTTCGCTCGACGGCGGCAAGGGCACGATGATCGGCGCGCTCTCCGGCGTGCTGCTGCTCGGCGTCGTGCAAAACCTGCTGACTCTGGCGCAAGTGCCGTCGTTCTGGATTCAGGCGATCTACGGCGCGATCATCCTCGGCTCGCTGATGGTGGCGCGCCTCGCGAGCGGCGAAGGCCAGAACTAACACAACGCTCATTCAACGGCCTGACGGAGAACTCATTTGACGAGCCGCCAACAAGAAACCGATCCGCGACTGATCCTGCTCAGTCCGGACGACAACTGCCTGATCGCGGCGGCGCGTCTCGACGCCGGCACGCAGGTGCAGATCGAAGGCGAAAGCGTCACGCTCTCGCGGACCATCGAACTCGGGCACAAGGTGGCGCGCCGCGATCTGGCGAAAGACGACAAGGTGCTGCGCTACGGCGCCGTGATCGGCCACGTCACCGAAGCGGTGCCGCGCGGCGAGCATCTGCATACGCACAACCTCGAAAGCGATTACCTGCCGACGTACACGCACGACGCGGGTCATCAATTCGTCCACCACTGATTTGCGCATCACGAGGCGGCCTCGCGCCGCGCTGGAACGAACATGACTGAGACATCCGTAGCAAGCGCCTCTGCGCAACAGCCGACGCTGCAAGGCTACCTGCGCAGCGACGGCCGCAAGGGCATCCGCAACGTGGTTGCCGTCGCGTATCTGGTCGAGTGCGCGCATCACGTGGCGCGCGAGATCGTCACGCAGTTTCGCGAGCCGCTCGACGCGTTCGGCGACGCGCATGCCGCGCATGAAGCGCCGGTTCATCTGATCGGCTTTCCCGGCTGCTATCCAAACGGCTACGCGGAGAAAATGCTCGAGCGGCTGACCACGCATCCGAACGTCGGCGCGGTGCTGTTCGTGTCGCTGGGATGCGAGAGCATGAACAAGCACTACCTCGTCGATGTCGTGCGCGCGAGCGGCCGTCCCGTCGAAGTGCTGACCATTCAGGAGAAAGGCGGCACGCGCAGCACGATTCAGTATGGCGTGGACTGGGTTCGCGGCGCGCGCGAGCAGCTCGCCGCGCAGCAGAAGGTGCCGATGGCGCTGAGCGAACTCGTGGTCGGCACGATTTGCGGCGGCTCCGACGGCACCAGCGGCATCACCGCGAATCCGGCCGTGGGCCGTGCGTTCGATCATTTGATCGATGCGGGCGCGACCTGCATCTTCGAGGAAACCGGCGAACTCGTGGGCTGCGAGTTTCATATGAAGACGCGCGCGGCGCGGCCCGAACTCGGCGATGCGATCGTCGAGTGTGTGGCCAAGGCGGCGCGCTATTACTCGATTCTCGGGCACGGCAGTTTCGCGGTCGGCAACGCTGACGGCGGCCTCACCACGCAGGAAGAAAAGTCGCTCGGCGCGTATGCGAAAAGCGGCGCGTCGCCGATCGCGGGCATCGTCAAGCCGGGCGATATTCCGCCGACCGGCGGCCTGTATCTGCTCGACGTGGTGCCGGACGGCGAGCCGCGTTTCGGCTTCCCGAACATCAGCGACAATGCGGAAATCGGCGAACTGATTGCGTGCGGCGCGCATGTGATTCTGTTCACGACCGGACGCGGTTCGGTGGTGGGCTCGGCGATCTCGCCGGTCATCAAGGTGTGCGCGAATCCCGCGACATATCGCAATCTGTCCGGCGACATGGACGTCGACGCAGGCCGCATTCTCGAAGGGCGCGGCACGCTCGACGAAGTGGGCCGCGAGGTGTTCGAGCAGACCGTGGCGGTGTCGCAAGGCGCGGCGTCGAAATCGGAAATGCTGGGCCACCAGGAATTCATTCTGACGTACAAGACATTCGAGCCGGTCGGGCCCGCGTGCCTGCCGTCGAGCGTGGCGGCGCCGCGTCGCGTGGTGGCGGTCGAGCCGCAGTAACGCAGCGCAGGAAGGCAGCGCAAGAACCGCAGTGAAGAACCGCACTGAGCGTCGGCTCGCGGTGTGATAAAAAGCTCATTCGACAGAGTGGGACCAGGATGGAGACGGGTACATGACCGCAACGATCGGTTCGAAGGTTCGGCAGCGCCGCCGCGTCGGGCGTAGCGCGCTGGAATTAACCGGCTTGAGCCTCGGCAGCGCGCCGCTTGGCGGCCTCTATCGCGACCTGTCGGATGAAGAAGCGCACGCGACCATCGCGGCCGCGTGGGACGCCGGCGTTCGCTATTTCGACACCGCGCCGCATTACGGGCACACCAAGGCGGAGCATCGTCTGGGCGACGCATTGCGCCGCTATCCGCGTGGCGAGTATGCGCTGTCGACCAAGGTAGGCCGCCGCTTCGTGCCGCGCACGACGCCCTACGACGGCAAGGAAGGCTGGCAAAATCCGCTGCCCTTCGAGGCGATTTACGACTACACGCACGACGGCATTCTGCGTTCGTTCGAAGACAGCCAGCAGCGGCTCGGCATCGTCGACATCGACATTTTGCTGGTGCACGACATTGGCCGCGTCACGCACGGCGACAACAATCCGCATTACTGGCGGCAACTGACCGAAGGCGGCGGCTTTCGGGCGCTCGACGAACTGCGCTCAGCCGGCGCGGTGAAAGCCGTGGGACTCGGCGTGAACGAAAGCGCCGTGATTCTCGACGCGATGGCCGAGTTCGATATCGATTGCGCGTTGCTCGCGGGCCGTTATACGCTCCTCGAACAGACGACGCTCGACGACCTCCTGCCGGCGTGCGAACAGCGCGGCGTCAGCATCCTGTTGGGCGGCGCTTTCAACTCGGGCATTCTGGCGCGCGGCGTCGAAGGCGATCTGAAATTCAACTACGGCGAGGCGCCGCGCGAAGTGATCGAGCGCGTTGCGCGGCTTGAAGCGGTGTGCCGCGCGCACGGCGTGCCGCTCGCCGCCGCGGCCTTGCAGTTTCCGTATGCGCATCCGGCGGTCGCCACCGTGCTGACCGGCGCGCGCAGTGCCGAAGAACTGCGCGAGAACGCGGCGTCGTTCGAGTTGCCCATCCCGGCGGCCTTGTGGTCCGCCTTGCGCGACGAGGGCCTGCTCGACGCCCGCGCGCCCGCGCCAGAGGACTGATCCGAACATGCGTATCGATGCCCACCAGCACTATTGGGACCCCGCCCGCGGCGATTACGAATGGCTCACGCCGGAGCTCGAGATTCTGTACAGGCCGTTCGGCCCGGCGGATCTTGCGCCGTTGCGGGAGCAAACCGGCATCGAGAAAACGGTGGTCGTGCAGGCGGCGCCGACCATCGACGAAACGCGTTATTTGCTGGACATCGCGCGCAACGAGCCGTCGATTGCCGGCGTGGTCGGCTGGGTGCCGCTGCTGCTGCCCACCGCGCCGGCTTTGATCGACGCGCTCGCGGACGAGCCCAAGTTCAAGGGCGTGCGCCCGATGCTGCAAGATCTGCCCGACGACACCTGGATCGCGAATCCCGATCTCGCGCCGGCCATCGACGCGCTGATCGCACACGACCTCGCGTTCGACGCGCTGATTTACGCGCGGCACGTCGAACACGTTGAAACCTTCGCGCGACGCTTTCCGGCGCTGCGCATCGTGGTCGACCACGGCGCGAAGCCGCCGATCCGCTACGGTCAGGCGGGCTGGCAGACCTGGGCCGAGGCAATTACGCGGCTCGCCGCGTTGCCCGGCGTGCACTGCAAGCTGTCCGGACTCGCGACCGAGGCGTCGCCAGGCTGGACCGAAGACACGCTGCGGCCCTACGTCGACCATCTGCTGACCACGTTCGGTCCCGCCCGGCTGATGTGGGGCAGCGACTGGCCGGTGCTCGAACTCAACGGCGATTATCTGCTGTGGCATTCGGTGGCGAACACGCTGCTTTCGTCGCTCGCCGACAGCGAGCGCGAAGCGATTTTCGGCGGCAACGCCGCAGCGTTTTATCGACTGTGATGTGACCCAAGCAAACAGACCAACACAGGTTAAGCCCATTCAACTGGAGTCGTAGATGACGCAAAGACTGGCCGGCAAGACAGCATTGATTACCGCAGCGGGACAAGGCATCGGGCTCGCGACCGCGGAAATGTTCGCACGCGAAGGCGCGCGTGTGATCGCCACGGACATTCGCATCGACGGCCTCGCCGGCAAGCCGGTCGAGGCGCGCAAGCTCGACGTGCTCGACGGCGAGGCGATCAAGGCATTGGCCGCCGAAATCGGTCCGATCGACGTGCTGTTCAACTGCGCGGGCTTCGTGCATGCGGGCTCGATCCTCGAATGCAGCGAGGAAGATTGGGACTTCGCGTTCGACCTGAACGCGAAGGCGATGTACCGGATGATCCGCGCATTCCTGCCAGGCATGCTGGAGCGTGGCGGCGGCTCGATCATCAATATGTCGTCGGCGGCGTCGAGCGTGAAGGGCGTGCCGAATCGCTTCGCGTACAGCGCGTCGAAGGCGGCGGTGGTCGGGCTGACCAAATCGGTCGCCGCGGACTTCATCACGCGTGGTGTACGCTGTAACGCGATTTGCCCGGGCACGGTGTCGTCGCCGTCGCTCGAACAGCGAATCGCGGCGCAGGCCGCGGCGCAAGGCGCGACGCTCGAAGCCGTGCAGGCCGCGTTTGTCGCGCGTCAGCCGATGGGCCGCATCGGCAAGCCGGAAGAGATCGCCGCGCTGGCGCTGTATCTCGCGTCGGACGAGTCGGCGTTCACGACTGGCCATGCGCATGTGATCGACGGCGGCTGGTCGAACTGATTCATGCGCGCCTGCCTGAGCCGGCGCGCGTTGACGTACCAACTGAACACCACTGAAACCCAGAGGAAAGTGCAACGATGAAACTGCTTCGTTACGGGCCGAAAGGCCAGGAAAAGCCGGGCTTGCTCGACGCGCAAGGCAAGATTCGCGATCTGTCCGGCGTGGTTGCCGACATCGACGGCGCGGCGTTGACCGACGCAAACCTCGCCAAACTGCGTGCAGTCGACGCGGCCTCGCTGCCCGTGGTCGAAGGCAATCCGCGCATTGGTCCGTGCGTCGGCAAGATCGGCAAGTTCATCTGCATCGGCTTGAATTACGCGGATCACGCGGCTGAATCGAATCTGCCCGTGCCCGCCGAACCGGTGATCTTCAACAAGTGGACGAGCGCGATTTCCGGTCCCAACGACGACGTGGAAATTCCGCGCGGCTCGAAGAAAACCGATTGGGAAGTGGAGCTCGGCGTGGTGATCGGCAAGCCCGCGAAGTACGTGGACGAAGCGAATGCGCTCGACTACGTCGCCGGCTATTGCGTGATCAACGACGTGTCGGAACGCGAATGGCAGATCGAACGCGGCGGCACGTGGGACAAGGGCAAGGGCTTCGACACGTTTGGCCCGATCGGCCCGTGGATGGTCACGCGCGACGAAGTCGCCGATCCGCAGAACCTGGGCCTGTGGCTCGAAGTGGACGGTCACCGCTATCAGAACGGCAACACGAAGACGATGGTGTTCGGCGTCGCCAAGCTGGTTTCATATGTGTCGCAGTGCATGAGCCTGCAACCCGGCGACGTCATTTCCACTGGCACGCCGCCGGGCGTCGGCATGGGCGTGAAGCCGAATCCGGTGTATCTGAAGCCGGGGCAGACGATTCGCCTCGGCATCGAAGGTCTCGGCGAGCAAACGCAGAAGACCTACGCGGCGGAGTAAAACGCTCGCGGCCGACGCGGGGCGCGGGGCGCGCGGCGCATGAGCTTCGCGCCTGCAACTTCAATTCGCCGGTTCGTGGTCGCCGTTCTCGCCGATCCGGTTGACCGTGCCTTGTGCAACCGCCACGAGTTTCTCGCGGTTGCCGTCCATCACGAAGATGTTGCACTGGCAGGTCGCCTGATGGCGGCCTGCATACACCACTTGCGCCCTCGCAATCAGCGTCCCGTTCACGGCCGGACGCAGATAGTTGATCTTATATTCCCCCGTCACGACCTTCGGCCCCAGGGAGAGCGCGCCGGCAAACGTGAGCGCGTTGTCGGCGAGATAGCTGATCACGCCGCCATGCACGAAGCCGTGCTGCTGCCGCAGCTCGTCGCGGATCGGCAGGCTCAGCGCGAGTTCGCCGGTGCCCGCGTACATCAGCTCGGCGCCTAACAGCATGCTGAACGGCTGGGCGTGCAATGCGCCGCGCGCCCGGTCGAGTAGGTCAGTCATTGTGTTTCCTTCGAGGAAGGCCCGCGGTGGCATCGCGCACGAGGGTGCGCTCGTCGGTCCCTACCCACTCTAGGAAGCGCCGACGCACGCCGTCAAGGTGAATCGGAAATATCTGCGCGGCATGCTTGTGTCGGTCGACAGAAATACAGACGATGGCCGACGTAAACGCACCGTAAGGCGAACTTTGACGAATTTGATCTTCAGCCAGCTTTGATGCTGCCGTTAACCCTGACGTAGCTCCCGTTATTCTTTGCCTTCAGGTGTTCACGATGTTCAGCAAGATCAAGGTCGCATCCGGCCTGTTGTGTGTCCTGGCCGCGTTCTGCGTTTTCCAGCTTGTCACGGTGGGGTTGGGTTTCTGGTCGTTGACGCGTACCCATCACGACGTTGGCGACCTCGCGAATATCGCGTTGAAGCAGGTCGATGCCGTCAACGAAACGACTCAGCATCTGATGGACGCGCGTATCAACCTGTCGCGCGCCGGTACGCGGATGGTGCGCGGCGGCGCGGAGCCGACGGACATCGTCCAGCATGCCCGCGAGCAGCTCACGGCCGCCGAGCGGTCGTTTAACGCGTTCTCGAGCGCGCCGAAAACCAGCGACGAAAACGGCGCACGCGCGGCGGCGCTCGCCGAGCGCTACAAGAAGCTGCATGGCGCGCTCAGCGAGCTCGCGCAGTTTCTCGACGCGAACAACATTCAGGCTTTTCTCGATCAGCCGACGCAGTCGTTCCAGGATGCCTATCTGACCGAGCTCCATAACTTCACGCAGTTCGGTAACGCCGCGAGCCGCGCGTCGCTGGATTCGATCGACGCGCGCATGGCGACTTTCCGCGTCGTCAGCATTGTGATTTTGCTGGCGCTGGTCGGCGGAACGTTCGCCGTGCATCTGGCGTTGCGCCGTGGCGTGGTCGCGCCGCTCGAGGAAGCCGGCCGTCACTTCGAGCGCATCGCTCAAGGGCGCCTCGATCAGCCGATCGCCGCGCGCGGCACGAATGAAATCGGCCGGCTGTTCTCGGGCCTGGCGAAGATGCAAGCAAGCGTCGCTCGCACTGTGCAGACCGTGCGCGAATCCGCCGATTCGATTCACCTTGGCGCCGATGAAATCGCGACCGGCAACGCCGATTTGTCTGCACGCACGGAGAACCAGGCGGCATCGCTGGAAGAAACGGCATCGAGCATGGAGGAACTGACCGCCACCGTGCGTCAGAATGCCGACCACGCGCGTCAGGCCAATGCGCTCGCCGAGACCGCTTTGGAGGCCACCTCGCGCGGCAGTGAAGTGGTCGACAAGGTCGTCGACAAGATGCGCGGCATCGCGCAAAGCTCGGACAAGATTGCCGAGATCATTTCGGTGATTGACGGCATTGCGTTCCAGACCAATATCCTCGCGCTGAATGCGGCCGTCGAGGCGGCGCGCGCGGGCGAGCAGGGCCGCGGCTTCGCGGTCGTGGCCGGCGAAGTGCGCGGGCTCGCGCAGCGCAGCGCGCAATCGGCGAAGGAGATCAAGACGCTGATCAGCGAGTCGGTTGCCGAAATCCAGGGCGGTTCCGCGCTGGTCGAGCACGCCGGCGAGGCGATGAGCAACGTGTCGGCGTCCATTTCCCGCGTCACGCAGATGATGGCGGAAATCAGCGCGTCGTCGCTCGAACAAAGCACGGGCATCGAGCAGGTGAATCAGGCCGTGGTTCAGATGGACGAGATGACGCAGCAGAACGCGGCGCTCGTGGAAGAGGCGGCGGCAGCGGCGGCTTCGCTGCATCAACAGACGCAGCAATTGAAGGAGGCGGTTTCCGTCTTCGAAATTTCTGAAGCTGTGTTGCGGACACAACAGTTCGACGCAATGCCGGTCCAATCTGCGCAATTTGCGTTGTCGCGAATGCGCGCGATTTAAATCGTCTGCGCATAAAAATCAGGCAGCCGCAAAAAGAAAATGGCCCGCAAAAGCGGGCCATTTTTTTGTCAGGCGCAAGCGCCTACGCAAAGCTCAAAGTACCGTGGGTACTTAGGCCGGCGTGATGTTCGCAGCTTGCTTGCCCTTCGGGCCTTGCTTCACTTCGAACGACACCTTTTGGTTTTCTTGCAGGGACTTAAAGCCGCTGCCTTGAACTTCCGAAAAGTGCGCGAACAGGTCTTCGCCGCCGTCGTCCGGCGTAATGAAACCAAAGCCCTTTGCATCGTTAAACCACTTCACAGTACCTGTTGCCATTTTTAATCCAGTAAATGTTGTGTATTGCATTCGCGACCGCTACTTCTCAACCCGAGATCGAGCGCGAAGTACGAGTTGTATCACGTCTTTATGACGGACGCCAATCAACCAGTATTCGGGTATTCCCAGGTTTGGGGGTTTTTCCGGTGTCAACGGCGCAAAAAACGCATTACTCGAACCAGGGTAAACCCTTGGTATTAAGGGTTGCCCCGGCCGTTCCCGCCCCGGAATTTTCGGCGCTTCAGGCCGGTAACGCGTCGAAAGCGGTGGCGAGGTGATAGGGGGTAGTCGACGGCATGTCGGCGCGCGCCACGTCACCGGCCGAGGTTTTGCATTCGAACCAGCCTTGCGGCCGCAGGAAGCGCTGCTGGAACAGTTCGATTTGCCGCGGCAGCGCCGCGCGTACGGCGGCATCGTCGTGGCTCGCGAGTGCGCGCAGATATTCCGTCTGCGCCCAGATGCGCTGGATCGGGTCTTTGACTTGTCCGTCTTCATTCAGCGACGCATACACGCCGCCGGTTTCCTGATCCACGCCATGACGTTGCGCGAAGGCGAACGCGCGCGGCAACGCTTCCGCAAGCCCGGAGCCGTCGAACAGCTCGCGTGCCTGCGTGACCAGCCAGAACCATTCGAACTGATGGCCTGGCTCCAGGCGATTGTCCGGCGCGCCGACCGGCAATTCGGCGATGCAGCCCGACGGCGCATGCACGAAGTGACGAGCGACGGCGCCGGCGAGGCGCCGCAGCGCGGCGTCGAAAGCGTTGTCGCGCGTGGCCTCGCGGGCGGCGAGCCACGCTTCGGTCAAATGCATCAACGGATTCTGGATCGGCGTGCCGGTCACGTTCGCGAAGTCGGCGGTGAGCGCGGCGTTGAAGAGATCGTCGTCGGCGGTAAAGCGCGATTGGATCAGCGCCGACGTTGAATGCACGATCTCGAGCGCGTCGCGATTGCCCGAGCGGCGGCCATATTCCGCGCACGCAAAGACGACGAACGCATGCGTGTACAGGTCTTTGACGGTGTCGAGCGGTGCGCCGTGCGCGTCCACGCTGTAGAACCAACCGCCGTGTTCCGTGTCCTGAAAAGTGCGCGTGAGCGAATCGAACAGGACTTGCGCGTGGGCCGCATCGCCGGCCCGCGAGAACACGAACAGTTGACGCGCGCACGCCATTGCCCGGTAACGCTCGACGGGCGCCGGACGGTGGTCTTCCGCCACGAGCGCCTCGTACGGCAACCTGAGCGCGGGGTTGAAACCGGGCCCGCGCCACATGGGCAGGATGACGCCGTTGAAGTGGTCGCGCAGGCCGGCGGCGAGCGCGATCGTCGAGGCGGCGTCAGAGTGGGTGCTGGGCATAATCAAATTCAAGCGCGGGTTTCAAGGCGCCCGTGAGAGCGGGCCGGGTTCGGCGGCAGCGCGGCTGCGGCGTGCGGCCTGCCTCGCGGGTACGACAGGAGCGGCAGGTGCAGCAGGAGCGGCGGAACCAGCAACGGCACGCGGCTTAGCATAATGCAAACGGATGCGAGCCGGCACCCAAAATCGGCAGCGAAAAGGCTTAATAACTTCAAGAAGGAGAGAAGACGATGCTCGGCAACTTTGATCTCATCTCCCGTCTGGTGCTGGCCGCGGCGCTCGGCAGCGTCATAGGCTTCGAGCGGGAGCGCTTGTCATGGGCCGCGGGCTTGCGCACGCACATGCTCGTGTGCGTGGGCTCGGCGCTGATCATGATCGTGTCGGCCTACGGTTTTGCCGAGGTGCTCACCGGCGAACACGTCGTGCTCGATCCTTCGCGGATGGCGGCCCAGGTCGTCTCCGGAATCGGCTTTCTCGGCGCGGGTTCGATTCTGCTGCGCGGCGAAATCGTGCGCGGGCTGACGACGGCGGCCAGCCTCTGGTCGGTCGCCGCGATCGGTCTTGCGGTCGGCGGCGGGCTCTATACGGCGTCGATTGCGGCGACCGTCATCATTCTGATCATCCTCGCGGGCATCAAGCCGCTTGAGCGGCGCTTCATCACCGTGAAGCAGCGGCGCCAGGTGACGATGCTCGTCGAGCGCGGCACTCTCACGTTTCACTCGCTGCACGACGAGCTGGGCGCGGCGAGCCCGCGCGTGAAGCAATTCGTGATGCAGCAGAGCGACGAAACACCCGAATGCGACGAGGTGATGATCACGCTGCATCGCGTGTCGAGTGTCGAATACGAGGCGATTTGCACGCGCTTGCGTCAGTTGCAGGGCGTGAGGGAGTTCCGTCAGGACGACGCGTCGGGTTAAGCGAAAATCGTCGGCGAATGGCTTCGGCGGCGGTGGGCGCCATGCGACAATGCGGTCTCGAAAAATTCCAATGGCATTTGACGAGCGGTGCCGGCGCCCGCTCCCCGGCGACGGCCGCTTTCTTCTCTATGGCAGATTCCGCAGTAACCAAGCAGTCCCGGCCTGAGCGCGCCGCTTCGAAGAAGCGTCGGCAGGCCACCGTCCCAACCGAAACCGAAAAGAAGCTGGCGCGCGCCGCGCGCTCGGCGCAACGCCTCGCGCAACTGAGCGACGTCGCGCGCGACGACAGCACGCTCGACCTGTTCCCCGACGACCCCACCCGCGCGACGCTGGAAGCGATGAATATCGACATCCGCCAGGGCACGCTGCATGGCTTCGAATTGCCCGATGTGGTGCTCGCGGCGGTGGGCGCTTTTGATGCGTCGGCTGAGGGTGTGTCGATGGATGGTGGTAAGGCGGCGCGGCGGACAGGTCGCGGCGGGAAGAGTGACGAACCCGGTGTGGTGAGCGCGCAATTGACTGGGCTGGAGATCGAGCCGTCGGCGGCCGTTGCGTCGGATGTGGCGCGCGAATCGTCGGCTGTGGATTCGGCTGACGGCGATAAGCTGGCCACTTCGGCGCTTACGCCGGCCATGGCGGCCGCGACGGTCGCGCGCAGCGTGACCGCGCTGCGTCAGGCCGTGGAGCCTGGCGGCGCGAGTGTGGACTCGGCGGCTGGTGACGGCGCAAGACAGGGGAACGCCAAATCCGGGCAGCGGTTGGCTTCGACCGAGCGAACGGAAGCGGCGCTGCCTGGCTTGGCGGATGCGACTGCAGCGAGCCCGCGCGGCGGAGCGCCTGTAGTGCTGGAGTCTGGGCTTGGGTTGGCCGCAGGCGTGGCGTCGTCCAGGGCGGCGGACGCGCAAGCGCGTCGGACGGCCGCGTCGACGGACAGATTTGCGAGCTCATTTGCGGACGAGACGAAGCCATCGGCGATTGGATCGGCGCGCGACGCAACGGAAACTGCAACCGCAGGCATAGAAGCGCCGGAAACCAAACGCATCGGCACCGCGGCCGCGTCGGCGCACGATAAAACGTCAACCGCAACTGCAGCGAAAGAAGCATTCGACACTAAACGCACAGTCACCGCGCCCACCTCGGCGCGCGATACGACACCGACTGCGACCGTGGCCACCGAAGCGCCAGAGACTAAACGCACCGCCACTGCACTGACGTCGGCGCGCGGCGCAACGTCAACCGCGACAGCAGCGACAGAAGCCCAACGCGCCGAACCCGCCGCCGCCGCACCCACCGCACCCGAACTCGACCGCGCGCGTGCAACCGCCTTCGCGGACACCGTCGATGCGTTGTACGGCGTGATCGCCGACCAGCGCCGCGCCGCGACCGACCACTCGCGCCGCATGAAATGGATGCTGTCGATCGTGGTCGGCGCGCTGCTGATGACGGTCGCGATCGGCATCACGCAAACGCTGCTTCTCATGCGCCTGACACGCGAGACGACGGCGCAGCAGCATCGCGTCGAAGAGATGATGCAAAACCAGCAGGCCGCGATGGCCAGTCTGCTCGACACCCAATTGGCGATGGCCAATGCCGCCGCCGCCAAGGCCGCTTCCCCGGCCGTGATGCCGACGGCGGGCGCTGCAGCGGGCGCAGCACCGCAGCAAGCCACCACGACGCCGACAGCGAACGGCAAGCGCGCCGTCCGTACTCAACACGCGCACAAGCCGAAGACCGCCACGCGCTGATCGTCCGCGAGTCCCCGCCGCGCCGGCGCAATGCCGGCCGCGCCGCGATTTCCACAGCCTCGCCCGGATAGACGCCGTAAGGCGGACGCCGCCCGCTGTCCGCCGCAAGCGCAATCGCGCGCTCTACACTCTGCATGCTGCCGCGAAGCCGAATCGGACACGCCAGCGCCTCATTCGACCCGAGCCACATGCCGACGAGCGAACACAAATATTCCATCGACGATCTGATCGCCGCGCTTCTGCGCGATCAGGGCATACACGACGGACACTGGGCCTTGAACATCGAGTTCTCGGCCACCGGCGCCGCCGTGAAGCCGCAAGACCAGCCGACGCGCACGCTGCCGGGGCTGATCGTGTCCGTCAACAGCGCGACGCTGGTGGCGGCTGACCCGTCGGCGGAAGGCTCCGTCGACGCCGCCGCCGTCAACCCGCGCAAAAGCGGGCCGGCGAAGCGGCGAGCGGCCAGCCTGAAAGGAGGGCCGACGACGCTGCAATAAGCGCTGACGCCGACAAACGGAACGCGGGCAAAAAACAGGGACGTTGTAATGTTGCAACGCAATATGTCCGCAGATGCGGCCAGGCGTCGCACCCCCGAATTATTGCTGCGCTGCACTAGCTTTCGCCTAGGGAAAACCCTATAATTCTTCTTAAGGGAAAACCCTAGCAAATGCAGCAATTAACCGGGAGTCGCCATGAGCTTCATCTTTGCACTGTTTCAAAAGGTCAGCGACCTCTTTACGTCGCCCCACCTGCCGCTGGACGCGGACTACTCGTACGCGGCACGCGCCCGCGAAGCCGAGCGTCAGCGCAAGGCGCAAGCCACGCTGTTCGGCATCAAGCTGACCGACTAATAGCAAGCTGTTCGGCCCGCGCGCGTTAAAGCGCCGGGTGCGCACCTCGAGTGCGCGCGCATCATTTCAAGCCACTGCCCGCGAAAGCGTGCCGTGGCTTTTGTTTATTCGGCGCCTGGCGCGCCGCTTCAGCGGGTTCTCTGCCGTCTTATATTTCCCCGCCGAAATGAATGTAACGGCGGCTGACGTGATTGCGCCGCGCAACGCGCGCGCTCGGCCCCGAGAGCCTTATTGCCCGCAGGTCTCAGCCGAGAAGGCGCTAACGCCATCCGTCCCTATCTTTGAAATGTGCGCTTACAAGTGCTCACGTCTTCATGCGGTTTGCGTCGTTAAAGTGGTTTTCAAGCGCACGGCGTCGTGTGCAGGCCCAAAACCCGGCCAAATGCAGCGCGGCGCCGGCTTGATCCGAACTTTACGGGAGAGAACCATGAAAGCCTTCAACAAGACATCGCGGACTATCGTCGCGGCATTGCTGGCCGGCGGCGCCATGCTGGCAGCCGGCGGCGCGTCCGCTCAGGAACGCGTCATCGTCGAACACGGCCCGGCGCCGGTCGTTTATGGTCAGCCGCATATGATGCCGGTCGGCGTGTCGATCGACATCGGCTGGCACGGCGATCGTTATTACGACGGCCATCGCTATTGGCAGCACGACGAGTGGATGCGTCATCACCCGCACGACTATGATCCGCGTCACCACGGCCGCGACGAGCACCGTCCGCCTGCGCGCTACTAATTCGCGCATGAACCTTCGTGCCGCCTGAAACGGCGCGAAGCTGACAAAGCCGGCTCTTCCGCGAGGAAGGCCGGCTTTGTCGCGTTCGGCATGACGCATGCTCGGGCTGCGCTATGCTTCAACGCTTTATGGATTGTCAGCGAGGTAGCGGCGTGAGCAAGGCAGCAAAGGCAGTGATAGGCGTAGTGGGTACCGGGTTGATGGGCGTCGGCATCGCGACGCAAAGCGCGTTGCACGGACACCGGACGGTCGTCCATGACGTCGACGCGGCTCGTCTCGCGAGCGTCGTGCCGAAAGCCGAAGCGGTGCTGGACGAACTGATCGACGCGGGCCGCATCGGGCCGGAGGCGAAGCAGGCGGCGCTCGCGCATATCGAGACGCATGCCGCGCTGGACGTAATGCGCTCCGCCGATTTCGTCATCGAAGCGATTCCAGAAGTGCTGGAACTGAAGCACCGCCTATACGAAAAGCTGTCGACGCTTCTCGCCGACGACGCCATTCTCGCCAGCAACACAAGCGGCTTCCCGCCGGATCAGTTGGTCACGCCGTTGCGCGCAAAAGAGCGCTTTGTCATCGCGCATTTCTGGAATCCGCCGCACATGATTCCGCTCGTCGAAGTGGTGCCGGGAAGCGCGACTGCGCCGGACGTCACCGCAAAGACCGCGGAATTGATGAGCGCGATCGGCATGGAGCCGGTGGTTCTGACGAAGGCGATTCCCGGATTCGTCGGCAACCGTCTGCAGTTCGCGGTATTGCGCGAGGCGCTGAACATCGTGCGCTCGGGCGCGGCAACGCCGGATGTGGTCGACCGCGTCATGAAGGCGTCGCTTGGGCGCCGCTGGGGAATCGTCGGGCCGCTGGAGGCGGCGGACATGGGCGGGCTCGACACTTTCCTCGATATATCCACGCATCTGATGCCCGAGCTCGCGAAAGACGAAGACGTGCTCGATCTGCTGCGTCAGCAGGTGGACGCGGGGCGCGTCGGCGTGCGCAGCGGTGCCGGGTTTTATGACTGGGACGAAGCGCATCTCGCGCAGGTGAAGGAAGGGCGCAAGCGGGTGATCGGGCGGGGGTAGGGTTACGGCGATACGGCTGACTTAAGGCATATAAATCGCAAATACAGGCTTAAGCCTGTATTCGAAAATTACAAGCTAAAACCTGTTAAACGCATGTTGCACCGCCCGCCACGGCTCTGCGCTATAACTACCCATCATCCTTCCAACACGCGCCACACCCATGTCCCACTACTTCTACGACCCTGCCGCCGGCCACAATCTCCCGCACGATCCGTTCAAGGCGATCGTCGCGCCGCGTCTGATTGGATGGATTTCTTCTCGCGACACCGACGGCACGCTGAATCTCGCGCCGTACAGCTTTTTCGGCGCGTTCGCGACTTTTCCGCCGATCATCGGCTTTTGCAGCGAGGGCCGCAAAGACAGCGTTTCCAACATCGAGGCCACCGGCGAATTCGTCTGGAATCTCGCGACGAAACCGCTCGCCGAGCAGATGAACCGTTCGTCCGCGCCGGTTGCGCCGCATGTCGATGAATTCGAGCTCGCGGGGCTCACGCCTGCGCCGGGGCGTAACGTGCAGGTGCCGCACGTCGCGGAATCGCCGGCCGCGCTCGAATGCAAGCTGCTGCAGGTCGTGCGGCTGCATACTCTCGACGGCAAGCCGATGGACAACTACCTGTCGCTCGGGCAGGTGGTCGGCGTGCACATCAACGAGGCTTATCTGAAGGATGGATTGTTCGATACGCACGCCGCGCAACCCATCATGCGCGCCGGTTATCGCGCGGATTACGCGGAGATTGGCAATATGTTCGAGATGTTCAGGCCGACCGCGTAACAGCAGGCCTCTGCAGATGTGGCGCGCTCGCAGCCCGAGCAACGTACAGCCCGAGCAATGCACAGCAGGAGCACGCTTGGACCGATCCTTGGAGCGCGGCTGAGTCCCGCCACGAGCACCTTCAACCGCGCCTCGAACCCACTCAATCCCGCCCACTCTCAAGCTTAAACACGCTAACCACTTGCGCCAAACGCGCCGCATGGTCGCGCAATTCCGCAGCCGCCTCTTCCGCTTCCGCGACAATGGTCGCGTTCTGCTGCGTCGCTTCGCCGATCTGCGTGACGGCGAGATTGACCTGCTCGATGCCGCCCGACTGCTCGCGCGACGCCACGCTGATCTCGCCCATGATCGCGCGCACCTGGCCGACCTGCTGAACGATGCCTTGCATCGTCGAGCTGGCCTGCTCGGCGATCTGGAAGCCGCTTTGCACGGTCGCCGTCGATTCGGCGATCAGACCTTCGATCTCCTTCACCGAAGCCGCGCTGCGCTGCGCGAGCGCCCGCACTTCCGAGGCGACGACCGCGAAGCCCTTGCCGTGCTCGCCAGCGCGCGCCGCCTCGACGGCCGCGTTAAGCGCAAGAATGTTGGTCTGGAAAGCGATGCCTTCGATCACGCTCGTGATCTCGGCGATCTTCTGCGACGAGCGGCTGATGTCGCCCATCGTCGACACCACGCGTTCGACCGCGCGGCCGCCTTCGAGCGCCGCGTCCGCCGCGCGCGTGACCAGCGTATTCGCTTGCGATGCGTGATCGGCGTTCTGCTGCACCGTCGACGTGATCTGCTCCATGCTCGCCGCGGTTTCTTCCAGGCTGCTGGCCTGCGTCGCGATGCGCGAGGCGATGTTGCCGCTGCCCGTGGCGATCTTCTCGGTGCCTTCCGACATATCCGTCGACGCACTGCGCACCTGCGAAACGATGCGCGCGAGACCTTCGCCGATGCCGTCGATCGAGCGCATCAGGCGGCCGATTTCGTCGGCGCGTCCGCTTGCGCCCTGGGCGACGCGCACGCTCAGATCGCCCGACGCGAAGCGCTCGGACGCCTTGACCGCTTCGTCGAGCGGCCGGCTGACGAGGCGGCGCACCGCGAACAGAAACACGACCGCGAACACGCCGACCAGCACGAAGCCAGCGATCAGGAAGTGATTGCGCGTCGCGTTGACTTCGGCCATCACTTCGTCGCGCGGCGCGACGCCGCCCACGAGCCATTGCCATTCCGGCACGGTGATGAACGAAACGAATTTGTCGCGCGCGCCTTGCTCGCCAAGCGTGGCGTCGGCGGAACTGTATTCCAGCCGGCCTTCCTTCATGTCGAGCATTTGCTGATACGGCGCGTTCGCGTTGTCCGCGTTCTGGCCGGCGGCGGCCGGATGCACGACCAGCTTGCCGCGGTCCGCGCCCTTCGACGCGTTGACCACGAAGTAATAGCCGCTGTCGCCGATCTTCAGCTTGCGGATGCCGTCCTGGACCTGCTGGATTTCCGGATCGACGTTCACGCCGACAAACAGCGCGCCGATCACGCGGCCGCTCGCGTCCGTCACCGGCCGGTATTGCGTGATCCAGCGCTTGCCGAACAGCGCGGCGAGCCCGGTATAGGTCTTGTTGGCGACGACGAGCGCATACGCCGGTCCGTTGCGGTCGAGCAGCGTGCCGATTGCGCGCGAGCCGTCCTGTTTCTTCAGCGAGGTCGTCACGCGCACGAAGTCGTCGCCCGTGCGCGCGAAGATCGTGGCGACCGCGCCGCTGCGTTCGAGAAACTGGTCGGGGATAGTGAAGTCCATGTTCAGTACCTTGTCGCCGGCTTTGAACGTGGGCGTGGCGACGCCGTTCACGTCGATCTTCTGCGTTTCGTCGAGCGTATAGGTGCTGGGCAGGAAGCTCGCGAACAGCGACGTCGAGCGGTCCACTTCGGCGGATAGCGCCTTGTCGAACAAGCTGATCATCGCGGCGATCGAGCGATCTTTTTCGGCGATGCGTTCAAGCACCTGGTCGCTGACCTGCTTGCCGGCGCTGCGCGTGAGCGCCCACGTGAACGAGGCGAAAATCAACGCGACCAGCACGCACGAAAGTACGGCGAGCCGCGCGCCGACGCTGGCGCCGCGCAAAGAGAATGATTTCATGGACGTGTGCGGAGTAAGAAGGACAAACGATGCACGGCGGGCGCGCAGGCACCCGCCGGCATCGTGTCTGGTTTACGGCCGCCGATAACGCTTCCTTTAGCGAACTGGAAGCATTTCGTAATACTGCGGCGCTTCAAAGCGCCTGTTTGCACGTCTCAACGCACCGTCTGACAGCGCCTGAACACCCCGTCAGCCTGTCAGCGCTTCGTCGTCCACGTGCGCAGCAACAGCGCGTTTGTGACCACGCTCACGCTCGAGAACGCCATGGCCGCGCCGGCCAGCATCGGATTCAGCAAGCCGAAGGCGGCGAGCGGAATGCCGATCAGGTTGTACACGAATGCCCAGAACAGGTTTTGCTGGATCTTGCGCCACGTCTTGCGCGAAATGTCGATTGCATCGGCCACGAGCGCCGGGTCGCCGCGCATGAGCGTGATGCCGGCCGCGTGCATCGCGACGTCGGTGCCGGTCGCCATCGCGATGCCGATGTCGGCGGCGGCGAGCGCGGGCGCATCGTTGATGCCGTCGCCGGCCATCGCGACGATGCCCGCGCTGCGGATTTTCAGATCGCGGATCACGCGAGCCTTGTCATCCGGCAGCACATGCGCATGAAATTCGTCGATGCCGAGTGCTTGCGCGACGCTCGCCGCGCTGCCGCGATTGTCGCCGGTCACGAGCACGCTTTTCACGCCCATTGCCGCGAGCCGCGCGACGGCCGCGCGCGCGGTCGGTTTGACGGTGTCGCCGAATGCCATGAGCGCGAGCGCGACCGGCGTCGACGGATCGAGCTGCATGAGCCAGGACACGGTATTGCCGGCCGCTTCGAGTTCGTGGGCGCGCGCGGCGACTGGCGGCGGAAGTTCGACGCCCAGTTCTTCCAGCCAACGGGTGCTGCCGAGCGCCAGCTTGCGGCCGCCGACTTCGGCTTCGACACCGCGACCGGCCACGGCGCGCGCGTCGCTCGCAGTCAGCGCGTGCGCGCTGGATTTCGCCGCCTCATACGCGCTGACGACGGCCCGCGCGAGCGGGTGATCGCTTTGGCGCTGCACGGCTGCCGCGAGCGCGAGCGCTTCATCGCGAGCGATCTCGCCGACCGGTTCGAACGCCGTCACCGAAGGCTGCCCGATGGTCAGCGTGCCGGTTTTGTCGAACGCGACAAGATTCACGCGATGCGCGGTTTCGAGCGCCTCGGCGTCCTTGATCAGCACGCCGTGCCGCGCCGCGACGCCGGTTCCGGCCATGATCGCGGCCGGCGTCGCCAGGCCGAGCGCGCACGGGCAGGCGATCACCAGCACCGCGACCGCGTTCAGGATCGCCGTTTCGCCGCCGGCGCCCGCCAGCAGCCAGCCGATCAGCGTGAGCGCCGCAATCGCCAGAATCGCCGGCACGAAGATTTCGCTGACGCGGTCGACGAGCCGCTGGATCGGCGCCTTCTCGGCCTGCGCGCTTTCGACAAGCCGAATGATCCGCGCGAGCGTCGTTTCCGCACCGGTCGCGGTGGTGGACACGGCAATCGCGCCTTCGCCGTTGATTGAGCCGGCGGTCACCGCGTCGCCAGTCTGTTTGGCGACGGGCAGGCTTTCGCCGGTAATCAGCGATTCGTCGATGTGCGTGCGGCCTTCGAGCACCGCTCCGTCGACCGGAACGCGTTCGCCCGGCCGCACGATCACGACGCTGCCGACCGTCACTTCCGCGAGCGGCACTTCGCGCTCGCCCGCGCCGACGCGAATGCGCGCGCGCTCGGGCCGCAGCGCCTGGAGCGCGCGGATTGCGTCGGTGGTTTGGCGCTTCGCGCGCGCTTCGAGCCATTTGCCAAAGCGCACGAGCGTGATGACGACCGCCGACGCTTCGAAGTACAGATGCATCGCGTCGTCTGGATGACGCGCGAGTTGATAAACGCTGATGCCATACGCCGCCGACGTGCCGAGCGCGACCAGCAAGTCCATGTTGCCCGCGCCGGCGCGCACCGCGCGGTAGGCCGCGCGATAGAAGCGCGCGCCGAACACGAACTGCACGACCGACGCGAGGCCGAACTGCAGCCAGACCGGCAGCATCGCCTCTGTGCCGAACCATGCGGCGATCATCGGGACGATGAGCGGCAGCGTCAGCAGAGCGCAGACGAGCACGGCCGCGAGTTCGCGGCGTGCCTCGCTGCGTTTGCGCTCGGCGGCGGACGGCGCGGCGGCGCCGGAAGCGCCGGCAGCGCTGGACGGGCCGGCATCGACTGATTCCGGCGCGGTGTCCGGCGGCGCGACCAGCGCGGCTTCGTAGCCGGCTTTCTTGACGGCGGCGATGAGCGCGTCGGCAGTGACCGCCGCGCCGGTCGCCGCATCGCTCATCAGATTGACGCTCGCGGTCTCGGTCGCCAGATTGACGGACGCCCCGGCGACGCCCGGCACCTTCGCCAGCGCTTTTTCGACGCGCATCGCGCACGACGCGCAGGTCATTCCGCCGATTTCCAGCTCGGCGGTGTGGATCGGATCGGCGTCGGCAGGACGGGCAGCAGCGGCAAGTTCGGTCATGGTGATGAAGGCTCGTGGCGGCATCGGCCGCATGATGAAGCCTAGTATCGACCTTCCCATGATGGGAAGGTCAAGCGCAGTCTCGCCACGCGCCGGGCTTTGCGGCAATCAGCGATTCACGCCTTTGCGCTTGCCTGGTGAGCGCGGATACGATACAACGCGATGTTGTCGGCGATGCAACGCGGACTGGCTGCGCTGGTTTTGGGAGACCGCGCGAGCACTGTTGCCCTCACGCCGGCGTCTCCCTTTGGACAGCACGTTCCGCCCTCTGAACGAATGATAAAAAATCGCCGAGCAGTGTTTACGAATTACTGGACCTGCGCATCGCTCGCAGGCCTCGCATTTTTGGCTGGTTGCGCGTCGACGCCGTCCACGACGCAAAAATCCACCGGCTGGATCAAGGACGAAGTCGCCGATTCCTATGTATTCGGCTATCCACTGGTGCTGATGGGTGTGGCGCGCGACGCGGCCGTCGGCACCGAGCCCGGCCAGGCGCCGCTCAATACACTGCGCCATGCGCAGGCGCTGCCGCCCATCGGCGCGGCGAATCCGATGCAGCCGAGCCTCGACACGCTGGACTCCACCGGCTGGCTCGACGTCGGCAGCGAACCGGTGATCCTCGCGCTGCCCGACTCGCGCGGCCGCTATGTGGACGCCCGCGTGCTCGATATGTGGACCAACGTGGTGTGGTCGACGGCCGACCAGTTCGCGACGCGCGCGAACGGCATCAAGGCGCAGGCCATCGCGTTCGTCGGACCGGGTTGGCAGGGCGATCTGCCGAAAAACGTCAAGCGCGTCGACGTGCCGACCCGCAACGCATGGGTGAGCGTGCGCGTCCAGTCGAACGGCACGCGCGATCTGACGGCGGTTCGCAAACTGCAGCGCGCGATTCGCGTGGCGCCGCTTTCGGTGTACGCGGGCAGCACGCGCTCGGCGTCGATTGCGCCGCCGCGCAGTAATGCCGATGCGCCCACCGGCGCCATTGGCGCCGCGGGTGCATCCGGCACGCCCGCCGCGCAGGTCGCCGCGCTCGACGCAAACGGCTTCTTCAACCGGCTCGCGCAGGCGCTGCCCGACAACCCGCCGACGCCGGCCGATCCGCACGCGCTCAAGTTTCTCTCCGACCTTGGCGTGACGCCGGGCCAGCCGGTGAAGCTGCCGGGCGCATCGGACGCCATTGCAGCGGGTCTTGCCGACGGCCACGAGCGCGTGGTCACGCCGCCGTCCAACCTGCTGACGGGCAACGGCTGGAGCTGGTTCGGCGACGGCGTGGGTAGCTACGGCCCCGACTATGCGCTGCGCGCTTACGCCGCTTTCGCGCAGCCGGGCATCGGCACGAAAGACGATGAAGTGCGCGCGGTCGTCACTCAGGACAGCGACGGTCACGCGCTCAACGGCGCGAATCGCTATGTGATTCACTTCGCGCCGAATCAGTTGCCGCCGGTGCGCGGCTTCTGGTCGATCACCGCTTATACGAAGGACGGCGCGCTCGGCGAAAGCGCGCCGGCGCGTATTGCGGTCGGCGATCGCAACGGCGCGCGCCGCAATCGCGATGGATCGCTTGATGTCACGGTCTCGTCGACGCGCGGCAAGAGCGGCAACTGGCTGCCGGCGCCGCGCGCCGATCTGCAACTCGTGCTGCGCCTTTATGCGCCGAAGCCTCAAGCCACCGACGGCACCTGGCAGCCGCCCGCCGTCGTGCGTCAGTAACTTGCGCTTCGCATAGTCGGCAAGATTCGAAGGCCGGCAGCGCGCGTCCGTCACGACTTCGCGGTCAATGACGGACGCGCGGTTGTAGAGCGCCGGCGATTGTGTAAGCACGGCTTACATTTCTATCCGACGAAAGATTCACGACTTATACTGCCGCTTGCGGGATTTTCGTGTCGCGGCCGGCTTGCCGCCGCATTACCCAAAACCGAGCATGGCAAGCATCAATAAAGCATCACTCGCGTCTTCCATGCAGACCATGCGCGATGTCGCGCAGTCGCGCCGCACACGTCGCGTCATCACCGGTCTGCTGATCTTCATCGTAGTGTTCGGACTGCTGGGCTTTTTCGCGGCGCCGCCGCTGATTCGCCATATCGCCGAACAACAGCTCAGCAAGCAACTCGACCGGCCCGCTACGATTGGCCGCATTGCGCTCAATCCCTATACGCTGAAACTCGAAGCGGACCGCGTGCATATCGGCGAGCGCGGCGGCGCGGGCGATTTCGTGGACATCGAAAGGCTTATTGTTCAGCCGTCGTGGAGTTCGCTGTTTCGCGCGGCGCCGATTGTCGATGAAATACAGCTTGATTCGCCGCGTTTTCATATTGTTCGCTACGACGCGCAGCGCTTTAATTTCACCGATCTGATCGAGAAATTCTCGAAGCAGCCAAGCACGCCCGACAGCAAGCCGACGCTCTTCTCCGTGTCGAACATTCGTCTCGAGAACGGCCAGATTACGTTCGACGACAAACTGCTCGGCGCGACGCATGTGATCGATCAATGGAAGCTCGGCATTCCGTTTATCGCCACGTTGCCGTCGAAAACCGATATCTTCGTCGAGCCGTTGCTGCGCGCGCGCATCGACGGCAGCCCGCTTGCCATCGACGGCAAGACGAAACCGTTCGCCGCGTCGCGCGAGTCGGAAGTGTCGTTGCGCTTCGAAGGGCTCGACGTGCCGCGCCTCATTTCGTATGTGCCGACCAAATTGCCGGTGATCGTGCAGGCGGGCAAGCTCTCGACGGATCTGAAGCTCAACTTCGTGATGTCGAACGACGCGCCCACGCTGCGCGTCGCAGGCACCGTCGATCTGAACGATGTCGATGTGCGGGACGCAAGCAAGGCGCCGTTTTTCGCCGCGCGCGCGGTGCATGTCGCGGCGCGCACGCTCGAGCCGCTGAAGAGCGTCTATCACTTCGACGACATTCGTATCGACGCGCCGATTGCGAATCTCGCGCGCGACAGGAACGGAGCGCTGAGCGTCGAGAAGATGTTCGCCCCCGCGCCGGCGCCTTCGGCTGCCCCCGCGCCTGCGAAGAATGCGGCGCAAGCCGCCAGTTCGCCGGCGCCTGGCTCCGCAGCGGCGGCACCGTCGGCTGCATCTGCGGCAAGCGGCGCGCAGAACAACGCTCAGCACGAAGCGCAAAAAAGCGCGGACAAACCCGCACCGCCGCTCGACCTCTCGATCAAACGCTTCGTACTGAACGACGGCACCGTCAACGCACGCGACGAAGCTACGTCGCGTCCCGTCGACGTCGGTATGGAAAAGCTCGCGGTCACGCTGACCGATTTTTCGACGCTCGCCACCGCGCCCGCGCACTACACGCTCAACACGAACCTCAAACGCAGCGGCGGTTCACTGGGCGTCGCAGGCGCATTGAGCCTGGCCGCCAAAACCGCGAGCGCCAAACTCGATATCAAGTCGCTGAATCTGCCGCTGCTGCAACCTTATCTCGATGCGGCAACCGTGGCGCAAGTTACCGACGGCACGCTTTCGACGACCGCCAACATCGGCGCGAACTGGTCGAAGTCGCCGGCCGCGGTGATGGTCGCGGACTCGCAGCTCGATCTGCAATCGCTGAAATTGACGACGCGCGGCGCGAAGGCTCCTGTGATCTCGCTCGCGCAGGGCAGCGTCAAGGTCAAGCAGGTGGACCTGAACGCGCGCACCGCCGATGTGACGAGCGTCGACACGACCGGCCTCGCCGTCGACGTGCAACGGCTGAAAGACGGCAGCATCAACCTTGCGTCGCTCGCCGGTCCGCATGAGGCGGAGCCGAAACGCACGGCCATTCATGCTGTGAAGAAGGCGCAGGCGGAAGGTCCGGCATGGCACTACAAGATCGGCGAGCTGAACGTGAAGGACGGCACCGCCAATTTCACCGACAACACCACGCCGCAGCCGGTCAAACTCGGCATCGCGCCGCTGCAACTGAAAGTGCAGCAGATCAGCGACGACCTGAGCCGTCCGCTGCCCGTGGAACTGCAAGCCACGCTGAACAAGAAGGGCACGCTTGGCCTGAAGGGCGACGTCACCGCGACGCCGCTCAAGGTTGCGGTCAAGGTGAACGCGAACCGGCTGGACGCGGCGGCGTTCGAACCGTACTTCGGCAGCCAGTTGAATGCGACGATTGCGAGCGCGCTGCTCAACGGCAGCGGCGATCTTGCGTTGACTCAGGCGAAGTCGTTGAAGGCGACTTATCGCGGCGATGTGGCGCTCGTGGACGTGCGCATGCTCGACAAGGCCACCTCCGATCCGTTCGCCGGGTGGCGCTCGCTCGCGCTGACCGGGCTGAAGGCGGATTACGACGAGCGCGGCACGTCGGTGGACGCGGAGCGCGTCACCTTCACGAAGTTCTATGGACGCGTGCTGCTCGACGCGCAAGGCAAGCTCAACCTGAACGATGTCGTCGCGCATCAGAGCGGCGCGGCGCAGTCGCTCACGCGCGACAAGAACGCCAAGGACGGCGCGGAACCCGTGCCGTTGACGCCGCCGACGGCCTCGGCCGTGGTTGCCGCGTCGGCACCGATCGTGGCGTCAGCGTCCGCGCCGGCGTCGTCTACCACGACCGCTGCGCCCACCACGCCCGCCACTGTCACTGCCGCAACACCGCCGCAAAGTCCGGTCAAGCTGCATTTCGGCCAACTGGTCTTGCAGCAAGGCCGCGTGACCTACACTGACAACTTCATCAAGCCGAACTTCACGGCGAACCTGGTTGGCATTCAGGGCACCGTCGGCGCATTCGGCACGCAGTCGACCACGTCCGCGCCCGTCGACATTGCGGCGAAGCTGGCCGCCAATGGCCCGCTGTCGATTCGCGGCACCGTCAATCCGCTGATCGCGAAACCGGCGCTCGATCTGACCGCGAGCGCGCACGACATCGAGCTGACCAATCTCACGCCGTATTCCGCGAAATACGCGGGCTATCCGATCACCAAGGGCAAGCTGAACGTCGATCTTCACTACAAGCTCGAGAACGACCAGTTGAACGCGGACAACCATTTGTTCATTGACCAACTGACGTTCGGCGATCACATCGAGAACGACACGGCGACCAAACTGCCGGTGCGGCTCGCCATCTCGCTCCTGAAAAATTCGCGCGGCGAGATCGACGTCAATCTGCCGGTGTCCGGCTCGTTGTCGAACCCCGAGTTCAGCATTGGCGGCCTGATCTGGCATGCGGTGCTGAATCTGCTGCAAAAGGCGGTGACCGCGCCGTTCTCGCTGATCGCGAACGCGTTCGGCGGCAGCGGCGAGGAACTCGGCTACGTCGAGTTCGAACCGGGCTCCGCGCAACTCACCGACGCCGACACGAAGAAGCTCGAGACGATCGTGAAGGCGCTCGGCGCGAAGCCGTCGATCAAGATGGATCTGATCGGCCGCGTCGACCCGAAGATCGACGAGCCCGCGTTGCGCATGCGCTACGTGGACCGCCTCGTCAAGCAGCAGAAAATCAAGGACGTGGTGGGCAACGGGGAGAGCGTGGACCTGTCGAGCGTCACCGTCGATCCGAAGGAATACGACAAGTATCTGACGAAGGCCTACAAGTCTGCGGACTTCAAGAAGCCGCGCAATTTCGTCGGCCTGACGAAGTCCTTGCCCGACGACGACATGAAGAGCGCGCTCGCAGCAAACGCGCCCATCGACGAGGCCAGCCTGCGGCAGCTTGCGCAGCAGCGGGCGCAAAGCGTGCAGCAGTATCTGGATGGCAAGATCGACAGCAGCCGGGTGTTTGTCGTCGCGCCGAAGCTCGACGCGGACGGCATCAAGGACAAGGGCGCGACTACGCGCGTTGATTTCGGGCTGAAGTGAGTAACGTCACGTGCGCGCCGTCGTAGTCGCGTCGCTCAGGCGGCGCGCGTCGGCGTCTTCAACGCTGTCTGCTCGATGACGCGCGCGAGCGTGTCGAACGCGGGCCCGATCTTCTCGTTCGGCACGCACGCATAGCCGAGCAACAGCCCGCGCCGCGCGGGCGGATCGCTGCTGTAATAGGTCGCGAGCGGCCGCACGATCACGCCGGCGTCGAATGCGGCCGCCGTCACCGCGCGGTCGTCCGCGTGATCCGGCAGACCCAGCACCAGATGCAAGCCCGCTTCGTCGCCCATCACCGGCAATTCGCTGCCGAAACGCGCGGTGATCGCGTCGATCAGAATTTGCCTGCGCTCTCCGTACAGCGCGCGCATGCGCCGAACGTGCGACGTGAGGTGGCCGTCCATGATGAAGTCGGTCATGACGGCTTGCTGCATCAACTGTCCTTCGCGATAAAGCTCCGCGACGCCCATGCGAAACGTATCGACGAGATGCTCCGGCGCGATCATGTAGCCCATGCGCAGACCCGGAAAGAGCATCTTGCCGAGGCTGCCCACGTAAATGACCTGACCGGCGTCGTCGAGACCTTGCAGCGACGCAAGCGGCCGGCTGCCGTAGCGAAACTCGCTGTCGTAATCGTCCTCGATGATCCACACGTTGTGCTGACGCGCGTATTCGAGCAACGTTCGGCGGCGCGCGAGACTCATCACCATGCCGAGAGGGTATTGATGCGACGGCGTCACGAGCGCGAGGCGCGGCGGCTCCCGCAAATCCTCCTCACGCGGATTGAGACCTTCATCGTCCACGGGCACCGGCACCAGCGTGATTCCCGACGACTGCAACACGCTGCGCGCGCCCCAATAGCACGGCTCCTCCACCCAGGCGCGATCGCCGACGTCGGTTAACAGACGCACGGCGAGATCGATGGATTGGTGAATACCCGTAGTGATGATGATCTGATCCGGCGTGCAATTCACCGAGCGCGCGACGCGCAGATAGTCCGACAACGCGCGGCGCAGCGGACGATAGCCGCCGCCGGGCGCATACGTCAGCAGATCCGGATTCGCTTCTTTCCACAAACGCGCTTGCAGGCGGCTCCACGTTCGGGCCGGAAATTCCGCGACGTCCGGCACGCCCGGCATGAAGGCGCCCCATTGTTTCGCCGAGACCCCGGCCTGGCCGATCAGACGCCGCCCCCGATTGGACAGGTCGTTCAGATCGCGCTTCGGCGGTTTGGTTTGCGTGCCGACTGCCGCACCGGCCGTAGCGCCAACCGCCGCCACCGCCGGCTTTCGGCGCGCGTTGACGGCGGCGCTGTCCGGCTGCGTGTCGGCGACATAGGTGCCGCTGCCCGTGGTCGAGATCACGTAGCCTTCGGCGGTCAACTGGTCGTACACATGCAGCACCGTGTTGCGCGCGATGCCCAGGTCTTCGGCGAGCGTGCGCGAACTCGGCAGCTTGGTGCCAGGCGGCAACTGACCGGTGAGAATGGCCTGCTGCATCAGCCGCAACGTCTGCCGGTAGAGCGGTTCCGAGGCCGCGCGATCAAGCCTGGCGGCGAGCCAATCCGACAAGATGATCGTATCCAAGTGGTTCTATCCGGAATAATGAAATGGTTCCATATTGTAGAACCGTAACGGTCTATAGTGGGCCACGCAATTGATGCAAGCCCGCTGCTACGCAAGAGCAGCCGGCTCGACCGCAGAGGAGACTACGGCGATGAAAACGGATGAAGTGATCGTCAGCTTTCGAGGCGTGCGCAAGACGTACGACGGCGAAACGCTGGTCGTCAAGCAACTGGATCTGGACATCTATCAGGGCGAATTCCTGACGCTGCTCGGGCCGTCGGGTTCCGGCAAAACCACCTGTCTGATGATGCTCGCCGGTTTCGAATTTCCCACCGGCGGCGAGATCTGGCTCGACGGCACATTGCTCAATACCGTGCCGCCGCACAAGCGCAACATCGGCATGGTGTTTCAGAACTACGCGCTGTTCCCGCATCTCACGGTCGAGCAGAACGTCGCGTATCCGCTGACCGTGCGCAAGGTTTCCGCCGAAGAGCGCGCGCATCGCACGAATAACGCATTGAAGATGGTGCGCATGGAGAGCTTCGCCAAGCGCTATCCCGCGCAGCTTTCGGGCGGACAGCAGCAGCGCATTGCGCTTGCACGCGCGCTGGTGTTCGAGCCGAAACTCGTGCTGATGGACGAGCCGCTCGGCGCGCTCGACAAGCAATTGCGCGAACACATGCAGTACGAACTGAAGTCGCTGCACGAGAAGCTCGGCGTGACCTTTGTCTACGTCACGCACGATCAGGGCGAGGCGTTGACCATGTCCGATCGCGTCGCCGTCTTCGATAAAGGCATCGTGCAGCAACTCGATACGGTGGACCGTCTGTACGAATCGCCGTGCAACGAATTCGTCGCGAACTTCATCGGCGACAGCAACAAGCTGCGCGGCACGATCGCCAACGTGAACGGCGAATATTGCGAGCTTCATCTGGCCGACGGCACGCGGGTGACGGGCCGCAATATCGGCGGCGCGCGGGCGGGCACGCCGGCCATCGCGTGCATCCGGCCGGAACGCATGAAGCTCTCGGCGGGCGGCAATGGACATGCCAACGGCCCTGCGCGGCCGGGCGCCAACGCGCTTGCCGGCGAAGCGCGCGGACTCATCTATTTCGGCGATCACGTGCGGATGCGCTGCGGTTTGCCGCAGCAGGACGAGTGCTTCGTCAAGGTGCCGCTCGGCACCGACGCGCTCAACGCGTTCGCACCCGGCGCGCCCGTCGCGCTCGAGTTCGCGCCGGAGCATCTGCGGGTATTCGCGGGGGCGTAAGCGCGGCAAACGCGAGCATGATTGCATCAGCGGGGCAGTCAGCAGCACATAAGAACGTCGCATGGACTCATGCTTGAAACCACCACCAAAGGAGAGCAACACACCATGAGCAAGATCGGGAAATCGCGCTGCGCCATCGCTGTCGGTGCTGTGGCGCTCGCGCTGGGCGCGGCGCAGGTGAATGCGGCCGAACTGACGGTCGTCAACTTCGGCGGCGCCAACGGGGACGCGCAAAAGGCAGCGTTCAACCAGCCGTTCGAATCGCAGACCAGCAGCAAGGTGACCGCCGTCGAATACAACGGCGAGCAGGCCAAGGTCAAGGCGATGGTCGAGGCCAAGCATGTCAACTGGGACGTGGTGGAAGTGGAGTCGGGCGACATCGGCCGCGGTTGCGACGAAGGTCTGTATGAAAAGCTCGACTGGTCGAAGATCGGCAAGAAGTCGGATCTGATTCCTGAAGCGCCGCAAACTTGCGGCGTGGGCTTTTTCGTGTGGTCGACGGCGCTCGCGTATAACGCCGACAAGCTGAAGAGCGCGCCGTCCGGCTGGGCCGATTTCTGGGACGTGAAGAAGATTCCGGGCAAGCGTGCGATGCGCAAGGGCGCGCGCTACAACCTCGAGTTCGCGCTGATGGCCGACGGCGTCGCGCCGAAAGACGTCTACAAGGTGCTGGCGACGAAGGAAGGCCAGGACCGCGCGTTCAAGAAGCTCGACGAGCTGAAGCCGAACATCCAGTGGTGGGAAGCGGGCGCGCAGCCGCCGCAGTTTCTCGTGGCGGGCGACGTGGTGATGTCGACGGCGTATAACGGCCGCATCGACGCCGCGCAGAAGGAAGGCAAGAACCTCAAGGTCGTGTGGAACGGCAGCATTTACGACCTCGACTATTGGGCGATTCCGAAGGGCTCGCCGAACAAGGCGCTGGCCGAGAAGTACATCGCGTACACGCTTTCGTCGAAGCCGCAGCAGGACTACGCGCACCACATCGCTTATGGTCCGGTGAACGTGGCGGCGATCAAGGGGCTCGACGCGAAGACGCTCTCGAATCTGCCGAACTCGCCGGCTAACGGCAAGAACGCGGTGCTGCAGAACCTGTCGTTCTGGACCGATCATGGCGACGAGCTGGAGCAGCGTTTCTCGTCGTGGGCTTCGAAGTAAGCCGTGAAGTGATGCGATGACGCGCGCGCGTTGGAGCGATCCGCTGCGCGCGCGGGTGGATGGACTGGAGCCGGACTAACGCTGCTCCGGTCCGCAGCTTTGCAGGGAGACCAGGTGTGACTACGATGACGATCGCCGCCGATTCCACGCCGGAATCAACCGGCCGGCTCAAGCGCGAACTGAAGGCCGCGGAAGCGAAAAAGCGTGCGATGGCGCTGCTGCTCATCGCGCCGCTCGCGATTTTTCTGCTGCTGATCTTCGTCGTGCCGATCGGCGCGTTGCTGACCCGCGCCGCGCAGAATCCCGAAGTCGTGAACGCGTTGCCGCATACGCTCAGCGCACTGCATGCATGGGACCGCAAGACGCCGCCGCCCGATGCCGCATACGCCGCACTGGCGACCGATCTGACCGCCATCGCCGATAGCGACGGCATGGGCGCGCTCGCGCGCCGGCTCAATGTGGAAATTCCTGGTTATCGCTCGCTGGTCGCCAAGTCGGCGCGCGCGATGCCCTTCGTCGACGACAACAGCAAGCCGTTGCAACTGACGCCCGCGCAATTTCACGCGAAGTTCGCCGAGCTCGACGAACGCTGGAACAACATCGCGTACTGGCAAGCCATCGCGAAGAACGGCAGTCCGTATTCGCCGTTCTACGTGCTCGCTTCGCTCGATCACAAGCAGGACGCGTTCGGTCACATCATTCCGACCGATCCCGACCAGCAGATCTATCTCGCCGTGTTCACCCGCACCTTCGTGATCGGCGCTGCCGTTACGTTGTTCGCGCTGCTGCTTGGCTATCCGCTCGCTTACTGGATTTCGACGCTGTCGGAGCGTCGCGCGAATCTCGTGATGATCCTCGTGCTGATTCCTTTCTGGACGTCGATCCTCGTGCGCGTGGCGGCATGGATCGTCATCTTGCAGAGCGAAGGTCTCGTGAACAAGGCGCTGGTCGGCAGCGGCCTGCTGCACGATCCGCTCGCGCTGCTGTTCAACCGCACCGGCGTCTATATTTCGATGACGCACATTTTGCTGCCGTTCATGATCCTGCCGCTCTACAGCGTGATGAAGTCGATTCCGCCGACGTATCAGCGCGCGGCCATTTCGCTCGGCAGCCATCCGTTCGCCGCATTCTGGCGCGTGTATGTGCCGCAGACCTATCCCGGCATCGGCGCGGGCGCGTTGCTCGTCTTCATTCTGGCGATCGGCTACTACATCACGCCGGCGCTGCTCGGCGGCCCGAACGACCAGATGGTCAGCTACTACGTGGCCTACTTCACCAACGTGACGATCAACTGGGGCATGGCGTGTGCGCTCGGCGCGCTGCTGCTTGCGGCGACGCTGGTGCTGTATGTGATCTATGGACGCTTCACGCGTTCATCGCTGAGCCTCGGCTGAACGGAGCCTACCGACATGAAACTTGCCAAGCCCCTGTTCGCGCCGCACACGTCCTGGGTGGAGCGCGCGTGGTATTTCGCGTTGCGTGCGCTTGCCGTGCTCACGCTGCTGTATCTGATCCTGCCCGTGCTCGCGATCGTGCCGCTGTCGTTCTCATCGAGTACGTTCCTCGTCTATCCGATTCCGGGTTGGTCTCTGCGCTGGTATCAGAATCTGATTGCGTCCGATGAATGGCGTATGGCGGCTAAGAATAGCTTTATTGTCGCGCCGTCCGCGACCGTAGTCGCGACTGTGCTTGGCACGCTGGCGGCAATCGGCCTCACGAAAGCCAACTTCCGCGGCAAGGGCTTGCTCATGGCAATCCTGATTTCGCCGATGATCGTGCCGGTGGTTGTTGTCGGCGTCGGCATGTATCTGTTTTTTGCGCCGCTCGGACTCGCCAATACGTATGTCGGGCTGATTCTCGCGCATGCGTCGCTCGGCGTGCCGTTTGTCGTGACGACGGTGGCCGCGACCTTGCAGGGCTTCAACTACAACCTCGTGCGCGCGAGCTTGTCGCTTGGCGCAAATCCGGTGAAGACGTTCTTTCGCATCACATTGCCCGTGATTGCACCAGGCGTGATTTCCGGCGCCTTGTTTGCGTTCGCGACGTCGTTCGATGAAGTCGTCGTCACGCTCTTCCTGGCCGGCGCGGACCAGACGACACTGCCGCGCCAGATGTTCACCGGCATCCGCGAAAATATCAGCCCGACGATTGCAGCGCTCGCCACCATTCTGATTATTTTTTCGACGTGCTTATTGCTGGCGCTGGAATGGCTTCGTGGCCGCAATGCGGCGCGCGCGGTTCGGGCGTAAATGCGGCGCGAGCAAATAGTCGATAACTTCGTTGATGCAACATGAGAATCGACAACTCTTGACACCGTTCTAAGATTCATCCCATTCCGCGGGCTTCTGCGTCTCGTCATACTTTTATCCCTTGATAAAAAGATGCGCGAGGCGCAGATAACCAATGAAAACCCCGCTAACCGTGCTTGTGTGTGCGCTCACACTGACAGCTTGCGCGGATCACGCCGCGCGCGCACGGCTCGGCATTCAAGACCCCACCCTGCTTCAATCCGGCATTGGCGCCTCGCAAGACGAGGCGGCAGGCGCCGCCAACCCGCAATGGATCAACGCATACGCGCCCGCTGCCAGCGGCGGCACGGCGCTCGCGTCATTGCAAGCGCGGCTGAACCGCTTGCCGCCTGAACAGAACGGCTATTTCCGCGCGAAGGCGCAGTGCTGGATCAGCGCGGGCCAGGAGGCGCGGCAAGCCGGCGACCACTGGGGTTTCGTCGAGGAGGCCATCGGTCAGGCGGCGGTCATCACCCTGGGCCTTGAAAATGGCACGTCGTTATCGGCTGCCAATCCGGCGCTGCGCACCGTCTCCGTGGTGCGTCCCGATCTGTGGAAGATCGTCAATACCATCAAGTCGGACCCGGTCACGGCTTCGTGTCGCGAAGCGCAGCAGCCGCTCGCATGCGCTGAAGTCCAGCTCATGCAAGCGGGCCATGATGCATGGGTACGCAACTTCGCTCATGCCGAAAAGCGTCTGCCGGACATTCAGGATAACTTGCGTAAATCGGCCGAGAGCGCGCTGCAATGCAAGCAGGCCGTGCCCGCGAGCGCTGCGGCGCAGAGTCCGGCAATGCCACGAACGGTCACGCTGCGCGCCGACTCGCTGTTCCGTTTCGACGGCGGCAACGATGCCGCGATGCTGGCCGCCGGCAGACGCGAACTCGACAAAGTGGCGCGAAGCATGAAGACAACGGCCACGCTTCGCGAACTCAGGATCACCGGCTACACCGACCGTCTCGGCGACAACGCCCATAACCAGAGCCTGTCGCTGCAACGCGCGCAAACGGTAGCAGCGTATCTGCGCGCTCGCGGCGTCACCGTGCCAATCGCTATTCGCGGGCTTGGCAGTGCGAAACCGGTGGCGCAATGCCGGCAAACCAGGCGCGATGAACTGGTGCGATGTCTCGCACCGAACCGGAGGGTGGAGATCGAGTTCGTCGTCGCGCCTTCCTGATCTGCTCAGGTTGCGCACACGAACGTCGTACCCCGCGGACGCCAACGGCTTATGGCTGCCGGGAGGTCACGAGAGGGCCGTCAGAAGTCCATGATCGCCCCAACCGGAAATGGAAGTTTTTCAGGAGAAATGCAACACATGTCGACTATTCTGATTATCGATGACCACCCAGCGTTCCGGATGATTGTCCGGTTGCAGCTCATGCAACTGCTTAGCGTCGAACAAGTGGTCGAGGCGGACAACGGCCAGACCGCTGTCGAGATGGCTCGCCAATACAAGCCCGACCTCGCGATACTCGACCTGGACATTCCGCGCATCAGCGGACTCGATGTGATTCCGCGTCTGAAGCTCGTGCATCCTTCGATTCGCCTGATGGTGCTGTCGGGCCACGACGCGGCGACCTTCGCGCCGCGCGCAATGCGTTCGGGCGTTCACGGCTTCGTCGGCAAGTCGCAGGACATGAAGGAAATCTTGCGCGGCGTCGAAGCGGTGCTCGCGGGCTATACGGTTTTTCCGGTCGGACCCAACGGCGCGAGCATTGCGCCGGGCATGGCGCCGAGCGGCGAGGAAGGCCGGATCATGCTGCTGTCCGACAAGGAACTCGTCATTTTGCAGATGCTCTCGCGGGGCATGTCGAACAAGGCGATCGGCGACGCGCTCTTCATGAGCGACAAGACGGTGAGTACCTACAAGAGCCGTATCCAGGAGAAGCTCGGGGTGTCGTCGCTCGCAGCGTTGATCGAATTTGCTTCGTTGCACAAGCTGATCAGCTAGTTCCAGCCGCTATGAACAAGACCAGTCTGCATTGCGGCGAAGGCGCCGATTGTCACCAGCCGGCGCAGCGCGCTGTTGAGCTGGACGGCGCGCACGCAACGCAGCAGGTCACCCTTCCCGCTGTTGGGAGAAACACGTCGCGGGCTGACGCTAACGCGCGGCCGTCCGACTCGCGCGAGCAGGCTCGTGATTCCGGCAAAGGCGTGAGTCCTTCTTTCGAGCCATTCGATCGCCGCTATCTTGATGCACTGATCCACGAAGGGATCGATCTCGGCGCATTTCTCGAAGGATGGTGCGTGGCGATGCGCAACGATCTCGACCGTCTCGGCAATCTGCAAAGCGAAGGCGACTTCGACGATTTACGGCCTCTGTTGCACAGGCTCAGCGGGGCGCTAGGACTTGTCGGCGCGCACAGTTTGATGGACGCATTGCGGCGCGTACCCACCACGCGATCGGAGCACACTTGCAGACTAATTGATGCGCTTGCCGCACGCATGCGAGCGCTGATCGAGCAACTCGAAGGCGGGCGTGACGAACACCGGAGCGCACGACCATGAACAGGCCGTTGGCCTTGATCGAGGGCGCGCTTGCGCTTCCCAGCTCGCGTCCGCTGTCCGGTTTGCCGCCGCCTTTCGGCTCGTGGCGACGGTCGGCGTCGTACACGCAGGAGCGCGTCCCGCAACCGGCAATGCCGGGCGTGCCGCAATACACGCCAAGGTCGCAACCTCGCCGACGGAATCCACCGAACAACAGATTCCGATTCTTCTACAAGTTGCCGCAGCGGCCCAATTCTGACAGCCGTTTCGACGAGCAATTGGCAGAAGCGCGGCATTACCTCCAGGCGGACTACGTGCGTCCGCATTCGTCGCGTTCGGATCGGATGCTTGGCGCCGCGATCTTCGTGGGCTGCAGCATTGCGCTCGCGTGGCTCCTGGCGACCTGTTCCACGCACGACGTCGCCGATCAATTCGCAACAGCGGCAAAGCCGTCTGCAACGTCGACGCGTACTGGCCGCGTGACAGTTCAGCCATTAGCAGACGTCCAACCAGACGCACCCAAGCCGATGCCACGCGTGGCAGAAGCGCCTCAACGTACTGCGCAGGCGCAGGCGCAGGCGTCATCGTCAGTGACGGCTCGGTCACCGCAAGCCGCACATCGCGTCGACACAGCGAGTTCGCCGCAACAACGTGCCGACTCGCAGCGTAACGCCGGTACGTCACGCCATATCGCCGCAGACAACCGCTCGGCAAAAGCGTATCGCACTGCGACAACTACAGCGGCACTGGCGGATCGCGTGGAAATTGAAAGACTGCGTCGCGGATCGAATCATTCGGTTGATTCGCTGGCGAACTCTTCGGTATCGAGGGGACAGGGGCAACCCGAGCGGCCCACACCGCGAACTCTCGCAAACGACTCAACCGAGAGCGCGGCATTGTTCGATTGGGCCGCTCAACAGCGGCGCGCAAACGCCAACACACGTGCAACGTCGCCGGCATCTTCGCAAGCCGACTCCGACTGGAATGCTCACATGACGCAGCGCCGGATTACCGACAATCCCGCCGCTTTCCAGGCCGACCGCGCGCAGCCATAAGCGCTAAAACCATCGACGAAAAAAAAGCCCGACCAAGGTCGGGCTTCAAAAGTCGGCTGCGCCCTCCACAGGACGCAGCCCCTGCAAAACAGCAAGCTGTTTGCGTCGTCGCGAGCCTTAAGCAGCCAGCAGCGAACGCAGCACGAACGGCAGAATACCGCCGTGCTTGTAGTAGTCGACTTCGATCGGCGTGTCGATACGCAGCAGCACCGGCACGCGCTTCTCCTGGCCGTCCTTGCTGCGAATCACGAGCGTCACTTCCTGCTGCGGCTTGAAGTCCGCGCCGAGCCCTTCGATGTCGTACGTTTCTTCGCCGGTAATGCCGAGCGATTGCACGCTGTCCGAGCCCTTGAATTGCAGCGGCAGAACGCCCATGCCGACCAGGTTCGAACGGTGAATCCGCTCGAAGCTGCGTGCGACCACAGCCTTCACGCCCAGCAGTTGCGTGCCCTTCGCCGCCCAGTCGCGCGACGAGCCCGTGCCGTACTCTTCGCCCGCGAACACGATGGTCGGCGTGCCGGCGTCGATGTACTTCATCGCTGCATCATAGATGGACAGTTGTTCGCCGCTCGGCTGGTGAATCGTCAGGCCGCCTTCCACGCGCGAACCGTCTGCCTTCGCCGGGATCATCAGGTTCTTGATCCGGACGTTCGCGAACGTGCCGCGCATCATCACGTCGTGGTTGCCGCGGCGCGAGCCGTAGCTGTTGAAGTCGGCCTTCTGCACGCCGTTTGCCTTCAGCCACTTGCCTGCCGGCGAGTCTTCCTTGATCGAGCCAGCCGGGCTGATGTGGTCGGTCGTGACCGAGTCACCGAAAATGCCCAGCGCGCGCGCGTTCTTCACGGCGGCGATGCTGTCGGCCGGCGTCATCGAGAAGTCGTCGCCGAAGAACGGCGGCTCTGCAATGTACGTCGACTTCGGCCAGTCGTAGACCTGACCTTCCTCGCCTTCGATCTTGCTCCACAGGTCGCCCTTCTTGGTCAGCGACGAGTAGTTCTTGCGGAACGCTTCGGCGTCGAGCGCGAACTTGAGCAGGTCGTTGACTTCGTCGCTGGTCGGCCAGATGTCGCCGAGGTAGACGTCCTTGCCGCCCTTGCCCTTGCCGACCGGTTCGGTCATCAGGTCGCGCGTGATGTTGCCGGCGATCGCGTAAGCCACGACCAGCGGCGGCGAAGCCAGGAAGTTCGCGCGGATGTTCGGGTGAATACGCGCTTCGAAGTTACGGTTGCCCGACAGCACGGCAGCCGCGACGATGTCGTTCTTCGTGATCGCTTCGTTCAGTTCCGGCGTCAGGTCGCCCGCGTTGCCGATACAGGTCGTGCAACCGTAAGCGGCCAGCGTGAAGCCGAGCTTGTCGAGGTACGGCAGCAGGCCGGTCTTCGTCAGATACTCGGTGACGATACGCGATCCCGGAGCCAGCGACGTCTTGATGTGCGGAGCGACCGTCAGGCCAGCTTCGACCGCCTTCTTCGCGAGCAGGCCGGCAGCCAGCAGCACGCTCGGGTTCGACGTGTTCGTGCACGACGTGATCGCGGCGATCAGCACGTCGCCGTTCTTCACGTTGACGCCGTTGGTCGTCGTGTATTGCGCGTTCAGATCGTCGGGCTTCTTCGCAAAGCCGTTTTCGGCAACCGGCTTCGAGAACAGGTCGCTGAACGTCGACTTCACATGACCGATTTCGATGCGGTCTTGCGGACGCTTCGGGCCTGCCAGCGACGGCGCGACGGTGCCGAGATCCAGCGTGACGACCTTCGTGTAGTCGATGTCGCCGTCCTTCGGAATGCCGAACAGGTTCTGAGCCTTGAAGTAGTTCTGGAACGCCGAGATTTCTGCGTCCGTGCGGCCCGTGCCCTTGAAGTAGTCGATGGTTTTTTCGTCGACCGGGAAAAAGCCCATGGTCGCGCCGTATTCCGGCGCCATGTTGCCGATCGTCGCGCGGTCCGGCAGCGACAGCGAGCGCGTGCCTTCGCCGAAGAACTCGACGAACTTGCCGACAACCTTCTCTTTACGCAGCAGTTCGGTGATGGTCAGCACCAGGTCGGTTGCCGTCACGCCTTCGCGCAGCTTGCCCTTCAGGTGCACGCCGACCACGTCCGGCGTCAGGAAGTACACCGGCTGGCCGAGCATGCCGGCTTCAGCTTCGATACCGCCCACGCCCCAGCCGACCACGCCGATGCCGTTGATCATCGTCGTGTGGCTGTCCGTGCCGACCAGCGAATCCGGGTAGTACACGGTGTCCGTGCCGTCGGCCTTCTTGTGCACGCCGCGTGCGAGGTACTCGAGGTTCACCTGGTGAACGATGCCGACGCCCGGCGGCACGACCTTGAACGTGTCGAATGCCTGCATGCCCCACTTCATGAACTGGTAGCGCTCGTTATTGCGCTGGAATTCCAGTTTCATGTTCAGGTCGAGCGCGTTCTTTTCGCGGAAGTGGTCAATCTGCACCGAGTGATCGACGACCAGATCGACCGGCACCAGCGGCTCGATCGACTTCGGATTCTTGCCCACGCGCTTCGCGACGCCGCGCATTGCAGCGATGTCGGCGAGCAGCGGCACGCCGGTGAAGTCCTGCAGCACCACGCGCGACACGACGAACGGGATTTCGTCGACGCGTGCCGCCGTCGGCTTCCAGTTCGCCAGTTGCGTGATGTGTTCTTCGGCGATTTTCTTGCCGTCGTAGTTACGCAGCACCGATTCCAGCACGATTCGGATCGAAACCGGCAGGCGGTCGATCTTGATGTTCAGTGCCTTGCCGAGTTGCGGCAGGGAGTAGAACTTGCCTTTGCCGGAACCGCTGTCGAATTCCTTGAGCGTTTTGTGGAGGTTGTGGGCCATGGTGTTTTCCTTGGTTTGATCGCGGAACTACAGTACTTAACTTGACTAGATGACGTACAAATCGACGTACTCATTGACCGGCATGGCTTCGAGCCGCGCCTGATCCAGCGACACGTCGAGGATCGCCAGTTGTTGCTTGACCGGGAAGCGGCGCGCGAGGTTGGTCCTGAACTTCTCGACCAGCAACGGAATTCCGTCTTCGCGACGACGCTTATGACCGATCGGGTATTCGACTACGACTTCGTCGAACCGCGATCCGTCGTTGAATTCGATCGTCAGTGCATTGGCGATCGAACGCTTCTCGGGATCGTGGTAATCCTTCGTGAACTGCGCGTCTTCGACGCATTGCATTTTGGCGCGCAGCACATCGATACGCGCGTCTTGCGCGACCGAATCTTCGTAATCGGCAGCCGTCACGCGGCCGAAGATCAGCGGCACCGCGATCATGTACTGAATGCAATGATCGCGGTCGGCCGGATTATTGAGCGGACCTTTTTTATCGATGATGCGAATCGCGGCTTCGTGCGTGCGGATCGTGATCTTGCGGATGTCGTCCACATGCTTGCCGTGCGCGACGAGCTGCGCCTGCAACGTCATGGCCGCTTCGACGGCGGTCTGCGCGTGGAACTCGGCCGGAAACGAGATCTTGAAGAGCACGTTTTCCATCACATAGGAGCCGTACGGGCGCTGGAATTTGAACGCGTTGCTCTTGAAGAGCACATCGTAAAAGCCCCACGTCTTCGCCGTCAGCACCGACGGATAGCCCATCTCGCCAGTTTTCGAAATGAGCGCGAGACGTACGGCGCGCGAGGTCGCGTCGCCGGCGGCCCATGATTTGCGCGAGCCGGTGTTCGGCGCATGGCGGTACGTGCGCAGCGCTTGCCCGTCGACGAGCGCCTGCGAGACCGCGTTGATGAGCTCGTCGCGCGTGAGGCCGATCAACTGACCGACGACCGCCGTGGACGCGAGCTTCACCAGCAATACATGATCGAGCCCGACCTTGTTAAAGGAGTTTTCGAGCGCGATACAGCCTTGAATTTCGTGCGCCTTGATCATCGCGATCAACACGTCTTTCATCGTCAGCGGCGCTTTGCCCGCTGCGATGGCCGTACGCGAGAGCCAGTCGGCTGTCGCGAGAATTCCGCCGAGGTTATCCGATGGATGACCCCATTCGGCGGCAAGCCAGGTGTCGTTGAAGTCGAGCCAGCGGATCATCGCGCCGATGTTGAAGGCGGCCTGAACCGGGTCGAGCTGGAACGACGTGCCCGGCACCTTGGCGCCGTTGGGGACGATCGTGCCCGGCACGATGGGTCCCAACAGCTTGGTGCAGGCAGGGTAGGTGAGCGCCTCGAGTCCGCAGCCGAGCGTATCGATCAGGCAATGACGCGCGGTTTCCAGCGCGAGCGCGCTGTCGATCGGATAGTCCAGAACGTAGTCGACGATATCGACCAGGACTTTGTCCGGGTCGGGTCGCACGTTGGAAATCGGAGCGGACATCGAGAGCTCTTCCTGATGACGACAGTTAGTTCGTCTTGTTGATCGCGTTCGATTGCGTCGGAGCCGGCGCGCCTTGCACCATGGCTGCCGTCTTGCACTCGTCGGCGAGACGCGAGCTGTCCTTGTCCGAGAACAGCATGGCCTTCGTCGGGATCACGACGAGGTCCATGCCGGTGGCGGCGTCGTGGAAACGGTCTGCGCCCGTGGTCGTGGACTGACGCGGCAGATTGTAGTTCTTGTTCGCCCAGTGAACCGTGACGATCTGGTCACGCTTCATGTCGCCTTTCAGATCGAACGACAGGCCTTCGTTGCACGACCATTTTTCCGCGCCTTCCGGGATCGGATCGAGCTTCGCTTCCTTCACCGGGTTTGCCTTGCGCTTGATCAGACGGCGCGGCTGCGGCTTCTTGGCCACGGCCTTGGCGGCGGGCTTCGTGGTGGTCGCCGTTTGCGCGGCGGCGTCAGTCGCGACGGTCAGCATCGTCGTGGACAGGGCGCCAATCACGGCGGCGATCATCAACTTGTTCATGGAGAACCTTTCTATCTAATTTCAGTTAAACGGTACGCGGTCTACCGGTCCTGGCGGCCGCGGGGTTGAACTGCAGCGCCTTGAAGCGCACAGCGACCGCTATTTTCGCTTATTTAGCGGCACGTACTTCAAATTCTCAGGTCCGGTGTAATTAGCGCTCGGACGGATGATCTTGTTGTCGATCCGCTGCTCGATGATGTGCGCACTCCAGCCTGCAGTGCGTGCGATCACGAAGAGCGGTGTGAACATGGCCGTCGGCACGCCCATCATGTGGTACGAAACCGCGCTGAACCAGTCGAGATTCGGAAACATCTTTTTCACTTCAGCCATAACTGTTTCAAGACGCTCGGCGATATTGAACAGCTTGTTGTTGCCCGCTTCTTTCGACAGCTTCTTCGCGACTTCCTTGATGACCTTGTTGCGCGGGTCCGAGATCGTATACACCGGATGACCGAAGCCGATCACCACTTCCTTGTTCTCGACGCGTCTACGAATGTCGGCTTCCGCTTCGTCGGGCGTCTGATAGCGCGACTGGATTTCGAACGCGACTTCATTGGCGCCGCCGTGTTTCGGTCCACGCAATGCGCCGATTGCGCCGGTAATTGCCGAGTAAATGTCGGAACCCGTGCCCGCGATCACGCGCCCGGTGAACGTCGACGCGTTGAACTCGTGTTCGGCATACAGATTGAGCGACACATGCATCGCATCGACCCACGACTTCGGCGGCTCGACACCATGCAGCAGATGCAGGAAGTGGCCGCCGATCGAATCGTCGTCGGTTTCGACTTCGATGCGCTTGCCGTTGTGCGAGTAGTGATACCAGTAGAG
>NZ_QBUB01000021.1:0-98366 GCF_003058125.1 Paraburkholderia sp. GV068
GGTGGTCTATTGGCGTTGCCCCTGTGCGGGGCGGCACTCACTTTCTTTGCCGCCGCAAAGAAAGTAAGCAAAGAAAGCGGGCTCACACCGCCAGCTCTTAGATGGCTCCCCCAGTTCGGAGTGGGCAGTGGTGCGCCTTACATCCGTGTCCTCGCGCATTCGGCGTTAGTGACAAGGCAGTCATTCTTCCGGCGACGCTTCGCGCGCCGCAGCGGTCGTTCCCAAAACCATCGCGCGTTCGGCCGTGTCGCGGGCCGCGAGTCGTCGCGAGGGTTCTGCGGTTCCCCGCCCCGCGAACCGTCGCTGCGCTTCGCGCTCTTCTGGCTCCGCCGCCGCGTCCGTCAAAAGCGCGATTGCAACGCAGGCATTTGGATTCCCGCCAGGCAAAGTGATCGCCCCGCCGGCGCCTCGCCGAGGCGAAGCCGATGGCCCCCACCGCGCAAAAACGCAAGCGAGCGGTGTAAGCGAACCCTTCCGGCGAGCACGCAGTGCGAGGCGGGAAACATGACTGCCTTGTCACAAGCGCCGAATGCGCGAGGGCACGGATGTCTGCCGCGCCCCTACGCCCTCAGAACCGGTGGACCCAACTACAAGCTGGCGGTGTGAGCCCGCTTTCTTTGCTTACTTTCTTTGCGGCGGCAAAGAAAGTGAGTGCCGCCCCGCACAGGGGCAACGCCAATAGACCACCGCGAAAACAAGGAAAGGCCAAAGAAAGCCAGTGGGACCCACTTATAAGCCACCGGTGTAAGCCCGCTTTCTTTGCTTACTTTCTTTGCGGCGGCAAAGAAAGTGAGTGCCGCCCCGCACAGGGGCAACGCCAATAGACCACCATGAAAGCAAGGAAAGGCCAAAGCCAGCCAAGGGGCAACCCAAACAGACCAAAGCAAAACCAGGAAAAGGCCAACGGGGTAAAAAAAGAGCGCCACAGGCAAAACAACCCCCATAGCGCCCCCGCCCAATTTGTGCTTTACTTTTCGGCAGACTCATAAAAACCGCAGCACCCTAATCGGACCTCGCGAACGAGCAGCAGGCTGAAGGCAGAACAAAAGCGGTCCGGTTTCCCCCCATCAGGAGACGACTTCATGGCGATCAGCATTAGTCTGACGGTGAACGGTGCGCCCATCAGCGCTTCAGTCGAGCCCGGCACCCTGCTTGTTCAGTTCCTTCGCGATCAACTCCGACTCACCGGCACGCACGTCGGCTGCGATACGGCCCAGTGCGGCGCGTGCACCGTCCACCTCGACGGCCGCGCGATCAAATCGTGCAACATCCTCGCGGCACAGGCGGACGGCGCGCGCATCACCACCATCGAAGGTCTCGCCAAAGACGGCGCGCTGCATCCGATGCAGGCAGCCTTCAAACACTGCCACGGCCTGCAATGCGGCTTCTGCACGCCCGGCATGGTGATGAGCGCAATCTCGCTCGTCGAACGTCAGCCCAATCTCACCGGCGACGACGTCCGCGCGCAACTCGACGGCAACCTGTGCCGCTGCACCGGCTATCACAACATCGTGAAGGCCGTGCTCGAAGGCGCCGAAGGCATGAAGTCCTCGGGCGCGGCTAACGCGGACGCAAACGCGACTGCAAACGCGACCGCAAACGCCAATGCAAACGCCAATGCAAACGCGAACGCAAGCGCCACCGCGCAAGCCACCGCCTGAGGAGCCGACGATGAACGCACCCGACACTCACAACCTGATCGGCGCTTCCGTCGAACGTAAGGAAGACTATCGATTCCTGACGGGCAACGGCCAGTACACCGACGACATCCTGCTGCCGCAGCAAACCTACGCGGTATTTCTGCGCTCGCCGTATGCGCACGCGCGGATCAACAGCATCGACACGACCGCGGCCAGGCAGTCGCCGGGCGTCGTCGCGATCTTCACCGGCAAGGACATGGCCGCGGAAAACGTCGGCGGCCTGCCGTGCGGCTGGCTGATCCACAGCACCGACGGCAAGCCGATGAACGAGCCGCCGCATCCGGTCATCGCGCATACGAAAGTGCGCCACGTCGGCGATCAGGTCGCGCTCGTCATCGCCGATTCGATCAAGGCCGCGAAAGACGCCGCCGAACTGATCGAAGTCGATTACGACGTGCTGCCCGCCGTGGTCGACACCGCGCACGCAGCCGACCCCGGTCAGCCGGCCGTTCACGACGAAGTGCCGGACAACGTCTGCTACAACTGGGGCCACGGCGACAAAGCCGCGACCGACGCCGCGTTCGCCAAAGCCGCGCACGTCACCACGCTCGACATCGTCAATAACCGCCTCGTGCCGAACGCGATCGAACCGCGCGCGGTCAACGCGAACTACTCGCCGCAGGACGACAGCTACACGCTCTACGTCGCGAATCAGAATCCGCACGTCGAGCGCCTGCTAATGGCCGCTTTCGTGCTGTCGCTGCCGGAGTCGAAGTTGCGCGTGATCGCGCCGGACGTCGGCGGCGGCTTCGGTTCGAAAATTTTCCTCTACGCCGAAGACGT
Organism: Paraburkholderia sp. GV068; assembly: GCF_003058125.1. Lineage (NCBI taxonomy): Bacteria > Pseudomonadati > Pseudomonadota > Betaproteobacteria > Burkholderiales > Burkholderiaceae > Paraburkholderia > Paraburkholderia sp. GV068. Next base: position 2,484 of record NZ_QBUB01000021.1, read on the forward strand.
CGCGCTGACCTGGGCGTCGAAGAAAATTCGCCGTCCGGTGAAGTGGACCGCCGAGCGCTCGGAGGCTTTTCTCTCGGACGCACATGGCCGCGATCACGTAACGAAAGCCGAACTCGCGCTCGACGCCAACGGCAAGTTCCTCGCGATGCGCATTCACACCATCGCGAACATGGGCGCGTATCTGTCGACGTTCGCCTCGAGCGTGCCGACCATCTTGTACGCGACGCTGCTCGCCGGCCAGTACGCGACGCCCGCCATTTACGCCGAGGTGAAGGCGGTCTTCACCAACACCGTTCCCGTCGATGCCTATCGCGGCGCGGGTCGTCCCGAAGCAACCTACGTGGTCGAGCGTCTCGTCGAAACCGCCGCGCGCGAGATGAAGATCGACCCGGCCGAGATTCGCCGCCTCAACTTCATCCGCGAATTTCCGTACGCAACGCCGGTCGGTCTCACGTACGACACGGGCGACTATGAAACGATTCTCGCGCGCTCGCTCGAACTCGCCGATGTCAAAGGCTTCGAAGCGCGCCGCCAGCAATCGGAGAAGAACGGCAAGCGGCGCGGTCTCGGTTACTCCTGCTATATCGAGGCATGCGGTCTCGCGCCGTCGAACATTGCGGGCGCGTTGGGCGCACGCGCGGGCCTCTTCGAAGTCGGACAGATTCGCGTGCATCCAACGGGTTCGGTCACCGTGTTCACCGGCTCGCACAGTCACGGCCAGGGGCACGAAACGACCTTCGCGCAAGTCGTCGCAGACCGGCTCGGCATTCCGCTCGATAGCGTCGAGATCGTGCACGGCGACACCGGACGCATTCCGTTCGGCATGGGTACGTACGGCTCGCGCTCGATCGCAGTCGGCGGCTCGGCGATCATGAAAGCGCTCGACAAGATCGAAACGAAGGCGAAGAAAATCGCCGCGCATCTGCTCGAAGCCGCGGCGGAAGACATCGAGTTCAAGAACGGCGTGTTCCGCGTTGCGGGCACCGATCGCACCAAGGCATTCGCCGAGATTTCACTCGCTGCGTATGTGCCGCACAACTATCCGCTCGAAGTGCTGGAACCGGGCCTCGAGGAAAGCGCGTTCTACGATCCGAGCAACTTCACGTATCCGTCGGGCGCGTATATCTGCGAGATCGAAGTCGATCCTGATACCGGCGTGTGCGAGATCCAGCAGTTCACGGCCGTCGACGACTTCGGCAACGTAATCAATCCGATGATCGTCGAAGGCCAGGTGCATGGCGGCCTCGCGCAAGGCATCGGACAGGCGATGCTGGAGCGCTGCGTGTACGACAACGAAAGCGGTCAGTTGCTATCCGGCTCATATATGGACTACGCGATGCCGCACGCGTCAGACTTGCCTGACTTCACCGTCGAAACCGCGAAAGGCACGCCGTGCACGCACAATCCGCTCGGCGTCAAAGGTTGCGGCGAAGCGGGCGCGATCGGCTCGCCGCCGGCGGTGATCAACGCGATCATCGACGCGCTCGCGCCACTCGGCGTGACCGATCTGCAAATGCCGGCCACGCCGCATCGCGTGTGGTCGGCGATTCACGCGGCCAACGTGGCAGCCCATTGAGATCCTGAGCGGAGCATTCGACATGTATTCATTCGAGTATCAACGCGCGACGGACCCGCAAGCGGCCGCCGCGGCCATCGCCGCCGACAGCGAAGCGAAGTTTCTCGCCGGCGGGCAGAGCCTGTTGCCGACCATGCGGCTGCGTCTCGCGCAGCCGTCGCAATTGATCGACGTCACGCGCATTCCCGCGCTCAAGTCGATCGCCGTCGACGCCAACACGGTGAAGATCGGCGCGGCCGTCTGTCACGCCGATGTCGCGGAACACGCGGAACTGCGGCGCGTGTTGCCGGCGCTCGCGGAACTGGCCGCGCATATCGGCGACCGGCAGGTGCGCGCGCTCGGCACGCTCGGCGGGTCGCTCGCCAACAACGATCCGGCCGCCTGCTATCCGGCGGCGGCAATGGGTCTGGACGCCACCATCGTCACGCAACGGCGGCGCATTGCATCGAGCGAATTTTTTGTGGGCATGTATGAGACCGCGCTGGAACCGGACGAGCTAATCGTCGCCGTCGAATTTCCGGTGCCCGAGCGCGCGGCTTATGAAAAGTTTCGCAGCCCCGCGTCGCATTTCGCGCTCGTCGGCGTGTTCGTCGCGAAGTTCGCAAGCGGCGTGCGCGTCGCGGTGACGGGCGCGGCGGCTTCGGTGTTTCGCGTGCCCGAACTGGAAAGCGCGTTGTCGGCAAATTTCACGCCCGAGGCCGCGCGTGCCGTCAGCCTTTCCGCCGCGAATCTGAACGACGACATGCACGCGAGCGCCGAGTATCGCGCGCATCTGATTCCGGTGCTCGCCGCGCGAGCGGTGGCGAAGGCGAATAGTTAGCGATCCTTTGCATGTCCGGCCGGCCTTGAGATGTTGAACGGCACGCTCAGGTCGGCCGCATTCGCTCACCCGCGTCGCTGACCGCGCAGATTCAGGAACGCCATGCACCCCGCTTCAATCGACGACACCCTCGCGCAACTCGCCGCGCAAAACTATTTCGCGAGCCGCGAACTGGCGACGGCGTTGTACCTTGCGTTGCGCATGGAGCGTCCGTTGTTCGTCGAAGGCGAGCCGGGCGTCGGCAAGACCGAACTCGCGAAAGCAGCGGCGGGCATGCTCGGCACGTCGATGCTGCGGCTTCAATGCTACGAAGGACTCGATACCGCGAGCGCGCTGTATGAGTGGGACTATCCGCGGCAGATCATGGCGCTGCGTCTCGCCGAAGCCGCCGGCGAGCGCCCCGATAACGACACCTTGTATCGCGGCGAATTTCTGCTGAAGCGCCCGCTCTTGCAAGCGCTGATGCCCGACGAAAACCATCCGGGCGCGCGGCGCGTGCTGCTGATCGACGAGATCGATCGCGCCGACGAACCGTTCGAAGCGTTTCTGCTCGAACTGCTGTCCGACTTTCAGGTGTCGATTCCCGAGTACGGCACCGTGCGTGCGGCCGTGCCGCCGCTCGTGGTGATGACGTCGAACCGCACGCGCGAAGTGCACGACGCGCTGAAGCGCCGCTGTCTCTATCAGTGGATCGGTTATCCCGAGCGTGATCGCGAGCTTGAGATCGTGGCGGCGCGCGCGAGCGCGACGTCGGCGGAACTGCAGCGGCGTGCAGTCGATTTCGTGCACCGGCTGCGCGGCATGGATCTGTTCAAGGCGCCGGGCATCGCCGAAACGATCGACTGGTGCCGCGCGCTCGAAGCGCTTTCGGTGACGGAACTCGATCCGCAATCGGTGCAGAACACCCTTGGCGTGCTGCTGAAGTATCAAGACGACCTCGCGCGCGTCGACGCCGAGCAGATCGCGCAGTGTCTCGCCGCGCCGGGATAGCGGCATGACGACGCCAACTCGCGTTGACAGCATGGGCGACGGCGACGGCGATACCGCGCGCGTTCAACGCATGACGGACGCCATGAACTCAGCCCCCGCCGCATCGCTAACCAACGACACGCCCACGCTTGCCCGCAACGTCGTGCATTTCGTGCGCGTATTGCGCGGCGCCGGTTTGCCGATGTCGCCCGCGCATGCCGTCGACGCGCTCGCCGCTCTGCATTGGATCGACCTCGGCCGCCGCGACGACGTACGCGCCGCACTCGCCGCAACGCTCGTCTCCGCGCCCGACGAACGCGATCTGTTCAACGCCGCGTTCGAGCTCTTCTGGCGCGATCCCGATTGGGAAGGCAAATTGCGCGCGCTGCTGTTGCCGAAAGTCCGCGACGGCCTGCCGCCGCCCAAACGCAACAACCGTCTCGCCGACGCGCTCGCGGTCCGCGCGCCGCCGTCGCCGAATACGCACAAGCCGCAGGAAACCGAGCAGCACGAACTGCGCGCGCACGCGACGTTCAGCGCGGAAGAGCGGCTGCGTCATCGCGACTTCGACACCCTTTCCGCCGATGAATGGCGCACGCTGCGTCACCTGATTCGCGCTCAGCGTCTGCCGCTCGCGAAAGAACCGACGCGGCGCCTGAAGGCCGCCTCGCACGGCACGCACGCGGACTTGCGCGCGAGCGCGCGGCAGGCTGTGCGCGCGGGCGGCGACTGGACCGTGTGGAAGTATCGCGCGGTGGTCGAGCGCAAACCGCCGCTCGTGCTGTTGCTCGACATCTCCGGCTCGATGAGCAGTTACTCGCGCGCGGTGCTGTATTTCTGCCATGCGCTCGTGCAGTCGCGTGAACGCTTGCAGGTGTTTCTGTTCGGCACGCGGCTCACGAACGCCACGCGCGCGCTGCGCGAGCGCGATCCCGACGTGGCCATTGCGGCGCTGACCGAGCAGGTTGTCGACTGGTCGGGCGGCACGCGCATCGGCGCGGCGCTCGCCGAATTCAATCGACGTTGGGCGCGGCGCGTGCTCGCCGGGCGCGCGAGCGTGCTGCTCGTGACCGATGGACTCGATCACGAAGCCATCGACGTGCTCGACACCGAAATGGCGCGCTTGCGCCGCTTCGCGCATCGCATCGTATGGCTCAATCCGCTGCTGCGTTACAGCGGCTTTTCTCCGAAGGCGCGCGGCGTGCTGGCGATTCTGCCGTATGTCGACGCCCATCGCCCCGTTCATAATCTCGAGAGCCTGGCCGCGTTCGGCCACGACTTCGCGCAACTCACGCGCGCGCCGCGTCCGCGCGTTCTTGCCACGCCAACCGCAGGAGCAAGTTCATGGAACTGACCGAAACTCATACGCTGCCGGTTTCGCAGCAGCGCACGTGGGACGCGCTCAACGACACCGAGGTTTTGCGCGCGTGCATTCCCGGCTGCGAAAGCATCGACCCGGACGGCGAAAATGCGTACCTCGTCGCGCTGAGCGCCGCGGTCGGGCCGGTTAAAGCGCGCTTCAAAGGACGCATGCAGCTCACCGACATCGACGCGCCAACTTCATACAACATCGTGTTCGAAGGCCAAGGCGGCGCGGCCGGCTTCGCGAAGGGCAACGCGCGCGTCGTGCTCGAAGCCGACGGCGACGCCGCGACCAAGCTCAGCTACACGGCGAGCGCGCAGGTCGGCGGCAAGCTTGCGCAGATAGGCTCGCGGCTCGTCGACGGCGCGGCACGCAAGATCGCCGGCGAGTTCTTCAAGCGCTTCAGCGCCCAGGTCGGCGGAGACAATACGAATGCCGCCGAAGCCGACGACGCCGGCAATGTTCCGGACGCTGCAGCCGCCGACGCGGCGGGGCACAATACTGCATCGACCGACGCCGAGGAAGGCGAGTCCGGTGGCGATGCAACGAAGAGGAAGAAATCATGGACAGCGTGGATCTCGAAGTCCTGAAGTCCAGCGCACGTTGGCTGGAGGAAGGACATCGCGCGCTACTGGTGACAGTGGTCAAGACGTGGGGCTCGTCGCCGCGGCCCGAGGGCGCGATGCTCGTGGTGCGCGACGACGGGCTCGTGGTGGGCTCGGTATCGGGCGGCTGTATCGAAGACGATCTGATCGATCGCGTGCGGCAAAGGGGCATCGAACAGACGCATCCCGAGGCGGTGAAATACGGCATCACGGCCGAAGAAGCGCATCGCTTCGGGTTGCCTTGCGGCGGCACCATTCAACTGGTGCTCGAACCGTTGACGCCGCAAAGCGGCATCGCCGAACTCTGTCATGCGGTGGAAGAAGGACGGCTCGTCGCGCGCGAACTCGACATGGCGAGCGGCAAGGCGCAACTCGGCAAGGCGCTCGCGACCGACGGCGTGCACTTCGACGGCGAGCGTCTTCTGACGATTCACGGCCCGCGTTACCGGATGCTCGTGATCGGCGCGGGACAGTTGTCGCGCTATCTGTGCAACATTGCCGTGGGGCTCGATTATCAGGTGACGGTCTGCGATCCGCGCGAAGAGTACACGGAAGAGTGGAGCATTCCCGGCACGAAGATCGTGCGGACCATGCCCGACGACACCGTGCTCGACATGAAGCTCGACGAACGCTGCGCGGTGATTGCGCTCACGCACGACCCGAAGCTCGACGACCTCGCATTGATGGAAGCGCTCAAGACGCCGGCGTTCTATGTCGGCGCATTGGGTTCACGGCGCAATAACCAGGCGCGGCGCGAACGGCTGAAGGAATTCGATCTCAGCGAGACCGAGTTGGCGCGTTTGCACGGACCCGTGGGCATTTACATCGGCAGCCGGACGCCGCCTGAAATTGCGGTGTCGATTCTCGCGGAAGTCACGGCGGCCAAAAACGGCGTTTCGCTGCCGACACTGCTCCAGGTGGAGGGCGCAAAGGCCGCGCGGGAAATCGCGGCCTCGGGTGGAGCGGCCTGCAGCGCGTAGGCTAGTGTCGGGTGCTGGGTCGCGCGCTGCGAGCGTCGGGCGCGCGTCGGCATGCTTACACCAAGCCGCACACCACGGCGGCGATGATCGATCCACCCACCAGCACCACGCCCACCACGCGTCGTTTGTTCAACTCGGTCCACAACAGCACGCCCGTCAGCGAAAGCAGGATCAGCGAGCCGGCAATCGTGTCGACCAGCAGCATCCAGCCGATGCTCAGGCCCACGCCTTTGTGCAGGTTCGTCATCGTCGCCAGAAAGGTGTTTTGCGTGCGCTTCACGGCGACGAAACCATTGCCGACCCAGTATTCGGCCTGCACGTTCTGCGTCGGCGCGGCGAATGCCACCTGCCAGAATTCCGGCTGAATCGTGCTTTGATCGCCCCACGCGACCGGATGCGCCGGTTCGCGTTTCATCCGGCCCGGCTTGCCGTCTATTTTCAGCTCGCCCTTGAGCCACTTCGCCATGTCCATCGGCGAATGGAATGGCTTGTCGGGCACGGCCATCTGCAATTCCTCGACCTGCGGCTGCCCCGTCGACACCTTCATCGGACCCGCGCGATGGTTCAGCAGAAAGCCGGTCGCGCCGAACAACAGTCCGAGCACCGCGCCCCACAGACCGACCCATCCATGCACCTTGCGCAGCCACTTGATGAAGTTCGCGCGCCGCGAACGCTGACGCCGCGCCGCCTGCTCGGCGCCGTCCATCAGATGACGGCCCGGCGGCTCGTCATGCGCGACGTAGCGCGTGGCGCCGTCGGCTGCGGGTTTCATATCGATCGAGTCAGGCGCGTTCACATCCATGCTCCGGTGCAGCAGGTTAAGCCGCCGCCGGGGCGCACGCGCACAGCACGCGCGCGCTCGCAAACCGGCAGCGAAGGAATTCGAAAAAGGAGAAAGCGGACGGCTCCGGCTTGCGCTCGGCAGCCGCCCCATTGAGAGGCTGGCTGGCAGTCACAGAGGAGGAGAAATGTGACAGGAAGCTGGCGACGCCCTTCAATTGAGAATGGCTATCATTACACAATTGATGCGTTTGCTCAATCGCGGCGTGCCGGGAATGTGGCGTGGGCGCTTCGGTTCACGCGTTCGCACGTTCATACGGGCCAGAGCGGCCCTTCCTGCATCGCGCCGAGCTGCTCGCGCATTTCGAGGATGCGGTCTTCCCAGTAACGCTGCGTATTAAACCAGGGGAACGCGGCCGGAAACGCGGGGTCGTCCCAGCGTCGCGCGAGCCATGCCTGATAGTGGATGAGCCGCAGCGTGCGCAGCGCTTCGATTAGATGCAGTTCGCGCGGTTCGAAGTCGCAGAAGTCTTCGTAGCCGGCGAGCAGGTCGGTGAGTGCGCGCGACGCCTCGGCGCGTTCGCCCGGCAGCAGCAGCCACAAGTCCTGCACGGCCGGACCCATGCGGCTGTCGTCGAAGTCGACGAAATGCGGGCCCGCGTCGGTCCACAACACGTTGCTCGGATGGCAGTCGCCGTGCATTCGCAACATGCGAAACTCGCCCGCGCGTTCGAAGGCGCGTTCGACGCCTTCCAGCGCGAGATTGATGACGGTTTCCCACGCGCCGCGCACGTCGTCGGGAAGAAAGCGGTGCGCGAGCAGAAAGTCGCGCGGCTCATAGCCGAAGGTCTGGATGTCGAGCGCGGGACGCTCCGTGTAGTTTTGCGTCTGCCCGACCGCATGAATCCGCCCGATAAAACGCCCGAGCCACTCGAGCGTATCGCGACGGTCGAGATCGGGCGCGCGTCCGCCGCGGCGCTCGAAAATCGAAAAGCGGAAGCCGTCGAAGGTATGCAGCGTGCCGCCCTCGAACGTGCGCGCAGGCACGGCGGGAATTTCGCGCGCGGCAAGTTCGGCGACGAACGCATGTTCTTCGAGAATGGCGGCGTCGCTCCAGCGCTCCGGTCGATAAAACTTCGCGACCACGGGCGGCCCGTCTTCGACGCCCACCTGATACACGCGGTTCTCGTAGCTGTTAAGCGGCAGCATGCGCCCGTCGGTGCGAACGCCGACGGAGCCGAGCACGCTGTCGAGCGCGTCGAGTACGACTTCCGGCTGAAGCCGGGCGAAAGGCACAGCGCGCGCGGCGCCGTCCTGTGGATCGAGAATGTCGTTCATGCCCGCATTGTGCGCCGCGCCGCCGTCAAAGACGAGTGGCCCGGTTCGCGGCGCGCGTCTGCGAGATAGCGGCAGACGCGCGAAACCGCAACCGCTTCAATGCATCTGCGCGCTTGACGGACGCACGAGTTCGCCGGTGTCGATAAGGTCTTCGAGGAAAAAGGGCTCGGTGTTCAGTTGCGGCGAAGCGCCGGGCTCGCCGGCGTACCACGCCACCATGGCCATGTCGCCGAGAATGCGCATGACGATTCCGCGCGCGCCTTGCGGCACGGCGATATGCACCGATCGGACAATGGAACCGATTTGCATGATGTTTCCCCGTTCTCCCATAGCCGGCTTTCTGGATTCATGCCGGTCAAGGTGATGATAAAAGCGCCGCTTCGCCGGTAACGTTGCGTACGCACCCAAACTGCTGCGCGTGAATACGCGTGAGAGCATCTCGTCATTGTTCCCGTTTTGCGGGGCCCTTGAAAGCCGGAACTCGGGGCGCTTCACCCGTCGTTTCGCTCGATTCGTCGCGACGCGCGCATCGCAACGAGACCATCATAAACCCTGCTGGGCGCGGAGATCAAAAACGCGGAGCGTCGGCGCAACGCGCGCAGCGCTCGCACACCAGGGCGCGATTTTCAGCGTATCCTTAACTGCTTTGCATGCGCGGCGTCTCGCGAATAGCGGCCGTGATCGTGGCAATGGACATGACCATGACCGGCTGATGCCTTAGAACGCTTCGACCATGCGGCCGTTTGCACTTCCGCCATTTCCGCATTTCGTCTTTCTTCGTCTTTGCCGTGCCCAACGCCTCTCACGCCTCCCACCTCTCTTACCTCGAACGCGGCACTCGTGCCTATTGGCGCGCCAGCATCGCCTTGTTGTTTGCCGGCTATGCCACGTTCTCGTTGCTGTATTGCGTGCAGCCGCTGCTGCCGTCGTTTTCGTCGACATTCAACGTGACGCCTGCGCAAAGCAGCCTCACCGTTTCACTGTCGACGGCCGCGCTCGCCGTCTCCATCTTCACCGCGGGCTTTGTCTCCGAAGGCTGGAGCCGTCACAAGCTGATGACGATGTCGCTGACGGCTTCCGCGTTGCTGACCATCGGCGTGTCGATTGCGCCGCAGTGGCATCAGTTGCTCGTGTTGCGCGCGCTCGAAGGGCTCGCGCTCGGCGGCGTGCCGGCCGTCGCGATGGCCTATCTCGCGGAAGAAGTTCATCCCGACGGTCTCGGCCTCGCGATGGGGCTGTATGTCGGCGGCACCGCGATCGGCGGAATGGCGGGGCGCGTGATTACCGGCGTGGTCGCGGATCTGTTTTCGTGGCGCGTCGCGATCGGCACGATCGGCGTGCTAGGCATTCTGTCGATGCTCGCGTTTCGCGCGCTGCTGCCGCCGTCGCGTCACTTCGTGCCGCGGCGCGGGCTCGGCTTCACGCATCATCGCAGCGCGCTGCTGCGGCAATTCACGCGGCCGGGCTTGCCGTTGCTGTTCCTGCTCGGCTTCGTGCTGATGGGCAGTTTCGTCACGCTGTACAACTACATCGGCTACCGGCTGCTCGCGCCGCCATATCGCCTGAGTCAAACGGAGATCGGCGCGATCTTCGTCGTCTACCTGACGGGCGTGATCGCGTCGCCCTGGTCGGGGCGCATGGCCGATACGTTCGGGCGCGCCCGCGTGCTAAGCGCGAGTCTTCTGCTGATGGGCGTGGGGCTCGCGCTCACGATGCTGAGCCCGCTTGCGGCGATTGTCGGCGGCATTGCATGCGTGACCTTTGGCTTCTTCGCGGGACATGCTGTCGCGAGCGGCTGGGTGGGGCGTCTCGCGAAAGAAGCCAAGGGCCAGGCGGCCGCGCTTTATCTGCTCGCGTATTACATCGGCTCGAGCGTGATCGGCTCATATGGCGGCCACATGTGGGCCGGCTATGGATGGAGCGGCGTCGCCGGACTCGTTGCCGCGCTGCTCGTGATCGGTCTGCTCGCGGCGTTCAGATTGCAGCGGCTCGACTCGGCTCACGGCTGAGGCGAACACGACTCGATCGCGACTTGGCCGCGACGCGCTCGCCGACCGCACCGACGATTCACATGGCATCGAAAATCGATAAAAAGTAAGGGGTGCGTAAGCAAACGCTTCACTTTTTGCGGCGTATTTTGCTGCGCCGCCACAAGCGCCGCGAGCCTTGCAGGCGTTGGCTTCTGCGGCCTGCGAATAAGCGTCGCGAAGCTCGTGGACGCGGCTACGCCGCTTCAGGCGTCATCTATACTCAAATCGAGCGTTGGCACTGCACGGCTCTTGAACAGAGCTGCTGTTTGGCGGCCACACGCGGCCAATACAACAGGAGACGAGTATGACGACCTACTTCACGATTGGCGACTTCATCCTGGTCATTCCGATGGCGCTTGCCGGGGCATTGTTCGTAGGCGCGCTGCCTTGCAAGACGGAGTTGCGGCACAACGCGCTACGCGTGCTGGGCGCGCTGCTCGGCGTCGTCTTCGCAGTCGTGCTGGTCGAAGGCTTGCCCGCGCTCGTCTAGCGAAAAAGCCGCCTGTGCGGCGGCTTTCTGTTCATCTGTTGATCCGTTCGTTCGCAAGGCGGCAGCGTCGCCGGAATCAGATCGCCTGATCCGTCGACGGTTTCTCCCACAGATTGACGCCGCCTTCAGTCGCGTAACGATCGATCTCCGCGAGTTCCTCCTTCGAGAACGCGAGGTTCTTCAACGCGCCGACGTTTTCGCGCACCTGCTCCGCGCGGCTCGCGCCGATCAGAACCGAAGTCACGCGCGGATCGCGCAGCGCCCAGGCAAGCGCCATTTGCGCGAGGCTTTGTCCGCGACGCTGTGCGATGTCGTTCAGCTTGCGCACGTGCTCGATATTCTGCTCGCTCAAATGCTCCTGCTTCAGCGATCCGCCGCCCGGCTTGTTGACGCGCGCGTCTTGCGGCACGCCGTTCAGATACTTGCCGGTCAAGAGGCCCTGCGCCAGCGGCGTGAACGCAATCGTGCCCGCGCCGACCTGTTCGAGCGTGTCGAGCAACTCACGTTCGATCCAGCGATTCAGCATGTTGTACGCAGGCTGATGAATCAGCAACGGCACCTTGTATTCGGCGAGCAGCTTCGCCATTTCGAGCGTCTTGCTTGCCGAGTACGACGAAATGCCGATGTACAGCGCCTTGCCCTGCTGCACGGCGCTCGCCAATGCGCCGGCGGTTTCCTCGAGCGGCGTGTTCGCGTCGAAGCGATGCGAATAGAAAATGTCGACGTAGTCGAGGCCCATGCGCTTGAGACTCTGATCGAGACTCGCGAGCACATACTTGCGCGATCCGCCGCCTTGTCCGTACGGACCCGGCCACATGTCCCAACCCGCCTTCGACGAAATCAGCAGTTCGTCGCGATACGGCTTGAAGTCGTCCTTGAAATGACGGCCGAAGTTCGTCTCCGCGCTGCCGTACGGCGGCCCATAGTTGTTGGCGAGATCGAAATGCGTGATGCCGAGGTCGAAGGCGGTACGCAGAATTTCGCGCTGCGTCGAGAGCGGCGTGGTGTCGCCGAAGTTGTGCCACAGGCCGAGCGACAGCGCGGGAAGTTTGAGACCCGTCTTGCCGCACACGCGGTACTGCATGTCCGAATAGCGTTCTGAAGCTGCTTCGTAAGCCATTGCTAGTGTCCTTGATGATGATGTCGCCCGGTGATTTCGGGCATGGGCAAGCGCATGCTGCGGGAGGCGTGCTGCTGCAATTTGTTTTTATAGGCGGCGAGACCGCTATGGTAGCCAATCGACGCGATGCGTGCAGACGCCCGCCATGCAGGATGGACGAGTGCTTGCAGGTCCCCTACACTTTCGCCGACCAGGCTTAGGGAGCATTCAATGGCGAAGGCGATTTCGATTGCGCTGATTGTCGGCGGCGTATTGCTGCTGTACTTCGGCGGACAGGCATTCAATTCGGTGAGCAGCGACGTCTCGCGCGTCTTTACGGGTTCGCCGACGAACAAGGCGATCATGCTGATTGTCGGCGGCGTCGTGGCGACGCTCGCGGGAATTACGGGCATGGCTTTGTCGGGACGCAAGCGCTAGCCGCCGAAGTGGCTAAGCGGCTGAGCGGCGGCGCCAACGCACGCTCTGGCGCGTGCGTTTGGCGCCGTCAAAAAGCGCTAGCGAATCGTCGGATCAGAAAGCAATTTCAGGCTTCGCGGCCGACCGCGTTCCGGGCAACGGCACATTGCTCGCGCCGTGATACGTGTAGACGAGCGAGAACTTCACCTGATCGCTCAAGTTCTTGCCCGCCGAGTGCAGCGTATTGCAGTGGAAGAACACCACGTCGCCGGCTTTCAGTTCGGGCGAAACAGCCGCGCGAATCCACGCCTGGTTTTCCTCCAGATCGGAGCGGAAGAACTTGGCGTCGTCGAAACGATCGCCGGTGAATGGCGCGCTGTGCGAGCCGGGCACGAGCCATAGCGCGCCGTTGTCGACGGTTTCGTCGCCCAACGCAAGCCAGACCGAAACGAGATCGTCGCGTTCGAACGACCAGTAACGCACGTCGCGATGCCAGCCGGTCAGGCTGCCGTACGCCGGGTGCTTGGTCATCATGCAGTTGTGATGCGCGCGCGACAGGCGCGGCTCCTCGCCGAAATACAACTCCATCCAGCCGCGAATCTCGGGCGCAGTCGCCCATTGCGCGAAACTGGGATCGCGGCCGTAGGCGTCGAGCAAACGGCGCACGGTATGACCGCCGGGCGCGAGTTTCGACGACGGCGCGCCGGGATATTGCAGATCCGCTTCGAACTCGATCGGCGCGGCGGCTTCTTCAAGTTGACGTTGCGCGATCTGCTGCATCTGCTCGCAACGCTCGGCCGACACGAGACCCGGCACGACGACAAAACCCTGCTCGCGCAACGTGTGAATCTGCTCTTTCTTCGAATGGAGTGACATGGTGATCCGTGACCGTCGACTAACCGATCTTCGATTGTAAAACGGGCGCGATCATACCGCGTGCTGTTTCACCGTCGCGCGTCGACATGAAGTTGATGCAGGTCCGCAATGCCGCGCACTATTTGCAGGCGGCATGCGGCTTGCGGACGCACGCGGGCTGTGCGGGCACGCACGGTAACGTGCACGAAGAGGGTCCGTGAAACGCTTGCGCGCGTGCGCTTTGCCGCTCTGCGAACTACGTATGAACCCTCATCCGCAGGGTAAAAACCGACTTTCAGACGTCATGAATCACGTGTAGCCTGCACGCATGTTGATCGCTATTCCCGTCTGTTTTCGCGTCCCACGGGCCATGAAGCCCAAGGCGCCGTTCTCCGCGCAGTTCCCCGCCGCGCAGTTTTCCACCGGATTCCGGGCTCCCGAACCATCTATCGCGAGACCGCCATTGGCACGCTTGGTGCTGCTATTGGGCGCACATTTCGTCGCGCGACACGCTGCCTACTTGTGAAGCCATGCATACTCTTCTGAGCACACGTTTTACCCGAGCCGCCCTCAAAGCCGCCCGTCCGGCGCGCCGCCATGTCGTGCGCGCGTTGCGTCATCACGCCACGCGCACACGCGCATTGGGCGAACAATGGCGCGACACGAAGGCCGTCGACGGCATTCGCACCTGGTTCAACACATTCTTCTCGGCCTTGCGCACGCGGGGCGGCTCGCGCCGCTTTTCACTGCGCACGCTGCTGCGCAAGCCGACGCCGCTGCGCCTGACCGCAGCGCAGCGCGCGCCGGTTGCCGTGCCGTCGCAAAGCACGAGCCGCCGCCCGCGTCGTATGTCGACGAACGGCAGCACAGGCTGGTTTGCGTTCGCTTTCGCGAGCCGCTAGGAGCCGCTGCAAGCGCCAAATAAAAAACCCTGCGCGGCGCAAGCCGGCAGGGTTTTTCGCATTCAGACGCCCGAATCTAGCGTTAGTCCGCCAGCGCAGCGACCGGCTCAGTGCCGGCGGCTTCCGCGAGGGCGAGCGCCTTGTCCGTGGCTTCCCACGTGAATTCCGGCTCTTCGCGGCCGAAGTGACCATACGCCGCGCTCTTCTCGTAGACCGGACGCAGCAGGTCGAGCATCTGAATGATGCCCTTCGGACGCAGATCGAAATGCTCCTGCACGAGGCGCGTGATCGTCGCGTCCGACACGCGGCCCGTGCCGAACGTATTGACCATGACCGACGTGGGCTGCGCGACGCCGATCGCGTACGACACCTGAATCAGGCAGCGCGATGCGAGGCCCGCGGCCACGATGTTCTTCGCGACATAGCGGCCGGCATAAGCGGCCGAGCGGTCGACCTTCGACGGGTCTTTGCCCGAGAACGCGCCGCCGCCGTGCGGAGCCGCGCCGCCGTACGTATCGACGATGATCTTGCGGCCCGTCAGACCGCAGTCGCCTTGCGGACCGCCGATCACGAACCGGCCCGTCGGGTTCACGAGGAACTTGATGTCGCCCTTGATGAGCTCGGCCGGCAGCGTCGGCTTGATCACCTCTTCGATCACGGCTTCGCGCAGCGTATCCAGATCGATGTCCGGCGAATGCTGCGTGGAGAGCACGACGGTGTCGATGGAATGCGGCTTGCCGTCCACATACCGCACGGTGACCTGCGACTTCGCATCCGGGCGCAGCCAGGGCAGGCGGCCGTCACGGCGCAGATTCGCCTGACGCTCGACCAGACGATGCGACAGGTGGATCGGCAACGGCATCAGCTCAGGCGTTTCTTCGCATGCGTAGCCGAACATCAGGCCCTGGTCGCCGGCGCCCTGATCGAGGTTGTTGTCGTGCGCGCGATCCACGCCCTGAGCGATGTCCGGCGACTGCTTGTCGTACGCGACCAGCACCGCGCAACCGCGATAGTCGATACCGTAGTCGGTGTTGTCGTAACCGATGCGCTTGATCGTGTTGCGCGCGATCTGGATGTAGTCGACGTTGGCAGTGGTGGTGATTTCACCCGCGAGCACGACGAGACCGGTGTTGCACAGCGTTTCCGCTGCAACACGCGAGTACTTGTCCTGCGCCAGGATGGCGTCGAGAATCGCGTCCGAAATCTGGTCCGCGACCTTGTCGGGATGGCCTTCTGAAACGGATTCGGAGGTGAAGAGATAGTCGTTTGCCACGTTGCAGACTCCTGTTATGTGGTTACGGTTAATGTTCACGTAGCCAGCTTCGGGAGCCTGAAGCGGCGACGCTTTAGCGGATTACCTGACTGGCAGGCGCTTATCACATGGATCGCGCCGCCTGGCTTCGCCCCGCAAGTTGTCTATTAACTCGGCGAAGCCCTTATTATAGCGACTTCCGATGATTGTCACAGAGTGTCTACGAGTGCGGTATTACGTCAACTTCTCCGCTTTCCTTAAATGCATCACGCCGAGCGCCTTCCAGGAGGTCACATGCTGAGCCGCCTTGGTCCCCGGCTCGCGATCGGCCTTCTCAAACTCTTTGCACTATTGCCGTATGGTTTCATCGCCCGCCTCGGCGACGGACTCGGCTGGCTGCTCTATCAGATTCCGAGCCGCCGCAAGCGCATCGTCCACATCAATCTGAAACTGTGCTTTCCGGAGTGGAACGAGGAGCGCCGCGAAGAAGTCGCGCAGAAGCATTTCCGTCACGCGATCCGCAGTTACCTTGAGCGCAGCGTCCAATGGTTCGGCTCCGCGAAGAAGCTCGAAAAGCTGATTCAGGTCGACAGCGCAATCGATCTGACCGACCCGAACCTGCCGCCCACGCTGTTCCTCGGCTTTCATTTCGTCGGCATCGAGGCGGGCTCGATCTTCCTCAATTACTCGCTCAGGCGTCAGTGCGGCTCGCTGTATCAGCCGATGTCGAACCCAGAGCTCGAGGAGGTCGCCAAGGCCGCGCGCGCCCGCTTCGGCGCGGACATGGCAAGCCGCGCCGACAGCGCGCGCATCGTGCTGCGCTGGCTGCGCGAGCGCAAGCCGGTGATGCTCGGCGCCGACATGGACTACGGCGCGCGCAATTCGACTTTCGTGCCGTTCTTCGGCGTGCCGACCTGCACGCTGACCGCGGTCGGCCGCCTCGCGAAAGTCGGTCACGCGCAGGTCGTGCCGTTCATCGGCGAAGTGCTGCCGAACTACAAGGGTTATCGGCTGAGGGTGTTCAAGCCGTGGGACAACTACCCGACCGGCGACGACGACGCGGACGCGCGGCGCATGAACGCGTTCCTCGAAGAACAGATTCCATCGATGCCCGAGCAGTACTACTGGGTGCACAAGCGTTTCAAGACGCGGCCGCCCGGTGTGCCGAGCGTGTATTGAGGGCGCTCGAGGGGCGCGTCACTTACAATAGCGTGATGAAACTGAAATTCACCAAGATGCACGGCGCGGGTAACG
Organism: Paraburkholderia sp. GV068; assembly: GCF_003058125.1. Taxonomy (NCBI): domain Bacteria; kingdom Pseudomonadati; phylum Pseudomonadota; class Betaproteobacteria; order Burkholderiales; family Burkholderiaceae; genus Paraburkholderia; species Paraburkholderia sp. GV068. The sequence goes on from NZ_QBUB01000021.1 coordinate 19,214, forward strand.
ACTTCGTCGTGCTCGACGGCTACACGCAAGCGCTCAACCTGACGCCGGAGCAGGTGCGCGCGCTCGCCGACCGCCATTTCGGCGTCGGCGCCGACCAGTTGCTGCTGGTCGAAAAGCCTACCGTGGATGGCGTCGATTTCAGGTATCGCATCTTCAATTGCGACGGCGGCGAAGTCGAGCATTGCGGCAACGGCGCGCGCTGCTTCGTGAAGTTCGTGCGCGACAGCGGGCTGACCGATCAGCGCAGCGTGCGCGTGCAAGTGCAGAACGGCACCATCACGCTGACCATGCAGGAAAACGGCGAGGTGCTCGTCGATATGGGCTCGCCGGTGTTCGAACCGGAACGCGTGCCTTTCGCCACCAAAGGTCTCCAGGGACGTCGCGAAGGCGCGGATATGCTCTGGCCGCTCGACGTGAACGGCACGACGCGCTGGATCTCGGTGGTGTCGATGGGCAATCCGCACGCCGTGCAAGTGGTCGACGACGTCGAGGCGTTTCCGGTGCTCGTCGAAGGTCCGGTGATCGAGCGGCACGCGCGCTTTCCGCAAAAGGTGAACGCGGGCTTCATGCAGATCGTCGGCCGGAGCGAAATCAAGCTGCGCGTCTATGAGCGCGGCGCCGGCGAAACGCTGGCGTGCGGCACGGGCGCATGCGCGGCGGTGGCCGCGGGCATTCGGCGCGGACTGCTCGACGCGCCGGTGCTCGTTCACACGCACGGCGGCAAGCTCACCATTTCGTGGGACAGTAATAAGGAAAGCGAACCGCTGCTGATGGCGGGTCCGGCCACGACCGTTTTCCAGGGCGAGATCGAACTGGCCGACTGAACGTGTCGCCTTCGATCGCGCATGAACGATTCATTAACTCACTGACCGACGCGTCGCATGAAGGCGTCGTCCTGTAGTCCTTTAGCCGAAACCATGAACGATCGCGAAGTCGCCGAATACCTGCTCGCCAATCCCGAATTCTTCGCCGAACACGCGGAAGTGCTCGCCACCATCCGGCTCGCGAACCCGCACGGCAAGGCCGCGGTGTCCCTGCAGGAGCGGCAGATGGAAATGCTGCGCGACAAGAACAAGCATCTCGAACGGCGTCTCGCCGAACTGCTGCGCTACGGCCACGAAAACGACAGCATCGCCTCGAAGTTCAACCGCTGGACCATCCGCGTGATCGCCGAGCGCGATCCGTACGCGCTGCCGCGTACCGTCGCCAATGGCCTGCGTGAGATTTTCGACGTGCCGCAAGCGGCGCTGCGCGTGTGGGACGTCGCCGAGCCGTATGCTCAGGCCGATTTCGCGCGCCACGTCGGCGAGGAAGTGCGGATCTTCGCGAACAGCCTCGCAGCGCCTTACTGCGGCGCGAACACCGGTTTCGAGGCGGCGCAATGGCTCGTGCCGGCTGCCGGCAGCGCCGACGAAAACCCGTCCGGCGGCGCGGCGCCGGAGCCCGCGCACGTCACCGAATCGATTGCACTGCTCGCGTTGCGCGACCCGGAAGCCAATGAAGAAGCGTCGGCCTTCGGCCTTCTCGTGATGGGCTCCGCGGACGCCCGCCGCTTCCACGACGGCATGGCGACCGACTTCCTCACGCAGATCGGCGCGCTCGCAAGCGCCGCGCTGAGCCGTCTGCTGCCGCGCTGAACGCGCGAGCGCACGCGTCCGCCGTCAGCAAAAGTTAGCCGAACCCTGCTCGATCCACCGAAACCGCCATCGTGACCGAAACCGACTTCATCGCCGCGTATCTGTCGAATCTCGAACACGAGCGGCGGCTGTCGGCGCACACCTTGCGCGGCTACACGCACGAACTCGAACAATTGCGGCTGCTGGCGAAAGGCCGGCCGCTCGAAAGCCTGACCGCTGTCGATATTCGCGGCGCCGTGTCGCGCGCGCACGCGGGCGGGCTAACGGCGCGCTCGATCAGTCACCGTCTGTCGGCCTGGCGCGCGTTTTACCGCTGGCTCGCGGGCCGCATCGATCTGCCGGCCAACCCCGTCGCCACCGTGCGCGCGCCCAAGCAGCCCAAGGCGCTGCCGAAGGCGCTGTCCGTCGACGACGCGAACCGCCTGATGGAAAGCCCGCCTGCCGCATCGGCGGAAGGTTTGCGCGATCACGCGATGCTCGAACTGTTCTACTCGTCGGGGCTGCGTCTGTCGGAACTCGTCGGTCTGGACGCCCGTTTCGCCGACGCCGACGGTTATCGCTCGGCCGGCTGGCTGAAGCTCGATTCCGCGGAAGTCGAAGTGCTCGGCAAGGGCAAGCGGCGCCGCATCGTGCCGGTCGGCAGCAAGGCGCTCACCGCGCTGAACGCGTGGCTCGCCGTGCGCGATCAGATGGTCAAGCACGATCCGCATCCGCTCTTTCTGTCGGCGCGCGGCAATCGCCTGTCGCCGAACGTCGTGCGCGAGCGTGTGAAGCGCGCGGCGCTGCTCGCCGGCATTCCGGCCAATGTGCATCCGCACGTGCTGCGGCACTCGTTCGCGACGCACGTGCTGCAGTCGAGCGGCGACCTGCGCGCCGTGCAGGAATTGCTCGGCCACGCGAGCATCACCGCGACGCAGGTGTACACGGGGCTCGATTTCCAGCACCTCGCGCGCGTCTACGATCAGGCGCATCCGCGCGCCAAAAAACGCGACTGACGCCGTCCTTGCGGCTCGCTAGTCACCGCCCTTGCTTCACCCGCCGCGCGCGCCGCAGTTTGCGCGGCCCTTGCTTCTGCTGACACCCTCATGAATATCGTTACGCTCAAACCGTCGAAAGAAAAATCGCTGCTGCGCCGCCATCCGTGGGTCTATGCGAACGCGATTGACCGGATCGACGGCAATCCCGCGCCGGGCGCGACCGTGCTCGTGCGCGCGCACGACGGCCGGTTTCTCGCGCGCGCCGCCTACAGCCCGCACTCGCAGATCCGCGCGCGCGTCTGGAGCTTCGACGAAGCCGAGCCGATCGACCACGCATTCTTCAAGCGCCGCGTGCAGCGCGCGCTCCTCCATCGTCAAACGATGGTGCGCGATACCGGCGCCGTGCGGCTGATTTTCGGCGAAGCGGACGGCCTGCCGGGCCTGATCGTCGATCACTACGTCGCCGAGGACGAAGGCCAGCGCAGCCAGCTCGTCTGCCAGTTCATGGCGGCGGGCGTCGAAGCGTGGAAGGAGGCGATCGTCGCCGCGCTCGTCGGCGCGACCGGCTGTCCGAACGTCTACGAACGCTCGGACGTGTCGATTCGTCAGAAGGAAGGGCTCGAACAGACGACCGGCGTGCTGGCGGGCGAAGCGCCGTCGGAAGCGCTGATCGCGAGCGAAAACGGCGTGCGTTATCACGTCGACGTGCGCAACGGCCACAAGACCGGCTTCTACGTCGACCAGCGCGATAACCGCCTGCTCGTGCAGCAGCTCGCGCAGGACCGCGACGTGTTGAACTGCTTCTGCTACACGGGCGGCTTCTCGCTGGCGGCGCTCAAAGGCGGTGCCAAGCGGGTCGTTTCAATCGATTCGTCCGGCGAGGCGCTCGCGCTCGCGCAGCAGAACGTGGCGGCGAACGGCTTTAACGCCGAGCGCGCGACCTGGCTCGACGCGGACGCCTTCAAGACGCTGCGCCGCCTCTACGACGAAGGCGAGCGTTTCGATCTGATCGTGCTTGATCCGCCGAAATTCGCGCCGTCGCGCGAGCATGTGGACCGCGCGTCGCGCGCGTACAAGGACATCAACCTGACCGGGCTGAAGCTGCTGCGCCCAGGCGGTCTGCTGTTCACCTACTCGTGCTCCGGCGCGATCGATTCCGAGCTGTTTCAGAAGATCGTGGCGAGCGCGGCCGCGGACGCGCGCGTCGACGCGCGGATTCTCAAGCGTCTTGGCGCCGGGGTGGATCATCCGTTGCTCACAGCATTTCCGGAAGGCGAATACCTGAAGGGCCTGCTGTTGCAAATCGCCTGATCGCCTATAACTTCACGGTTATTTCGCAGCGGGACGCGAGCGGCGGCGGCCCGGCCGTGCCGGCTGCCAGCGCCGCGTGGGCAGATATGTTTCAATAACCGGCTAGACAGGCTGCGCGCTGCGAGGTTGCCGCGCCCGGCTCATGCATACCGCTATGCATACGCTAAGCATACGATTACGCATCGTTTCACGACTCTATAGGCGAACAACATGATCCCAGTCACCATCCTGACCGGCTTTCTCGGCAGCGGCAAAACTACCCTGCTCAAGCGCATCCTGAACGAAAAGCACGGCATGAAGATCGCCGTGATCGAGAACGAGTTCGGCGAAGAGAACATCGACAACGAGATTCTCGTGCAGGACACGAGCGAGCAGATCATCCAGATGAGCAACGGCTGCATCTGCTGCACGATCCGCGGCGACCTTTCGCGCGTGCTGGGCGATCTTGCGGCGCAGAAGCAGTCGGGCAAACTGGACTTCGACCGCGTGGTGATCGAAACCACCGGCCTCGCGAATCCCGGCCCCGTTGCGCAGACTTTCTTCATGGACGACCAGATCGCCAGCGAATTCCTGCTCGACGCGATCATCACGCTGGTCGACGCGAAGCACGCGAATCATCAACTGGACGAGCACGAAGTCGTGCAGCGCCAGGTCGGTTTCGCCGATCGCCTGTTCATCACGAAGGCCGATCTCGTCGACGAAGCGCAACTGGGCGATCTGCGCCACCGTCTGCTGCATATGAATCCGAGGGCGGCGATCAAGGTCGTCAATTTCGGCGACGCGGACATCAAGGAAATCTTCGACCTGCGCGGCTTCAATCTGAATTCGAAGCTCGAGATCGATCCGGACTTCCTCGTCGAGGACGAACACGCGCATAACCACGCGCATGCGCACGACGAGCACGGCCACACGCACGGTCACGATCACGACCACGCAAATTGCGATCATGACCACGGCCATTGCGATCACGAAGGCCATGAAGGCCACGATCATGCGCATCACCATCACGCGCATCACGACGACAAGATCAAGTCGTTCGTGTACCGCAACGATCGTCCGTTCGATCCGAACAAGCTCGAAGACTTTCTCGGCGGCATCCTGCAGATTTACGGCGAGCGCCTGCTGCGTTACAAGGGCGTGCTGTACATGAAGGGCGTCGACCGCAAAGTCGTGTTCCAGGGCGTGCATCAGATGATGGGCAGCGACCTCGCGGCCAAATGGCAGCCGGCCGAGAAAAAGACCAACAAGATGGTGTTTATCGGTATCGAATTGCCGCAAGACCTGATTACCGACGGCCTCGACGCCTGCCTCGCCTGAGCGTCGCGCCTGGCAAAAGCGTATTGGTCTGCTGTTACTCGGGGCGCGGGGGCCAAATGGCCCTCGCGAAATGTGCGGTGGCGCACATGTATGAAAAACGCGTGAAAACCCTGCTGTATTAGTGGACGCTCAACCATCGCTTTTTGACCGTTCGCGCGTTATATTTTCGGGATACCAGTGCGCCGCCGAGGGATTTCCACCAGTTGCGGCGCCGGATTGTGATTCAGTTACAATACGTGCCCACTGGAGAATGAGAACGATTTGCCCGGTCAGTGCGCGGTGATTACATATTGCGCAGTGGGGCGCACCGGGCTTGTAGCGGCGCCGGAAAATCTTGTCCGGGGAACTCGCCGACAATACCCGCCGCAGCAGCCCGAGGAGGCTCGCTGCCCGGGAGCAAATACCTCAGGAGCATTTGAGAACCGGTTTCCAGAGGAGTTCGGCCCCGCATTGGCGTTGCGACGCCCGAGGTGGGCGTGAGGCGCTTCGGCGTCACGACAGTTCATCGTCCGTGTCAGCTTGTGCTCAACGTCCCAGGCGCCTTGCGGGCAATACGAAAGTGCGGGCACTATGTAAGAGTTTTGCCTCACATTGAAGAAGTAAGCCAGATGACGACGAAACGACTCTTGACCGAAGCCGAAATCCTGAAGATGAGCGACAAGGATTACATGAATGAGGATCAGCTCGCTTTCTTCAAGAACAAGCTCGAACAGCTGCAGGCGGAAATTCTCCGCAATGCCGGCCAGACGACCGAGAACCTGCGCGAAACAGTAATCGTGCCGGACCCGGCCGACCGCGCAACGATCGAGGAAGAGCATGCACTCGAGCTGCGCACGCGCGACCGCGAGCGCAAGCTGCTGAAGAAGGTGCAGCAGTCGCTCGCCCGCATCGACTCTGGCGACTACGGCTGGTGCGAAGAAACCGGTGAGCCGATCGGCATTCCGCGTCTGCTCGCGCGGCCCACGGCCACGCTGTCGCTCGAGGCGCAGGAGCGCCGCGAACTGCGCCAGAAGCTGTTCGGCGACTGAACGCCGGCGGCGCGGCTTCGGCGCCGCGCCCACAAACGCTGCTTCGTCGAGAGGCGCACGGTGATCCGTGCGCCTTTTTTCTTTTGTCCTATCCCATTTGCCGGCTCTTGATATGCCCGCGCGCGCCCTAAAATAAATCCGACATGCGCTGCACGAGCGCGCGAGGCGGCTCACTTCCCGCGTCGCGCGCCGTCTGCTTCCAGGATTCATGCGGTCGCGCATCGCGCGGCCGCGTCCTACCCGCTTTGCAAAGAGGAACGCATATGGAGCAATTTCACGGCACGACGATCGTCTCCGTGCGCCGCGGCGACAAGGTCGCGCTCGGCGGCGACGGCCAGGTGACGCTCGGCAACATCGTCATGAAAGGCGGTGCGAAGAAGGTCAGGCGCATTTACAACGGCAAGGTGCTGGTCGGTTTCGCGGGCGGCACGGCCGACGCGTTTTCACTGCTCGACCGCTTCGAGGCGAAGCTGGAAAAGCATCAGGGCAATCTCACGCGCGCCGCGGTCGAGCTCGCGAAAGACTGGCGCACGGACCGCATGCTGCGCCGTCTCGAAGCCATGCTGATCGCCGCCGACGCAACCACCACGCTCGTCATCACCGGTAACGGCGACGTGCTCGATCCGGAAGGCGGCATTTGCGCGATCGGTTCGGGCGGCGCGTATGCGCAGGCCGCCGCGAAAGCCCTCGCCGACAACACCGAGTTGTCGCCGCGCGAAATCGTGGAGAAGTCGCTGGAGATTGCCGGCGACATGTGCATCTACACGAACCACAACCGCGTCATCGAGACGATCGAGTAAGGACCCACGATGAGCACCATGACCCCTGCCGAGATCGTCTCGGAACTCGACAAACACATCATCGGCCAAGGCCGCGCGAAGAAAGCGGTTGCCGTGGCGCTGCGCAACCGCTGGCGCCGTCAGCAGGTCGACGACCCGCTGCGTCAGGAAATCACGCCGAAAAACATTCTGATGATCGGACCGACCGGCGTCGGCAAGACCGAAATCGCGCGGCGCCTCGCCAAGCTCGCCGACGCGCCGTTCATCAAGATCGAAGCCACCAAGTTCACCGAAGTGGGCTACGTGGGCCGCGACGTCGACAGCATCGTGCGCGATCTGATCGAGATTTCGGTCAAGCAGACGCGCGAATCGGAAATGCGCAAAGTGCGAACCAAAGCCGAAGATCAGGCCGAAGACCGCATTCTCGACATTCTGTTGCCGAGCGCGCGTCCGGTCGGTTTCGGTTCCAGTTCGAGCACGATCGACACGGCCGACGAAGGCAGCACCACGCGCCAGACTTTCCGCAAGCGTCTGCGCGAAGGTCTGCTTGACGACAAGGAAATCGAGCTCGACGTCGAGCAGCCGCAAGTCGGCATGGACATCATGGGGCCGCCGGGCATGGAAGACATGACCGAGCAGATCCGTTCGATGTTCGCGAACATCGGCGGCGGCAAGAAAACGCGCCGCAAGATGAAGGTGAAGGAAGCGCTGAAGGTTCTCACCGACGAAGAAGCCGGCAAGATGCTCAACGACGAAGAGGTCAAAACCAAAGCCGTGCAGAACGTCGAGCAGAACGGCATTGTGTTCCTCGACGAAATCGACAAGATCGCGTCGCGCAATGAAGCCGGCGGCGGTGAAGTGTCGCGTCAAGGCGTGCAGCGCGATCTGCTGCCGCTCGTCGAAGGCACCACCATCAACACCAAGTACGGCATGGTGAAGACGGATCACATTCTGTTCATCGCGAGCGGCGCGTTTCATCTGGCGAAGCCGAGCGATCTGATTCCCGAACTGCAAGGGCGTTTTCCGATTCGCGTGGAGCTCGATTCGCTGTCGGTGAACGACTTCGAGTCGATCCTGGTGTCGACGGATGCGAGCCTCGTCAAGCAATACCAGGCACTACTGGCAACCGAAGACGTGCATCTGGAATTCGCCGACGACGGCATTCGCCGTCTCGCGGAAATCGCTTATTCGGTGAACGAAAAGACGGAGAACATCGGTGCGCGCCGTCTTTACACGGTCATCGAAAAGTTGCTGGAGGAAGTGTCGTTCGCTGCCGGCAATCACTCGGGACGCACGGTGCAGATCGACGCGGCATATGTGGATCGCGCGCTGAACGAAGTCGCCGAAGACGAAGACCTGTCGCGCTACGTGCTGTGATGTAACGCGGAAGCGACGAAGCAAAACGGGCCGCCTGTAGAAAGGGCGGCCCGTTTTCTTTGCGCCACATCAAACGATGCGGCGATGAAGGCAACTTACTGCTTGACCGGCCGCTTCGCGAGTTTGCGCTGCAAGGTCCGGCGATGCATGTTCAACGCGCGCGCCGTCGCCGAAATATTGCCGCCGTGCTCGGCCAGCACGCGCTGAATGTGCTCCCATTCGAGACGCGCAACCGAGAGCGGCGTGGGATGCTCGATCGCCTCTTCCGCCTGCAACGCACTCGCCTCGCTTTGCAGCGCCGAGAGAATGGTTTCGACGTTCGCAGGCTTCGCCAAGTAGTTGTCCGCGCCGTCTTTCACCGCTTGCACCGCGGTAGCAATGCTCGCGTAACCGGTCAGCACGAGCATGCGCGCGTCGGGTTGCAGATCGCGCAACGGCGCGACGAGCGTGAGGCCCGAGTCGTTGCCAAGATGCAGATCCACTGTGATCTGACTGAACTTCTGCTGGTTGGCCAGCCTGATCGCTTCGTCCGCGTTGTGGGCTTCGCTCACCGTATAGCCGCGCCGCGTCAAACCGCGCGCGAGGATACCGGAGAACACCTCGTCGTCGTCGATCACCAGAAAATTCATCTCGCTCATGCCTGTTTCTCCGTGTTGGATGGCGCGGCGCCTTGGCGGCCCGGGCCGGAACTTTTGCGACCGGTGAGCGGCAGCCGCAAGACTGCGCGCGTGCCACGCGGTTGGGTCGCATTGACGTCCGTCAATTCAATCGATCCTTTCAGGCGCGCCGCCGCCGAAAACGCCAGGTACAGGCCGACGCCGTGCCCGCCTTGCGTGCTGTCCACCGGCATCGCTCCGAGTGAGCCGCGCAGCGCAGCCGGAATGCCGGGGCCCGCGTCGCAGACTTCGAATTCGATCTGATCGCCGCGCGCCGTGAGCCGGCACGACAGCGTGACGTGATCGCGGCTCGCGCGCGCGGCGTTGTCGAGCAGAATCGTCAGAATCTGGCTGACGGCTACCGTGTCGTCGAGACTGACATCCGCGGGCGGAGCGCCAAGCCGCTCGAACTTCACATGCGGATGGCGCAAGCGCCATTGCTCGGCGAACGATCCGAGCCACTCGTCGACCGGCTGGCGATTGGTGGCGGTCGTTGCACGGCTCCTCAACCTCGCGAGCGCGGATGTGCACAAGCTCATCTGCTGTTCGAGCAGTTCGAGATCGGCGCTGTACGGCGCGAGCCCTTTGTCGGTACGCGCCGCGTCGCGCAATTCTTCGGACAGCATTGCAATTGTAGACAGAGGCGTGCCGATTTCGTGAGCGACGGTAGCGGCCTGGACACCGAGCGCGACCGCGCGTTCGTCCTGGAGCAAGCGCTGCTGCGCTTCTCCGAGCGCTGCGTCACGTAGCCGCAGGGCTCGCGACATGCGCGCGACGAACCACGCGATCAGCCCGACGCTCACCATGAAGTTGACCCACATGCCGGCACGGTAGTAGTCGAACAGATTGGCCGGGTTGTCGAGATTCAGCGGCACCGAATCGAAGCCGAGGACTGCATAGCAGGCCACGGCGAACGCGGCGAGCCACGCCATCAGTCGCCAGGGCAGCACGGCCGCCGCGATGGCAAGCGACGGCAGGTACAGCGAGACAAAGGGATTGGTCGTGCCGCCGGACAGAAACAGCAACGCGGACAACGCGCCGAGATCGACCCAGATCTGGCCGAACAGCTCCATGTTCGACTCGGGCCGCTGCTGCGTGACGCGCCACCACGTGAGTGCGTTAAAGATCACCTCGAGCGCGATGACGAGCAGCATGGCAGGCAACGGCAAATGCACGCCGATGAATATCTGCACGAACGCGATGGTCAGCAACTGCCCGATGATCGCAAGGCTGCGCAGCCAGAACAGATGGCCGAGATTGACGCGGCCCGTGTTGGTTATACGATGCATGACCTCAGTTCACTTTACCCGTTCGGACGCTTCCCAATAGTGCCGCCGCAGCCCGGTGATACTATAGCTTTCTCTGTTAGCGCCTCGCGCCGATCTCTCGGCCGCAATCCTCATGGTCGACTCCGACATCCCGTCAGCTTTCCTTAATTTCATGCAGCAAGCCGCCGCGGCGCGTGTGAGCGGCGCGGTCGAGCCGGAAGCACAAGCGCTTCGCGCGGCAGCGCAGCTTCATCCGCTGGACGAGGACTCGCTGACCTCGCTCACTCAGAATCTGATCGAGCAACAACGCCTGGGCGATGCGATCGAACTGGCCTCCATTATTGCCCAACTGGATAGCGGCAACGCGCGTGCGCACTTCCGTCTCGGTTACGCGCTTCAGGTCGCGGACCGGCACGGCGAGGCGGTCGCTCCCTACCGCCGCGCGCTCGCACTCGAACCCACGTTGCCGTCGCTACGCAGCAACCTCGCTGGCGCGCTTTCGCTGTCGAATGGCGACCTTCGCGAGCAAACCGCGCTTCTCGAACAAGCCGTGCTCGCACATCCCGACGATGGAAACGCCTGGACCAATCTTGCAAACGCTTATCGCCAGAACCTGGATTTGTCGGGCTCGCTCGAAGCCGGCGAGCGAGCGGTTCAGTGCGCGCCGTCCAGTGCGCTCGCCCACAACAACTATGCGCTGGCGCTAAGAGAGGCACAACGTTGGGACGCGGCTTTGCAGGCCGCCGAAACAGCCTGCACACTCGCGCCCGACCACGCGGGCATGCGTTCGAATCTGTCGATGCTGCAACTGATGCGCGGCGACTACGCGAACGGCTGGCTCTCGCATGAGGCGCGCTGGAGCGGCTCGTCGGAGCTGCGCGGCAATCGTCCCGCCTTCCCGGCGCCGACCTGGAAGGGCGAGCCGCTCGCCGGCAAAACATTGCTGGTATGGGGCGAGCAGGGCATGGGCGATCTGCTGCAATTCTGCCGGTACATTCCAATGCTGGCCGAGTACGTGCATCGCGAAGGCGGCCGTCTCGTGTGGAACTCGTTCCCGCAGATGGGCGGCTTGATGGCACGCAGCCTGGCCGCTCACGTCGATCAGTTTTCGGCGGGCGGCGGTGTCGAATCGCTGCCGCCATTCGACTTCGAGATTCCATTGCTGAGCCTGCCGCTGGTCTTCGGCACGAGCGAGGCGACCATCCCGTCGCGCGGGCCTTATCTTCACGCGGACGCCGCTGCTCTCGAGCGCTGGCGTCAACGGCTCGCCGGCGAGCCGAGGCTCAAGGTCGGACTCGCGTGGACGGGCAGCCACGGGCATCAACGCAATCCGTTTCGGCGTGTCGGCTGGGAACGCTATGCGAAGCACTTCGCGGGCATGCGCAACGTGGCGTTCTACTCGCTGCAACCGGGCGCGAGCGCCGACGTGAACGCAGCCGCGGCCGCCGGCCTGCCGATCACCGACTACACCGCCGAATTCGCCACCTTCGACGACACCGCCGCGTTCGTCGGCGCGCTCGACCTCGTCATTACCGTTTGCACGTCGGCCGCGCATCTGAGCGGCGCGCTCGGGCAACGCACGTGGGTGCTGCTCGACGTCAACCCGCACTGGGTCTGGCTGATCGATCGATGCGACAGCCCGTGGTATCCGAGCGCGACGCTGTACCGGCAACCGAGCTTCGGCGAGTGGACGCCGGCGCTTGAAGCCGTCGCCCGCGATCTGGAAGCGCTCGCGGCACAGCACGTCGCCGTACAACGCTAAGCGCTAAAGCGAGGAGCGAGCGTGACCGTGACCCTGACCGCCCATAGCAGACGCGTTCACGGCACGTCCGCACCGGGCTCCGGCTGAGCCGTCCGCGCGATTTCCGCAGCGAGGCATTCGGGGCAAAGGCAACGGCCGGCGGGGTCCAGCCGCTCGCGCGGCAGTGCCGGCATCTCGCGGCACCAGCAGTCGAAAGGCTCTGCGTGCATCGCGCAATCGAACGCATTGCCGCAGCGCGGGCAGCGCGCGCTGCCTGGTGGGCGGGAAACAGACGGTTTCATGACAGGCGGACGGTCTCGCGGGCATCGACAGGGAAATGATGCCACGGCTTGCGTCCTACCGTGAGTCGTCCATTCGGCTAGTTCACAGGCACACGGAAGACGCGCTACGCTTGACTCCGAGTTGCCGCTGCAAAGCACGGTTTCATAGCACGGAAACGCGGCGTTGCACGCCGCCGCCGCACGCGTCGAAAACCCTGTTGCAGCGCGCCAGTCCTGTACAATTCGCCCTGTTTTAACTGTTCCGTGCCCGAGCCTGCCGCCATGTCCGAGCTTCCCGACCTTTCGCAGATTGCGCCCACCCTGAAGGCTGAAATCCTGGCCGAGGCGCTGCCCTACATTCGCCAGTATCACGGTAAGACCGTGGTCATCAAATACGGCGGCAACGCCATGACGGAGGAGCGGCTGAAGCAGGGCTTCGCGCGCGACGTCATTCTGCTGAAGCTGGTCGGCATCAACCCGGTCATCGTGCACGGCGGCGGTCCGCAAATCGACCACGCGCTGAAGAAGGTCGGCAAGCAGGGCACGTTCATTCAAGGCATGCGCGTTACCGACGAAGAGACGATGGAAGTCGTCGAATGGGTGCTCGGCGGCGAAGTGCAGCAGGACATCGTCACGCTGATCAATCACTTCGGCGGTCACGCAGTCGGTCTGACGGGCAAGGACGGCGGTTTGATCCACGCGCGCAAGATGCTGATGCCGGACCGCGACAATCCCGGCCAGTACGTGGACATCGGCCAGGTCGGCGAGGTCGAGGCGATCAATCCGGCCGTGGTGAAGGCGCTGCAAGACGACGCGTTCATTCCGGTCATCTCGCCGATCGGCTTCGGCGAAGACGGGCTGTCGTACAACATCAACGCCGATCTCGTCGCGGGCAAACTGGCGGTCGTGCTGAACGCCGAGAAGCTCGTGATGATGACGAACATCCCCGGCGTGATGGACAAGGAAGGCAATCTGCTGACCGATCTGTCCGCGCGCGAAATCGACGGGCTCTTCGCCGACGGCACGATCTCGGGCGGCATGCTGCCGAAGATTTCGTCGGCGCTGGATGCCGCGAAGAGCGGCGTGCGCTCGGTGCATATCATCGACGGGCGTATCGAACATTCGGTGCTGCTCGAAATTCTCACCGAACAGCCGTTCGGCACGATGATCCGCTCGCATTGATGCCTGCGTCACACGGGGCACATGAGGCGCGCCGCTGCACCGCGCCTCGTGTGTCCATCACGCCGCTAGCCGCAGCGCCCGGCGCCTGAACAGCACTCTTCCCATGCGCACTCCGACTTCCCGGCGCCGTCGTCCGCAGATCGCAAGTGGCGGTCCGGTCTGGCTGTTCGATCTCGACAATACGCTGCATCACGCGTCGCACGCGATTTTTCCCGCCATCAATCAGGCGATGACGCAGTACATCATCGACGCGCTGCAAGTCGAGCTCGACGAAGCGAACCGCCTGCGCACCGGCTACACGCAACGTTACGGCGCGGCGCTGCTGGGCCTCACGCGCCATCATCCGCTCGATGCAAACGACTTCCTGAAGGTCGTCCACACGTTTCCCGATCTCGGCTCGATGATCCGCCACGAGCGAGGCGTCGCGCGTCTCGTCGCCGCGCTGCCGGGCCGCAAGATCGTGCTGACCAACGCGCCCGAAAGCTATGCGCGCGCAGTGCTCGCGCAACTGCGAATCGAGCGTCTGTTCGAGCAGGTGATCGCCATCGAGCATATGCGCGACCGGCGCCGCTGGCGCGCGAAGCCCGATCACGCGATGCTGCGCAAGGCGATGCGCGACGCGCATGTGTCGCTGAAAGACGTGATCCTCGTCGAAGACACGCGCTCGCATCTGAAGAACTATCGGCGGCTCGGCATCCGCACCGTGTGGATTACCGGCCATCTGCCGCGTAAGCCGCATATGGACGGCGTGCCCACGCGTCTGCCGGGCACCGGCCGGCCGCATTATGTCGATCGCAGCATTCGTTCGTTAAAATCGCTAAGACTGAGCACCCGCTCGGTTCGATTGAAGCGCCAGCAGACGGGACGACAGCCATGCAGCCGATCGACAAGCCTGACGAAGCCCTAGCCGAACCCGACCCCGCTGCAGCGGCTGTCCCGCGAGCGCAGCGTCTGAAGCCAGGCGAGCGCCGCGTGCATATCCTGCAGACGCTCGCCGCGATGCTTGAAGCGCCGAAAAGCGAAAAGATCACCACCGCCGCCCTCGCCGCGCGGCTCGGCGTATCGGAAGCGGCGCTTTATCGTCACTTTGCGAGCAAGGCGCAAATGTTCGAAGGACTAATCGAGTTCATCGAACAGACCATCTTCGGCCTGATCAATCAGATCGTCGACAAGGAAAACAACGGCGTACTGCAGGCGCGCGCGATCGCGTTAATGCTGCTGAATTTCTCCGCGAAAAATCCTGGCATGACGCGCGTGCTGACATGCGAGGCGCTGGTCGGCGAACATGAACGGCTGACGATGCGCGTGAATCAGATGCTCGAGCGCGTCGAAGCTTCGCTGAAGCAATGTTTGCGCTTGGCCGCGGTGCGTGCCGATGCGTCCGCGCAAGAAGCGTCCGCGCCTCTTCCGGCGGACTACGATCCTGCCGTGCGCGCGAGTCTGCTGTTGAGCTATGTCATTGGACGCTGGCATCGCTTTGTCCGTAGCGGCTTTGTGCGCATGCCGGCCGACGACGCCGATTCGCAATTGCGAGTGATCCTCCAGTAGCTTGCTCGGGAAGCCGCGTGGGCTGCCGGCCAGACGTTGCCGCCCGGAATTTTCCGCTATACTTTGCGCCTGACTGCGGCCTTGCATTACCTGAAAGCACATGACAGGTATCGAGGGAACCGCGCTCCAGAACACACGTACTACGCGCCGATTTGCTGACTCGATTGCGGGCGCGCGAACCAGTGGAACAATTCCGCGGTTCACTATAAATGCGGCTAAAGAGGTCGTCAGCCGCGCACAAGTCGTTCTCCTCCGTGCTTTGCCGACGCCGTCTAGCCGCCCTGTCTTTGTCAAATGGCGGAATGAATGGAATCGATCGGTATCGTCGCTCCACAAAAAATGCATTTCACCGAGCCGTTGCGTCTGCAGAACGGCAGCTCGCTTGCCGGCTACGACCTGATGGTCGAGACCTACGGCACGCTCAACGCCGCGCGCAGCAATGCGGTGCTCGTGTGCCACGCGCTCAACGCATCGCATCATGTGGCGGGCGTCTATGCGGACAATCCAAAGGACATCGGCTGGTGGGACAACATGGTCGGCCCAGGCAAGCCGCTCGATACGAATAAGTTCTTCGTGATCGGCGTGAACAATCTCGGCTCGTGCTTCGGCTCGACGGGGCCCATGAGTATCGATCCGGCCACCGGCAAACCGTATGGGGCGGCCTTCCCCGTGGTAACGGTGGAAGACTGGGTCAATGCGCAGGCGCTCGTCGCGGACCGGTTCGGCATCGAGCGCTTCGCTGCGGTCATGGGCGGCAGCCTCGGCGGCATGCAGGCGCTCGCGTGGAGCATGATGTATCCGCAGCGTGTCGCGCATTGCATCGTGGTGGCGTCCACGCCGAAGCTGTCCGCGCAAAACATTGCGTTCAACGAAGTGGCGCGCTCGGCGATTCTGTCGGACCCCGACTTTCACGGCGGCAACTACTACGCGCACAACGTGAAGCCGAAGCGCGGCTTGCGGGTCGCGCGCATGATCGGCCACATCACCTATCTGTCGGACGACGACATGGCCGAGAAATTCGGCCGCTCGCTGCGACGCGCGGAAGGCGCGCTCGACGCGTACAACTTCAACTTCGACGTCGAGTTCGAGGTGGAGTCCTACCTGCGCTATCAGGGCGACAAGTTCGCCGACTACTTCGACGCGAACACGTATCTGCTGATCACGCGCGCGCTCGATTACTTCGATCCGGCGAAAGCCTTCGAAGGCGATCTGACAGCGGCCCTTGCGCACACCACGGCGAAATATCTGATCGCCAGCTTCTCAACCGACTGGCGTTTCGCGCCGGCCCGCTCGCGCGAACTCGTGAAGGCGCTGCTCGATCACAAGCGCACCGTGACGTACGCGGAAATCGACGCGCCGCACGGCCACGACGCCTTCCTGCTCGACGACGCGCGCTATCACAACCTGATGCGCGCCTACTACGAACGCATTGCGAACGAGGTGAACGCATGAACCAGCGAGCACTCGATTATCTGGCGCTGCGCCCGGACTTCCGCGCGATCGCCCGCTGGGTCGAACCGCGCGCCACGGTGCTGGACCTGGGTTGCGGCGACGGCTCGCTGCTGTCGCTGCTCACCGAGGAACTGGACGTGCAAGGCTACGGCATCGAAATCAACGACGCGGGCGTGCTGGCCGCGACGCAAAACGGCGTCAACGTGATCCAGCAGAATCTCGAAGACGGTCTGCGTCTTTTCGAAGACGGCAGTTTCGACTTCGCGGTTTTGTCGCAGACGCTGCAAACCATTCATCAGACCGCGGCGATTTTGCGGGAAACGGTGCGCGTCGGTCGCGAATGTATCGTGTCGTTTCCGAACTTCGGCTATTGGGCGCATCGGCTTTCCGTAGTTCGGGGACGCATGCCGGTGTCGAAGTCGCTGCCCTATCAATGGCACAACACGCCGAACGTGCGCGTGCTGACCATCAAGGACTTCGAGGCGCTCGCGCCCGAAGTCGGCATCGAAATTCTCGACCGTGTCGTGCTGCACGACGGTCAGACGGTGCGGTGGGGCGTGAACTGGCGTGGTAGTCTTGCGGTCTATCGCGTCAAGAAAAGCTAACGCAAGCTATCCACATGTCGAACCCGCCGCACGAGGCGCCTGCACTTACCGCTCACGAAGAACATCCCGGCTGGCGCGCGTTTTTTAATACGCGCATGCTGATCTGCGTCTTTCTCGGCTTTACGTCGGGATTGCCGCTGTTCACGCTCGTCTATCTGGTGCAGGCATGGTTGCGCTCCGAAGGCGTCAATCTGAAGGAGATCGGCCTTTTTGCGCTGATCCAGTTTCCCTATACCTGGAAGTTCATCTGGGCGCCGCTGATGGATCGCTACGTCCCGCGTTTTCCGGGCTGGCGTCCGGGCAGACGGCGCGGCTGGATGCTCGTCACGCAGATTCTGGTCGCGGGCGCTATCGGCACGCTTGGGTTCGTGTCGCCGCGCGACTCAATCTGGACCGTCGCGGCATTGACGGCGCTCGTCGCGTTTTTCGGCGCAAGCCAGGACATTTCAATCGATGCCTACCGGCGCGAGTTGCTAAGCGACACGCAACAGGGTCTCGGCAACGCAGTGCACGTCAATGCCTACAAGATCGCGGCACTGGTGCCGGGTTCGCTGGCGCTGATTCTGTCAGATCATTTGCCGTGGACTACCGTGTTCATCGTGACCGCTGCGTTCATGGTGCCCGGCATGGTGATGACGCTTGTCGTACGCGAGCCCGAAGTGCACGGCACGCCGCCCAAGAATTTGCGCGACGCGATCGTGCAGCCGTTCCGCGAATTCGTCCAACGCGATGGCTGGCGCGGCGCGTTGTTCGTGCTCGGCTTCATCTTTCTGTACAAGCTCGGCGACACGATGGCGACGACGTTGTCCACATCGTTCTTCCTCGACATCGGTTTCTCGCGCACGCAGATCGGCGTGATCGCGAAAACGACGGCGTTTGGCGCGAGTCTCGCGGGCGGAATTGTCGGCGGCATCTGGCTGATGAAGATCGGCATCGGCCGCGGCTTGTGGATCTTCGGCATCCTGCAGATGGTGTCGACGCTCGGCTTCGCCTGGCTCGCGCATCTCGGACCTGCTTCGCCTGGCTTGACGGCGATTTACGACATCGCCGTCTGGACCAGCGAAGGCACGACGAAGCTGCTGTCGTGGGTCGGCATCGACTGGTCGGTGCAACTCGAACCGCGCTCGGTCGCGCTCGCGCTCGTCTACGGTTTCGAAACTTTCTCCACCGGTCTGACGATGGCGGCCTTCACCGCGTACATCGCCAGCACGACCGATCCGCGTTATACGGCCACGCAGTTCGCGCTCTTTACGAGCCTCGCTTCGGTGCCGCGCACGCTGGCGTCGGCGGCGAGCGGCTATGTGGTCGCGAAGATCGGCTGGTTCGACTACTTCATTGTCTGTACCGCGTTGGCCGTGCCGGGCATGCTGCTTTTGTTGCGCATCGCGCCGTGGAGAGTGCGGTCGTGAAGGTGCTTTTCGCAAAACAGCCATTGCGCCTGGGTGCGCGCCGCGGCGTCGCGTTGCGCGATGCTGGCCGTGGCGCGCTTCGCGCAGCGTTGTGGGTCGGCTGTTCGGGGTTTGTGAGTTTGATCGCGCCGTCCGCTGCTGTTTACGCAGCCGCTGGAACGCCGGCCGCCGCCGCGCCGACCACCGCTGCACCGCCCGCCGCTAACAGCGCCGCGGCCGGCACGGCGCTCAACGCTGCAACGGCTGCTGCGCCGCAACCGCCCGCGCCCGCGGCGAAATCCGCTGCGGCAGCAACGAGCGCTGAAAGCGCGCCGGCTGCACCGCCGGCCGCGAACAGCGCGACGAGTTCCGGCAACGCGCCGGCAGGACCAACCGCTCAACCATCCGCGAGCGCGAAAGCCGCGGCGCCGACGTCATCGCCCGCTGGCGCTGCAAAGCCGGCTGCGTCGTACGGCCCGAGCAACCAGTTGCGTTACGGCGGCTATCTGGTGTTCCGCAACCTGATTCCGTCGCCGATGCTCGAGGCGCAAGCCGCCGAAGAGTTCAGCCAGATCGCGTACGGCGCCGAGCACGCCAACCGTCTATACGGCGACAGCGATGCGCACGTCACGCGCGTGCGCTCGATCGTCGACAAGATGGTTCCGTACTCGCTCAAATGGAACGAGCGGGCGAAAGGCTGGAAGTGGGACGTCGCCGTCGTGCGTTCGCCCGACATTCGCATGTACTGCCTGCCGGGCGGCAAGATCGTCGTGTACGGCGGGCTGCTCGACCGCGCGCATCTGAACGACAACGAGCTCGGCATGCTGATCGGCCATGAGATCGCGCATGCGCTGCGCGAACATGCGCGCGAGCGGCTCGGTCAGTTGCAGGCAAGCCAATTGGATTCGTCGGGCACGATCCCGCAGCTCTTCGGTCTCGCGGACCTGGGCGCAGCGCCGCTCGGCATCGGTTCGCGCCTGCTCGAAATGAAGTACGAAAACACGGACGAAACCGAAGCCGACGTGATCGGCAGCGACATCGCCTCTCGTGCGGGCTTCGATCCGCGCGCGGCGGTCACGCTGTGGGACAAGCTCGCGCAGGCCACGCGCAGCAATCGCGAGCAGGGCTTCATCTACGTGCATCCGTACTCGCCCGCGCGCCGCCAGGACATCGTCAAGCGGCTGCCGGACATGCTGCCGCTTTATGCAAAGGCCATCGGCAAAACCGTGGATGCGCTGCCGGACTATGCGGGCATGGGCCGTCCGCGCCGCAAACTGGCGCGCGATTAACGGGCGTCACGCTTCACGCCTCCGCGATCTCGAGCGCGCGTCTTGCGGACGCCGCTCAAGCGCTCTTACCGACGCGGCGCTTCAACTCAAGGCCGCCGCGCAGAATCTAAACTCACTTCTTCGACACGTCGTGGTCGTAGTCGACCGTCAGCGGCGCGTGGTCGCTGAACTTGATGTCGCGAAACACTTCAGTGCGTTTCGCCTTGCTCGCGATGCCCGGCGTCGCGATCTGATAATCGATCCGCCACCCCACGTTCTTCGCATACGCCTGGCCGCGATTGCTCCACCACGTATATTGCTCGGGCCGCTGATCGAGCGTGCGGAAGACGTCGACGTAACCGACTTCGTCGAACAGTTTGGTGAGCCACGCGCGCTCTTCCGGCAGGCAACCCGAGTTCTTCTGATTGCTCTTCCAGTTCTTGATGTCGATTTCCTTGTGGACGATATTCACGTCGCCGCACAGGATCACTTCGCGCTCGCGCGCGAGCTGCGCGAGATGCGGCATGAACTCGTCCATGAAACGATACTTGGCCTGCTGACGCTCTTCGCCGCTCGACCCTGACGGCACATACACCGACACAACCGACAGCTTGCCGAAACGCAGTTCGACATAACGCCCTTCGGGATCGAATTCCTCGCTGCCGAAGCCGATCACAACCTCATCCGGCTCGTGACGCGTATAGACGCCCGCGCCGCTATAACCCTTCTTCACCGCGTGCTGGAAATAGCCGGTGAAATCATGCGGCGCGAGGAATTCCGGCGTCATGTCGTCCTGCGAACATTTGATTTCCTGCACGCAAAGCACGTCGGCATTCTGCTCGCCGAACCAGTCGAAAAAACCCTTTTTGGCCGCTGAGCGGATGCCGTTCAGGTTGGCGGTAATCACACGCAACATGTCGTTCCTTTGTGTTCGATTCGTTTGGAGATTCGTCTTCGAGATGGTTTTCCGACGACGCCGAAAGTCATTCGATCTTCACGCCTTTCAGCGATTCCTTGGCCGGCGGGAATTCCAGCTTCAAGTCCTGGAAAGTGCGCAATAGCAACTCGGCAACCATCACATTGCGATGCGTTTTCGAGTCCGCGGGGATGACGTACCACGGCGCGTATTCGGTCGAAGTCGCGGCCAGCGCGTTGCGATAAACGCCCTGGTATGTGTCCCACTGCTTGCGTGCGTCGAGGTCCGCTACATCGAACTTCCAGTGCTTGGTCTCATCGTCGACGCGCGCCTGAAGCCGCTCGCGCTGCTCTTCTTTCGAAATATGCAGCATGCACTTGATGATCGTCGTGTCGCTGTCGGCAAGCAGTTCCTCGAACTGGCGAATGTGGCGGCAGCGCACGTCGAATGCATTCGCGTCGATGTTGCCGAGCACGGTCGGCACCAGCAGGTCTTCATAGTGGCTGCGATTGAAGATCGTCAGTTCGCCCGCAGCGGGCGCTTGCGCATGCACGCGCCACAGGAAGTCGTGCGCGAGTTCGTCGGGCGTCGGCGCCCGGAACGGCGCGATGCGCAGACCGAGCGGATCGACTTCGTGAAACACGGCGCGAATCGTGCCGTCCTTGCCGCTCGTGTCCATGCCCTGCAGGACCAGCAGCACGCGGCGTTTTCGTTGCGCGTGCAAGCGTTCCTGCAAGACGTCGAGCTTCGCGCCGATCTCGGAGAGCCGCTCGCGGTCGGAATCTTTCGATCCAGTGGAAAAAGGCTTCGACGCGGGATCGAAATCGTCGAGCGAGAATTTGCCGTTCTTTTTGCCCTCGAAATAAGGCACGCGGAAATCGTCGAGGTCGGGTCGCTTCGCCATCCACACACTCCGTAATCTGCGTTCGGGTTCGCAAAAGCGGGCCCGCAAATGAAACGGGCCGTTGCCGCACTTTCGTTTCCGGCAACAGCCCGCGGTCGCCGAAGCGCAAACAATGCTTCGGCTATAGACGTTCGACCGCACGTCGGCCAAATTTCAGCCTGGCCCGAACGAGGCGTCAGCCCAGCTTCTTCTTCAGCAGTTCGTTCACTTGCGCCGGATTCGCCTTGCCCTTCGTCGCCTTCATGGCCTGGCCGATCAGCGCGTTGAACGCCTTCTCCTTGCCCGCGCGGAATTCTTCCACCGACTTCTGGTTCGCCGCGAGCACCTCGTCGATGATCGCTTCCAGCGCGCCGGTATCCGAAATCTGCTTCAGGCCCTTCGCTTCGATGATGCGATCCGCGGCGGCCTCGTCGGTCGCCTTCTCTTCCCAGATCGCGAGGAAAATTTCCTTCGCGATCTTGTTGGAGATGGTGCCGTCGGCGATACGTTGCAACAACAGCGCGAGTTGCGCGGACGACACCGGGCACTCGGCAATGTCGAGGCCTTCGCGATTCAGTTGCGACGACACCTCGCCCATCACCCAGTTCGCCGCGACCTTCGCGTTGGCCGCGCCGAGCTTCTCGACGACCGCTTCGAAATACGCGGCCGTCGCCTTGCTCGACGTGAGCACGTTTGCGTCATACGGCGTCAAACCGTATTGCGACACGAAACGCTGCTGGATCGTTTCCGGCAGCTCCGGCATGTCGCGCTTCACGCGCTCGACCCACGCTGCGTCGATCACGAGCGGCATCAGATCGGGATCGGGGAAATAGCGGTAATCGTGCGCGTCTTCCTTGCTGCGCATCGAGCGCGTTTCGCGCTTGTCCGGATCGTACAGACGCGTTTCCTGCACCACTGTGCCGCCGTCTTCGATGAGTTCGATCTGACGGCGCACTTCGTACTGGATCGCTTCTTCGAGGAAGCGGAACGAGTTGAGGTTCTTGATCTCAGCACGCGTGCCGAATTCGGCCTGGCCGACCGGACGCACCGACACGTTCGCGTCGCAACGGAACGAGCCTTCCTGCATGTTGCCGTCGCAAATGCCGAGCCACGTGACGAGCGTGTGCAGCGTCTTGGCGTAGGCCACCGCTTCGGCCGCGCTGCGCATTTCCGGCTCGGTGACGATTTCGAGCAGCGGCGTGCCCGCGCGATTCAGGTCGATGCCGGTCATGCCCGCGAAATCTTCGTGCAGCGACTTGCCAGCGTCTTCCTCGAGATGGGCGCGCGTCAGATTGACGACCTTCGTGTAGGCCGCCGTGCCCGCCTTCTCGTTGGCCGGCACCTGGATCGTCACCTGGCCGCCCTGCACGACGGGAATCTCGTACTGGCTGATCTGATAGCCCTTCGGCAGATCGGGGTAAAAGTAGTTTTTACGCGCGAAGATGCTGCGCGGCGCGACCGTCGCGCCGATAGCAAGACCGAACTCGATTGCGCGCTCCACGGCGCCGCGGTTCATCACCGGCAAGGTGCCGGGCAAGGCCAGATCGACGGGGCAAGCCTGCGTGTTCGGCGCGGCGCCGAATTGCGTGGGGGCGCCGGAGAAAATTTTAGATTGCGTGGACAGCTGCGCGTGGGTCTCCAGACCGATCACGACTTCCCATTGCTTGGTCATGGTGCTCACACTCCTGCCGGTGCCTTGCGGTGCCAGTCGGTCGCGCGCTGGAACGCGTCGGCCACCTGCAGCATCCGGGCTTCATTGAAATAGTTGCCGATGATCTGCAATCCCACCGGACGCTGTGCATTCGCGCCCGCGCCGAAGCCGCACGGCACGCTCATGCCCGGCAAGCCGGCGAGGCTCACGGACAGCGTGTAGATGTCGGCGAGATACATCTGCACGGGGTCGTCGCCCTTCGCGCCGAGATCCCACGCCACCGAGGGTGCGACCGGTCCCATGATGACGTCGCACTGTTTGAACGCCTCCTGGAAATCCTGCGCGATGATGCGGCGAATTTTCTGCGCTTGCAGGTAATACGCGTCGTAATAGCCGTGGGAAAGCACGTAAGCGCCGACCATGATGCGACGCTTCACTTCGGGCCCGAAGCCTTCGGCACGCGACTTCTTGTACATGTCGAGCAGATCGCGATATTCCGCGGCGCGATGGCCGAAGCGCACGCCGTCGAAGCGCGACAGGTTCGACGATGCCTCCGCCGGCGCGATCACGTAGTACACGGGAATGGACAGCTCGGTCTTCGGCAGCGATACGTCGACGAGCGTGGCGCCGAGCGCTTCGTATTGCTTGAGTGCGGCGTCGACCGATGCGCGCACGTCGTCGGCGAGACCGGCGCCGAAATACTCTTTCGGCAAGCCGATGCGCAGGCCGTCGAGCGGCTTGCCGGCGCCGTCCTGCTTCCATGCCTGACCGAGATAGCGCGTGTAGTCTTCGTCGTCGCGCACGAGGCTCGTGGAATCGCGCTGGTCAAAACCGGCCATTGCGTTAAGCAGCGTTGCACAGTCAGCGGCGCTTTGCGCCATCGGACCGCCCTGATCCAGCGACGACGCGAACGCGATCATGCCGTAGCGCGAGACGCGGCCGTAAGTCGGCTTGATGCCGGTGATGCCCGAGAACGACGCCGGCTGACGGATCGAGCCGCCGGTATCGGTGCCGGTTGCAGCAGGCGCGAGGCGCGCGGCCACAGCCGCCGCGGAGCCGCCTGACGAGCCGCCCGGCACTGCCTGACGATCCCACGGGTTCTGGACGGGGCCAAAATACGAATTTTCGTTCGACGAGCCCATCGCGAACTCGTCCATGTTCGTCTTGCCGACGCACACCATGCCGGCGCTCTGCAGACGCTCGACCACGGTGGCGTCGAACGGGCTTTCGTAGTTCGACAGCATTTTCGAGCCGGCCGTGGAGCGCCAGCCTTTGGTGACGAACACATCCTTGTGCGCGATCGGCACGCCGGTCAGCGGGCCGCCGTGGCCCGAGTGAAGCAGCGCGTCCGCGGCTTTTGCCTGGGCGAGCGTGAGATCCGGATCGACCTGGATGAACGCATTGAGGCCGCGCGCCGCGTCGATGCGTTTTAGATAGAGCTGAGCCAGCTCGACTGCGGAGCATTCCTTGGCGGCCAACGCGGCGCGCAGTTCGGTCAAACTTTTTTCATGCATTGCGTGTTGTCCTGGAAAGCGCGGCAACGCGGATCGCGCTGCCGTGGAAGCGTTCGGTTGCGGGCCGGCGAACCGGGCCGAGGTGTCGACGAACATATCGGCGAACATACCGGCGACAAGCGAAGCTGCGCGCGCCTGTTTCGGCGCGGCATGCCGTGCTCGCGGTGGTGGCTCGCGGCCCGCAAGCCGCGCCGCGCCCGCCGCGCGCTGATATCGCCGTTATTCGATCACCTTCGGCACGAGATACAGACCGTCCTGCACGGCCGGTGCGGGACGCTGGAAAGCCTCGCGCTCGATCGTTTCGGTCACCGCATCGTCGCGCAGACGCAGCGCGACGTCTTCGATCTGCTCGATCGGATGGGCAAGCGGTGCGATGCCCGTGGTGTCGACCGCCTGCATCTGCTCGACGAGGCCAAAAAACTCGTTGAGCTGGACAAGCGTGTGTTCGGCGTCGGCGTCGGCCAGTTCGAGCCGCGCGAGATGCGCGATGCGCTTAACATCGGTCAGGGTCAAAGCCATGCAGTCACCGGAAAAAGTGGCGGACCGCCGCAGCCGGAAAAGCGCGCTGCGACAGCGAGTTAGGACGCTGGAGGAAGACCTCGAAAAAGGGGCCGGCGGCGGCAAAAAGTGCCGTCCGTTTCCTTCAAATCATCCAAAATTATAAGGTATCATTACGCGTTCGACCCAAACCCGGACCGACTTACCCAGGCCTTTCTGGACATTTCGTAAAGAGAGTTCGGATATTTCTGACCTGGCTTTGTATCGGCCTCCGGTAGACTCCCCCGCAGCTTCAAGTTCCAGTGGCGCCGCTTCGCCAGGTTGAAGCTGTTATTTTTTTCCGCTGCCGCCCTGCGCAACGTTGCGAGGCCCGGCCCCAAGCGAGACAGGATTTTGAATGTTCGGTTTTTTGCGCAGCTACTTCTCCAACGATCTGGCGATTGATCTAGGCACCGCCAACACGCTTATCTACATGCGTGGCAAAGGCATCGTTCTTGACGAACCGTCGGTGGTGTCCATCCGCCAGGAAGGCGGTCCCAACGGCAAGAAAACCATTCAGGCAGTCGGTAAGGAAGCCAAACAGATGCTCGGCAAGGTGCCGGGCAACATCGAGGCCATCCGCCCCATGAAAGACGGCGTGATCGCCGACTTCACGGTGACCGAGCAGATGATCAAGCAGTTCATCAAAACGGCTCACGAATCGCGCATGTTCTCGCCGTCGCCGCGCATCATCATTTGCGTGCCGTGCGGTTCGACCCAGGTCGAGCGCCGCGCGATCAAGGAAGCCGCTCACGGCGCGGGCGCATCGCAGGTCTATCTCATTGAAGAACCCATGGCCGCGGCAATCGGCGCTGGCCTGCCGGTGTCGGAAGCCACCGGCTCGATGGTCGTCGACATCGGCGGCGGCACGACGGAAGTCGGCGTGATCTCGCTCGGCGGCATCGTGTACAAGGGCTCCGTCCGCGTAGGCGGCGACAAGTTTGACGAAGCCATCGTCAACTACATCCGCCGCAACTACGGCATGCTGATCGGCGAGCAAACCGCCGAAGCCATCAAGAAGGAAATCGGTTCGGCCTTCCCCGGCTCCGAAGTCAAGGAAATGGAAGTGAAGGGCCGCAATCTGTCGGAAGGCATTCCGCGCAGCTTCACCATCTCGAGCAACGAGATTCTCGAAGCGCTGACCGATCCGCTGAATCAGATCGTGTCGTCGGTGAAGATCGCGCTCGAGCAAACGCCGCCGGAACTCGGCGCGGACATCGCCGAGCGCGGCATGATGCTCACGGGCGGTGGCGCACTGCTGCGCGATCTGGACCGCCTGCTCGCCGAAGAAACCGGCCTGCCGGTGCTCGTCGCCGAAGACCCGCTGACGTGCGTCGTGCGCGGCTCGGGCATGGCGCTCGAGCGCATGGACAAGCTCGGCAGCATCTTCTCGTACGAGTAAGCGAGCGAGTTCGATGTCAGCAGCGCGGATCTGGCAGACGGCCCCTTGCGGGCCCGTTTGCCGTTGGCTGCGCCGCCCAGCGTCCGTACGCTGAACCGCGTTTTCAGCGCGCCGCCGCCTCACCCAACCGCTTACGCCCCCGGCGCCGACCATGGAATACAGTCCGCCGCCTCTGTTCAAGCAAGGCCCGTCCGCCCTCGCACGACTCGTGTTTTTCGTCGTGCTGGCGCTCGCCCTGCTGATCTCCGACGCACGCTTCAAGACGCTCGAAATCGTTCGCGGCGTGCTCGGCGTGGGTCTCTATCCGTTGCAGCGCGCAGCGCTGGTGCCACGCGACGTCTTCATGGGCGCCGCCGATCTGGCCGTGACGAGCGCAACCTTGCGCAGCGACAACGAAAAGCTGCGCACCAGGAATCTTCAACTGTCGCAGCAGGCCAATACAGCCGCCGAACTCTCCGCTGAGAACGGCCATTTGCGCGCATTGCTGCAACTGTCGCAGCGCGCGACCACGCAATCGTTGCCCGCTGAAATCCAGTACGACACGCGCGATCCGTTCACGCAAAAGGTCGTCATCAATCGTGGCGCGCAGCAAGGCATTCAGAACGGCTCACCGGTCGTGAACGAAGACGGCGTGATCGGTCAGGTGACCCGCGTGTTCCCGCTGCAGGCCGAAGTCACGTTGCTGACCGACAAGGATCAGGCCGTGCCCGTGCAGATCGTGCGCACCGGCTTGCGCAGCGTCATTTACGGCACGCTTAAGGGCGATACGCTCGACCTGCGCTTCGTGCCGATCAGCGCCGACGTCCAGACGGGCGACGAACTCGTCACGAGCGGGCTCGACGGTGTGTATCCGCCGGGGCTGCCGGTCGCCAAGGTCGTGCGCGTCGACAAGCAGGCGGACACCGCCTTCGCGCGCGTGATCTGCCTGCCGATTGCGCCGGTGCGCGGCGCGCGTCAGTTGCTGGTGCTGCATTATGTGAACGACGTGCCGCCGCGTCCCGCCGAAGAGCCGGACCCGGCCGCAGCCGCCAAAGAGGCGGCCAAAGCGAAAAAAGGCGCGAAGGCAGACGGCAAGGCCGCCGCCGATAAATCCGCGAAACCGGCGGAAAAAACCGGCGCGGACAAAAACGCCGCGGCCAAGCCCGCGGACAATACGCCAGCCCAAGCCGCGCAGGCAGCTAAGCCAGGCACCGCCGACCAGAAATCCGCTGCATCGAAGAAACCCGCCGCCGCCGAAAAAGCGAAGCCGCAAGCCGCGCCCGGGGCAAAGCCATGAACCGCCCTCAATACATTCTGCAGCCGGTCAATCCCTACTTCATCGCGTTCAGCCTCGCCGCGGCGTTTCTGCTGAATCTGATGCCGTGGGGCCGCATGATCGGCGTGCCCGATTTCGTCGCGCTCGTGCTGCTGTTCTGGAACGTGCACCAGCCGCGCAAGGTCGGCATGGGCATCGCGTTCTTCCTCGGCTTGCTGATGGACGTGCACAACGCAAGCCTGCTCGGCGAGCACGCGCTGGCGTACACGCTGCTCTCGTACGGCGCGATCACGATCCATCGCCGCGTACTGTGGATGTCGCTCGGCGTGCAGACTTTTGCGGTCATGCCGCTGCTCGTGACCGCGCAAGTAGTGCCGTTCGTGATCCGTCTGCTGACGGGCGCGGCATTTCCCGGCTGGGGCTATCTGGTCGACGGTTTCGTGGAAGCCGCCCTCTGGCCGGTCGCGAGCGTGCTGCTGTTGATGCCGCAGCGCCGGCCCGCCGACCCCGACGATACGCGGCCGATTTAACCAGGCGTCGAGCGCGCCGGCCGTCCATGGAACGTATGTTTTCTGCCCGCCCGACGCCCACTGCCGTTCATGCCTTCCGGTTTCGCCCGGATCAGGCGCACACTCATGATGGCCGTCGCCCGGCCTTTTGCAGAATCGCATGACCGAATTCAAGGACACTCAGCAACAGCTCTCGAAGTTCCGCCTGCGCGTCGCGGCGGCGGGCCTGTTCGTGTTCGTCTGCTTCGGGCTGATCGGTTTTCGCTTCCTGTTCCTGCAGGTCTGGCACTACAGCAAGTACTCGCTGCAAGCCGACGAAAACCGCATTTCCGTCGCGCCGATCGTGCCCAACCGCGGCATCATTACCGACCGTAACGGCGTGGTGCTGGCCAAGAACTACTCGGCCTACACGCTGGAAATCACGCCGTCCAAGCTCGGCGCGCCGCTCGAAACGGTTATTGACGATCTGGCCACGGTTGTCTCCATCGACGCCCGCGACCGCCGCCGCTTCAAGAAGCTGCAGGAAGACTCGAAGAACTTCGAGAGTCTGCCGATCCGCACGCGCCTGACCGACGACGAAGTCGCGCGCTTCACCGCGCAACGCTTCCGCTTTCCCGGCGTCGAAGTGCGCGCGCGCCTGTTCCGCCAATATCCGCTCGGCCCGACGGCCGCGCACGTGATCGGCTACATCGGCCGGATTTCGCAGCGCGACCAGGAGCGCATCGACGACGCGAGCGATCAGAACGACAGCGATCCCGAGCACTACGATCCGCGTCTGGACGCTAACAACTACAAGGGCACCGACTACATCGGCAAGATCGGCGTCGAGCAGAGCTACGAGACCGAGTTGCACGGGCAGACCGGTTTCGAGGAAGTCGAAGTCACCGCGGGCGGCCGGCCCGTGCGCACGCTGTCGCGCACGCAGGCCACGCCGGGCAACAATCTCGTGCTGTCGCTCGACATCGGCCTGCAACAGGTCGCCGAGCAGGCGTTCGCGGGCCGGCGCGGCGCGCTGGTCGCGATCGAACCGGCAACCGGCGATGTGCTCGCGTTCGTGTCGGCGCCGAGCTTCGATCCGAATTCGTTCGTCGACGGCATCGACCAGCAGACCTGGGACGAGCTCAACAACTCGCCCGACCATCCGCTGCTGAACCGGCCGCTGCACGGCACCTATCCGCCGGGTTCGACCTACAAGCCGTTCATGGCGCTCGCCGCGCTCACACTGCACAAGCGCACGCCGGGCTGGGGCTTCCAGGACCCGGGCTCGTACACGTTCGGCGGTCACACCTTCCGCAACGACGTGCGCTCCGGTCAGGGCTGGGTCGACATGAACCGAGCGATCGTCGTCTCGAACGACACGTACTTCTACATGCTCGCGCACGATCTCGGCGTGAACAACATCGCAAACTTCATGAAGCCGTGGGGCTTCGGCCAGATCACCGGCATCGACATCGCGGGCGAGGCGCGCGGCATCCTGCCGTCGACGGAATGGAAGCGCAAGGCGTACCGCAAGCCCGAGCAGCAAAGGTGGTACGAAGGCGAGACGATCAGCCTCGGCATCGGGCAAGGCTACAACTCGTTCACGATCCTGCAGCTCGGGCACGCGACGGCCACGCTCGCCAACAATGGTGTCGTGATGAAACCGCACCTCGTGCGCGACATCGAAAATCCGATCACGAAAGACACGCGTCCGGTCGTACGCGATCCGAGCGACAAGATTCCCGTCAAGCAGTCGGACATCGACATCATCAAGCGCGCGATGGAAGGCGTGGTGACGAACGGCACGGCGTCGAAGGTGTTCATCGGCGCGCCTTACCTGGCGGCGGGCAAGACCGGCACGGCGCAGGTCTACTCGCTGCAGGGCGCGAACTACAAGGGCCACGCGATCGCCGAACATTTGCGCGACCACGCGCTTTTCATCGCCTTTGCTCCGGCCGAGCAACCGAAGATCGCGCTCGCGCTGATCGTCGAAAACGGCGGCTGGGGCGCGGAGTCGGCGGGTCCGATCGCGCGCAAGGTGCTCGACTACTACCTCGTCGGCAAGAACAAGCCGGGCGCGCAGGCGGCGGCCGTGGCAGCGGCGGCATCGGCGACCGAGGACGCGTCCGCGCCGGAAGTCGGCGGTGCGCCGGCGCCGCAGGAAGCGGCACAACCGGTGAAGATCGCGGCGGGGTATACGGCGTTGCCGATGCCGGGGGTTGCGGCGGCGGGTGCGAGTGCGAGTGCGGCCGTGAATGGTGCGTCTGGGGCGGCGGCATCGGTGAACGGCGCGTCGGGGGCGAATGGTGCGTCGGTGAACGGTGCGCCGGCGAATGGCGCGCAGGCGAACGGAGTTCCGGCGAAGGGCGCATCGGTGAACGGTGCGTCTGGGGCAACAGCAACGCCTGCCGCTTCAGCTCCGGCCGCAGCGACATCAAAGTCTCCTGCACTCGCGGCGCAAACCGGCGCAGCGCGCAATCTGCCGGCATCGGCGACATCGGCTGCGGCCACACCAGCCTCAGCGACAAAAGCCCCAACCCAGCGCAAACCCGCCGCCCCCCGCCAGCCGCGACCAGCAAGCGAGCCGGCCCCCGCTGCCGCCGCACGCTCCACGCCCCACCCGGCCCGGGAATCATCGCGCGACAGCGGCACTGAGCCCGCGCCGCCACGCCAGCCGGTTTCCGGCGGCATCGACGAATAAGGAGAAAGGCATGCAATTCGACAAGCGCGCCTGGCTCGACCGCATCAAGCGGATGTTCGCGGGCTTCGATCGCCCGCTTGCACTGATCGTGTTTCTGCTGCTGTGCGTCGGCATCGTCACCTTGTACAGCGCGAGCCTTGACGTGCCCGGCCGCGTGGAAGACCAGTTGCGCAACATCATGCTGACGTTCGTGCTGATGTGGGCGCTCGCCAATGTGCCGCCCACCACGCTGATGCGCTTCGCCGTCCCGCTCTATACGTTCGGCATTGCCTTACTCGTCGCGGTCGCGCTGTTCGGCCTCACGCGCAAGGGCGCGAAGCGCTGGATCAACGTGGGCGTGGTGATTCAGCCGTCGGAGATTCTGAAGATCGCGACGCCGCTGATGCTCGCCTGGTACTATCAGCGGCGCGAAGGCGTGATGCGCTGGTACGACTTCGTGGTCGGACTGCTGATCCTCGCCGTGCCAGTCGGTCTGATCGCCAAGCAGCCTGACCTCGGCACTGCGGTGCTCGTGTTCGCGGCCGGCTTATTCGTGATCTATTTCGCGGGCCTGAGCTTCAAGCTGATCGTGCCGGTGCTGATTGCCGGCGTGATCGCGGTCGGCTCCGTCGCGGCATTCCAGGACAAGATCTGTCAGCCCGACGTGCAATGGCCGCTGATGCACGACTATCAGAAGCACCGCATCTGCACGCTGCTCGATCCGACTTCCGATCCGCTCGGCAAGGGCTTCCACACGATTCAGGCGGTGATCGCAATCGGCTCCGGCGGGCCGCTCGGCAAGGGCTGGCTCAAGGGCACGCAGGCGCACCTGGAGTTCATTCCTGAGAAGCACACCGACTTCATCTTCGCGGTGTTCTCCGAGGAATTCGGGCTCGCGGGCGGCATCGTGCTGCTCACGCTTTACATGCTGCTCATCGCGCGCGGGCTGTATATCGCGGCAAACGGCGCGACGTTGTTCGGACGCCTGCTGGCCGGCTCGCTGACGATGGCGTTCTTCACCTACGCGTTCGTCAATATCGGCATGGTGAGCGGCATCTTGCCGGTGGTCGGCGTGCCGTTGCCGTTCATGAGTTACGGCGGCACCGCGCTGACGACGCTCGGCGTCGCCATCGGCCTCATCATGAGCGTCGCGCGCCAGAAGCGGTTGATGCAGAGCTAGCGTCCCGGCATCGCGAGCGCGAACGCAGGCGCAAGCGCTGCAAAACAGAAGGGGCGCACCGCAAGGCGCGCCCCTTCTTGTTCACTGCGTCGACCGCATGCACTGCGCTCACTGCACCTACTGCGGCTTCACTTCCTTATGATCCCGCAACTGCGCACTCAGTTGCTGATACTTCAGGCGCGCCGCCGGATCGCCCTGCGCGGCGGCCGCTGCGTAATACGCTCGCGCCACGTTCAGATTCTTGTCCACACCGTCGCCGCCGCGCTCATAGAACGAGCCGGTCACGTACTGCGCGGTCATGTCGCCGCCCTCGGCCGCCTTCTTGTACCAGACGAACGCCTGCTTGTTGTCGCGATCGGTGCCGCGTCCATCGAGGAACTGATTGGCGAGCGCCAGTTCCGCCTGCACATGTCCCTGCTGCGCGGCCCTGAGAAACCAGCGGTGCGCCTCGACCGGATCGCGGCCGACAAACTCGCCATCATCGTACATCTTGCCGTACACATACTGCGCGTGCGACATGTTGGCATCCGCCGCCTTGCGCAGCCATTTCTTGCCTTCGTCGACGTTGACCGCCGTGCCCTCGCCGTTGAGCAGCATCATCGCGTAATTGAACTGCGCGAGGCGGCTGCCGCGCTCGGCGGCCTTGCGGAATTCGGCAAGCGCCGCAGCGAAATTGCCGGCGTTGTAGTCGGCAACCGCCGTTTGCGTCTCGGGGTCGTTCGGTTTCGCGAGGCGATCCTGCGCCTGCGCCTGCGCCGCCATGCCCGTCATGCCCGTCATGCCCGCCGTCAGCGCCGCCGCGACAGCCAGCCGCACGACGACGCCACGCATCATCCACTTCACGCTCTTACCTCCTGCAACGCCTGGCGGGTTGCGCGCAACATCCACATGACGTCGGCGGCCAGAGCGATAAAACGAAAACCGCTGTCGCGATGCTGCCTTGCGCTCGCGGCGTCCATCGAAAAAATGCCGGCTGCGATGCCCGCCTTGTCGGCCGCGCTGACGATGCGCGCCATGG
Source organism: Paraburkholderia sp. GV068 (assembly GCF_003058125.1). Lineage (NCBI taxonomy): Bacteria > Pseudomonadati > Pseudomonadota > Betaproteobacteria > Burkholderiales > Burkholderiaceae > Paraburkholderia > Paraburkholderia sp. GV068. Next base: position 52,553 of record NZ_QBUB01000021.1, read on the forward strand.
CCGCCTGCACGTCGGCGTGCTTCGAATCGCCGAGATGGCCGAGGCTCGCCGCCAGATCAGCGGGGCCGACGAACAGGCAATCGACGCCCGGCGTCGCCGCGATCTTTTCCACTTCGTCGAGTCCGCGCGCCGACTCGATCTGCACGATGGTCGCGATCTGCGCGTTAGCCGTTTGCACGTAGTCGCGCCGCATGCCGTAGGCCGCGGCTCGGACCACTCCGGCGACGCCGCGCAGACCATCGACCGCCTCGGCGCTCGGATATTGCGTGAGCCGCACCGCGTGCGCCGCTTCTTCGGCGGACTCGATGTTCGGAAACATCAGCGTGCGCGCGCCGGCATCCATCACACGCTTGACGAGCCACGCCTCGCTGGCCGGCAGACGCACCACCGGTTCGCTCGGCAAATGCGCGGCGGCGATCGCGCGCAATTGCGAGGTCACGTCGCCGCTGTCGTTGGGCGCGTGTTCCATGTCGATCAGCAGCCAGTCGAAGCCGGCATGCGCGAGCGCCTCCGCGGCGGCATCGCTGCCGAGCGACAGCCATAGCCCGAACAGCGGATCGGCTTCTTTAAGACGTTGCTTGAGGGGATTCGTGAAGGTGCTCATCGCCGCGCTCCGTGACGGTGAAGGCCGCCGCAGATGGGCCAGCGGCAGCCGCCGAGCGTGCCTGCCGGATGAATGCGGCGAGAAGCCTGGCCCGGACGCGGGCGGCCTCTCTGCCTGCTGCGACGCAATGCTGTGACCGGCATGTCTCGCTCCGTGTGGTTGTGGGAGCGATCATACCGTGACAATAACGCGGCAGCAGGGCCGCGCAGCCGCAGCGTTCGGAAGCGTTAGTCGCGGACCACGTCGGCCCAGCAGTTCGGCGTCTCGTACAGGCGCACCTTATGCAGACGCAGATTCACGCCGTAGTGAGCGTCGTAGACGTTGGCGAGCACATCGAACGCGACGGCCGCGAGATTTTCCACGGTTGGAATGCGGTCGAGCACGACCGTCTTGTGGCCCGCCATGGTTTCGAGGAAGCCGCGCACTTGCGAGTCGCCTTCGTAGACGAGGAACGCGTGGTCCCACTTGTCGACGAGATGCTCGACGGCCAGCGACTTCACGTCGGCGAAGTCCATCACCATGCCGCGATCGGGCGCGCCTTCGGTGTCGACCAGGTCGCCTTGCAGCGTGATTTCGAGCACATAGCGATGGCCGTGCAGATTACGGCACTGGCTGCGGTGATCGGGGATGCGGTGACCCGCGTCGAATTCGAGTTTTCGTGTAATCGTCAGCACGGCAAATCAGGGAATGTTCAGATACTTGTGGGTCTGCATCGACAGGCGCCATTGCGGATGGCGTTTGCACCAGTCGATCGCGAGCCTGGTGTTGATGTCGCGCGACGGGCCGTCCATCGGCTGGACGAGGAAATAGTCGAAGTCGAGCTTCGCGTAGTCGGACAAGCGCTGGTTGTCCTGCGGAATCACGACTTTCAGTTCATTGCCCTTCGTGACGACGAGCGGCGCGTCGGCCTTCGGGCTCACGCAAATCCAGTCGATTGTCTCGAGCACCGGCAACGAGCCGTTCGTCTCAATGGCGATTTCAAAGCCGGCCGCGTGCAGCGCGTCGACGAGCGGCCGGTCGATCTGCAGCATCGGCTCGCCGCCGGTACACACGACGAAGCGCTGGCCCTCGCCTTCGGGCCATTGCGACGCGATCATCTGCACGAGGTCGGCGGCAGTGCGGTACTTGCCGCCGTTCTCGCCATCGGTGCCGACGAAATCCGTGTCGCAGAAGCGGCACACGGCGTCCGCGCGATCTTCCTCGCGACCCGACCACAGATTGCAGCCGGCGAAGCGGCAAAACACGGCCGGGCGTCCGGCATTCGCGCCCTCGCCTTGCAACGTGTAGAAGATTTCCTTGACCGCGTACGTCATGCTGCTTTCCGCCCTGTACCGTGTGCTGGTACTTTCGTACCTTGTATTGCTTGTGTACCTAACAATGATTGCGAAACCCGCGCCGCTGCGCGGAATTCTCACGCCGGCTCGGTTACCTTCTCGCCGGCGAGATACGCTTCATAGCCACGCTTGCGCAAGCGGCACGCCGGACATTCGCCACAGCCGAAACCCCATGCATGCAGTTCCGCGCGCTCGCCGACATAGCAGGTGTGGGTCTCGACGCGCACCAGTTCCACCAGTTCGTCGCCGCCCAGTTCATGCGCGAGCCGCCACGTGTCGGCCTTGTCGAGCCACATCAGCGGCGTTTCGAGCGCGAAGCGCGAGTCCATGCCGAGGTTCAGCGCGACCTGCAAAGCCTTCATCGTGTCGTCGCGGCAATCGGGGTAGCCGGAGAAATCCGTCTCGCACATTCCGCCGACCAGCACCTCCAGACCCCGCCGATAAGCGATGGCCGCGGCGATCGTCATGAACATCAGGTTGCGGCCCGGCACGAAGGTGTTCGGCAAACCGCTCGCCGTGGCCTCGATTTCGATTTCGCGCGTCATTGCCGTTTCGCTGATCGCGCCGAGCACCGACAGGTCGATCATGTGATCGTCGCCGAGGCGCTCGCCCCATGCGGGAAACGTGCGCGCCACTGCATTGCGAAAACCCTCGCGGCATTCGAGTTCGACGCGATGCCGCTGACCATAATCGAAGCCGAGCGTCTCGACCGTGTCATATCGTTCAAGCGCCCATGCGAGGCACGTGGCGGAATCCTGGCCGCCGGAAAACAGCACCAGAGCGCTACGTTTAGCGTCTTTGCGGATCACCGTGAAACTCCGTGAATGATGAGTGCCGCGTCGCGCTGCGCGAGGTGCGCCATGCAAGCAACGCGGCGCGACGCGAGCCGGCACTGCTGCCGGCCCAAAGCAGTATAGGCCGCGCCTTTAGCTGAGAAGCTGCGGGGCGCTTATACCGTTGATCGTCGGGCGAGGGGTTCGGTGCGGATCGCGGCGTGGTCGCGCGCGCTTCGACACATTCGGCGGCGGGCGACGCACTCGCATGCAAGTCATTGAACTGGCGCGATTTTATCACGCGATGCCGAAACTCGCCGGGCGCCCCAGCCTACTGCTGACGCAACGTATAACGCAATGAAACCCACCGCAAAAGGAAAAGCCCCAGGAATCTTGCGATTTCCTGGGGCTGAATCCTGGTGGCCTGGGACGGAATCGAACCATCGACACGCGGATTTTCAATCCGCTGCTCTACCAACTGAGCTACCGGGCCAACGAAGAACGAAATGATATCAAAGGGTCATCTACTGGGCAAGCCCCCTTGTCCAAAAAATCTGCGAAAGCAAAGTCGGCCCGCGACGCGCGGTCTCCGCTCGCCCTTTCACTCACCCTTGTTCTTGCCGAGATCGACGCCGAGTTGCTTGAGCTTGCGATACAAATGCGTGCGCTCCAGTCCGGTCTTTTCCGCGACGCGCGTCATGCTGCCGTTCTCGCGCGCGAGGTGATATTCGAAGTACGCGCGCTCGAATGCATCGCGCGCGTCGCGCAGCGGAATGTCGAACGAAATGGACGCCGTTTGCGCCGCAAGCACGCCGCTGCCGTGACCGTCGGCGGAGAGCATCGGCAATGCCGCGGCCGAAGCCACCGTCGACGAATTCATCGGCAACGGGGATTTCGCCGCCACGCCGCCAGGCGCGACCGCCGCCGTGCCGCGCGCGAGGCCCTGTTCGACGGCTTTCAGCAGTTTCTGCAACGCGATCGGCTTCTCAAGAAAGTTGAGCGCGCCGATCTTGGTCGCTTCGACTGCCGTGTCGATGGTCGCGTGACCGGACATCATGATCACCGGCATGGTCAGTTGCCCTTGCGCAGCCCATTCCTTGAGCAACGTCACGCCGTCGGTATCGGGCATCCAGATGTCGAGCAGCACCAGGTCCGGCGCCTGACGCAAGCGGAACTCGCGCGCCTGCTGCGCGTTTTCCGCCGCCTCCACGACATGCCCCTCGTCGCTCAGGATCTCCGAGAGCAATTCCCGGATGCCCATTTCATCATCTACCACCAGGATGGTTGCCATTTACGCTGCCTTTGTCTGCACTGTTGCTTTTGTCTTTCCCTGCGACGTACCGCCGTGCGCAGGACGCGGTCCCGCTTCGGGAGCCGCGGCGTCGTCTGCCAGTTGAAGGAAGAGAATCGAAATCTGCGCGCCTTCGATCACATCGCCCGCTTTCATGCGATTGCGAATGTCGATCCGCGCGCCATGTTCGTCGACGATCTTCTTGACCATCGCAAGACCCAGGCCCGTGCCCTTGGCCTTGGTCGTCACGTAAGGTTCGAATGCACGCGTGAGAATGCGAGTGGGGAAACCCGGTCCGTTATCCGACACTGTCAGCCGCACCGCGATGCGCGCCTTGCCCTGCGCATCGGGGTCTCCGTATTCTACTGTCCTCGTCTCGAGCAGCACACGCGGGCGCTCGATGTCGGCCACCGCGTCCTGTGCATTCTGCAGCAGGTTGTGGATCACCTGACGCAATTGCGTGGCGTCGCCGCGAATCGCGGGCAGTTCGGAGAGCTCGACCTGAATCGCGCCTTTGCCTTCTTCGATACCGTACAGCGTCAGCACTTCGCTCACGAGTTCGTTCAATTGCAGATGCGCGAGCACAGCGGGCGGCGTGCGCGCGTAGTCGCGGAAGTTGTCGACCATCTGCTTCATCGCCGCGACCTGGTTCACGATGGTGGTCGCGCCGCGCTTCAACACATCGGCGTCGGACGGCGTCAGCTTGTCCGCTAGCTTCATCTGCAAACGCTCGGCCGAAAGCTGGATCGGCGTGAGCGGATTCTTGATCTCATGCGCGAGCCGCCGCGCCACTTCGCCCCACGCAATGGAACGCTGCGCGGAGATCACGTCCGAGATGTCGTCGAACACGACCACGTAGCCCGACGTCTGCATGTCCTGCGCGTCGCGATCGGTTGCGGACACAAGGCGCGCGCCGCGCACGAGCAGCGTGAGCGGCTCGGATTCGCCCGCCACCTGAACCGAAAACTGTTGCTGCCAGTGACCGCCGTCGTCGTGACCGTCGCCGCTTGCCGCCTCGCGATCGGCAAACGCCTTGCGCACCATGCCGCCGAATTCGCTTAGCACGCCGATCTGTTCGAGCGCCGAGCCGAGCACTTCCTGGAACTGCTGACGGAAGATGCGCTCGGCGCCGCGATTCGCGGTAGTGAGGCGGAACTGCCGGTCGAACACGAACACGCCGGCCGTCAGGTTCGCGAGAATGCTTTCCAGATACGCCTTCGAATGCTCGAGCGCGATGCGGTTGTTCTCAACCGCGGCGCGCGCCTCGGACAACTGCCGCGTCATCGCATTGAACGACTGCGTGAGAAAGCCGAGTTCGTCGCGCGACTTGATTTCGCGCTTCGGCGTGTAATCGCCCTCGGTGATTTCCTTCGTGCCTTGGGCAAGCAGAAACAGCGGCCGCGCGAGCTGGTTGCCGAGCGCGAGCGCGAGCATCATCGCGATGAAGGTCGCGAGGAACAGCGCGAGCGTCAACGTGCCGATGTACATCTTGCGCAATCCCGTACGTCCGAGCGCTTTCTCCTGATACTCGCGGTACGCGCGCTGCACGGCGTCGGCATTGCGAGCAAGCGATTGCGACACCGGCTGCGTGAGTTGCAGGAAGCGCTCGGTGGGCTGCAGCAGCGACGCGTTCGAATCGGGAATGCGCTGCACGACGCGCAGCCGCAGCGCGCCCTTGCTGCCGTGCGCGCGAGGATCGCCGTCGACCTCGCCTTCAATCGCCGCGTAGCCGCGCCCGCGCGCCGCGTCGACCATCAGCGGCGTGGGCAGATCGTTCGGCACGAGCGACGCGTAATTACTCGATGCCTGCGCGACCACATGCATGTCGGGCGTCGCGCCGGACATGCTGCGCGTCGGTTCGACGATGGTCGCCTCCTGCACGCCGAACTGATCGCGCAGACGCAGCAACGTGAGCGTCGTGCCGGCGGCGTCCGCGCTCGCGAGCTGCTCCGACATCAGGCGGCCCTTGGTTTGCAGATCGGACAGCGACGCGTCGAGCATGCCGCGCCCGAGATTCAGGCCCGACGTCAGCGCGGTTTCGACATTCACGTCGAACCACGACTCGATGCTGCGCGACACGAACTGATACGAGACCACATAGATGATGCCGCCCGGCACCACGCCGACGAGCGCCATGAAAAACGCCAGCTTCGCAAGCAGCCGCGTGCCGAACTTACCCTTTCGCAATCGCACGATGATGATGATGACGAGCGTCGCCACCACCAGCAGAAAGATCATCGCGACCACCAGATTCGCGGCATACAGCCACTGGTAATAGCGGTCGAAGAATTCGGTATTCGCGCTTGCCGCGGCGAGCAGCACGAGCAGCAGCACGGCCGTCACGGCGACCGTGGAGACCAGCACGCGCACGACGATACTGCTGACACTGGTGGCGGAGCGCACTTTATTTAGCACGTTCGGTCACCGTGAAAGTAAAGCGCTTCCATTCGGAAGCGAGGTTCCAGTCGCGGTTATTCACCGCGTCGATCTGAAACGGCTTGGGCATCAACGCGATGTCGAGCTGCATGCGCACCGACGCGTTGTACGTTTCGCCGGCATGCACGTCGTTGCGCTCGATCACATGCCACGACGACACATGCTTGATGACCGCGAGCGCGTCTTTCAGCGTGGAAAAGCCAAGCTGCAAGCCGCCGGACGACACACTCGACACGCGATATTCGCGCGTGAGCGGCTGGAACGACAGACGCAGACTCTGCGACACGTTGACCGGCTGTTCGTCGAACCAGTACCAGCGCGGCCGGCTCAGTTCGAAGTCGGTCGTGAAGTAAAGCGGAATGCCCTTATTGACCGCGTCTTCGAGATTGCTGTTCAAATCGAAGTCGAAGCGCGCGTCGAGGCTCCAACCGGTGTTGTCCGCTTGCAGCGAAGCGCGCTGCACGGCGATCGAGTCGGCGTGCGCGGCGCCGGGTGCCGCAAGCCAGACGGCCAGCGCGACCCAGAGCACGGCAGCGAGCCGAAGCGGGAAGAAGCGTTTGATGGTCACCGTTTCTGAAAGCGCGCGTAGAAAAATCCGTCGTGGTCTGAGTTCGCGCCGGCGCTGATGTCAGCGAATTCTCCGGCATGGGAACCGGCCGATGTGTCGGCGGGCGCGCGGGCGACTGAAGGTAGAAGTTGCCCCGGCGCGTCCAATCGTACCGCATCCTGATATTTGTTTCCAAACCACTGCGCCTGCAACTCGCCTTCTTCGGGAAAGATCGAGCACGTAACGTAAAGCAATTCGCCGCCAGGTTTCACGAGCGGCCAGAGCGCGCCGAGGATCCGCCGCTGTTCGTCGACGAGAGCGGGAATATCGGACGCGCGGCGCAACCAGCGAATGTCCGGATGACGCCGCACGATGCCCGACGCCGAACACGGCACGTCGGCGAGAATGCGGTCGAACGGCTGGTCGATGTCGTCGTGCCATTTGGACGGCGCGCCGGCGTCGCCGATTCGCACCTCCGCTTCGAGCTTGAGCCGCTGCAGGTTTTCGCCGATCCGCCGCGCGCGCGACACGTCGCTTTCGAGCGCCACCAACTGCAGGTTCGCGAGTTCGAGCAGATGCCCGGTCTTGCCGCCAGGCGCCGCGCACGCGTCGAGCACGCGCATGCCGTCGCGCACGCCGAGCAGTTGCGCGGCGAGCTGCGCGCCCGCGTCCTGCACGGACACGACGCCCTCGTTAAAGCCAGGAATGCGATCGACCGGCATCGGCGTGGCGAGCATCACCGCGTAGTCGCCAACCTTGCTCGCGCTGATGTGATGGTCCTCGAGCACTTGCAGGTACGCTTCGACCGTCGAATGACGCGCGTTCACGCGCAGCGTCAACGGGCCTTGCGTATTGCCGGCCGCGAGCACGTCTTGCCATGCTTCGGGCCATGCGCGTCTCACGGCGTCGATCCACCATGTCGGGTAATTCCAGCGCGCGACTTCGTCGGCTTGCGCTCCTGTCAGCAGCGCGTCGCGTTCGCGTAGGAAGTTGCGCAGCACGGCGTTGACGAGCCCCTTCGCGAAAGCGAATTCACGGCGAGCCGAGATCGCCCCGACCGCCTGGTCGACCACGGTGAACGGCGTATAGGCGGCGCTCGCTTCGTCGTCGATCAAGAGCGCGAGCGCGCAGGCCAGTACGTGACCGACATGCGGCGGCGGCGCTTTCTTGACGAGCTTCGCGATCAGCCACTCAGCCGTCCCGAGACGCCGCATCGTGCGATACGCGATGTCCTGCACCGCGCCGCGCGCGGCAGCGGCACTGCCCTCGGGCGCGGCTACGAAAACAGTTTGCAGCGCGGCCGGCAAAGCCGCGCCGAGGCGCACGGCGCCGACGGCCTGCGCGGCGCAATCGAGCGCGAAGCCGAGCGATTCCGGCGCGAGATGCAGCACGGACAAGCGGGATTCGCGCGGACGCGCCGACGAAGAAGCAGAACGCGAAGAAGGCTTTGGGATCATGGAAGAACAAAGGCAGGCCGCGCGGTAGGCGCGGCACAATGAGCAGACATTGTAGCGTGGCGCGGCGTGTGGACCGCGAGCGGGCGTGTGCAGTGCGCGCGGCCGCGTCGATCACCGCGGCCAGCAAATAAAAAGGCGAGCCCGAAGACTCGCCTTTCGTCATGCCGCGCGCTACGCGCTTATTCGAAGCGCCCTGTGCGGGCCATTTCCATCAGGCGGGCAATGCGCTCTTCCGTTGCCGGGTGCGTCGAAAACAGATTCGCGATGCTCCCGCCCGCGAGCGGGTTCATGATCATCATCTGCGCGGTGGCCGGATGCTGTTCGGCTGTGGGAAACGGAATGCCGCTCGCATAACGATGAATCTTGTCGAGCGCCGACGCCAGCGCCTGCGGGTCGCCGGAAATCTGCGCGCCGCCGCGGTCGGCCTCGAATTCACGCGCGCGCGAAATCGCCATCTGGATCAGCGCACCGGCGATAGGCGCGAGCAGCGCGACCGCGATGCCGGCGATCGGGTTCGTGGTACGCCCGTTTTCGTCGCGGCCGCCGAAGAACATCGCGAAGTTCGCGATCGCCGAGATCGCGCCGGCCATGGTGGCCGAGATCGTCGAGATCAGAATGTCGCGATGCTTGACGTGCGCGAGTTCGTGCGCCATCACGCCGCGCATTTCGCGCTCGGACAGCACGCGCAGAATGCCGGTGGTCGCGGCAACCGCCGCGTGCTCCGGATTGCGGCCCGTAGCGAACGCGTTCGGCGCATCTTCGTTGATCAGATAGACGCGCGGCATCGGCAAGCCGGCACGCGTGGAGAGCTCACGCACCATGCGATAAAACTGCGGCGCACTGGTTTCGTCGACTTCCTGCGCGTTGTACATGCGCAGCACCATCTTGTCCGAGAACCAGTACGAGAAAAAATTCATACCGAGCGCAATGACGAGCGCGATCGTCATGCCGCGCGACCCGCCTATCATTCCGCCGATCACGATGAAAAGGGCCGTGATCGCGGCCATCAACATCGCGGTTTTGACCCAATTGAACATGTCTGCAACTCCTTGCCCTAACGCGGGGTTCATATCCGTGCCGCATCATCGCGGCGCCTGATTATGCCTGACTGTAAGCGAAATGTTAGATATGGACGCGCGCGAAAAATTCAATCATCTCGATGCAGTGGCGAGCTTGATGCCCAGGCCGACAAACGCGCTGCCGACACCGCGGTCCAGCCACTTCTTCACCGACGGCTTGCCGGAGAAGCGCTGCGTGACGCTGCCGGCGATCCACGCGACAAAGCTGTTCCACAGCATGCTCATCACCACGAACACCGCGCCGAGCGTCAGAAAGGCGAGCGCCTTCTGATCGGTGCCCGCCGTAACGAACTGGGGGAAGAACGAAACGAAGAAAAGCACCACCTTCGGGTTCAGCACGTTGGTCCAGAAGCCTTGCAGGAAAAGCTGGCGCAACGACTTCGGCGCACCGGCCCCGCGTGCGTGGCCGCGGGCCTCGTCGGCGGCTGGCTTCGCAAAAATAAGGCGTACGCCGAGATAGATCAGATAAATCGCGCCGACGAACTTGATGACGGTGAACGCAGTGGCCGACGCCGCGAGCAGCGCCGTCAGGCCGAACGCGCACGCGAGCGAGTGCACGCAGCAGCCCGCCGAAATGCCCAGCGCGGACATGAGCCCCGCCCCGCGCCCCTGTGCGACGCTGCGCCCGACGATATAAGCCGTATCCGGCCCGGGCGTAACGTTCAGCAGAAAAACGGCGACGACGAAAAACTCGAAATGGGTGATGCCGAACATGGGAATCCTCGAAAGCTGGGCCTTTGCATGACGGATTCTAACGCGTGGCGGACGCGCGACGGGGCCGCTCGCCATCGGCCGAATGGACGATGGGCAAGCGCCGCGAGGCCGTGCTAGTTTGCGTCGGGAATGTGGAAGCGCTGACCTGCGGCGAGTCCGAAGCCAGCCAGGAATTCGCGCACCGGGAGCCGCTTGCCGCCGGGTTTTTGCAGTTGCGTGAGACGCAACGCGTCTTCGCCGCAGGCCACGACGACGCCTTCCGGCGAAACACCGGTGATCGTGCCGGGCGCCGCGTTGTTTGTGCTGTCTTGGGCGGCGGCCGCCCAGATCTTGATCGCGGTTCCGTCCTCGAGCGTGGCCACGCCGCCAGGGAACGGGTCGAACGCGCGCACCTGGCGCGCGAGCACCGCGGCCGGCCGGCGCCAGTCGAGCGCGGCCTCGTGCTTGCCGATCTTTTCGGCGTAGGTGACGCCGTCGGCGGGTTGCGGCGTCGCGGCCAGCTTGCCGCTGCGTTCGAGTTCGACGAGCGCTTCGACGATCAGCTTCGCGCCGGCTTGCGCGAGGCGGTCGTGCAAGGTGGCGGTGGTGTCGTCGGCGGAAATGGGCGTGCGGATTTCGGAAATCATCGCGCCCGTGTCAAGGCCGGCGTCCATCTGCATCAGCGTGATGCCGGTTTCGGCGTCGCCCGCCTCGATCGCGCGATGAATCGGCGCCGCGCCGCGCCAGCGCGGCAGCAGCGATGCGTGAATATTGATGCAGCCGTGCGGCGCGATGTCGAGCACTTCCTGCGGCAGGATCAGGCCGTACGCGGCCACGACCATCACGTCGTGCGGCGTGGCGCGCAACTGCTCGATGGCCGCCGCCGCCTCAGCCGGATACTTGCCTGCGCGGCGCAACGAAGGCGGCTGTGCGACCGCGATCCCATGCTCCACGGCGTAGCGCTTGACGGGACTCGCCTGCAATTTCATGCCGCGCCCCGCCGGCCGGTCCGGCTGCGTGAGCACGAGCGGCACCGCAAAACCGGCGCCGTGGATGGCCGCCAGCGCAGCCGAAGCGAATTCCGGCGTGCCGGCAAAGACAACGCGCAACGAATGACTCATGAGCGGGACGGCAAGCAGGTAGCGGAATGGGCGCGCATTACATCGCGTGGGCGAGCTTCTTCATCTTGCTCTTGATGCGCGTTTGCTTGAGCGGCGACAGATATTCGACGAACACGTGGCCCATCAGGTGATCCATCTCGTGCTGGATGCACACGGCAAGCAGTCCCTCGCAGTCCATCTCGAAGGTTTCGCCTTTTTCGTTGAGCGCCCGCACGCGCACTTTCTCCGCGCGCTCGACGTTGTCGTAAATGCCCGGCACGGACAGACAGCCCTCTTCCGACAGCTTCTTCTCGTTGCTCGACCAGACGATTTCCGGGTTGATGAACGCGAGCAGTTGATCGTGCGCGTCCGAGACGTCGATCACGATCACGCGCTCATGCACGTCGACCTGGGTGGCCGCGAGGCCCACGCCCGGCGCGGCGTACATGGTTTCCGCCATATCCGCGACGAGGCGGCGGATACGGTCGTTGACCTCTTCCACCGGCTTTGCAACCTTGTGCAGCCGTTTGTCCGGGTAATTGAGGATGTTCAGTAAAGCCATGATTTCGAGAGTGATTTTCAGACGCCGCTGACCATGAGAAGGCCCGCGTTGGCCATTCGGCCAGGTTGTCGGCACGTCGCAATGCGCACACGATAGATGGTGTCGAACCGGTTCGATTCAACGCGCCACACGCGCTAGACGACGAGCCCGCGCGGGTGGGGCGCGGCGCTGCAGTTATTTCGGATGATGAAAATTTTAGCATGGCGCCCGCCTGCCCGCTGGCGCTGCACGAGGATCGACCCGCAATGCACACCTTGCCTTCAACGGATCTTGAACTCGCCGCGTGGCTGCGGCTCTCTCTCGCGCCGGGGCTCAAACCCACGGCGCTGCGCCTGCTGCTGGGCGCTTTCGGGCTGCCCGAGGCGATTCTTCGGCAGGAGCATGAGACGCTCGCCGCGATTGCCGGCGACGCCGCGGCGCGCGCGGCGCTGGCGCCGACCGGCCCGGACTTCGACGTCCAACTGGAAGCGGTGATCGCATGGCGCGAGTTGCCCGGTAACCAGGTCGTCACGCTCGACGATCCGGCCTATCCACCGGCGCTGCTGACCATGCCCGATCCGCCGCCGCTGCTATATATAAAGGGGCGGCTCGAGCTGTTGCACACGCGCGCGGTCGCGCTGGTGGGCAGCCGCAGCGCGACGCCGCAAGGTGAGGAAGACGCCGAACGCTTCGCGCGGACGATTTCGGCGGCGGGCGTGACGGTTGTGTCGGGGCTCGCGAGGGGCATCGACGGCGCGGCGCATCGCGGCGGGCTCGCGGGCATCGGCAGCACGGTTGCGGTGATCGGCACCGGCGCGGATCTCGTTTATCCGGCCGCGCACCACGCGCTTGCGCGGCAAATCGCGCTGCAAGGCGCGATTCTGTCGGAGTGGCCGCTCGGCACGCCGGCGCGCGCGGCCAACTTTCCGCAGCGTAACCGGTTGATCGCCGGACTCGTCAGCGGCGTGCTGGTCGTCGAGGCGGCCATGCGCTCGGGCTCGCTGATCACCGCGCGGCTCGCCAACGAGATGGGCCGCGACATCTTTGCGTTGCCGGGCTCGATCCACGCGCCGTTGTCGCGTGGATGTCATCGGATGATCAAGCAGGGCGCGAAGCTGGTCGAGACGCCTGAGGAAGTGCTGGAGGAACTGGGGTTTGCGAAGACTGCGGCTGTGGGCGTTGGCGCAGGCGTTCGCGGACAGCGGGCGTCGACGCGTACGTTCGACGACGACGCAACGGCGGCGGACTGCACGGCGCCGGCGCGACATTCGGCGCAGCGCGACGAGCCGGCGAAATACGCGCAGTCCCAGGCGAAGGCGCAGGCAAACGCCGAGCCGCAACCCATAGCCGCCGAAGCACGTGCCCCGAACGTACGCGATGTACCCCACCCCGACGCGCAAAAACTTCTGGCGGCGCTGGGCCACGCGCCGACCAGCCTTGAAATTCTCGCCACGCGCACCGAGATGGAATACGCGGTCCTGCAGACGACGCTGCTGCAACTGGAACTCGCCGGCCACGTCAGCGCGCTGCCCGGCGGGCGCTACACGCGGGCAAGCCACGGCTAACGCATGTTGACGCCCCTTGACCACTCTCCGGGATCGGCCATGCTACATTCGCGCCAAAGCATCCGCCAAAGCATTCGACCAAGCACTAGAGGAACCACCATGCCCGCGCTGAATCTCGACACCGACCACGACCGGATCGCCGAGCGCGTCAATGAGCCCGACACGCTGTTCGTGGCCTGCCTGTGCGCGGAATGGTGCGGAACCTGCCGCGAGTATCGCGAGGCGTTCGACAAGCTGGCCGAGCGGCATCCGCAAATCTGCTTCGCATGGATCGACATCGAAACGCATGCGGATCGATTCGACGATCTCGACGTCGAGAATTTTCCGACCATCCTGATCGAAGACTCGGTAACGACACGTTTTTTCGGCACCGTTTTGCCGCAAGCAGGGATTGTCGAGCGGATGCTCTCGGACTTGACCGCGCTGCCGGGCGTCGTCGGCGCGCCCAAATTGCGGCCCGCGCTGGCGGCTGCCTGAGCGCCGAGATTCACGGCTTCGTCGACAGCGCCGAGCGGATCGCGACGGCCTCGGCGGCACGGCGGTTGCGAGCGGCGCACAGCGCGTTTGCCGCAGCTTGTCCGAGCGCCGGACGCGCAATTATGATGGCGCGCTTTTAGGGCCGCTTTTATGCCCGCTTTTATGGCAGTTGACACGCCGCTTTCGCGCCGTGTGCTATAAAGCGGTCGTTAATGGGTAGCAAGGTCGCAAACGAGGGTCGCGCCAACTGGGCGCGCTCAAGGCCACCAACCCGGATATACCAACCTCACATCGAGTCATGTCTAAAGCACTGATCATCGCCGAAAAGCCTTCCGTCGCGAACGACATCGCGCGCGCTTTGGGCGGTTTTACCAAGCATGACGAGTACTACGAGAGCGACGAGTACGTTCTCTCATCGGCAGTGGGCCATCTGCTGGAAATCGCCGCGCCCGAAGAATACGAAGTGAAACGCGGCAAGTGGAGCTTCGCCAATCTGCCCGTCATTCCGCCGCATTTCGATCTGAATCCGATCGCGAAGAGCGAGTCGCGCCTGAAGGTGCTGACCAAACTGCTCAAGCGCAAAGACATCGACCGCCTCATCAACGCATGCGACGCGGGGCGCGAGGGCGAGCTGATTTTCCGCCTCATCGCGCAGCACGCGAAAGCGAAGCAGCCGGTGCAGCGCCTGTGGCTGCAATCGATGACGCCCGCCGCGATCCGCGACGGCTTCGCGCGTCTGCGCAGCGACGAAGAGATGCAACCGCTTGCCGACGCCGCTCGTTGCCGCTCGGAAGCGGACTGGCTCGTCGGCATCAACGGCACACGCGCGATGACCGCGTTCAACAGCAAGGGCGGCGGCTTCTTCCTGACCACGGTCGGACGCGTGCAGACGCCGACGCTCTCCATTGTCGTCGAGCGCGAGGAAAAGATTCGCCGCTTCGTGCCGCGCGACTATTGGGAAGTGAAGGCCGAGTTTGTTTGCGCGGCCGGCTTCTACGAGGGCCGCTGGTTCGATCCGAAGTTCAAGCGCGACGAGTTCGACCCGGAGAAGCGCGACTCGCGTCTGTGGGCGTTGCCCGCGGCGGAGACGATCGTCGCCGCTTGCCGCGGTCAGATCGGTGTCGTCAGGGAAGAGTCGAAGCCGTCCACGCAACTGTCGCCGGCACTGTTCGACTTGACGAGCTTGCAGCGCGAGGCCAACGGCCGCTTCGGCTTCTCGGCGAAGAACACGCTGGGTCTCGCTCAGGCGCTGTACGAAAAGCACAAGGTGCTGACCTATCCGCGGACTGACGCGCGCGCGCTGCCCGAAGACTATATGGACACGGTCAAGCAGACGCTCGGCATGCTCAAGGAGAGCAACAACTACTTGCCGTTTGCCAAGCAAGTGCTCGACAAGGGCTGGGTGAAGCCGAACAAGCGCATCTTCGATAACTCGAAGATCAGCGACCACTTCGCAATCATCCCGACGCTGCAGGCGCCGAAGAACCTGTCCGAGCCGGAACAGAAGCTTTACGACCTCGTGGTGAAGCGTTTTCTGTCGGTGTTTTTCCCGGCTGCCGAATACCGCGTGACCACGCGTATCACCGAAGTCGTCGGTCATCACTTCAAGACCGAAGGCAAGGTTCTGGTGGAGCCGGGCTGGTTGCAAATCTACGGCCGCGAAATCAGCGGTGAAGATGCCAACCTCGTGCCGGTGCAGAAGGACGAGAAGGTCAAGACCGACAAGATCGCCGCGCAGCAGCTCGTCACCAAACCGCCGGCACGCTACAACGAAGCCACGTTGTTGTCGGCGATGGAAGGCGCGGGCAAGCTCGTCGAAGACGATGAACTGCGTGAGGCGATGGCCGCGAAGGGGCTCGGTACGCCGGCCACGCGCGCCGCCATCATCGAAGGGTTGCTGGGCGAAAAGTATCTGGTCCGCGAAGGCCGCGATCTGATTCCGACCGCCAAGGCATTCCAGTTGATGACGCTCCTGCGCGGGCTCGGCGTGAAGGAATTGACCGCGCCCGAACTGACGGGCGAATGGGAATACAAGCTGTCGCAAATGGAACGCGGCAACCTGCCGCGCGACGCGTTCATGCAGGAAATCGCCCGCATGACGCAGACCATCGTCAAGCGCGCGAAGGAATACGATTCCGACACGATCCCGGGCGATTACGCGACGTTGCAGACGCCGTGTCCGAATTGCGGCGGCCAGGTGAAGGAAAACTATCGCCGCTTCGCGTGTTCGAAGTGTGAGTTCTCCATTTCGAAGATTCCGGGCGGCCGCCAGTTCGAGATCGAGGAAGTCGAAGAACTGCTGAAGAACAAGACCATCGGGCCGCTCTCCGGTTTTCGCAGCAAGATGGGCCGTCCGTTTTCGGCGATTCTCAAGCTGTCGCTCGACGACGAGATCAAGAACTACAAGCTCGAGTTCGACTTCGGCCAGGACGCGGGCGGCGAAGACGGCGAACCGCCCGACTTCTCCGATCAGGAACCGGTCGGCGCGTGCCCGAAGTGCAAGGGCCGCGTGTTCGAGCACGGCATGAGCTATGTCTGCGAGAACTCGGTTGCGAACCCGAAGACTTGCGACTTCCGCTCGGGCAAAGTGATCTTGCAGCAGGAGATCGCGCGTGAGCAAATGGCTAAGCTGCTTGAAGAAGGACGCACGGATCTGCTGACGAACTTCAAGTCGTCGCGCACGGGCCGTAACTTCAAGGCGTTCCTCGTCAAGCAGAACGACGGCAAGATCGGCTTCGAGTTCGAGAAGAAGGAGCCGTCGGCCAAGACCGCAGCGAAGACGGCGGCGGCGAAATCGGCTGCGAAGGCAGGCGGTTCGGAGTTCGAGTCGGATGACGGCGATGCGGCGGTCGCGGTGAAGGCAGCGCCGGCGGCGAAAAAGGCTGCGGCGAAGAAAGCGCCCGCGGCTAAAACTGCAGCGGCGAAGAAGGCGCCGGCCAGGAAGACTGTAGCTCGCAAGACCGGCTCGTGATTCTTCGGTAGGCGCGATGGGCGCCTGCGGTGCATATCGAAGCCGATGACAAAAAGCGCGATCACCTGCAAGGTGACCGCGCTTTTTTTATGCGTTCAGCAGCCGCGCTCGACGCGCCGACATCCTACATCGGCGCCTGAACCGCCTCTACAGCGGCGTCAACGCCGCCGGCCGCGTACGACTTCCGGGCTTCGCCAACGTCTTCGGCACCGGCGATAACTCGCTGTCCAGCAGACGCGACAGCGGCTCGGCGCCGTCGAATGCTTCCGGCGGCATCGACGCATCCGCCGGTTCAAACGACGCCGACGCCGGGCGTCCAACGCCGTCCTTGATCCATTGCTCGCCGAGCAGGCTATTCGGCGTCTGGCTGAAATGCTCGACCAGATGATCGATGAACGTGCGCACCTTGGCCGGCAAATGACGACGGCTCGGATAGGCGATGTTGATCTCGACTTGCGGCAAACGGTAATCACCAAGGAGGCGCACCAGCCTGCCGCGCGTCATGTCGCGCCCGATCAGATAGCTCGGCAGAATCGCGATGCCCATGCCGAGCAGCGCGAACTGACGCAGCATCTCCGTGTTGTTCGCGACGATCACATTCGACGGACGCACGCGCACTTCGCCTTCGGGACCGGTAAACACCCGCTCGTCGCCCCAATACTCGGAGGGCAGGCTCAAACACGGATGCTCGAGCAGATGCTCGGGACGCGTGGGCGTGCCGTGCTTCTCCAGATACGCCGGAGTGGCACACACGGTCATGCAGCCCGTGGTCAGACGCCGCGTGACGATGCTCGCGCTGCGCATCTGCCGCGCGATCACCACGCCCACGTCGAAACCTTCTTCAACCAGATCGACCTGACGATCGACGAGCGTGACGTCGGGAATGACCTTCGGATAGCGCTCCGCGTACGTTTGCAGCACCGGAGCGAGATTGTGCAAGCCGAACACGACCGGCGCGACGATGCGCAACGTGCCGACCGGCTCGTGATTTCGCGCGACCACCATCTGCTCGACGTCTTCAAGCTCGTCGAGAATCTGGCGCGCGCGTTCCAGATAAACCTGACCCGATTCGGTCAGGGACAGACTGCGGGTCGTACGGTTGAGCAGCCGCGTGCCAAGACGCCCTTCGAGGTCGGCAACGTGACGGGTGGCAACTGCGTTGGAAATATCCATCGCGCTCGCAGCGCGGGCAAAACTGCCGAGATCCGCCACTTTGACGAAAACTCGCATCGACTGCAAATGATCCATATCACAACTCCTGCCGTGTTACGGCTCCCTGACAATTGGTGATAACCAGTGGAAGCGAATTAGGGATTCTCCTACGACTCGCGCAATCGTGCAGAAGTTGCCCGCAAAAGCGGAAATTTCGTCAATTTTCGTGCGACTGTATGCCCGAATGTGGGGCATCGGGGGCGATTGTTCCGTCATTAGAAACAATGTGCTGCGGCGCAGCTTGCCCACGCGCGGCTTTCGAACAGATGAAAGATCACTGTGTCGAGCGCTGAACGCGGCTCGCGCCCGGCTTGGCGGCGCTGAAAATGAAAAAAGCCGCCCGAAGGCGGCTTCTGCGAGTTAGCGAACGCTCACGTCGTCAAGCTGCGAGCTTGCTCTCCAACTGCGTCTTGGCTTTCGCCAGCGCGGGCGGAAGGCCGTGCTGCAGCGTGTCAAAGAGCTCCGTATGCAACGCGAGTTCGGCGCGCCAGGCTGCGTCGTCGACGGAAATGACCTGCTCGAACTGCTCGCGGCTGAAGTCCAGACCGCTCCAGTCGATGTCCTCGTAATGCGGCGACACGCCGAACGCGTGCTCCTCGCCCTGCGCCGTGCCCTCGATGCGGCCAACCATCCAGCCGAGCACACGCATATTTTCGCCGAAGCCCGGCCACACGAACTTGCCGTCCGCGCCCTTGCGGAACCAGTTGACGCAGAAGATTTTCGGCAGCTTCGCGTTCAGTTGCTGCAACCGCTCGCCCGTCTTCAGCCAATGGCCGAAGTAGTCGCTCATGTTGTAGCCGCAGAACGGCAGCATCGCGAACGGGTCGCGCCGTACGACGCCTTGCTGGCCCGCCGCGGCGGCGGTCGTCTCCGAACCCATGGTCGCGGCCATGTAGACGCCCTCGACCCAGTTGCGGGCCTCGGTGACGAGCGGCACGGTCGTCGAGCGGCGGCCGCCGAAGATAAACGCGTCGATCGGCACACCCGCCGGGTTTTCCCAATCGGCGTCGATGGACGGACATTGCGACGCCGGCGCCGTGAAGCGTGCATTCGGATGCGCCGCCTTGCGACCGCTTTCCTTCGCGCTCGCGGGCGTCCAGTCCTTGCCTTGCCAGTCGATCAGGTGCGCGGGCGGTTCGTCGGTCATGCCTTCCCACCAGACGTCGCCGTCGTCGGTCAGCGCGACGTTCGTGAAGATCACGTTTTCCTTCAGCGTGGCCATTGCGTTGAAGTTGGTTTTTTCGCTCGTGCCGGGCGCGACGCCGAAGTAGCCGGCCTCGGGGTTGATCGCGTACAGGCGGCCGTCCTTGCCTGGTTTGATCCACGCGATGTCGTCGCCGATGGTCGAGATTTTCCAGCCGTTCAGCCCTTCGGGCGGAATCAGCATCGCGAAGTTCGTCTTGCCGCACGCCGACGGAAACGCGGCCGCCACATGGTGCTTGCGTCCTTCGGGCGAAGTCACGCCGAGAATCAGCATGTGCTCGGCAAGCCAGCCTTCGTCGCGGCCCATCGTCGATGCAATGCGCAGCGCAAAGCATTTCTTGCCGAGCAACGCGTTGCCGCCATAGCCCGAGCCATAGCTCCAGATTTCGCGCGTCTCCGGGAAATGAACGATGTACTTGGTCGGATTGCACGGCCACGGCACGTCTTTGGCGCCCGCTTCGAGCGGCGCGCCGACCGAGTGCACGCACGGCACGAACTCGCCATCTTCGCCGAGCACGTCGTACACCTTGCGGCCCATGCGCGTCATGATGCGCATGTTGGTGACCACGTACGGGCTGTCGCTCAGTTCGACGCCGATATGCGCGATCGGCGAGCCGAGCGGGCCCATCGAGAACGGCACCACGTACATGGTGCGGCCGCGCATCGATCCTTCGAAGAGGCCGTCGAGTGTCGTGCGCATTTCGTCCGGCGCGACCCAGTTGTTGGTCGGACCGGCGTCCTCACGACGTTGCGCGCAAATGAAAGTGCGGTCCTCGACGCGCGCGACGTCGGAAGGATCGGACCATGCGAGATACGAGTTCGGACGTTTCGCCGGATTGAGCTTCCTGAGTGTGCCGGCTTCGACCATCTGCGCGCACAGGCGGTCGTACTCTTCCTGCGAACCGTCGCACCACACGATGTTGTCCGGACGGGTCATAGCGGCAACGCGCTGGACCCAGTCGATCAGTTTCCGATGTTTCACCCACGCTGGCGCTTCTACTGCCGCCTTCACTGCGGGCTGTGCCTCGAATGATGGAAGATTCATCGACTTGTCTCCGTTTGTAGGGATTGGAAAACGGTACAAGCCCGGCGACGCTGCATGCGAGAGGCATTTTGTTCGTTGCGCCAGTTTCTACAAACCGACGCGCAACTGCACAGGTCATCACGGGCTTCAACGCAGCTTGTTGGGCCAGGGCGCATGGGACGGGCGTCTGCAACCGTCTGTAAAGCGGCTTGCCTGTACACTCAACAAACTGTTAAAAACGATGTCAATTGGCCTTGCTGTAGCGCTATCGTTCTACGCGGTAGTTGCTACGGTAAGGCATTCAGCTAAACCGGCATGTGACTTGGGTCACATGATGGGACAGTCAGCATAACACTCCGTTCCGCACCGCCATGGTGCGCCGCAAGACACATACCATGAAGATTGCCATCCTCGACGACTATCAGGACGCCGTTCGCAAGCTCGACTGCTTTCAATTGCTCGCCGATCACGAAGTCAAAGTTTTCAACAACACCGTCCGCGGACTCGGGCAACTCGCGAGCCGTCTTTCGGAAGTCGACGCGCTAGTCCTGATTCGGGAACGTACCCGCATCAGCTCGCAACTTCTCGACAAACTGCCGCGTTTGCGCATGATCAGCCAGACGGGCAAAGTGTCCAGCCACATCGATCTCCCGGCCTGTACCGAGCGCGGCATCGCCGTGCTCGAAGGCAGCGGCTCACCGATCGCGCCGGCCGAGCTGACGTGGGCTCTCATCATGGCGGCGCAGCGGCGCATTCCGCAATACGTAGCGAACCTGAAGCAGGGCGCCTGGCAGCAGTCGGGGCTCAAGACTTCGGCGCTGCCGCCAAACTTCGGTTTGGGTCAGGTGTTGCGCGGTCAGACGCTGGGTATCTGGGGCTATGGCAAGATCGGGCGGCTTGTCGCCGGTTACGGCAAGGCCTTCGGCATGAATGTGCTGATCTGGGGCCGCGAGCATTCACGCGAAGCCGCTCGCGAAGACGGTTATGGCGTGGCCGAGAGCCGCGAAGCCTTGTTCGAGCAGAGCGATGTGCTGTCGCTGCATTTGCGGCTGCACGACGACACGCGCGGCATCGTCAAGCAGGAAGATCTGATGCGCATGAAGCCGACCGCACTGCTCGTGAACACGAGCCGCGCCGAGCTGCTCGACGACAACGCGCTCCTCGGCGCGCTGTCGCACAATCGCCCGGGGATGGTCGCGATCGACGTGTATGAAAGCGAGCCGATCCTCCAGGGCTACAGCCTGCTGCGTATGGAGAATGTGATTTGCACGCCGCACATCGGCTATGTCGAGCGCGAGAGCTACGAGTTGTACTTCAGCGCGGCGTTCAAAAACATTCTGGCTTTCGATGCCGGCGACACGGCCAGCGTGGCGAATCCCGAAGCGTTGCAGGGTGGACGTCGGCGCTAAGCGATAGCCGCGGGCGTCAGGCGTCCTGCGTCAGGCGGCAAACTCCAGCAGGTCGGGCATGCGTTCGAGGAAGGTCTCGCCGTCCGCGCGGCCGAGGTTGTACGCATGCACCATCTGCGAGGGGCTCGTGTAGTCCCAGCTCGAGATCGGCACTTTGCGCGACGGCTGCACATACAGGCGCTGCTGCACGCCGTGCGGCACCACGAACATCTGCGGCCGCGGATAAAGGCGCGTCACCATGACGAGCACGTTGCCGGGCGCATCGGCGTCAAGCGCGCCGACCGGCACGTTGTCGACCATGCCGCCGTCGAGCACCGGGCGGCCGTTGCGCCGCAAGACCGGCGTGAAAGGCGGCGTGCTCGACGATTGCAGAATCAGATCGGCGAGATCTTCGACGGTCGCACAATCCTGCGCACGCACGAATTCCGGATGAAAACCGAGCGTCTGACCAAGCGTCGGGTGCAAGGTCTTGCGCACATATTTTTCGATGTTGTACGCGATGAGTCCGGCGGCGACTGCGCTGCGCGCGCCAAGCCAGCGCGGCAAATGTGAAACGCCGATGCGAATCTCGGGCGCATCGGCAAGCGACGAAAACTTCTCACCGTAGATGTCGAGCAATGCCTGACGATAGATGCGGTAATGCGGAAACACCGACTGACCGCGCAGCAGGTTGCCCCAATAGGCGTTGCGCGAATTGTGGCGCAGCGCGTCTTCGTAATAGCGCATGACCCACTCGGAATCGCGCGTGTAGAGCATGCAAGCGGTGGCCGCGCCCGCCGAAATGCCCGTGATGACGCGTGGACGGATGCGCAGTTCCGGTTGCACGACGTCCCAGAAACCCGCCTGCCACCAGCAGCGATTGCCGCCGCCGGCGAATACGACCTGATCGAACATCTTATTTCCTGGTGCCTTGTCTTATGATGCGCGCCGCTTTGCTTATTCGAGCAGCGCGTACGTCGTGGTCGCGTGGACGGCCATGTTGCCGGTCTCGTCGAACAGCTCGACTTCGCCGAAAACGAGGTTGCGACCGAGGCGCAGCACGCGCGCGGTGACGAGCACGTCGCCCTTGCGCACGGCGCGCATGAAGCTGATGTTGAGCGACACGGTGGTCATCGGCTTAAAGCCGCCTAGCGCCGCCGAAATCGCCACGATCATCGCGGTATCGGCGGCGGCCATGAACACCTGGCCGCAAATCACGCCGCCTGAATGACGCAGCGCGCCGGCGAAAGGCAGGCGCAGCGTGGCGCCTTCCGCATCGGCTTTGACGGGCGTGAGCGCCAGTTCGCGGACCCACGGCGCGAGGATGCGGTCGAGCAGCTCGATAGTCTCTTTGTCGTCCATGGCGATTCCCGTCGAAGGCCGCGCGGAGCGTGAGCGGCAAGTGTCCGCGAGTCCGCGACATGATACCGGGATGCCCGACGCAGCGCCTTTTCGGAGGCAGCGCTTTCGTTGAGGGATGACTCGAACGGGGGACGGTTTTTTTAAGAAATCTGCTAAGGGGGCTTGGCAAGCCCAAAAACATCCTGCATAATTTCGCTTCTGTTGGGGCGTTAGCTCAGTTGGTAGAGCAGCGGACTCTTAATCCGTAGGTCGAGTGTTCGAGTCACTCACGCCCCACCAAAGAATTTCGAAGGGTTACAAGCGATCGCTTGTAACCCTTTTTGCATTGGATCTGCGTCCCAAGCAAACCCGTCAGTCGTAGCTGACCACGACCGTCACCGGTTTGTTCGCCGAAGGCACATTGCCGCTTTTCGCGCCGAGCGACAGTACGCCACCCGCGCCGCCCACGTGATACTGACCGTCCGCTCCTGGCCGGGCCGTACGGCCAGTGCCGTCGATGAAAGACGTCGCGACGGTATCCAGCGTGGCTGCGCCGATGCGTGACGCTGCACCGTCGTTGATCCGCAACGTCACATCAGCGCTTGGCGCGCCGCCGGGTGGCGCCGCGAACGTCACAGTGACCGCGGACCCGTCGTGTCCAGTCCAGAGCGTATCCGACCGCGGCGCAGGTGTTTGTCGCACGGTCGTGATATTGAACTGCGGACCGACGAGCGCGCCGGAGAAATGTATCGTGCCGCCATTCGCTGCGGATGCCACTCCCGGAACCGCCAGGAACGCCACCGTACCCCATGCAGCCACGCGGGCCAACCGCCCAATTCGCCGACTCTTCGCTTTCATCACGACCTCCGGGCGGGCAATCCTCTGTGCCGCCTTGCGGCGGATCCAGTGCATCAAGCCTTGTTTACGGCATGTCACGAATCTGTCTTGAATATGACGAAATATAGTAGGCAAATCGTAAGACGGTGGATCTTTTCACCATTCTCCGGCGGCGCCCAAGGTTGAGCGCGTCATGCGCCGTCATTCCCACATCCCGCCAAACCCCCGCACGTTCCCCGCGCCGCCGTGTTACCGATGCGTAACGAATTATTGCGAACTATTATCATCCGTGTAATGATACTGATTCTCATTTGAGAACAAGACGATGGGTCCAGCCCTTTGACGCAGACAGTCCGGCTGTCGGTGCTGCAACGGGCGCTGGCGTCCGTCGAATCAGAACAATAGCGACAACGACAGGGTATTGAGATGTTCCGAAACACGCCTCTCGCGGCGGCCGTTCTGGTCGCGTTCGCGACGCCGCTTTACGCTCAAACGACGACAACGCCCGCGACCGGCGCCCAGCCCGCGTCATCCAGTTCGACTTCGACTTCCACGCCCACCCAGACCGCCGACAGCGCCACGCTGCCCGCCGTCAAGGTGACCGGTCAAAGCGGCCCGTCCGCGGAATTCGCGGCTGACGTCTCGAGCGTCGGCGCAAAAGTGCCGACCGCGCTGCGCGACATTCCGCAAGCCGCCGTCGTGGTGCCGAAGTCGGTGCTGCAATCGCAAGCCGCCAGCTCGTTTACCGACGCTCTGCGCAATGTGCCGGGCATCACCATCGGCGCCGCGGAAGGCGGACAGATCGGCAACAACATCAACCTGCGCGGCTTCTCGGCGCGCACCGACATCTATCTCGACGGTTTCCGCGATCGCGGCCAGTACTATCGCGACACCTTCAACCTCGAATCGATCGACGTGCTGTACGGCCCGTCGTCGCTGTACTTCGGACGCGGCTCGACGGGCGGCGTCATCAATCAGGTCAGCAAGCAGCCCACGCTTAAGCCGCGCGCGGACGTGTCCGTGCAAGCGGGCACGCACGACCGCTATCGCACGACCGTCGACCTGAATACGCCGATCACGTCGACGTCCGCGTTCCGCATCAACGCGTTCGGCCAGGACCTGGGTTCGTCGCGCGACGTGATGAAGAGCAAGGATTACGGCGTCGCGCCCGAAGTCAAATTCGGCATCGGCACGCCGACCGAAATCACGCTGTCCGCGCTGATCCAGCACAACCGCGATCAGCCCGACTACGGCATTCCGGCGCTTAATGGGCACCCAGCGCCGGTCAATCGCGGCACGTTCTACGGCTTCACCGACGACCGCACGATGCAGGACGTGCAAACGCTCAACGCACGCATCGAACACCGCTTCAACGACAACCTGAAGGTGCGCAATCAGACGCAGTTCAGCCACTACAGCACGGAAGCCCGCGCGACGAATGCGGCTTCGGTGCTCACGGGTCCGCTGCCGACATCGACGGCGCTGACCAACGGCAATTTCACGAGCATCGATCCGTCGAAACTGTTCGTGAAGCTGCAAGGCAAGGACCGCAACATCAATGACCACTCGGTCTACAACTCGACGGACGTCGAGGCAAAATTCAACACCGGCTTCATCAAGCATGAAGTGGTTGCGGGCGTCGATCTGAGCCACGAGACGTACAGCAACCAGAGCTTCACGACGACGACGCCGGGCTTGCCGTCGAATACGATCGCCATCGTGCCGCTCGTCGATCCGTCGTACACGAAGCGTCCGTCGAATGCGAAAACCGTTGCGACGAATCTCGCGGAGTCGAGCGCGAACGGCGTCGGCATTTATGCGAACGATACGGTGTCGATCGGCGAACACTGGAAGGTCGTGGGCGGCCTGCGCTGGGACCGCTACGAAGCGTCGATTCACAACTCGATCAATGTGCCTTCGTATGCGACGCAGACGAACTACTTCACGAGCGTGCGCGGCGGCGTGATCTGGCAGCCGACCGACTGGCAGTCCTACTACGTGTCGTACGGCACGTCGTTCAATCCGTCGCTCGAAGCGCTGACGCTCACGAACCAGCAGCAGAATCTGCCGCCGGAGCATAACAAGTCGTATGAAGTCGGCGCGAAGTGGGACCTGCTCGGCGGCGGTCTGTCGGTCACGCAATCGCTCTTCAACATCGAAAAGACGAACGCGCGGACGTTGAACTCGGACGGCAGCTACACGCTCGACGGCGACGTGCGCGTGCGCGGCTACCAGCTCGGCGTGGCCGGCCACATCACGAACAAGTGGCAAGTGTTCGGCGGCTACACGTACATGGACGCGACGATTCTGAAGGCGCTCGACGGCACCGCCGGCAAGACGCCCGCGAACACGCCGCGCAACATGCTGACGCTGTGGACGACCTACGCATTCACGCCGCACTGGGAAATCGGCGGCGGGCCGATCTACACGTCGTCGCGCTACGCCGCGAACAACAACTTCGTGAAGGTCGGCGGCTATACGCGCTGGGACGCGATGGCCGCGTATCACGCGAAAAAGTACGACGTCCAGTTCAACGTGCTCAACCTGACGGACAAGAACTACTACGACGCGCTGATTCCATCGGACGGCGGACGCGCGGTGCCGGGCAACGGCCGCACGTTCCTCGCGACGCTAAACTATCGGTTCTTCTGATCGCCGAGGCGGCGATCAGCAGCACAACGCGCGGTTTCGCAGGAAAGTCCAACGATGATTGTCTCGATCCCCGATGTATTCAGTCCCGCCGACACCGCCGCGATGCGTGCGCAACTCGAAGCGGCCACGGACGCATGGGTCGACGGCCGCGCGACCGCGGGCTATCAGGGCGCGCCCGTCAAGCGCAACCAGCAGATCGCGGAAGGCTCATCCATCGCGCTCGAAATGGGCGACAGAATCATCGCGGCGCTCGAACGGCATCCGCTTTTCATCAGCGCCGCGCTGCCGAACAAGGTTTATCCGCCGCTCTTTAACCGCTACGAAGGCGGCATGCATTTCGGCAGCCATGTCGACGGCGCGATTCGCCTCGTGCCCGGCAGCGGCGTACGCGTGCGCACCGATCTATCGGTCACGCTGTTCCTCACGCCGCCCGACGAGTACGACGGCGGCGAACTGCTGATCGAAGACACCTTCGGCGTGCAGGAAGTGAAGCTGCCCGCGGGCCATGCGATCCTTTATCCCGGCACGAGTCTGCACCAGGTGCGGCCCGTGACGCGCGGCGCGCGCGTATCGAGCTTCTTCTGGGTACAGAGCCTCGTGCGCGACGACACGCAGCGCGCGATGCTGTTCGACATCGACGGCGCGATCCAGCGTTTGAACGCCTCGAACGCGGACGATGCCGCGCGCCGCACGCTAGTCGGCTGTTATCACAACCTCCTGCGCATGTGGAGCGAAACGTAAATCGGCAATAGCGGCGGATTTGCCCTGCAAGCTGGCTAGAGCGATGCGCATTTTTGTCCTACGCTTTAAGCGCGACGCGTGGCGCATCCGTATGTTTGCGCACCACAGCAATCCGGCGAGCACTCCGCCTTCACGCGTGCGCAAGGTCCTCCCGCACAATCACAGTCCAGGTGGCTGGAGGCTGATCGTGAGTCAAGCAATCGCCTGATCGAAGATTCAGGCAGCCCGGGGATTGCCGCTCCGAGAACCGGTGCAGCTCCCCGGCGCATTCTCATGGAGGATGACGATGTCGATTCGACTTGGAGAAGAAGCGCCCGATTTCACCGCGGAAACCACCGAAGGCACAATCCGTTTCCACGAATGGATCGGCGACCATTGGGTGATCCTGTTTTCGCATCCGAAGGATTTCACGCCCGTCTGCACGACCGAGCTCGGCTACATGGCCGGCCTCAAGCCCGAATTCGAAAAGCGCAACACGAAGATTATCGGCCTGAGTGTGGACCCCGTCAGCGATCACGAGAGGTGGGTGAAGGACATTGAAGAGACGCAGGGCCACGCGGTCAACTATCCGCTCATCGGCGACGCGGATCTGAACGTCGCGAAGCTCTACGACATGATTCACCCGAATGCGGGCGGCGGCACGCGCACCGCGGCGGACAACGCGACGGTGCGTTCGGTGTTCATCATCGGCCCGGACAAGAAGGTCAAAGCCATGCTCGTGTATCCGATGAGTTCCGGGCGCAATTTCGACGAAGTGCTGCGTCTGCTCGACTCGTTGCAGTTGAACGCGAAGCATACGGTGGCCACACCCGTGAACTGGAAACCGGGGGATGATGTCATCATTCCGACATCCGTCTCGAACGATGATGCGGCGAAGAAATACCCTGAGGGCTTCAAGACCTTGAAGCCGTATCTGCGGTACGTTGCACAGCCACGGTGAGATTGCGGCGCAGTAAAACCGGGCGCCGCCACGCGCCCGGTTGTCTCGACGATGCGCGCCACGGAGAAAACAACCTTGCTGATTTTCCGCCAACTAATCGACCCGCAATCGTCCACGTACACGTATCTTCTCGCCGATAGCACGACACGAGAGGCCATTCTGATCGATCCGGTATTCGAGCAGGTGCGACGGGATACGGCGCTGATCCAGGAACTCGGGCTGCGCCTCCTCTATACAATCGACACGCACGTCCACGCCGATCATGTGACGGGCGCCTGGATGCTCAAACGCCGCACCGGCAGCGCGATCGCCATAGCGGCGGCAAGCGGCGCGGAAGGTGCGGACCGCTATCTGAACCACGGCGACCGATGCGAGTTCGGCACGCGCTGGCTCGAAGTGCGCGCGACGCCAGGCCACACGAACGGCTGCATCAGCCTCGCGCTCGACGACGGCACGATGATGTTCACCGGCGACTGCCTGCTGATCCGCGGCACGGGCCGCACCGACTTTCAGAAGGGCGACGCACGCGCGATGTTCCGCGCGATCCACGGCGAGATTTTCAGCCGGCCCGAAAGCTGCCTGCTTTATCCGGCACACGATTATCGCGGCTTGACGGTGACGAGCGTCGGCGAAGAGCGGCGCTTCAATCCGCGCCTCGGCGGCGAACTGTGCGAAGACGACTTCGTCGGCTATGTGACGAATCTGCGGCTGCCGCATCCGAAGCAGATCGACATTGCGGTGCCCGCGAATCTCAAGTGCGGCGTTGCGGCGAGCGATCCCACGCAGGCGGCCGAACCGGATTGGGCGCCGCTCGTCTACACGTTCGCGGGCATCTGGGAAATCGGCCCGCAATGGCTCGAAGACAATCTGCGTTCCGTGCAGATAGTCGACGTGCGTGAGCCGGACGAGTTCAACGGCCCGCTCGGCCGCATTCCGGCAGCGCGGCTCATCTCGCTCGGCGAGCTTGCCACGCGCGCCGCCGAGCTCACGAAAGAGCAGCCGATCGTGACCGTGTGCCGTGCCGGCGGCCGCTCCGCACAAGCGACGGTGATCCTGCACCAGGCAGGCTTCGACGAAGTCGCGAACCTTGCGGGCGGCATGCTGCGCTGGCGCGCGGAAGGCCGCGTCGTCGAAAATGCAGGCATGTAGCGCATATAGCAATTTCCTTCAATACACTCTGCTCAGCCGCCGATACCGTTGAACCGCGTCAATCCCGCGCATTCACGTATCGAGGCACCGATGTCCGCTTTGCTTTCCATGGCCGCGTTCGCGCTGGCTTCGTCGATTTCGCCAGGTCCCGTCAACGTCGTCGCGCTGAGCGCCGGCGCACAGCATGGCTTCGCCGCGAGCATGCGGCATGTGAGCGGCGCGACCGTCGGTTTTACCGTGCTGCTTCTGCTGATCGGCCTCGGACTGCATGAACTGCTTGTGCATGTCCCCGCACTCGTGAGCATCGTCAAATGGGCCGGCGTCGCGTTTCTGCTGGTCATGGCCTACAAGCTCGCCGTCGATGACGGCCAACTCGGCGCCGATAAACCATCGCGCGGCCCGTCGTTCGCCTATGGCGCGGCGATGCAATGGCTCAACCCGAAAGCATGGCTCGCGTCGCTGGCTGGCATGGGCGCGTATGCCGCCGATGGCGACGGCAAACTCGTCTGGCAATTCACTGTGATCTACTTTGTGATCTGCTATGTGTCGATTGCAAGCTGGGCCTACGCCGGGACGTTTCTGCGCAAGTACTTGCAGGCGCCGCAGCGCGTTAGGTTGTTCAATCGGATCATGGCGGCGTTGCTTGCGGCGAGCGCGCTGTATTTGCTTGTGACGTGAGGCGCCGAAAACTGCGGCAACCCCGCAGTCAACTGCGATATTGCCCCGGCGTCGCGGCGACGAGCCGCTTGAACGTGCGCTGCAAATGCGCCTGATCGGCGAAGCCGGCGTCGAGCGCGACGTCGGCGATCAATCGGCCGCGCCTCAGTTGAGCGCGGCTGTACTGAATGCGCCGATTGATCAGATACGCGTGCGGCGTCATGCCGTAGCGCTCCTTAAATGCGCGAATCAGATGCGACGCGGACAGGCCCGCGGCCTCGCATATGTCCTCGAGCTTCAGCGGGTGCGTGCAATTGTCGGCGATGAATTCGGCCGCTCGCGCGAGTTGACGGCTGGCGTCGTCGTGTGAAAGCGGCGCGGGGTTCAGGCGCTGCTGCACCTCAGTGAAAAATGCCACGGCGGCGCTTTGTTTGCGCAGCAAATCCGCATCGTTGTCGACCAGAATTCCATGCAGCCGATTGAGGCCGTCGAAGAGTTCGGCGTCTGTCGTCATGGTCTGCGAGAACGCGCGAAACGCGTGGTTCTCGCTGAAGCCGAGTTCGTGTTGCAACGATGTGAGCCACGCGACGTCGACGTGAAGCATGCGATACGACCAGCGCTCGTCGGCGATGGGATTGCATGCATGAACGTCGTCGGGATTCATCAGAACAACCGCGCCCGCGCCGGTCCATTCGCGCGCGTGGCGGTTCACGTACACGCTGCGTCCGCCAGTGACCGCGCCGATGGAGAAGGTTTCGTGAGAGTGCTTCGCGTAGCAGATTTCGCGGCCGTCTTCGATGGAGCGCGCCTCGATGAACGGCAACGCCTCGCTACGCCAGAATTGCGGCTCCCTTGCGCGCTTCGCATGAATTGCCGCCGCTGTCGTTCCGCTCATTCGCGCGCCTCCTCCGGTGTACGTGGGCCTCGCGGAAATGCGCGGCTGTCAAAAGCCGCAAGTTCGGCGAGGCCACTTATCGTAGCCGTCAAACGCGCGGCCAACAAGCGGGCTTATGCGTGCGCTGCGGATGTTGCGCACCGCAAGCGGTTACTTCGCGGAAACGTCGATATTGCCGAGGTATTTCGCTGCGAGCGTCTTCACGGTGCCGTCCGCCTGCACCTTCGCAATCGCCGCGTTCAAGCGCTCGCGCAATGCCGTATCGCCCTTGCGGATGCCATAGGCGATACCGCTGCCGAGAATCTTGTCGTCGCGCACCGGTTGTCCGACGAATGCGTAGTCCTTGCCGTTCGGCTTCGACAGAAAACCGGTTTGTCCCGCGGGCGCGAGCACGAGCGTTGCATCGACACGCCCCGCGACCAGGTCCGTGTACACCTGATTCTGATCCTGATACGGCACGACGGTGACGCCCGCGGGTTCCCAATGCGTCTTCGCAAACGTCTCCTGAATTGACGCCTGCAACACGCCCACGCGTTTGCCCTTCAATGCTTCGGCAGTCGGCAGCAGACCGCTGTCGCGCTTTGCGATCAACTGCGTCGGCACGCGATAGACGACCGTCGTGAAGTCGATCGCCTGGCGACGCTGTTCGGTCGCATTCATCGCCGAGTTGATCGCGTCGAATTTGCGGCCTTGCAGCGCCGGAATCAAACCGTCGAACGATGTCTCCACCCATTTGCAGGTCATCTTCGCGGCGGCGCACACTGCATTGCCGACGTCGATGTCGAGACCTTGCAGCTCGCCGCCCGGTCCCTTCGATTCGAACGGCGGATACTGCGCTTCGAGCCCGAAACGCAGCGTCGATGTGTCGGCGGCAACGGCAGCGGACGATGCCGCCACCGATGCGAACGCGCAAGCGAGCGCCAACAAAGACTTGAGCAGTTTCATAGCAGGTCCCTTTCCTTCGGTTTCGTTGTAGTACGCGTTGTAGTACGAATGCGTAGCGTGTGAATATGCAATGGCGCGACGATCATACTGCGTTCAAAAATGACAGCGCCGCGCTCACGCGCACGCAGTTTCAGATCTCGCACAAACGGCGCGCGCCTTCGATCAGCGTCGCGTCGTCTTTCGAAAAACTCAGGCGAATCAGGCCGGAATCCGTACCGTCGCTGTAGAACGCCGAGAGCGGAATCGTCGCGACGCGCGCATCGCGAATCAGGCGCAACACGAAGTCGCTGTCCGTTTCATCGGAGAAGCCGCGAAAGCGCGCGAGCATGAAAAAGCTGCCTGCACTCGGCAGCAACTCAAAGCGTGATTCGCGAAGCCCGTGTGCAAGCAGATCGCGTTTTTGCTGATAGAACGCAGACAAGCCGAGATAGCTTTCGCGATTCGCCAATGCATCGACGAACGCGTACTGCATCGGTGTATCGGCGGAAAACACCATGAACTGATGCACCTTGCGGATCTCGTTCATCAACTCGGCGGGCGCGAGGCAATAGCCGACGCGCCAACCCGTCACGTGATACGACTTGCCGAACGACGACACAATCACGCTACGCTCGGCGAGCTCGCTGTGGCACGCCATGCTCTGATGTTTCGCGCCGTCGAACACGACATGCTCGTAGACCTCGTCGGCGAGAATCACGATGTCGGTGTTTCGCGTGAGCGCCTTCAGGCGCGTGATGTCGGCTTCGTCGAACACGGTCGCGGTCGGATTGTGCGGCGTGTTGATGATGATCATGCGCGTCTTCGGCGTGATCGCGGCGGCGACCTCGTCCCAGTTCACGCGGAAATCGGCGAGCGACAATTTGATCGGCACGGGTGTCGCGCCTTGCAGCCGGACGATCGGTCCATAGCTGTCGAACGAAGGCTCGAAGTAAATCACTTCATCGCCCGGATGCACCAATGCGCTGATCGTCGAATAAAGGCCCTCGCTGGCGCTCGCGATCACCGTTACTTCGCTCGCGGGGTCATAGCGCACGCCGTATAGCGTCTCTACTTTGTCGGCGAGCGCTTCGCGCAACGCCGCGATGCCGGACATGGGTGCGTACTGGTTGTGACCCGCGCGCATTGCGTTCGCCACACCGTCGATGAGCTTCGCGTCCGGCGCGAAATTCGGCGCGCCTTGCGACAGATTCAGCGCATCGTGTTGCGCGGCCAGTTGGCCGATCACGGTAAAAATCGTCGTGCCGACATCAGGCAATTTCGAGCGGGCTTGCATGGCGCTCTGCATATGGCTTCTCCCTATCTTCATCCGGCGGCGGACTGACGGCGGCGAAGTATGCAGCCGTCCATTGCGCTCGAGCGCCGGTTGAATGATTAGGCATCAGCCAAAGAACCATCACAATCGAAACTTTGTCATGCGGCGCATGCGTTTATTTCATGGCTTAAACGCAGGCGCAATCGTGACGGCGACGCGGCCTGGAAAACAGCACGCGCCGCTTTTCGCACGCGCGCCGCCGCCCACGCCACGAGATCAGGCGTCTTCCATCAGCCGGACCTTGACCTTCTTGCCCTTCACCTTGCCCGCACTGAGCTTGCGCACCGCTTCGCGCGCAATGCTGCGCTCGACGGCCACATAGGTCGACATCTCCGTCACGTTGATCTTGCCGATCTGCGAGCCGGCGAAACCGGCGTCGCCGGTGAGCGCGCCGAGCACGTCGCCGGGACGGATTTTTTCCTTGCGGCCGCCGAGAATCTGCAGTGTTTCCATGGGCGGCAACAGCGGCTCATTACTCTTTGGCGTGAGCTCGGACAGCTTGTGCCATTCGACGTCGCGCTTGTGCGCCTGCTCCAGACCGCCGACGCGCCCCATTTCATTCATGCTCGCGAGGCTCAATGCCCAGCCTTCCTGATCGGCGCGACCGGTGCGGCCGATACGGTGCACATGCACTTCGGGATCAGGCGTCACGTCGACGTTGATTACCGCCTCGAGTTGCGCGATGTCGAGGCCGCGGGCGGCGACGTCGGTGGCGACCAGCACCGAGCAACTGCGATTCGCGAACTGGATCAGCACCTGATCGCGCTCGCGCTGATCGAGCTCGCCGTGCAGCGCAAGCGCATGAAAACCCTGCGCGCGCAGCACGTCGAGCAAATCGCGGCATTGCTGCTTGGTGTTGCAAAACGCGAGCGTGCTGACCGGACGATAGTGGTTGAGCAACAGACCGACGGCATGCAGACGCTCGTCTTCGGTCACTTCATAGAAGCGTTGGCGGATCTTCGTATTGTCGTGCCGCTCGGCCAGCTTCACTTCCTTCGGATTCCGGAGAAATTGCTGACTCAGCTTGACGATGCCCTCGGGATACGTCGCCGAGAAAAGCAGCGTTTGCCGTTCCTTCGGGCATTGCCTGACCACCGTCGCGATGTCGTCGAAGAAACCCATGTCGAGCATGCGGTCGGCTTCATCGAGCACGAGCGTATTGAGCGATTGCAGCGGCAAACTGCCGCGCTCGAGGTGATCCATGATGCGGCCCGGCGTGCCGACCACGATATGCGCGCCGTGTTCGAGACTCGCGGTTTGCGGACGCATCGGCGTGCCGCCGCACAAGGTCAGCACCTTGACGTTTTCTTCGGCGCGCGCGAGCCGGCGGATTTCCTGCGTGACCTGATCGGCGAGTTCGCGCGTGGGACACAGCACCATCGCCTGCACGGCGAAGTTGCGTGTGTCGAGACGCGCGAGCAGCGCGAGAGAAAACGCCGCGGTCTTGCCGCTGCCGGTTTTTGCCTGCGCGATGAGATCGTGGCCGGCGAGTGCGATAGGCAAACTCGCGGCCTGAATCGGCGTCATCTCGACATAGCCGAGTTGCGTGAGATTCGCGAGCGTGGCGGCCGGCAGCGGCAGTTGGCTGAACGGCGCGCCGGCCGTAGTGGGACTGTTCATAAATGGTTGGCTCGTGATCGGCTAAAGGCTAGGGACTATTCGGCGATGGGTCCGGGCGACGGACGGCCGTCCATCTGCTCGTACAGCACCGCGCCGTCGTCGCCTTCGAAACGCTCGACGTAATTGCGCGCGCCACACAGCGGGCAGCGGAACAGAAGCCCTTGCCCTTCGTTTTTGATGATGACGTCCGACTGCTCCCACTGCGCGCCGCAGGACTGGTTTCTACATGTAAACACGTTGCTTCTCCGACTGGATTCGATTGTTGATTCGACTGGCCGCATCAACCGAGATGCGTGTGCCGTGTGCGCGGCGCGCTGACGTCCATTTCGCTGAGACCCTGCACGATGCCGCAGTCTTCGACCGCCTGTTCGCCGTGGCATTGCTCGCGCAGCACGTGCAATTGCGCCTTGAGCTGTTGCAGTTCGTCGATACGCGTATCGACGTGCGCAATATGCTCGTCGATCAGATTATTGATGCCGCCGCAGCCGTTGGCCGGCGCGTCGGTCAGACGCAGCAGCGCGCGAATTTCGTCGTGCGTCATGTCGAGCGCGCGGCAATTGCGGATGAAGCGCAGCCGCTCGACGTGCTTCGCCGTATAGCTGCGGTAATTGGCCTCAGTGCGCTCCGCTTCGGGCAGCAGCCCTTCTTTCTCGTAAAAGCGGATGGTTTCGGTCGTGCAATGGGCGATTTTCGCCAATTCGCCGATTTTCATGGGCCCTCCGATACCGGCCTTGACCTTGTAGTGGCTTCAAGGTGTTTACTAGACCACAAATCGAACGAGGAAGCCACCATGCAGCACGCGCACGACGCGAAAGACGACCGTCTGGAAGAAGCGGAAGCAAGCTCCTGTGAGCAAGGGCATGAACATGAGCATGGGCATCGGCACGAAAAGCACGCACATGACCATGCGGGCGGAGGCTGCTGTTCTGCTGCCGCCGATGCTTCCTTGCCATTGCCAGCCGCAGATTTGCCGCAATCCGAACGAGTGCAAGGCGGCGATGTGCGCACGGCGATCCGCATCATGCAAATGGATTGTCCGACCGAAGAAGCGTTGATCCGCAAAAAATTCAGCCGCATGGCGGACGTGCGCAGCATGCAGTTCAATCTGATGCAGCGCGTGCTGACCGTTGTGCATGCACCGAATGCGCTGGACTCCATTCTCGACGCGCTGCGTTCGCTGGACTTCACGCCGGAACTCGCGGATGCCGACGCGCCGAATGCATCGGCAACGACGCGGAACGCTGCGCAAGATCAGCGAAAGCGCGTGTCATGGTGGCCGCTCGCCTTCGCAGGCGTCGCTGCGGTCGCTTCAGAGGCCGCTGGCTGGCTCGGTGCGCCGGTTTGGATGGCAGCGAGTCTCGCGATCCTCGCGATCGTCTCCTGCGGGCTCACGACCTACCGCAAGGGCTGGCTCGCGATTCGTCACGGCAACCTCAACATCAACGCGTTGATGAGCATTGCCGTGACGGGCGCGCTGATCCTCGGGCAATGGCCGGAAGCGGCGATGGTGATGGTGCTTTTCACCGTCGCCGAACTGATCGAGGCGAAGTCGCTCGACCGCGCCCGCAATGCGATTCAGGGACTGATGCAACTGACGCCCGAACAGGCGAGCGTGCAGCAGCCCGACGGCGACTGGCGGCTCACCGATCTCAAGGCAATCGCGCCGGGCGCGCTGGTCCGCGTGAAGCCGGGCGAGCGGATCGCGCTCGATGGAGAAATCATCGCGGGACGCTCCAGCGTCGATCAGGCGCCGATCACAGGAGAAAGCCTGCCAGTCGACAAAACCGTGGGCGACGCCGTGTTCGCGGGCACCATCAACCAGGCCGGTTCGTTCGACTATCGCGTGACGGCGGCGGCGAGCAACACGACGCTCGCGCGCATCATCCATGCAGTCGAAGAGGCGCAAGGCACCAAAGCGCCCACGCAACGTTTCGTCGATCAGTTCGCGCGCGTCTATACGCCGCTCGTGTTCGCCGTCGCGTTGGCGGTGGCGCTCGTGCCGCCGCTCTTTTTCGGCGGCATGTGGCACGCGTGGATCTACAAGGCGCTCGTGATGCTCGTGATTGCGTGCCCGTGCGCGCTCGTGATTTCGACGCCGGTGACGATCGTCAGCGGGCTCGCGGCGGCTGCGCGTAAAGGGATACTCATCAAGGGCGGCGTGTACCTTGAACAGGGTCGCAAGCTGAGCCGTCTCGCGCTCGATAAAACCGGCACGATCACGCACGGCAAACCTGTACAAACCGATTTCGCGATGCTCGCCGAAATGCTCGCGGATGCGGATGCCGACGCGGCGCGTTGCCGTACGCTCGCCGCGAGTCTTGCGGCGCGCTCGGACCATCCCGTTTCGATGGCGATTGCAAGCGCGGCGCAAAAAGACGGCGTGACGAGTCTCCTGGTCGATTCATTCGAAGCACTCGCCGGACGCGGCGTGCGCGGCGAGATTAACGGCGCGACGTACTGGCTCGGCAATCATCGGCTCGCGGAAGAACTCGGGCGTTGTTCACCGTCCCTCGAAGCGCGGCTCGACGCGCTCGAGCGTCAAGGAAAGACCGTCGTGCTGCTGAGCGACGCGCAACGCGTGATTGCGCTATTCGCCGTCGCCGATACCGTGAAAGAGACGAGCCGCATGGCTATCGCCGAGTTGCATCGCGCGGGCGTGCGCACCGCAATGCTCACCGGCGACAACCCGCACACGGC
The DNA here is from genome assembly GCF_003058125.1 of Paraburkholderia sp. GV068. NCBI lineage: Bacteria > Pseudomonadati > Pseudomonadota > Betaproteobacteria > Burkholderiales > Burkholderiaceae > Paraburkholderia > Paraburkholderia sp. GV068. The sequence continues at coordinate 90,034 of NZ_QBUB01000021.1, forward strand.
GGCGGCCATCGCGCAACAGGTTGGCATCGACGAAGCGCGCGGTAATCTTTTGCCGCAAGACAAAGTCGACGCGGTCGCGCAGTGGTCGGCCGAGGGCGCGACCGTCGGCATGGTCGGCGACGGCATCAACGACGCGCCCGCGCTGGCCCGTGCCGACATCGGCTTTGCGATGGGCGCGATGGGCACGGGCACCGCGATCGAAACCGCCGACGTCGCGTTGATGGACGACGACTTGCGCAAGATCCCGCTGTTCATCCACCTGTCGAAAGCGACGCATTCGGTGCTGGTGCAAAACATTGCGCTCGCGCTCGGCATCAAGGGCGTCTTTCTCGTGTTGACCGTGATGGGTCTCGGCACCATGTGGATGGCCGTGTTCGCCGATGTCGGCGCGAGCCTGCTCGTGGTCGCGAACGGTTTGCGGCTGCTGCGCAAATAGTTAGTCATCCAATGCAATGCGCTGCACAGCGATGCACATTCAAAGCCGCTAGTGCGCGAACGAGCGGGTATTCGTTGCGGAATGCGTGCCGATTGCGGCCTTCAACGTATCCGAAGGCCGCATGCCGAAGAGCTTGCGATAATCGGTTGCGAACTGGCTCATGTGCCAGAAACCCCAGGCCGCCGCCACATCTTGCACCGAGCGCGAATCGCGCGATGCGTTGCACAGATCGCGCCGCGCGCCGTTCAATCGGATTGCCCGCACATAAGTAGCGGGCGCCATGCCGAGCACGTCCTGAAAGCAGTATTGCAATGTGCGCCGGCTCACATGCAGACGCTCGCACAACTCCGGCACGCTGACCGCGCGATCGCGATTCGCGAGCACATAATCGCGCGCCTCCGATACGATCGACTGACGACGTGCACGCGCCGGCATCGCAATCGGTTCGGAGCACGCGGGCAACGCGCCCACGTCGAACAGGGAAGCAAGCACGGCGGCCTGCAAGTTCTCGCGCGCAGACGACGACAACGGCGCGGCACTTGCGGCGCTCTGCTGAAGCAACTCGCGCAACGATGCACATAAACGCTCTTTGCGCGCCATGCCGATCTTCACGACCTCAGTGTCTGCCCACTGCTCGGCCAGCCCGACGCGCTCCACTTGCGCTGCATAGCGGCGCAACACTTCGCCCTTCACGACTACACCGAAAATCTCGTAGCCCGCCGACGTCAGCAATTCGAATTCGACGCCACCCGGACGAAACGCGAGTGCATCGCCGGTAATGATCTGCGCGTCGATGCGGCCCGATCCGGCGCGGCATGTCGGAATGCCGAACCAGTACGCGTCTTTCTGAACCTCGCAGGTCTGCCGCAGCGTGTGGCTCGTCGTTTCGACGAACACCTGCATATGGTCGAGGCACAACTCCGTGAGACCGCCGACAAAGCTGCCCGCGGTCAATTGGTCGTAGGTCTGATGCCAGCCGTGAAGATTGCGCGCCTGCTCGTCGGCGTCGTGAGCGACGCGGGTCTGTACGCGAAAGCTCGGCTGCGGCGCAAGCGTCGAAGCCGCACAGATGGCCGAGGTGGTCGCGCTGTCGCTGAGGGTTTCGATCGTCATGGCCAATCCGCGCGATGGAGTATCGAAGAGAAAAAACAAGGCAAGTCCCATGCCGATTGCGAGCGCCCATTCAACACGCCGATTGCTCCAACCCGTGTCAGCGCGCTGTTCAATTGATGAACAGCAACAACTGCACTGCTCACAAACGACGCGCGCACCGGCCGCCGATTCGACCTTGAAACACAGGCTGCGGTGCGCGCGTGCTTGCCGTGCGTGCACGCCTCACCAGCCAGGTGCATTGGCATGGTTCTGGCTCTATGGGTCACGCGCCCGCTTCAACGGATTGCAAACCGGTCGCGACATCGCGCCGACTATAGCCCATTCAAACATGTGAGGAGCACACAGATGAATCACGCGGAGATGCAGTTTCTGACGACCGAATTCCCGTTCAAAAAGCAGTATGCGAACTTTATCGGCGGCGAATGGGTGAAGCCCGTGGGTGGCGAGTACTTCGACAATGTGTCGCCGATTACGGGCGAACCGTTCACCTCCATTCCGCGCTCGCGCGAAGCGGATGTCGAGTTGGCGCTCGATGCCGCGCACCGAGCCAAAGCTGCGTGGGGCAAGACGTCGACGACGGATCGCGCGAACATTCTGAACCGCATTGCCGATCGTATGGAAGCGAACCTGCAGCGCCTTGCAGTGGCTGAAACGATCGACAACGGCAAGCCGCTGCGCGAAACGATGGCCGCCGATATTCCGCTTGCCATCGATCATTTCCGCTATTTCGCCGGCGCCGTGCGTGCGCAGGAAGGTTCGATCTCCGAGATCGACGACGACACGGTGGCCTATCATTTTCATGAGCCGCTCGGCGTAGTCGGTCAGATCATTCCGTGGAATTTCCCCATTCTGATGGCCGTGTGGAAGCTCGCGCCCGCACTCGCCGCCGGCAATTGCGTCGTGCTCAAACCGGCGGAGCAGACGCCCGCGTCCATTCTCGTACTCGCTGAACTGATTCAGGACTTGCTGCCCGCAGGCGTGCTGAATGTGGTGAACGGTTTCGGTCTCGAAGCCGGCAAACCGCTAGCGTCGAGCAAGCGCATCGCGAAGATCGCGTTTACCGGCGAGACGACGACAGGCCGTCTGATCATGCAGTACGCGAGCCAGAACATCATTCCGGTCACGCTGGAACTCGGCGGCAAGAGCCCGAATATTTTCTTCGCCGACGTGATGAATCAGGACGACAGCTATTTCGACAAAGCACTCGAAGGCTTCGCGATGTTCGCGCTGAATCAGGGCGAGGTGTGCACGTGTCCGTCGCGCGTGTTGATCGATGAAAAGATCTATGACCGCTTTATGGAACGTGCGTTGAAGCGCGTCGCGGCGATCACGCAGGGTCATCCGCTGGATACGAAAACGATGATCGGTGCGCAGGCTTCGCAGGAACAATTGGAGAAGATCCTGTCGTATGTCGATCTCGGCAAGCAGGAAGGCGCCGAGTGTCTGATCGGCGGCGAACGCAATACATTGAGCGGTGAATTGAGCAAAGGCTATTACGTGAAGCCGACCGTGTTTCGCGGCAATAACAAAATGCGCATCTTCCAGGAAGAGATCTTCGGGCCGGTGGTTTCGGTCACGACGTTCAAGACCGAAGAAGAAGCACTCGAAATCGCCAACGACACGCTTTACGGTCTCGGCGCCGGCGTATGGACACGCGACGGCACGCGCGCCTATCGCTTTGGCCGGCAAATTCAGGCGGGCCGCGTGTGGACCAATTGCTATCACGCATATCCCGCTCACGCGGCGTTTGGCGGCTACAAGCAATCGGGCATTGGCCGCGAGAACCACAAGATGATGCTCGACCATTATCAGCAGACGAAGAACCTGCTCGTCAGCTATAGCGAGAAACCGCTCGGCTTCTTCTAAGCATTCAACCGTAGCGATCCTATTGAAGCGGGCCGCTTTGCGCGGCTCGCTTTATTTCTGCGAGGACCTATTGATGGCCGACGAAAAAGAAGTGGCTCGCGTGATCGCAACGCCCGCCGCAAAAGAGCTGATCGACAAATTGCGCGCGGAACATGGCGATGTACTGTTCCATCAATCCGGCGGATGCTGCGACGGCAGCGCGCCGATGATGTTTCCGCAAAGCGAATTCATGGTCGGTTCTTCCGACGTGAAACTCGGCACGCTTGCGGGCGTGCCGTTCTACATGAGCGAATCGCAATTCGAGTACTGGCAGCACACGCAGTTGATTATCGACGTCGTGCCAGGCAACGGCGGTATGTTCTCTCTCGAGCGGCCGAGCGGTCTGCGCTTTCTCACGCGCTCGCGACTCTTCGACGACGATGAGAATGCGTGGCTCGCAGTGCATCCTGTGCAACGCGCCGATGCGTGAAGGTGCTTTTACTTTACGTCGGAGTTTGAGTCTGGTTTTGCATTCGCTTCGCCGCCGATTGCGGGCGCTATCGGCGCAGCGGCGAGCAGCGCGTCGCTGTCGTCTTTCAAACCAACGCCGGTGAGGCCGAGGCGCCGCGCATGCGTCAGCAGATAATGCAGCTTGTGCGCGGCCAACGGATAGTCGAGTCCTTCGGGACGCACGTTCGAAATGCAATTGCGCTGCGCGTCGCTGCAACCCACTTTCGGCGCGTACGTGAGGTAGATGCCGAGGCTATCGGGCGAACTAAGTCCAGGCCGCTCGCCGATCAGCATCACGACGATCTTCGCATGCAGCAACTCGCCGATCTCGTCGCCGAGTGCAACGCGTGCCTGCCGTGCGACGACGACAGGCGCGATCTTCCAGTCCGCGAGTTGCGGAGCGACGGCTTGCAATAGCGGCACTGCTTGCTTCGATGCAGCGAACGCCGACAAACCGTCGCCGATCACGAACACGACGTCCGGCGCTTCGTCCGCCAATTGCGCGAGCGCGACGCGGCTCTCTTCCGACAAGCGCCGGCCAAGATCGGGGCGGCGCAAGTAGTGCTCGCGATCGGGCGCAGCGCTATGCACGTCCAGCGTCTTGAAGTTCAGCACATGCAACTGCTGATGCAATGCTTCGGTGTCCAACGGATGATGCACCGCGTCCCGCGCTTGCGCATGCGAGAGATTGAACGCAAGTAAAGGCTCAGTGGGCACGCTGTTGCCCGCGCGACCCAACGCAATGCGCGCATTGGTGAACTGACGCAGCGCATTCCACGAGTTCTTTTCGACAAAGTCGCTCATGCGATGCCCATCCAGTCGCGCGCGCCCTCGAGCAGCGGTTGATGTGTCGACGCGCTCAACAATGCGCCGCGCGCGTCGGTAATCTGCATCGACTCCAGCCATTCCTCGAATTCCGGCGCGCGACGCAAGCCGAGTACGTCGCGCACATAAAGTGCGTCGTGGAAGGACGTGCTTTGATAATTGAGCATGACGTCGTCCGCGCCCGGAATGCCCATGATGAAATTGATGCCCGCCACGCCAAGCAGTGTGAGCAGGTTATCCATGTCGTCCTGATCGGCTTCCGCGTGATTCGTGTAGCAGATGTCGCAACCCATCGGCACGCCGAGCAGCTTGCCGCAGAAATGATCTTCAAGGCCGGCGCGCGTGATCTGCTTGCCGTCGTACAGATACTCGGGGCCGATAAAGCCGACCACGGTATTGACGAGAAACGGATTGAACTTGCGCGCGACCGCATACGCGCGCACTTCGCAAGTTTGTTGATCGACGCCGAAATGCGCGTCCGCCGACAATGCGCTGCCCTGCCCCGTTTCGAAGTACATCAGATTGCTGCCGACCGTGCCGCGTTTGAGCGACAGTCCCGCTTCATACGCTTCTTGCAGTAGCGCGAGCGAAATGCCGAAGCCGGCGTTGGCTTTTTCGGTGCCCGCAATCGATTGAAACACGAGGTCGACGGGTGCGCCTTTTTCGATCGCGGCAATCGTGTTGGTGACGTGCGTCAGCACACAGGATTGCGTGGGCACCTGATAGCGTTGACGGAAGTCGTCGATCATCAGAAGCAGTCGCGTGATCGCGGCGAGGTTGTCGCTGGCCGGATTGATGCCGATCATCGCATCGCCGCAACCGTACATCAGGCCATCGAGCATCGAGGCTGCAATGCCTTTGACGTCATCTGTCGGATGATTTGGTTGCAGGCGCACCGACATGTGGCCCGGCAAACCCACCGTGTTGCGAAAGCGCGTGATCACCGGACGCTTGCGCGCCGCTGCGATCAGATCCTGATTGCGCATCAGCTTCGAAACGGCCGCCACCATTTCCGGCGTGAGGCCCGCCGCGATACGTGTGAGCGCGTCCGCATCGGTCGACGTGCTCAGCAGCCAATTGCGAAAGTCGCCTACCGTAAGATGTGAAATCTCGGCGAATGCCTGCGGCGAATGATCGTCGATCACGAGACGCGTGACTTCGTCGCTTTCGTACGGGATCAGCGCTTCGTTCAGGAACGTGCGCAACGGTACTTGCGCCAACGCCATTTTTGCGGCGACGCGCTCCTCTTCGCTTGCTGCCGCGACGCCCGCGAGTTGATCGCCGGAACGTTGCGGGCTCGCCTTCGCCATGAGTGTCTTCAGATCGGCAAACCGATACGTGCGGCTGCCGATTGTCTCCGTATAGCTCATCTTTACGACTCCAGCTTACGACTCAAACGCCGCTGCGGGCGCAGCGGCTTTGGCCGTCATTCTTCGAGCAATGCGTCGGCCGGTGCGGCCTCGCGTTGATGGCGCGTCATGAGGAAATAGACATAGCCGAGTGCGAGGAAGATGGCGAACACCACTGCCACCAGAAAGTTAAAGTACACCATGGTCGCCAGACAGATTACCGCGGCCACCAGCGCGAACGCCGGAAAGAACGGAAAAAGCGGCGCGCGAAACGGACGCTCCATATTCGGCTCGGTGCGGCGCAGCTTGAACAGCGACAACATGCTGATGATATACATCACGATAGCGCCAAACACGGACATCGTCACGATGTTCGCCGTGAGCGTCTGGCCGCCGAACTGAATCAGTTCGTCGCTATAGATCGCGGCGATGCCGATCACACCGCCGGCGAGAATCGCGCGATGCGGCGTCTTGAAGCGCGGATGCACACTCGAGAGCCACTCCGGCAAATAGCCAGCGCGAGCCAGCGCGAAGATCTGCCGCGAATAGCCGAGGATGATGCCGTGAAACGACGCGACGAGCCCGAACAGTCCGAGCCACACGAGCATATGCATCCAGCCGCTATGTTCGCCGACGATGTACTTCATCGCTTGCGGCAGCGGGTCGTTGATATTCGACAGCTTGGTCCAGTCGCCGGCCGCGCCCGCAAACACCATCACGCCGATGGCGAGCACCACGAGCGTGAGGATGCCCGCGACGTAGGCGATCGGAATCGAGCGCTTCGGGTTTTTCGCTTCTTCCGCGGCCATCGCGACGCCTTCGATCGCGAGGAAGAACCAGATCGCGAACGGGATCGCTGCGAACATGCCGTTGAATGAGCCCATGCTGAACGTGTCCGCGCCGGCCCAGCCGCCCTTCGTAAAGTTCGACCATTGAAAGCCCGGCGACACGACGCCCATGAAGACGAGCAATTCGAAAATCGCGAGCAACGTCACGCACAATTCGAATGCCGCAGCGATCTGCACACCGACGATGTTCAAGGCCATGAAGACGAGGTACGCGCCCATTGCCGCGTGCTTCGGTTCGAGACCTGGGAACTGCACGTGCAGATAGGCGCCGATGGCGAGCGCAATGGCCGGCGGTGCAAAGACGAATTCGACGAGCGTCGCAGCGCCCGCGAGATAGCCGCCCGTCGGGCCGAATGCGTGACGCGCGTAAGCGAACGGACCGCCGGCATGCGGGATCGACGTGGTGAGTTCGGTGAAGCTGAAGATGAACGTGGTGTACATCGCGGCGATAAAGACCGCGGTGACCACGAAGCCGAGCGTGCCCGCGCTTGCCCAGCCGTAACTCCAGCCGAAGTATTCACCGGAAATCACGAGGCCGACCGCGATTCCCCAAAGTTGCCACGTGCCGAGCGTCTGCTTCAACTCGTGATGCGTGACTTTGCCGACGTGCTGACTGGTTGACTCTGATTTCATCGGACGCTCCCGGAGTTTGCCGCTTGCTCGGCGCCGCAAGGTTTTGCGGTGCGTGGGCGGGCAGGCTTTCGCCGATGGTAGTGAGCCAATATTCGAGGTGTTATCGAAATTCGGCAAAGTTGGGGGGTGGTTTGTGGGGGGAGTGCTTAATTCGGGGGGCACTCGTTTTGGCTAGGGTGTGTATCCGGCTGGCGAGGGTGGCTGTCGTTCTTCTGGTTTTTATAGTCTTTGTATATGTACACGTAGTAATAGTTAACAAGCGGCGTTGGCGATTGTGGATAAGTGCGAACCTTCGTTTGGGATCAAGAGGTTGCGCGGGCGATAAGCTTGCGGAGTAAGCGTGGATAGTGCGGTTGAGTTGGGGAAAAGTCTTGGTGCGTTTCGGCGGCTGTGGTTTTTATCAAGGTTTGTCCCACAGGATGTCAGCAGGTTTTTACAGCGGTTGTGCAGAGGGGGTTGTTGATAAGTTGGGTGAGGTCAGGTGTGGCGGGGAGTCACTGCTGGGCCACATTCGTCTATTAAAGCCGCCATTTGACCCGCCAGCGATGTCTCGCACCATCAATATCTAAAATAGAGAACCCCAAGCGCACCCGGTTCACCTGATGTTTTGCTCTTTTTGGTGATCGCTGGCAGATCAATGTCCCTAACGTTCTTCCAGCCAAACGCTTGGAAAATGCCCTCGGCGAGGCCAACAAAGCCCATGAATTTGCGTGACATCCGGTAGGCAATCGCGCCAAGGATTGCCAGGATACCCAGCCCACCGAAGGCCCACAT
>NZ_QBUB01000022.1:0-78230 GCF_003058125.1 Paraburkholderia sp. GV068
CGGTAATGCAGATCGTTGCCGGTCTTGCCGACCGTGCACAGCGCCGTGTTGCCCGCGGTCACGCCGGACAGCGCGACGGATTTTTTCGGTTTGAACGCGCCGGCGTTGGTGGTGCTGGTGCTGTTGTCTGCTTCGCTCATCGTTGTCTCCAGATGCGTTAGGGATTCTCGAACGCGGCCTTAAATGCAAGGAACGGGCCATCGTCGCAGGCTTGCGCTAAGTGCCTGATTTATCACGGCGGACCGCTTTGCGCGAAACGGCGCACGTTTCGACAATGAAATCATGAAATTTCATTTTTGAAACCGACGCGCGCATAATAGCCGGACCCTGCCACTCACCTCGCGCGAGCCGCAACTTGAGCACTCCATCGTTCGATACAGCCCGACGCCCGCGCATCTGGGCGCTCAGCATCAGCCGTCTGCGCGACCTGTTTATCGACATCGCGGGCGAATACGTGGAACGCGCGGATCTGCGCATCGTCGCCCAAGGTTTCGAAGATGCCGTGCGCGAAATCGACGCCGCCGGCGCGGGTCGTCCCGACGTTGTGATCGCGGGCGGCTCCAACGGCGCTTACCTGAAAACGCGCGTCGCGGTGCCGGTCGTGATGATCACGCCGACGGGCTTCGACGTCATGCACGCGCTCGCCCGCGCGCGCCGCGACGGCGCAAAGGTCGCGCTGGTCACGCACGGCAACACGCCCGACGAAGTGCGCCGCTTCGTCACGGCGTTCGGGCTCGACGTGACGTTCGCCTCGCATCAATCCGCGCAGGACGCCGAAAGCGTCGTGCTGGACCTGCGCGATCGCGGCATCGACGTGGTGGTCGGTCCCGGACTCGTCACCGATCTCGCCGCGCACGCCGGCATGGGCGCGGTGTTTCTGTACTCGCGCGATTCGGTGCGCGCCGGCTTCGACACGGCGCTCGAAGTCGCGCAGGCGACGCGGCGCGAAACGATACGCCGTCAACGGCTCGATAATCTGCTGCAACACTTGCGCGACGGCGTCGTCGCGCTCGACGCCGAAGGACGCGTCGAGGCGATGAACCAGCGTCTTGCCGCCGTGCTCGGCGTCGACGCCGCGAATGCAGCCGGCCGCGCGCTGCTCGAACTCGCGCCGGATCTCGCCGGCAGCCTGCCCGACTCCGACGGCGACGCGTTCTGCACCGTGCGCGGCGCGAGCTACGTCGTGCATCGCGGGCCGCTTGCGAGCGGCGGCGCGGCCGCGGGCACCGTGCTGACGTTTCAGGAATCGCGTGCGGTCGAACGGCTGGACCGCACGCTGCGTTCGCGTCAACGCGTGCAGCAGTTCAGCGCGCGTTACCGCCTGGAAGATATGGTCGGCGCGGCGGAATCCATGCAACGCGTGCGCGCGCTCGTGCAGCGTTACGCGAGGTCGGACGCGACCGTGCTGATTCTCGGCGAAAGCGGCACAGGCAAGGAAATGGTCGCGCAGAGCATGCATCAGTTGAGCGCGCGGCGCGACTTCGCCTTCGTCGCAATCAATTGCGGCGCGTTTCCCGAGGCGTTGCTCGAAAGCGAACTGTTCGGCTACGAGGAAGGCGCGTTCACCGGCGCGCGCAAAGGCGGCAAGGCGGGGCTCATCGAAGTCGCGCACCGCGGCACCTTGTTTCTCGATGAAATCGGCGAGATGCCGTTGTCGTTGCAGAGCCGTTTGCTGCGCGTATTGCAGGAGCGCGAAGTCGTGCGGCTCGGTTCGACGGAACCGACGCGCGTCGACATTCGCGTGGTTGCCGCGACGCACCGCGCGTTGACCGAGGGTATCGAAGCAGGCCGCTTTCGCGCCGATCTTTACTACCGGCTCAACATTCTCAGCATTGCGCTGCCGCCGCTGCGCGAGCGTCCAACCGATCTGCTGCCGCTTGCCGCCGAACTGCTGTTGCAAGCCGCGGCGCGTGAGCCGAGGCTCGCCGCGCGCCTGCCCGACGCCGCTGCCGCCGAACGCATTCTGGCCGCGCTCGCCGAGCCGTTGCGGCGTTACGCGTGGCCGGGGAATGTGCGCGAGTTGCAGAACGTGATCGAGCGGATTGCAGTGGAGCTTGCCGAGATGGAGTCAGACGCCGACTCGCCGGCGGAGACGCAACCGCTCATCACGCGAGACATGCTGCGGACCATCGCGCCGGAAATCGTCGAACCGCAGCAACCGCGCGCTCACAAAACGGCGCTGACGTTGCGCGAACGCAGCCGTCATGTCGAAGCCGATGAAATCCGCGCCGCGCTGGCTGCGCACGACGGCGACCGCGATGCGGTGTGCGACGCGCTCGGCATCAGCAAGACGACGTTATGGCGGAAGCTGAACGGGGCGCGCTAACTTTTGCGATGCTCGCGGCGGCGCCGTGCTTGCCCGCATTAACCGCCGCGCGCTGCTGGATGAACATGCTCGGCGTCATGCCGCAGCATCGCTTGAAATGCCGGCCAAAATGGCTCTGATCGAAGAAGCCGACCTCGGTCGCGACCACCGAACCAGGCACGCCTTCGAGCAACAGCATCTGTGCCCGCTGAATCCGCACGCCGCACAAATAGCGATACGGCGACGAGCCGTACTGCTGCCGGAACACGGTCGCAAAGCGCGACACGCTGAGCGCGGACAGCGCCGCGAGTTGCGCGAGCGTCACCGGCTCGTTGAAATGCGCTTCGATAAAAGCCCGCGCGGCGTTGAGGCTGAGGGACTGTTTCATGACGTCGCGATGGGCTCTTTTGCAAAACGCTGGATGGAGAACCTGTCGAGCGGAATCGGCGTGCTGCCCGTATCGACGAGTTCCGCCATCGTCTCGCCGACGCCCGGCCCGATCTGAAAGCCCGAACCGCTGAAGCCGAACGCGTAGAAGAGTCCGTCGACCTTGCTGCTCGGGCCGATCACCGGTTCGCTGTCAGGCAGATAACTTTCCACGCCGCTCCACACGCGGATCACATGCAACGGCGCGAGCGCGGGCACGAGCCGCCGCATCTGCGCGAGCTGGCGCACCGTGTTCTGCGGCAGCACCGACGCGCGGCTCGTCGCGGCATCGGCCGGACCCGCGGGACCGCCGCCGACGATGATATTGCCGCGCGGAATCTGCCGGAAGTAAATGCCCTCCTGCTTGATCGACGTGAACACGCCCATCGACGATTTGAAGACGTACGGCACCGGCTCCGTCACGCACATTTGCGGTCCGCTTACGACGAGCGGCGCGCTTTCGCCGAACTGTTCGGTCAGACGCGTGGCCCATGCGCCCGCGCAGATCACGAGTTGAGCCGCGCGATACACGTCGCCGCGCGCGCTTTCCACGCGAAAGCGATCGCCCTCTTTTTCGACGCGCACGATCTCCGTGTTCTCGATCACCTGCGCGCCGAGCCGCGCGGCCGCGCGTCCGAACGCGGGCGCGGCGAGCCGCGGATTCGCGTGGCCGTCGAGCGGCGAACTGGACGCCGCCAGCACTTCGCGGCTCAGAAACGGAAAGCGCCGGAACAACGCGTCGCCATGCAGCACTTCGAGTTCGAGCCCGTAGGCGCGCGCGTCGATTGCATACTGATCGAAATTCTCGACGTCCTTCTGGTGATAGCACACGCGCGTGTGGCCGACCGGCAAAAATTCGACGTCCTCGCCGAGCAGTTCCGCCGAACGCTGCCAGGTGCGCAGCGCGCGATTGGCCATCGCGAGTTGCGGCAATGCGCGGCCTTGCCGCCGCACGCCGCCGAAGTTCACGCCGCTCGCCTGCTGCCCGGTCAGCCCGCGTTCCAGCAGAATCACCGAGCGATTGCGCTGGCGCAAAAAGAACGTGGTCGTCGTACCCATGATGCCGCCGCCGATCACGATGACATCCGCTTCGTTGCGAGTCGCGCTCATTGCGCTGCCTCCTCGGTGAGCGCCACTGGCAGCGGCTTGACCGGCGCCTGGCCGCGCAGGCGTCCCACGGAAGCGAGCGGCACGCACGCCGCCGCGGCAATGACTTCCGCGCCCGCATGTCCGCAATAACGCCCTTGGCAACGTCCCATGCCGACGCGCGAAAACGCCTTCGCGCGATTGGCTTCCTGCGCGCCGGTTTCGCGAACGACGCGGCGCAATTCGCCCGCCGTGATCGCTTCGCAGCGGCACACAATCGTCTCGTCCGGCAACGCGGCGGCGAATTGCGCGGGCCACGGAAACGCTTCACGCAAGCCCGCGGCAAAGCGCGAGAAGCGCGCGAGCTCGTCGCGCAAACGCTGCATATCGCCGATGCCCGCCGCTTGGACGCCGTGATCCTGCAGCGCGGCGAGCGCGGCGAGGCGGCCCGACCGTTCGGCTGCGTCCGCGCCGCGCACGCGCGCGCCATCGCCCGCGAGATAGACGCCCTTGACGCTGCTGCGGCCATCGCTGTCGATTTGCGCGAGCCACTGCTGCGCGGCGTCGTCGAAGATAAAACGGCAGCCGGCGAGATCCGCGAGCTGCGTTTCCGGGCGCAAGTGATAGCCGAGCGCAACGGCGTCGCACGCGAACTCGATGCGCTTGCCGCCGGCCAATGCGACTTCGACGCCGCTCACACCCGTTTGCGGCGAACCTTTGATTTCGATGGGCTGCACGCCGCGATAAACCGGCACGCCCGCCTTCGACAACACGCGCGTCAACGCAATGCCTTTTTTCAGCGCGGCGGGAATCGCCAAGAGACGCGGCAACGCGGCGATGCGCTGCATGAACGTCGACGTATCGAGCACCGCCGCGATCTGCGCGCCGGCCTTCACGTATTGCGCGGACACGAGGTAGAGCAGCGGCCCGCTGCCCATCATCACGATGCGCGAACCGATCGCGCAGCCCTGCGATTTCAGCGCGACCTGCGCGCCGCCGAGACTATAGGTGCCCGCCTGATGCCAACCCTTGACGGGCATGAGCCGATCGGTCGCGCCGCTGCACACGATGAGCGCGTCGAACGGCAGCGTGCCGTAACGCGTGCCGCTCACCGTATGCACCGCGTTCGCCGAAATATTCCAGACCAGCGTTTCGGGCAAATAGTCGATGCTGCGTTTCAGCGCATCGAAGCTCGTATGCAATGAAGCCGCGCGCTCGGCCTCCGTGCCGTACAGCGTGTCGTAGCTGCGCGAAAAGCCTTCCGGTTGACGCCGGTAGATCTGTCCGCCGTCGCGCCGGCCTTCGTCGATCACAGTCGGGCGCAGACCCGCTTCGACGCATGCCTGAGCGGCGCGCACGCCCGCCGGCCCCGCACCGATGACGACTACACGCGGGGCCATACGCCCTCCCCGGCTTCAGCGAGACTCGTGACGATCGACATGCCCGGCGCCGCCGGCGTGCTGCACGCGCGCACGCGCTCGCCTTGCGCGGTCCACACCCAGCAATCCTGGCACGCGCCCATCAGACAGAAACCGGCGCGGCGGCCGTCGCCGAATTCGGAGTCGCGCAGCGTGGTGCCGTTGGTGAGCAGCGCGACCATCAGCGTGTCGTCTTCGGCGGCCTCGCGCACTACGCCGTCGACGGTAATCGGAAAGGTCTTGCGACCGGTTTCCGCGAGCCGCACAAATCGCTGGTTCATGCCGGGATCGTCTCCACGTTTTGCAAACGGCTCAACTCGGCCGCCGAGTGATGACAAAGAATCTCCGCGCCCGAAGGCAGTTTCTTCAGCGACGGCGGCGTCATGTTGCAGATACCGTCGATGCGCACGGGACAGCGCGAGCGGAACGAACACAGCTCGGGCACGGCGGCGCTCTCGCCCATCGCGGGCAACTTGCAGGCGGCGACGTGGCGGCGCGCATCGAGCCAGCCCGGTTTTAGTTCGGGTACCGAATCAACCAGCAATCCCGTGTACGGGTGATACGGCGGCGCCGCGAGCACGTCGCGCTGTCCGGCTTCGACACGCTGCCCGGCGTACAGCACGATCACTTCGTCGCAGATCGCGCGCACCGTCGAAATGTCGTGGCTAATGAACATGTACGAGACGCCCAGTTCGCGCCGCAATTCCGCGAGCAGATCGAGAATCGCGGCGCCCACTACCGTATCGAGCGCGGACGTGACTTCGTCGCAGAGAATGAGCGCGGGATCGGCGGCAAGCGCGCGCGCGAGGTTCACGCGCTGCTTCTGGCCGCCCGACAGGCCCGCGGGGGTGCGCGTTGCAATCGAAGCCGGCAGTTTCACCAGATCGAGCAACGCGAGCATGCGCTTCTTCGCCGCCGCGCCACGCAGATGGTGATAAAACGCGAGCGGCCGGCCGAGAATATCCGCGATCGAATGGCTCGGATTCAGCGCCGTATCCGCATTCTGGAACACGATCTGAATCTGCCGATACTGCTCCGGCGTGCGGCGCGATAGCTGCGCGGGCAACGGCTCGCCGTTGAACAGCACATCGCCGCGCGCACGGTCGACGAGACCCGCGACCACGCGTGCCAGCGTCGTCTTGCCCGAGCCCGATTCGCCGATCACGCCGAGCGCGCTGCCGCGAGCAATGCTGAGGCTCACGTCGTCGAGCACGCGCACGGCGGGCACGCCGTCACGGCCGATGCGTCCATAGCCCGCCGAGAGGCCGCGAATCTGCAGCAGCGGCGGCACCTGTCCCGCGCCATCCTGCAACGCGGCCGAGGGCGCTTCCGGGCGGCGCGTCGCGGCGAGCAACTGGCGCGTGTAGGCATCCACGGGCGCATCGAGCACTTGCGCGACCGCGCCGTTTTCCTTCACGGCGCCGCCGTTCAGCACGACGATGCGGTCGGCCATCTGCGCGACGACGGCAAGATCGTGCGACACGTACACCGCCGTCGTGCCGAGTTCGCGCACCACCTTCTTGAAGGCCGCGAGCACTTCGATCTGCGTGGTGACATCGAGCGCGGTGGTCGGCTCATCGAACACGACGACCGCCGGATCGGTGATCAACGCCATCGCCGCCATCAGACGCTGCAATTGCCCGCCGGAAACCTGATGCGGATAACGCTCGCCAATCGTATCCGGCGCGGGCAGCGCGAGCGCGCGAAACAGTGCGATCGCTTTGGCGCGCGCGGCGTCTTTCGTCATCAACTGATGCAGCAGCGCGGGCTCGGTCACCTGATCCATGATCGTGCGCGCCGGGTTGAAGCCCGCCGCCGCGCTCTGCGCGACATACGCGACCGTGCGCGCGCGCAACGCGCGGCGTCCTTTGGCATCGAGCGAGAGCACTTCCACCTCGCCGATGCGCACCGAGCCGCCGCTGATCGAACAGCCCGCGCGTGCATAGCCGAGCAGCGACAGCGCAATCGTCGTCTTGCCCGAACCGGATTCGCCGATCAGCGCGAGCACCTCGCCCTTCTTCACCGAAAAGCTGACGCCCTTGACGATCTCCGTCACCGGCCCGTGCGCCGCGCCCGCGACGACACGCAGCCCTTTCACTTCAATCATGTCCCGGTCGGTCATCATGCGTCTCCGTGGCTACGGCTGCGACGCCGCAAGTTGTCGATCAGCAGATTCATGCCGATGGTCAGCGTGGCAATCGCGACGGCCGGCATCAGCACCGCAGGCGCGCCTTCCGATAAGCCGCCGATGTTCTCGCGCACGAGCGAACCCCAGTCGGCGTTCGGCGGCTGCACGCCGAGGCCGAGGAAACTCAGCCCGCTCAGCAGCAGGACGATGAACACGAAGCGCAGGCCGAAATCGGCGAGCATCGGATGGATCATGTTCGGCAATACCTCGACACGCGCGATATATAAGAGCCCTTCGCCGCGAGCCCGCGCAACCTGCACGTATTCGAGTCCCATCAGGTTCAACGCGAGCGAACGCGAGATGCGAAACGCGCCGGGAATGTAGGCGAGCGCCGCGACCGTCGTCAGCATCGGGATCGACGATCCGAATGCCGCGATCACGACGAGCGCAAGCACCTTGCTCGGAATCGAAATGAGCGCGTCGAACAGGCGGCTCAGCACTTCATCGACCCACTTGCCCGACACCGCGGCAAGCAGACCGAAGAACGTGCCGATCACGCTCGCGAGCACGGCCGCCGCGAGCGCGAGGCCGACCGTATAGCGTGCGCCGTAGAGAATGCGGCTCAGCATGTCGCGGCCGAGGTAGTCGGTGCCAAGCGGATACGCCGCGCTGTAACGCCCGAAAATTTCCGTCGACGTCAGCGCGCCGCCCTGGTACGGCGCGACGAGCGGCCCGACGAACGCGACCAGCAGCCAGAACAGCACCATCACGAGGCCGAGCAGGCCGAGCACCGAAAAGCGGTGGACGAGGCGTTGCAGCGGGTTGTACTTCGCCGGTGCGCTCGTGGTTGCGGTATCGGCGGCCAGCGTTTCAGCCGCCATGTCAGCCGGTATATCGGCGACGAGTTCGTCGCGGCTCACGCCGTACAGTTCGGTGCCCGCGTGAGGGACGTGGTGATCAGGTTGGCTCATCATCGACGTAGCCTCGGGTTGGATACGATTTGACACAGGTCCGCGATCAGCACGAGCGCGAGATACGCGGCGCAGAACACCATCACGCAGCCTTGCACGAGCGGCATGTCGCGGTTCGTCACGGCGTCGACCATCAGGCTCGCTAGGCCCGGATAGTTGAAGATGGATTCGACGATCACCACGCCGCCGAACAGGTACGACAGGCTCAGCGCGACCGCATTCGCAATCGGCCCGATGGTGTTCGGCAGCACGTGCCGCAGCACGACGCGCACGGGCGACGCGCCCTTGAGCATCGCCATTTCCACATACGACGAATTGAGCTGGTCGAGTACCGCGGCACGCGTCATGCGAGCCATCTGCGCGACGATCACGCAGCACAGCGTCATGACGGGCATTGCATAGATACGCAATAACGCGCCGAACGAATTCACTTCGGACAGGTAAGACAGCGCGGGCAGCCAGCGCAGCTTCACGGCGAAGATCAGCACGGCGATGGTCGCGACGAGAAACTCGGGTACCGCTACCGTGGAAAGCGTCAGCACATTCAATGTGCGATCGAGCAGCGAGCCGCGGAACATCGCGGACGAAATGCCGATCAGCAGCGCGAGCGGCACCGAGACCACCGCGGTCAAACCGGCGAGCACGAGCGAGTTCGGCAGACGCGTCGCGATCAACTGACTAACGGGCAGATTGTTCGACATCGACGTGCCGAAGTTGCCGGTGACGATATGAAAGAGCCACTGGCCGTAGCGCTGAAGCGCCGGCTGATCGAGCCCGAACTGATGCCGCAATGCGGCGACGGCCTCCGGCGTGGCGGCCTGGCCGAGCGCCTCTTGCGCGGCGTCGCCAGGCAGCAGCCCTGTCACGCCGAACACGATGGCCGACACCAGCAGCAGCGTGAGCAGCGCGAGGCCGAGGCGCGCGGCGATGAGTCGTTGCGCGTGTGCTTTCATTGAAAGTCGCCTCCAGTTGATGCATGCGCGCGGCGTCGCGGCGCCGCGCCAGTGCATGTATTGCGTGTATTGCGCGCAGGTGCGAAGTCGTAGCGCTCCGGCTCAACGAGCCGGAGCGCCTTCGCGTTACGCCTCTAGCCAGACGTTTTCCGCGAATGCAAAACCCATCAGACCGGCAAGCGGAATCGAACCGAGTCCCTTCAGCTTACTCGTATAGCCATCGAGCGAGCTATGAAAGAGCGGAATACCGATGCCGCCGTTTTCATGCACGAGCACCTGCATGTCGCCGTAGATCTTCTTGCGCTTCGCGTCGTCCGGTTCGCCGCGCGCGGCGACGAGCATCTGGTCGAACTTCGGGTTCTTCCAGTTGGCTTCGTTCCACGGCGCATCGGACTTGAAGAACTGCGTGAACAGCACGTCCGCGCTCGGGCGCGCATTGATGTTGCCGAAGCCGAGCGGATGCTTCATCCAGTGATTCGACCAGAAGCCGTCCGAGGGCACGCGGCTTACCTGCAGATTGAGGCCCGCGCGCGGCGCAGCCTGTTGCAGCAGCATCGCCATTTCGACGGAACCGTCCGCAGCCGGAGACGCGAACACTTGCAGCGGCGCCGAGCCGAGCTTGGCCTTCTGGAAATAGAACTTCGCCTTGTCGGGATCGAAGCCGCGTTGCGGCAGGCCGGCGAGATAGTATTTGTTGGTCGGGTCGATCGGCTGATCGTTGCCGATCGCGCCGTAGCCGCGAAACACCGAGCGGCGGATCTGCTCGCGATCCATCAGGTACATCATGCCGCGGCGGAAATCGTCGTTGCCGGTAATGCCGCCCTCGTCGCGAACGATCAGGTCCGTGTAGCCGCCGGTCTTCGTCTCCAGCACCTTGAAACCCGGCGCGGTCTTCAGGCGTTCAGCCGAATTCGGCGTAAGGCCGTTGATCAGTTGCACGTCGCCCGACAGCAACGCGTTCACGCGCGCCGATTCGTCGCCGATACCGATCAACTCGATCTCGTCGAGATACGGCATGCCCGGCTTCCAGTACTTGTCGTTGCGCACGCCGACCGTGCGCACGCCCGGCGAGAATTCCTTGACCTTGTACGGACCCGTGCCGACGGCCGTTTTGAAATCGCTCGTGCCGTCCTTGATGATGAGGAAGTGCGACGTGGCGAGAATCACCGGCAAGTCGGCGTTCGCGCCGTCGAGCGTGATCGTCACTTCGTTCGGGCCGGTGGCCTTCACTTCCTTGATCTGATCGGCGATCGTCTTCGCCTTCGAAGCGGTGGCCGGATCCTTGTGGCGCATGATCGAATACACGACGTCGGCGGGCGCGAGCGACTTGCCGTCGTGGAATTGCACGCCGTTGCGCAGCTTCACAACCCATACGGTCGCGTCCTTCGTCTCGATGGATTCGGCGAGCGCCATCTTTGCGCCGAGATGGGAATCGAGTTCGGTCAGGCCGTTGTAGAACATGTTGCAGCGAACATAGTCGGTGCTGAGCGCGCCCTTCGCCGGATCGAGCGTGTCGGCCGCGGAGGCCGACTGCGTCGCCACGCGAATCTTGCCGCCCTGCTTCGGCTTCGCTTGCGCGAGCGCGGAACCGCTTGCGGCCATCAGCCCGGCGCCCGTCAGCGACATCATCCCGGCCGCGGTCAGCGCGCGCAGCACGTCGCGCCGCGACGCGCCTCTCGCTGTCAATTGCTCGAGCCCGTTGTCGAGGCCAGGAGCGCCGTGGGGTGAGTTTTCCTTATTCATCGAACTTCTCCGCGAGGTAAGGCAGTTGTGGGGGCTGCGTGGGTTTGTAGTTGTCGACTGCAACAGCGGGTGCAACAGCGGGGACTTCAACAGCGGGTGCAACAGCGGGACTTCAGTAGAAGATGTCCTTGATACGGTAGTACGTGCCGACCAGCGGCAAGAACCAGGGCTTGCCGGTGTGCCCAGGAATCGCGGCCCATTCGGACTCGTCCCACGGGTTGCGCTCCGCGCGGCCGTCCATCACATCGGCCATCACCTGACCCATGTGCGTCGACATCTGCGTGCCGTGGCCGCTGTAGCCCATCGAAAAATAGATGCCGTCGTGCTGCCCGGCATGCGGCAGGCGATCGGCGCTGATGTCGACGAGACCGCCCCAGCAATAGTCGATGCGCGCACTCGCGAGCATCGGAAACATCGCGGCGAGACCTTGCTGCAGGATGCGCCCGCTCTTGGCATCGGATGGCCGCTCGGACGCCGTGAAGCGCGCGCGTCCGCCGAACAGCAAGCGCGAATCGGGCGTCACGCGAAAGTAGTTGTGCATCAGCCGCGTGGTCGTGTACGCACGCCGGTTCGGCAACGTCTGCACTAGCAAGGCGGGCGGCAGCGGCTCAGTCACGACGATGAACGAGCCGACCGGCGCAAGCCGCCGCCGATACCAGCCGAACGGTCCATGCCGCGACGGCCCGGTTGCGATCAGCACCTGCTTTGCGCGCACTTCGCCGCGCGCGGTGACGACACGATGCGCGCCGCCGTCTTTCACGATCGACGTAACCGGCGCGTGCTCATACAGTTTTGCTCCGCGCCGAACCGCGGCTTCAGCGAGCCCGACCGCGAACTTGCCCATATGCATCTGGCCGCCGTGACGATGCAGCAGCCCGCCGTAAAAACTGTCCGACTGCACTTCGCCGCGAATCCGCTCGCCGTCGATCAGTTCGATGTCGGGATCCACCGCGCGACGGATCAGATCCGCCGTCTTCTCCAGATGCGCGAAATGATGCGGCTTCGACGCGAGCTTGAGCTTGCCGGTCGCGGCGTAATCGCAGTCGATCTGTTCTTCGTCGATCAGACGCTCGACCGTATCGACCGCATCCGAATACGCGCGATAGCACGCGCTCGCACGCTCGAGGCCGAGTTGCGCAGCGAGCGCGACGAAGTCTTGCGCGACGCCCGTGTTCACCTGGCCGCCGTTGCGGCCCGACGCGCCGCCGCCCACGCGTCCCGCGTCGACCACCACGACCGACGCGCCGCGTTTGCCGAGCGCCAGAGCCGCCGACAAACCCGTGAAGCCCGCGCCGATCACCACCACGTCGGCGTCACCGTCGAGCGGGCCTTCGCACGCCGAGACGAACGGCGGCGCAGTGTCGAGCCAGTAAGAGTCGAGCTTCAAATCGAGCTTCATCCTGTGCGGGTCCATGATTGCAATCAGCGAGGCAACGTGGCGGGCGGCGGGTTCGTCGCGCGCTTACAGGCCGAGTTCGGCGGCCAGTTCCGGAATGCCCTTCACTTCGTAGTACTGGTAGTACGGCGTCGACGGTTCATGGCCGCGGTTGATGAACGCCTTGTGCTTGACGCCCATGTCGTGCACGGTCATCAGGTCGTAGCGCAGGCTCGACGACACATGCAGCACGTCTTCCGGATTGCAGCCGAGCTTGTCGAACATGTACTCGAAGCCTGGCATGCGCGGCTTGTACGACTGCGCCTGCTCGGCGGTGAACACCGCATGGAACGGCGCGCCGAGTTTGTCGACGTTGCTCTGGATCTGATCGTTCGACGCATTCGACAGAATCACGAGCTTGTACTTCTTCGCGAGCCGCGACAGACCTTCGGGCACGTCGGGATGCGGGCCCCACGTCGGCACCGCTTCATAGATCTTTTGCGCGCCGGCTTCGTTGAATTCGACGTTCATGCGCGCGCACGCACGGCGCAGCGCATTGACCACGACGTCGCGATACGGCTTCCATGCACCCAGCACTTCGTCGCGGCGATAGCCGGCGTAGAACGCGACCAGCTTTTCGAGGTCGTCGCTCTTCAGAATGTGGCCGTACAGTTCGCGCGTCATGTCCGCCATGCGGAACTTGGTCAGCGTGCCGTAGCAGTCGAAGGTGATGTATTTCGGTTCGAATTCGATCATGGTGCAGTCGTCCTATCGTGGTAAGGAACTCGGCGTCGAGCTCATTGGCGAAAAGTAAAAGCTGATTCCTGTAAAAGATTTAATCAGCGCAAAAACATAGATGTTCCTGATTCGCGCGCTGCCTGTGACACAAACCATGCGTTTTGAGGCCGTTGCGCAGCAGAGTCTGCCGTGATCCGGCGCAACCCTTAGCCGGCGTGGGTTTGCGGCGTTCTGAAGGGAATCTGTAGGCGTCGGTCAGGCTGCAGGGCGGCTGCAACACCGCCCCTGCATCACTGCCGCAAATCGATCAGCACGCTCTTGAAGCGCAGGTTCGCCTCGTAAGCCTGGCGGCCGAGATCCTTGCCGATGCCGGAGCGCTTGTAGCCGCCCGTCGGGATCATGAAGTCGGACGTGCGGCCATAGCGGTTGACCCACACGGTGCCCGCTTCCAGCGCGCGCACGAAGCGCAGCGCGCGGCCGAGATCGGCGGTATGCACGCCCGCGGCAAGCCCGTACTCGGGATGCTGCGCGAGCGCGAGCGCTTCTTCTTCGCTGTCGAAGGTTTGCAGCGTGAGCACCGGACCGAAGACTTCCTCGCGCACCGCCTCGGACTGAGCGGTGACATCGGTGAGCAAGGTCGGCGTATAGAACGCGCCCGCCGATGCGCCGCGAACCTCGGCACGCTTGCCGCCGTGGCGCAAGGTCGCGCCCGCGTCGAGCGTGCGCCCCACGATACTTTCGATGCGCGCCGCCTGCGGCTCGGAGATGATCGGCGAGAGCGTCGTGCCCGCGGCCCACGTCGCGCCCGGCGTCAGCTCCGCGAAAATTCTGCCGATGCGTTCGGCCAGCGGCTCGGCAAGACTGCGCTCGACCAGCAGCCGCGAGCCCGCGACGCACACCTGCCCCGCGTTGCCGGTGATCGCGCCCGCGATGCGGCGCGCCACATCGTCCAGACGCGGCGCGTCGGCGAAAACGATTTGCGGGCTTTTGCCGCCAAGCTCAAGCGTGACCGGCTTGGTGCCGCTCGCCGCGCAGGCCGCCATGATCGCGGCGCCCGTGCGCGTCGATCCGGTGAACGTGACCTTGCTGATCTTCGGATGACGCACGAGTTCGTCGCCGGTCGTGCGTCCGTCGCCCTGAATCACATTGAAGATGCCGGCGGGCACGCCGGCCTCGACAGCCAGTTCCGCGAGGCGCAGCACGGAGAACGGCGTCATCTCCGAAGGCTTGAGGACGACCGCGTTGCCCGCGGCGAGCGCCGGGGCGATCTTCCACGAAGCCATCACGAGCGGGAAATTCCACGGCGCGATGGCGCCGATCACGCCGTACGGCTCGGCGATCGTCATGCCGAGATGATCGTGGTCGGTGGCCGCGACGTCGCCGCCCAGCTTGTCGGCGAACTCCGCGTAAAAGCGGATGCCCTCGGCGGTGAACGGCACGTCCCACGACACGGCCTGGGCAACCGGCCGCGTCGAGCCGAGTGCTTCCAGGCGGCCGAGCGCGGGTGCGTCGGCTTCGACCAGATCGGCGAAGCGCCGCATGATCCTCGCGCGCTCGCGCGGCGCCATGCGCGCCCAGCCGCTCGTGCGAAACGCCTGCCAGGCGTTCTCGACCGCGCGATCCACCATGTCCGCGTCGGCGACCGGCACGCTCGCGTAGACGACGCCGTCGGACGGGCGCGCCACATCCATGCGGCGCGTGCCCTGCCCGCTGCCTTGCACCCACTCGCCGCCGATGAAATGGCCGCTGCGAATCGCGACGTCGTCCGGATTGAAGCTGTCCATGAGAAAGTGTCCTAGTGAATGACGCTGATGGAAACCGCCTGCGCCGCGCCGTCGCCGCGACGCCCGCCATAAGTAAAATCGTAGAGCCGCGCGCCTGGCATATGTCGCCGACAAAAATCGCCGCGCAGCAGAACCCGCCTGTAATGCGGGCGCATACGGCATGTTTTGCATCGAATTGCGATGCGGCCTTGCGCGGCGCGCCGGATAGAAAGATCGTCCTAGTCACACCGCGCCGTGGATGACACAGTGACGCGTAAGCCTTTAGCCATTCAGGAGCACGGCGTGCCCGATTCGAAGACAGATCCGATAGCTGATCCGATCACATACAGACGCTTCACCCTCGACGACGTTGCCGCGGCGCATGCGTTGACGGTCGAACTCAAATGGCCGCATCGCGCGGACGACTGGAAGTTCGTCGCGCAACTGGGCGTGGGTTTCGTCGCCGAAGATGCGAGCGGCGTGATCGGCACCGCGCTTTGCTGGAAGTACGGCGCGGATTGCGCGTCGCTCGGCATGGTGATCGTGTCGCCGGCGCGGCAAGGGCTCGGCATCGGCAGAAAGCTGATGGAACTGCTGCTCGAGGAACTCGGCGGCCGCATCACCTTCCTGCACGCGAC
The DNA here is from genome assembly GCF_003058125.1 of Paraburkholderia sp. GV068. NCBI lineage: Bacteria > Pseudomonadati > Pseudomonadota > Betaproteobacteria > Burkholderiales > Burkholderiaceae > Paraburkholderia > Paraburkholderia sp. GV068. The sequence continues at coordinate 15,545 of NZ_QBUB01000022.1, forward strand.
CGCCGCCGGTCAGCCGCTCTATGAAAAGCTCGGCTTTCGCGCGACGGGCACGCTCGATCAGCATCAAGGCGCGGCGTTCCAGCCGCCGCTCGTGTCGTTGCCGGCGGGCGAACGCTTGCGGCCGCTAGGGTCGAGCGACACGGCACGGCTCGTCGAACTGGCCTCACAGGCAAGCGGCCTCGATCGCGGCGAAGTGCTGCCCGCGCTGCTGGAAAACGCCGATGGCATCGCGCTCGACCGCGACGGCGAACTCGTCGGCTTCGCGCTCTTTCGCCGCTTCGGACGCGGCTTTGCGATCGGCCCGGTGGTCGCGCCTGCTTCGGAAGATTCGAGCCGCGCGAAGGCGCTGATCAGCCACTGGCTTGCGCTCAACGAAGGCGTGTTCGTGCGCGTCGACACGCCGGGCGACAGCGGCCTGACCGAATGGCTCGAACAGCTCGGGCTGCCGCGCGTGGACACGGTCGTCAGAATGGTGCGCAGTGCGCAACCGCAGAGCGTGGCGGCCAACGCGACACCTTATGTGCAATACGGCATCATCAATCAGGCGATTTTCTGACCCGTCATGGCCCTACTCTATAAAGCCGACCCGGCGCGCGGCCTGCAATGGGCGAGGCTCTTCGCCGAAAAGGCGCCCGGTTTGCCGTTCCATATCTGGCCCGATCACGGCGATCCCGCTGCGATCCGCTATCTGGTCGCATGGCAGCCGCCCGAAGACCCGACCCGCACGTTTCCCAATCTGGAAGTGGTGTTCTCGGTGGGCGCGGGCGTCGATCAATTCGATCTGTCCGGCGTGCCTGAGCATGTGCCGGTTGTGCGGATGATCGAACCGGGGCTCGTCGAAGGCATGGTCGAATACGTGACGCAGGCGGCGCTCACGATTCACCGCGATCTGTTCGACTACGGGCTTCAGCAGCAACAGCAGGTATGGCGCGAACTGCCGCTGAAGCCGGCCGCGCAACGACGCATCGGCGTGCTCGGGCTCGGCGTGCTCGGCACCGCGGTATTGGAGCGGCTGCGTCTCTTCGGCTTTGCGTGCGCGGGCTGGAGCCGCTCGCCGCGCGAGATCGAAGGCGTCGAATGCTATGCGGGCGAAAGCTCGCTCGATGCTTTCCTCGCCCGCACCGACATCCTGGTTTGCCTGCTGCCGCTCACGCCGGCCACGCGCGGCCTGCTCGATGGACGCCTGTTCGCGAAGCTGCCGCGCGGCGCCTCGCTGATTCAAACGGGCCGCGGCGCGCATCTGAATCAGCAGGACTTGCTGACGGCGCTCGACAGCGGCCAATTGCAGAACGCGATTCTCGATGTGACCGATCCCGAGCCGTTGCCCGCCGGTCATCCGCTGTGGACGCATCCGCGCGTGCGCATCACGCCGCATATCGCCAGCGCCACGCGGCCCGACACCGCCGTCGACGTCGTGCTCGATAACCTGCGCCGCCATCGCGAAGGCCTGCCGATGCTCGGCCAGGTCGACCGCACGCGCGGCTATTGAGCGCTCCCGCATTCCACCGGATACGCGCGCGCCACGGCTTTTCAACGTCCGCAGCACAAAATGCTAAGGGCATGCATCAAAACGCGTCGCGCGCGCTTTTCAGGCAATTGTTTAGGTAAGCGGACCATCGCCGTGGATCAGTAGTATGGAACCGTCAACAGCCCTTTCGCGACGAGAACCCACCATGCCGATCCAATCGCTCATTGAAGCCGACCGCCAGCACCTGATCCATCCTGTCATCAACTACCGTGCGCACGAGGCGCGCGGCGTCACGGTGCTCGAATCCGCGAGCGGCGCCTTTCTGCGCGACGCGGCGGGCAACGAACTGCTCGACGCCTTCTCCGGCTTGTGGTGCGTGAACGTGGGCTACGGCCAGCAGAGCATTGTCGAGGCGGCCACCGCGCAGATGCAGAAACTGCCCTACGCGACGAGCTATTTCCATTTCGGCTGCGAGCCGGCTATCGAACTCGCGCAAAAACTCGCGCAGGTCGCGCCGGCTTCGCTGCAACACGTGTACTTCACGCTCGGCGGCTCGGACGCGGTCGACTCGGCGATCCGCTTCATCACACATTACTTCAATGCGACGGGCCGTCCGTCGAAGAAGCACATCATCGCGCTGCAACGCGGCTATCACGGCTCGTCGAGCATGGGCGCGGGGCTGACCGCGCTGCCCGCGTTCCACCGCAACTTCGATCTGCCGCTGCCGAACCAGCATCACCTGCCGTCGCCGTATGCGTACCGCAATAATTTCGCCGACGACGCCGCGTTGATCGCCGCCTCCGTCGCCGCGCTCGAAGCGAAGGTGGCGGAACTCGGCGCGGATAACGTCGCCGCGTTTTTCTGCGAACCGATTCAGGGCTCGGGCGGCGTGATCGTGCCGCCGGTCGGCTGGCTGAAGGCGATGCGCGAGCGTTGCCGCAAGCTCGGCATTCTGTTTGTCGCCGACGAAGTCATCACCGGCTTTGGCCGCACCGGCCCGCTGTTCGCATGTCAGGGCGAGAACGTCGAGCCGGATCTGATGACGGTCGCCAAGGGTTTGACCGCCGGCTACGCGCCGATGGGCGCCGTGCTGATGTCTGACGAAATCTATCAGGGCATCGCCGATGGCGACGCCGAGGCGATTGTCGGCCACGGTCATACGTATTCGGCGCACCCGGTGAGCGCGGCGATCGGTCTGGAAGTGCTGCGCCTTTATCACGAAGGCGGCTTGCTGGCGAACGGCGTCGCGCGCGCGCCGCGTTTCGCGCGCGGCCTTGATGCATTGCTCGCGCATCCGCTCGTGGGCGATTCGCGTCACCGCGGCCTGCTCGGCGCGCTCGAACTCGTCACCGACAAGGACACCAAGGCGCAGTTCGACCCCGCGCTGAAACTGTCGGAGCGCATTGCCGTCGCGGCCTATGAAAACCGCCTGATTTTCCGTGCGTTCGGCGACAATATTCTCGGCTTTGCGCCCGCGCTTTCGTACACGGAATCGGACTTCGACCTGATGTTCGAGCGGCTCGAGAAAACCCTGGACGACGTGCTTGCACAAGCCGACGTGCGGGCCGCGCTGCGCGGCAAAACCACGGCTAAGCACCAGGCCAAAAGTACCGCCGCTGCATGCTAGAGTAGAGGGCCGCCTGAGTCCCTTTTCTCAACCGCCGGAGCCACAACGTTACGATGAGCAGCGACTGCAAGCTAGACCGTATCGACCTGCGCATACTTTCGCAGTTGCAAAAGAAAGGCCGTATCACCAACGTCGAGCTTGCCGATGCGGTCGGCCTTTCGCCGAGCCCCTGCCTGATTCGCGTCAAGCGGCTGGAAAAGGCCGGCTACATCGTCGGCTATGGCGCGCAGATCCAGCTCGAAAAGCTCGGTGACGTGCAGATCGTTTTCACCGAAGTCACGCTCGCCGATCATCGGCGGGAAGACTTCGTGAAGTTCGTGAATGCGATTCGCGACGTGGACGAAATCGTCGAATGCCATCTGGCGAGCGGCGGCTACGATTACCTGCTGAAGTTCGTCACGCGCAGCGTGAGCCATTATCAGAGCATTATTGAAGGCTTACTGGAACGCGACATCGGCATCGAAAAGTACTTTAGCTACGTGATCATCAAGTCGCCGTTCGTGAAGAGCCACTATCCGCTCGAAACGCTGTTCTCGCAGAATCACCACTAAGCAGTAACCACTAACGGCTAGGCGGTGTCGTCCGGCGGGTTCCACTGCGCGAATTCTTCGCTGAGAAAGTCCACGCAAACCCGCACTTTCGCCGACTGCGCGAGTCGCGCCGGATACACCGCCCACAGGTTCGCCGGCTGCGTCACCTCCGGCAACACCTGCTGCAACTGGCCGCTTTCCAGCAGCGGCCGCACGTCCCACATCGAACGCAGCACGATGCCGCGCCCGGCCAACGCCCATTGCACCGCGACCTCGCCGTGATTGGTCGACAACGGTCCCGTGACCTTGATCGACGCCGCCTCGCCGCGCACGGTCAAACGCCACAAACCGAACGGATGATCGCGCTCCTTGATCGCGAGGCACGCATGCGCCGACAGATCCGCCAGTTGACGCGGCGCGCCTTCTCGCGCGAGATAATCGGGCGACGCGCACAGCACGCGATGATTCGACGCGAGCCGCCGCGCGATCAGATGCGGCGCGATGTCGTCGCCGATGCGAATGTCCAGATCGAAACCTTCGCCGGCGACATCGACGAGACGGTCGAACAGATCGAGCCGCACGCTCAATTGCGGATAACGTTCGGAAAAGCGCGCAAGCGCGGGCGCGACGAAGCGCCGGCCGAAACCGAAGCTGCTCGAAATGCGCAGCTTGCCGCCCGGAATGCGGCGCGTGGTGGACACGTCTTCAACGAGCTGATCGACGTCGTCGAGAATTTTTTCGGCCCACGTGTAGACGCGCTCGCCCGCCTCGGTGATCGCGACGCGGCGCGTGGACCGGTGCAGCAGGCGCGTGCCGAGCGTAGTCTCGAGCACGTTGATACGCTTGCTGACATACGCCGCGGACACCGACAGCGATTCGGCCGCCGCGCTGAAACTGGCTTTGCGCGCGACTTCGCAAAACACGCGCAGGTCGCCGAGATCGGGTGACGGGACGGCGTTCATAGGTCTCTCGATGAGGCTCTGTGGCGTTCCGCTTTGTACACGAATCGTGCACAGTGGCTTAACTAAAGCGACCATTTTATGGCCAAACAGCAGGAATAAAATAACTGTTATCGGATCGGTACAAGCCCTAATGGAGGAGCACAGCATGTCGAAGAAATATCGGATCGCAGTCATTCCCGGCGACGGCATCGGCGTCGAAGTCATGCCCGAGGCGCTGCGCGTGCTCGACGCGGTGAAGACGCGCTTTGGTCTCGAGCTCGAGTATCAGCACATCGAGTGGGCGAGCTGCGACTACTACGCGAAGCACGGCCAGATGATGCCGGACGACTGGAAAGCGCAACTGCAATCGGCCGACGCCATTCTGTTCGGCGCAGTGGGCTGGCCCGACACCGTGCCCGACCACGTTTCGCTGTGGGGATCGCTGCTCAAATTCCGCCGCGAATTCGATCAGTACATCAACCTGCGTCCGGCGCGCCTCTTTGCCGGCGTGCCTTCGCCGCTCGCGGGCCGCAAGGCGGGCGACATCGACTTCTGGATCGTGCGCGAGAACACCGAGGGCGAGTATTCGTCGGTGGGCGGCGTGATGTTCGAAGGCACCGAGCGCGAGTTCGTGTTGCAGGAATCGGTATTCACGCGCCACGGCAGCGAGCGCGTGCTGAAGTTCGCGTTCGATCTCGCGCAGCGCCGCGAGCGCAAGAAGATCACCGTCGCGACCAAGAGCAACGGCATCGCGATCAGCATGCCGTGGTGGGACAAATGCGCGGCCGGCATCGCCGCGCAATATCCCGATGTGACGTGGGACAAGCAGCACATCGACATTCTGTGCGCGCGCTTCGTGCTGAATCCCGATCGCTTCGACGTGGTGGTCGCGACCAATCTGTTCGGCGACATTCTTTCCGACCTCGGCCCTGCATGTACCGGCACGATCGGCCTCGCGCCGTCGGGCAATCTGAATCCGGACCGCAAGTTTCCATCGTTGTTCGAGCCGGTGCACGGCTCGGCGCCGGACATCGCCGGCAAGAACATTGCGAATCCCATTGCGATGATCTGGTCCGCCGCGATGATGCTCGACTTCCTCGGCAACCACGAAGGCAAGGAGCGCGACGCGCACGACGCGATTCTGGCCGCCATCGAAGCAACGCTCGTTGAAGGCCCGCATACTGGCGACCTGGGCGGCAAGGCGAACACCACGCAAGTCGGCGAGGCGATTGCGGCGAGGCTCGGCTGAACATGGAAACCTATCCGATCGAAGTCGCGTTTCCCGATATTTCGGTGCACGAACAATCTGCGTCGGGCATTGCCTACGTTCACACGTTCGACTCCGGCGTGGACGGTCCGCATGTCATGATCAATGCGCTCACGCACGGCAATGAAGTGTGCGGCGCGATCGTCGTGGATGAACTCTTGCGCCTGAAGCTGCGCCCGCGCCGCGGACGGCTCACGCTCGCGTTCGCCAATGTCGATGCCTACCGGAGCTTCGATCCCGCGAAGCCGGACGCGGCCCGTTTCGTCGATCAGGACTTCAACCGCGTGTGGACCGCGGCGGTGCTGGACGATGCCGCGCGCAACTCGAGCGAACTCGCGCGCGCACGGGCGATGCGGCCGGTGATCGACAGCGTTGACGCGCTGCTCGATCTTCATTCGATGCACGAAAAAAGCAAGCCGCTGATCGTGGCCGGGCCGCTGCAAAAAGGCATCGACCTCGCCGTGCAGCTCGGCACGCCTGCTACCGTGATCTGCGACGAAGGCCATCCCGAAGGCCGCCGCATGCGCGACTACGAAGGCTTCGGCGACCCGGCGAGCGCAAAGAACGCGTTGCTGATCGAATGCGGGCAACACTGGGAGGCGAGCGCCGTCGCAGTGGCGCGCGACACCACCGCGCGGTTTTTGCTGCTTGCCGGCGTGATCGACCAAAGCGATCTGCCGCCGGACTGGCTCGCGCCGTTACCGCCCGTGCAGCACATCGTGCGCGTGACGCAACCGGTCGTCGCGACAAGCATGGATTTTCGTTTTGCCGGTCCTTATACCGGGCTCGAAATCTTTCCCGAAGCCGGCGCCGTGATCGGCTGGTCGAACGGCGAAGCCGTCGCCACGCCTTACGACAACTGCATGCTCGTGATGCCCTCGTTGCGGCAATTGCGCCCCGGCGTCACCGTCGTACGACTCGGCAAGGTCGAGCAGACCGTTGCGAACTCATCAACCCGCAGCCTGTGAGCAGGCTGCGTGCATCCATCGGATAAAGGCGCTGAAAGCCATGAAGGTTCAACAAATCAAACAGAGCGTGACTCTGCCGAATCTCGAAGATTGGGGCACGGCCGGCTTGCCGGGCACCACGCCGATCCGCGTGTCGGGTGTGCAGCGCGTACTCAATAGCGCCGAGGCGATCGACACCGGCATCTTCGAATGCTCGGCCGGCACGTATCGCCGCTCGGTGAAGCAGGCGGAGGTGATGCACATTCTCGCCGGACGCGGACGCTTTACGCCGGACAATGAAGAGACGGTCCATTTCGCGGGCGGCGACACGCTATTTTTCGAAGCGAATACTGAGGGTCTCTGGGAAGTCGAGGAGACCATGCGCAAGGTGTACGTCATTCTCTGATTTAAACCGCTGTATCTGATCTTCAGTCTTACCCGGCGCGCGCGAGCGCGCGCCGCGGCTGCCTCGCCCTTCCCCATTGTCCTTTCGACGCCGACCGGCCACAGTGTCGGGTAATCCCGCGTTGACCCGTCGTCGGGAAATTCCTTACAGTGTCGCTTGTTCGCTGAGAGAATCACAGTTCTATATACGAACAAATCAAAACTCATGGCGACAGGCACACCGTCCGCATACCATGCATGAATGAAGCGGACCGTGCGACGCGCATCGTAAGGTAAGACAAGGCTCGCTCCGACGAGCCTTTTTGCAGTCAGGAGACCCATCATGAATCGCAGCGACGCTGTGAACGTTCAGACCTTCCTCAACGAGCATCCGTTTTCGCCGTTCCAGTGGCTGGTCTTTGCCATGTGTTTCGTGATCGTCCTGCTGGATGGTTTCGACACGGCCGCCATCGGCTTCATCGCGCCGTCGTTGCTCGCGGAATGGGGCATCACCAAACCGGCGCTCGCTCCCGTGCTGAGCGCGGCGCTGTTCGGCCTCGCGTGCGGCGCACTGGCCTCCGGGCCGCTGTCCGACCGGCTCGGGCGGCGCTCGATGCTGCTCGGCTCGGTGCTGCTGTTCGGCGCCGCGTGCCTCGGCTCGGCGTTCTCGACGAGCATCGAATATCTGACGGTGCTGCGGTTCGTTACCGGCGTCGGCCTCGGCGCGGCCATGCCGAACGCGGTCACGATGATGGGCGAATACTGCCCGGACAGCCGCCGCGCGACGATCATCAATCTGATGTTTTGCGGCTTTCCGCTCGGTGCGGCATTCGGCGGCTTCCTCGCCGCGTGGATGATTCCGCACTTCGGCTGGCGCAGCGTGCTGCTGCTCGGCGGCATCGCACCGCTCGTGCTCTTCGTGCTGTTGCTGATCAGGATGCCGGAATCGGTGCGCTACATGGTCGCCAACAATCAGCCGGTCGCGCGCATTCGCGCGGCGCTCGGGCGCGTCTCCAGCACGGCCGCCGACGCGGAAGCGTTCACGATGACCGAGACCGCGCCGGCAACCGGCGGCAAGGGCGTGGCTGTCGTGCTGTCGCGCGCGTACATCGTCGGCTCGGTAATGCTGTGGATCACCTACTTCATGGGCCTCGTGATTTTCTACGCGTCGATCAACTGGATGCCGATTCTGCTGAAGGACGCCGGCCTCACGCCGCAACGCGCGACGCTCATTTCCGCGTTGTTCCCGCTGGGCGGCGTGGGCGCCGTGGTGTGCGGCGTGCTGATGGACCGCTTCAACGCGAACCGGATCATCGCGGCCTGCTATGCGCTGACCGCCGTGAGCGTGTACTTCATCGGCCAGGCGGCGGGCAATGTCGGCGCGCTCGTGTTCATCGTGTTCGTCGCGGGCGTGCTGATGAACACCGCGCAATCGTCGATGCCCGCGCTCGCCGCCGCGTTCTACCCGACGCAAGGCCGCGGCACGGGCGTCGCGTGGATGCTCGGCATTGGACGTTTCGGCGGCATTGCGGGCTCGTTCCTCGTGGCCGAACTGACACGCCGTCACTTCACGTTCGCCGGCATCTTTGCGACGATCGCGGTCGCCGGCATCATCGCGTGCATCGCGTTGCTGATCAAGCAGATGGCGCGGCCGTATGTAGCGAACGCGCCGGTGTCGAAGGCGGAATCGTTTGGGCATTGATTGAGGAGCCCAGCGCGCGAGAGCGCGTGCCGGTTTGCTTGCTTCGAGTTTGTTCAAAGCCGCCTTTCGAGGCGGCTTTTTATTTGCAGGTTCAACGTGCGTGAGCGGGCTCGCGGTTTGCTGAAATCATATGGACTCTCTTTTGGAGCGCACGTCATGAACCTGAATCCGATTGCCAATACGCTGCCTGCTCGCCACATTCTGTCGATGATGACAGCCGCCGAATCCGACCCGCCCGCCGGCGAAAACGACGACGACCTCGACGACGAACTCGATGAAACCGGCGCCGTCACGAACAGAAGCAACGGCAAAAGCGGGACGAACACCGAAGCCGAGCCCGACAAGAAATAGCAGCAGCCAGCGACGAATCGACGCGGGCAGCTATCGCTTGCTCGCGCGTAAACTGCGGGCTTTGCGCCCAACAGGATTCGTCGTCATGAAACGCGTAGTCGTATCGGCATTGCTTGCAACGTGTCTCGCACAAGCGGCGACTCAGGCCGCGGCACAAACGGTCAGCAATCAATGCTTTGCAATCGGCGATATTGCCGGTCAAGTGGCGTCATGGCGCGCGCACAAAAAGACCAAAGCGCAGGCGCTCGATCAAGCCGCAAAGTACTATCGCGACGATGCGGACCGCCAGACCTTCGCCGCGATCATCGAGAAGATCTATGCACCGAACGCGCCGCGCATGACGCCGGATCAGGCCAGCATGGCGTTCACATCCGACTGCGTCAAGGCGCGCACGCAGCAGACGTCAGCGCGCTAACGTCTGCCGTGGGTGGCTCGATCAACGTTTAAAGTTTGCGAAACGCATCCAGCGAACTCAGCACGTTGCCGTGAAAATCGAACAACGTGTTGTTGTCCCACTGATCGCCCGCGCCGACTTTCCAGCCGACATTCGGCGTCGGAATCCATTCCGGCTCCCACCAAAACACGCCTTTGCCGTGGCCGTCGGGTATTGCCTTCACGATGTCCGCAACAGCCGCAAGAAACTGCGCCTGGCCCGCGGGCGTTTGCGGGAAAGTCGTTGAACCCGTGTTAGTCATCGCATTCGGCTCGGAGTCGCCGTCGCTCGTCGTCCACGGATACGCGGTCTCCACCACCATCACGTCCTTGCCGTAGCGCGTCGCGAGATCGTTCGCATTGGTTTGCAGATCGCTCAGCGCGCCCTGCCATTGCGGGTAATACGACAAGCCGATCATGTCGAAGCTCACGCCTCGCTGGATCGCGCTGTCGAACCACCAGCGGCTCGTCGCGTTGTTGCCGCCGCTGTCGATATGCAGCATGACCTTGATGCGCTCATCGACCGATTTGACCGCATCATGCCCGGCCTTCAGCAATTGCGCGAGGTTGTCCCACTGATCGTATTTGCCGAGCGGCCACAGCATGCCGCCGGTGATCTCATTGCCCACCTGCACCCACTCGGGACGAACGCCGTCGCGCTTGAGCATATTGAGTACATTCGACGTGTACTCGGACAGCAATGCACAAGTCTCCGTAATGTTCTTGCCGGCCCACGCATGCGGCGGGTACTGCTTGCCCGGATCGGCCCACCAGTCGCTATAGTGAAAGTCGATCAGGATGCGCATGCCGAGCGCCGCGGCACGCCGCGCCAGCACACGCACATGCTCCGCGTTGTTGTAACCGGCGCGCGGGCTTTGATCGGCGGGAAAATAGTTCGGATTGCCAGGATCATTCCAGACCTTGATGCGAATGGAGTCGACGCCGTGACTCCTCAGAAGCAGCAGACAGTCGTGCGGCACGCCATGATCGTAGAACTTCGCGCCGTTCGCTTCGAGTTCGAGCAGCGTGGAAACGTCCGCGCCCTTTGCAAACCGGCCGCTACGTGAAACCGTTTTGACGTCGTCAGCGGCCATTGCCGGCGTGCCGATCATCGAACCCGCGCCGACCGCTGCCGCCGCGGACGCGAGCCATCCCAGCATTTCTCTTCTGTTCATCTGTCATCCTCCATCTATCGAATGGCGACTCGTCCTGGCTCGCCTGGTTCAGATTGAAGCTGCTCAATGCCACTACTGACTTGCTGCTCGGTACTTCATGCGTCTTTCCATGCGCAGACATCGCCGGTGCCTAGTTGCGGCTGTCCAAGCACGAACGTTGCATTGGCCGGTGCGGGGACCTGCACCTGCTGCGCGCCGAAGTTGAACGCGAACGTCAAATCCGCACGACGCCGAATGCGCAAGCCCTCCGGCAGCAATTGCGTCGCAATGCCGGCTTCTTGCGCCGCCCGCTGCAATACCGCGCGATGCAATTCGTGCGAAAGCCAGGCCGCCACGTAACGAACGCGCCCATGAGTGAGAATGGCGGGCCACGTGTCCGCGAACTGCGCATCGACGCGCGTTCCTCCATTGGCGCGCACATGCTCGCGCCAATGCATTGCGATACCGTCGACACCATCAATAGAAACAGCGGGTGCGAGCGATGCACGCAGCGACTCGACTTCGAGTACTTGCATCGGCAGTACACGTTGCAGCGCGCCGGGCGGCAGTTCTTGTGGAATTGCAAACGCCTCGGACTTTGAGCCACTGCGCGGCCCGAATACCCATTGCGCGGAACCACGCTCGATTTGCGCGACCAACGCATCGTCGATCACAGCGAGACTCGGCACGACCACGAGCCGGTATGACGACAGATCGGCCTTACTGGAAACAATGTCCACGTCGAGCCCAAGTTCGCGCAGCGACTCGTAGTAGTCGAACACGAGCGCCTGATAATCGAAGCCCTTGCCGTGACGCTGAATCTCGAACATCCACTGCGTTTCGTAATCGAATACGATTGCAGTCGCCGCACGCGCGGGAGCGTCCAGTCGTGCGAACTCCGGGATAGAAGCAATCTCACGCGCCGCCTGTTGCACTTCCAAACCACCGGGCGACAACTCGTTATTCGGCAGATTGAGGCCCGAATGCATCTGCTCCTGTGCATACGGGCACTGACGCCAACGGAAATACGACACCAGTTCGGCACCGTGCGCGAACGCCTCATAGGCCCAGAGTCTGACCATGCCTTTCGCGGGCACCGGATTCCACGGCGCCCAGTTCACAGGACCCGCCTGCTGCTCCATCACCCAGAAACGCCCGCGTCCGATTGCACGGTAACGGTCGTGATCGAATGCGGATACATCGGGATGCGCGGTGCGCGCGTAACGCGCTTTCTGCTCTTCAGGCAACGCAATCGATTCGGTGCGCGCAATCGGATAGCTGTCCCACGCGGCGACATCGAGTGAATTGTTTTCGGTGAAACGATAGTGATCGAACGTGGTGAAGAAGCCCATGAAGTTATGCAGTACATCGGCCGTAGGTGCATAACGGCGCAATACATCGACTTGCTCGCGATGAAAACTCGCCACTTCGTCGGACATGAAACGGCGAAAGTCGAGCAGATGAATCGGGTTCGCGTCCGTCGGCGTGAGATTCGGCAATTCGATTGCTTCGAACGACGCGTACTCCATGCTCCAGAACACGTTGCCCCATTCACGGTTGAGCGCATCGACCGTTTGATAGCGTCGACGCAGCCATGCATGAAAGCGCTTTAAAGCAGCCGGCGAATAGCTCGGCACGGTTTCATGACAACCAAGTTCGTTATCGGTTTGCCACGCAATGATCGACGCATGCCGTCCGTAACGCTCCGCCATTGCACTGACAATACGCGAGCACTCTCGCCGATAAATCTCACTGCAAACATCGTAATGACGGCGGGAGCCGAAATTCCAGTGCGTGCCGTCGGCGCGCACAGGCAACACGTCCGGATGCGCATCGATCAACCACTTCGGCGGCGACGCGGTAGGTGTGCCGAGCACGAGTTTCAGTCCGGCATTCGCGAGCGTGGCGACCGCTTCGTCGAGCCATTCCCATACGAATTCGCCCGCGCGCGGTTCCATCCGGCTCCACGCGAATTCAGCGATACGTACATGGGTGATGCCGAGTTCGACCATACGCTTCGCGTCGTCGGCCCACATCGTGCGCGGCCATTGTTCGGGGTAGTAGCAAACACCAAGTTGCATGTGAAAGTCTCTTTATGAGTGACGTCGAATAGCCGGTTAGCCCTTGCTTGCACCAAAAGTCAGGCCGGCGACGAAATGCTTTTGCATCGCGAAGAACATCAATACGGAAGGCAATGCGGCAAGTACTGAGCCGGCCGCGACCAGATTCCATGCGGTCGTCCATTGCCCCTTGAGCGCGGCGACGCCGACAGTGATCGGCGCGGCTTCATCGCCTTGTGTGAGACATAGCGCCCAGAAGTAGTCGTTCCAGACGAACGTGAACACGAGAATGCCGAGTGCGGCGAGCGCGGGACGAATCAGCGGCAACACAATGCGCCAGTAGATCGCCCATTCGCTCGCGCCTTCCACTCGTGCGGCCTCGATCATTTCAAACGGCAACTGCTTGATGAAATTGCGCAGAAAGAGCGTGCAAAAGCCGGTCTGAAATGAAACGTGAAAGATCACGAGCGCCCATACGCTATTGAAGAGGCCGAACTTCAGGGCCATGTCGCGCACCGGAATCATCAGGATCTGGATCGGTACGAAATTGCCGGCGACGAAGCCGAACAGGATCACGGTATTGCCGGGGAAACGATAGGTGGCCAATGCAAAGCCCGCCATCGACGCCAGCACGATCGCACCGAGTACTGAAGGCACCGTAATGAGCACGCTGTTCGCGAAGTAATGCAGCATCGGCGTTTGCGTAAGCGCGGTGCCGTAGTTTTCGATCAGCGCAAAGTGTTTGGGCCAGGTCCAGTACTCGCCTTGCGAGAGTTCGTCGGAAGAACGAATCGACGTGACGAGTACAGCAAGCATCGGCAATAGCCAGATCAGCAATGCAATCGGCAAAGACGCTTTATATAGCCTGCGATTGAGGGGTTTCCAGCGCTGTACGGGAAGTGGATACATGACGCGTGGCTCCGGTAATCAACGTTCTTCGCGCAGCATGCGGCGCAAATGGAACACGATGTAGACGAGCATGATGGCGAACAGCACGACGGCAATCGCCGCGGAATAGCCTTCGCGGTAGTACTTGATCGCCTGGTCGTACATGTAATAGGCGAGCACGGTTGAACTGTCGAAAGGACCGCCGCCGCTCATCACCGCAATTAGGTCGAAGCTGCGCAGCGCGCCGATTACCGTCAACACCACCGCCATGAAAGTGGCAGGCCGCAATTGCGGCAAAATCACGTGCCACAAAAGACGCAATCCTTTTGCGCCTTCCATGCGCGCGGCCTCCACTACTTCCGGGTTAATGCCGGTGAGACCGGTGAGATACAGCACCATGCAAAACGGCGTTTGCGGCCACAACGCGGCGAAGATAATGCCGAACGTCACGGTCTTCGGATCGCCGAGCACAGGAATGCCGTGACCGACAATCAGTCGCAGCAGGCCGAAGCCTGGGTCGTAGAACCAGCTAAACACGAGACCGACTACCACGCCCGACAGCACGAACGGCGCGAAGAAAAGCGACTTCACGACACGCATGCCGCGAATGTGCTGATTCAGATAAAGCGCGAACAACAGGCCGAACGGCGGGGCCAGCAGAAATAGCGCGAGCCATAGCAAGTTGTTCTTTAGCGCCGTATAGAAGGTATCCGCGTGGAATAACTCGACGTAGTTGTCGAAGCCGGCGAAGGTCTTCGGCGTCATGCCGTCCCAGTGATAAAAGCTGAGCGAGATGCTGCTGATAATCGGATAAATCACGCATAGACAGAACAACGCGCAGCCCGGCAACAGGAACAGCAATGCGGCGCGATGCTGATGACGGCGCGTCGTGGAGACGTGACGATGCTGGGCCGCGGGTAGGCGGCGCGCTGCGGAATGAGACATGGATCGGGCCTCGTCGAAAGTCGAAGGCGTACGCCGGCGCCGCATGGCGCCGGTGCGGTGGACTTACTTCTTGTAGATACGCTTGCGCGTCGTTTCGAGGCGCGCGAGTATCGCGTCGAGTTGCGACGGATCGCTGTAGAACTGCTGCATCGCTTTCATCCCCTCGTCGGCCATTTCTTTTTGCATGTCGCGATCGTAGAACTGTGCAATGCCGCCCTTCGTATTCGCGAGCGTCTGAAAGCCAACTTTGGAAATTGGATCTTCCGGCTCCGCTGCCTGACTATTCGAAGGCAACTGGCCCCAGCCGCGCGCGAGATCCGCATTGATCTGCGGCTGCTCCATGAAGGCGAGCAGTTTGCGTGCGTCGGTCTTGTTCTTCGCTTTTGCCGGAATCAACAGTACATTGACGGGACCGTCTTCGGCCATTGGCACATTCGCGTCGATCACGGGGAAACGGAAAAAGCCCGTTTGCGGCTTCACGGATGCGGGAATGCTCGCCGAGAAGAATGTGCCCATCAACATCATCGAGGCTTTGCCGCTCACGAGAAACGGTGCAATGGAATCGAGATCATAGGAGAGTGCGTTGTCGATGTAGTAGTGATCGTCGATCAAGGTTTTCCACGCGGTGTAGACCTTTTTCACGCGCGCGTCCGTGTACGGAATCTCGCCCGCCATCAGCTTCTGATGAAACTCGTTGCCGTTGATGCGCAAATCCAGATAGTCGAACCATGCGGCGAGTGTCCAGCTATCGCGAGCAGCGACTGCAATAGGTGCGACGCCACTGGCCTTCAGCTTTTTGCAGGCATCGAGAAATTCATCCCATGTCTTCGGCTCGCTTTTAACGCCCGCCTTCTCGAACAGATCCTTGCGATAGAAGAAGCCATACGCGTCATAGCCGAGCGGCGCCGCGTACTGCTTGCCCTTATAGGTCGATGCTTCCTTCACCGACGCATATTGCTGGGACCAGCCGTTCTTGTTCCAGTCCGGCGTGAGATCTTCCAGCAGGCCGCGCTGCGCGTAATAGGCCATGCGCTCGCCGTCATGCCAGGACACGACATCCGGCGGATCGGTCGCGAGCCAGCCGCCCATCTGCACCTTGTACGCTTCCTCGGTGATGTAAGTCACTTTCAGATCGACATCGGGATTGGCTTTCTTGAACTTGTCGAACGCGTCCTGCCATGTCGAGCGCTGATTGCCGCGCGCCGACACATTGACGGTGAGCGTAGCGGCGTCGGCTGTCACGTAGCCGAGCGTGCCGGCAACGAGCGCGGCTGCAACCGACACGCGCGCTAGACGGCGAAGGCGTAGAGCAATCATCTTTTGTCTCCTTGACTACCTTGTTGGCTGGCAGCGATTCACTGCCAACGTGGTGAACCGCTCTATGGCGGCATCCTGCTTTAAAAAATCGACTACTGTTCGGGGCAAAACATGGATCGCGGCCCGTTCACGCGGCAATGCGCTCAGGGTCGAACGTGCTACGGCGCAGCGCGACACCTTGCGCGTCGAACAGATGACACGCCTGAGGCGGCACGTGAACGCGAATGTGCTCGCCGGAACCGATCGGCGTATCGCCCGGCGCCTTCGCGACAAGCGAGCCGCCTGCATGATCCGCGTGAATGTAGCTGTGTTCGCCGAGTCGTTCCGACAAAACGGTTGCGCACTCAATGAACTGCTCGTTGCCATCGAGACGCAGATGCTCGGGGCGCACGCCAAGCGTGACCGGCTGGCCGCGCTGCAGGCGACGGCCATCCACGTAAGCGGTCAACTGCTCGTCTTGTCGAGCGAGTGTCACCGACACTTTGCCTGGTTCTATCGAGTCGACGACACCGTCGATAAAGTTCATCCGCGGCGAGCCGATAAAGCCCGCGACGAACCGCGAATTCGGGTGGTGGTACAACTCGAGCGGCGCGCCGCTTTGCGCGATGCTGCCGAAGCGCTCGGCATCCGCGCCCGCATGCAGCAGCACGATTCTGTCCGCGAGGGTCATCGCTTCGACCTGATCGTGCGTGACGTACACGACGCTCGCGTCCGCAAACCGCTGATGCAGGCGCGCAATCTCAACACGCGTTTGCCCACGCAATGCGGCGTCGAGATTGGACAGCGGTTCGTCGAAGAGAAACACACCCGGCTCGCGCACGATCGCGCGGCCAATCGCAACGCGCTGACGCTGGCCGCCGGACAGCGCTTTCGGATAGCGGTCAAGCAAGCTGTCGAGTTGCAGAATGCGCGCAGCTTCGCGGACCTTGCTGTCGATCACGCTCTTCGGCTGCTTCGCGAGCTTGAGACCGAACGCCATGTTGTCGAACACCGTTATGTGCGGGAACAGCGCGTAGCTCTGGAACACCATCGCCACTCCGCGGCCGGCTGCGGGCACGTCGTTCATCAGACGGCCGCCGATGCGCAGCTCGCCCGCGCTGAGATCCTCGAGACCCGCGATCATGCGCAGCAACGTCGACTTCCCGCAGCCCGACGGGCCGAGAAACACGCAGAACTCGTGCTGCGCGACTTCGAGGTTGACGCGCCGGATCACCGGCGCGTGGTCGCCGTATGCCTTCTCCACGTCGGTTAAACGAATCGTAGCCATCTTGTCTCCTCTTCATTTAACCGCTTAAATCGCGCGAAAAAAAAGTTCGCCGGGTCTTGCGCAGGCGGCATTTAATCGCTTAAATTCGAGGTCGAGCGGGAAAGCCATTTGACTGTCTCCTTGTTCACCGCGGTTCGTGTGGAAGGCGGCGCTGCGGTTATCGAAGTTGTGTTTTCCAGCAAGTTATCAACGTCGCTCCCTGCTTGCAACATTTGAAGCGCGCTCCCTGAATTTGGGATAAACGAGAAAAATGGTCACCCTGTCCGAAGTCGCGAAGCGCGCGCACGTCACTGCCGCGACGGTCTCCAACGTGTTGCGCAACCGCGAGAAGGTGCGTCCGGAAACAGCGGAGCGCGTGCTGAAGGCCATCGCGGATCTCGGCTACCGGCCGAATCTGAACGCCCGCGCGTTGGCCGAGGGCCGTTCGTCGACGCTCGCGTTGATGCTGTCGAACATCTCGAACCCGTTCTACCCCGAGTTCGTGCTGGCCGCCGAACGTGCGGCGCGCAAAGCCGGCCATTTCCTGATGGTCTGCAATACCGACGACGACGCCGAGATAGGCCGCGCGTATCTGAACCAGATCGCGGGCACGTTGGCGGACGGCGTGCTCGTCATGAACACGGACATCGCGATCAACGACTTGTGCGCGTCGGCCACGCATAGCGCGCCGATCCTGCTGGCGATGTGGGAGCACCCCGAGACGCCGCCCGCGCTGCCGTGCATTGCCGTGGATTTCGCGCGCGCCGGCGAACTCGCCGCGCAGCATTTGCTGGAACTGGGCCATCGCGAAGTCGGGCTGCTGGTCGGCGACGGTTGCGGCGGCTTGCAGGACGCGCGCTCCAATGGTTTTCGCGCGACGATGCGCGCCGCCGGCGTGGAAGCGGACACGGCCGCGGTACTGCAGGTGCGCGACTCGATCGACGCCGGCTACACCGCGTGCATGCAGTTGATGGCCGTGCGGCCGTTCGTCACCGCGATCTTCGCGACCAACGACCTGCTCGCGATCGGCGCGGCGCAGGCCTTGATCACGCTCGGGCGCGCGGTGCCCGACGACGTGTCGGTTATCGGCATCACCGACATTCAACTCGCGCATCAGGTGCACCCCGCGCTGACCACCGTCGCGATCCAAACGGCGCAGATCGCGGAGTTATCGATCAACAGTTTGATCCGCCTGATCCAGACACCCGAGCGGCAACCGCCGATGGTGCTCGGCCCGCCGCCTCAACTCGTCGTGCGCGCGTCGACAGGACCGCGCCGCAGCCGCTGATTGCAACGCTCCTTGCAGCGCTCTTTGCAACGCTCCTTGCAACGCTCTTTGCAGCGCTCTTTGCAACGCTCGCCTCCAACGGCGGGCAACGCATTCAGCAGAAAATGCTGTAGCGGCCTGAAAAAAACCATACGCACACCGTGGGCCGCTTTTTGAGGCGATTCATTGATCGCGCGACACGCGTAGCATCGATCTATCGCATCGCCGTGCATGACCGCATGCATGCCGCCGCGCCGCCCGGCGCAATGGCGAAAAACGCACGCCCGATTCCGTCAAAAGGCCACCAAGGAGCAACGCAATGTCTCTCGCATTGACGCGCAATGAACTGATCCGTCCGCTGAATTTTATCGACGGCAAATGGATCGCCGCCGCGAACGGCGCGCGCTTTCCCGTCACCAATCCTGCGACGGGCGAGACGATCGTCGAGGTCGCGAACAGCAGTGCCGCGGATGCGCGCGCCGCCACCGACGCAGCCGCTCGCGCGCTGCCCGCGTGGCGCGACACGCTGCCGCGCGAGCGCGCGGAGATTCTGCGCCGCTGGCATGCGCTGATCGTCGCGAACACCGAAGATCTCGCGAAGCTGATGTCGACGGAACAAGGCAAGCCGCTCGCGGAAAGCCGCGGCGAAGTCGCTTACGGTGCGTCGTACGTCGCGTGGTTCGCCGACGAAGCCACGCGCATCTACGGCGACATCATTCCGCAGCAGCAGCGCGGCAAGCGCATGAGCGCGGTGAAGGAGCCGATCGGCATCGTGGCCGCCATCACGCCGTGGAATTTCCCGCTCGCGATGATCGCGCGCAAGATCGCGCCCGCGCTCGCGGCCGGTTGCACGGTGATTGCCAAGCCCGCCGAAGACACGCCGCTGACCGCGCTTGCACTCGCCGCGCTCGCGCAGGAAGCCGGCGTGCCCGACGGCGTGCTGAACATGCTGTCGGCTTCGCGCGAACAAGGCATTGAAGCCGTGGCCGACTGGCTCGCCGATGCCCGCGTACGCAAGATCACGTTCACCGGTTCGACGCCGGTCGGTAAGCATCTTGCGCGCGAGTCCGCGGCCACGTTGAAGAAGCTGTCGCTCGAACTGGGCGGCAACGCACCCTTCATCGTATTCGACGATGCGGACCTCGACGCGGCCGTCGCGGGACTGATGGCCGCCAAGTTTCGCAACGGCGGACAGACCTGTGTATGCCCGAATCGCGTCTACGTGCAGGCCGGCGTTTATGAACGTTTCGCCGATCTGCTCGCCAAACGCGTTGGGGCGCTGAAGGTTGCGCCCGCAACGGACGCCGGCGCGCAAATCGGCCCGATGATCAACGAGCGCGCGATCGACAAAATCGCGCGTCACGTAGAAGACGCCGTAAAACAAGGGGCAAACGTGTTGACGGGCGGCAAGCGCCTGACCGAGCTGGGCCCGAATTACTATGCGCCCACCGTGCTGACCAACGCGCAGGACGACATGCTGGTGTGCTGCGAAGAGACCTTTGGACCGGTCGCGCCGCTGTTCCGCTTCAACGACGAAGCCGAAGCGATCCGTCTCGCAAACGACACGCCGTTCGGTCTTGCCGCTTACTTCTATACGCAGGACGTGCGGCGCATCAACCGCGTGGCCGCGCGGCTCGAAGCAGGCGTGATCGGCATCAACGAGGGCGCGGTGTCGAGCGAAGCCGCGCCGTTCGGCGGCGTGAAGGAATCGGGCTATGGCCGCGAAGGCTCGAAGTATGGACTCGACGATTATCTGTCGATCAAGTACTTGTGTCAGGGCGGCCTCGATTGATAGACCTCGATTAATAAGCCTCGCGTAATGCGTCAGCCGGTGGCCGACTGCGCAATGCGCGTCTCGGAGATCGCGCGGACGTCGATGCGGCGCGGCAAGATCGCGTCGCGGTTCGCACTGTCGGCCACTTTCTGAAGCGCGGCGATATCCGCATCGCTGACGAAATGCTGCTTGAGCGACGCGCGGCGCGTGATGGTTCTCGCCGCATCGAGCGGAGAGCGCGTCAGCGTTGCATAGATCTGCGCGTAGGCGTCCGGGTTCGCAAGCGCCCACTCGCCCGCGCGTTGCAGTCTCAACAGAACGTCGGCGATTGCCGCGCGCTTGCGCGTGTCGGCAAGCGACGCGCCCGATGCGGTGATAAAACCGAGTCCGCTATTGATGCCCGTGCCGTCGCGCAAGATGCGCGCGCCGCGTTGCACGGCGATGCCGTAGTACGGATCGAACGTCGCCCACGCTTCGATCGCGCCTGACGCGAACGCCGCGAAGCCATCCACCGGCAAGATGAAGCGCACGGTCACGTCGTCTTTCGACAAGCCTGCTTCAGCAAGCGCGCCGTATAGCTGGAATTGCGAAATGCTGCCGCGCGCCGACGAGACGAACACGCTACGCCCTTTCAGTTGCGCGACGCTGCGTATCGTCGAATCCGGCGCGATCAGAATGCCGAGTTGTGCGCCGGAGCCCACGCGCGTCGCTACGATTTTCAACGTTGGGTCGCCGACCGCTGCGGCGAGCACGGGCAAATCACCTGCGGGCGCGAGATCGACGGCGCCCGCGCGTTGCGCTTCGAAGAGCGGCGCCGCGCCCTGAAAATTAGCCCATCGATACGCATACGGCGCACCGTCGAGCACCTTGGCGGCCTCCACAAGCGCACGCGTGCCGCCGGCCTGGTCGCCGAGTACGAGCGTGGTCGACGCGAGGTCCGCGGCCTGCGCAGAATGCGATTGAAAGAGGCTCGCCGCGGCGAATGCGGGCGCGGCGCCGAGCAGCCTGAGTGCGCGCCGCCGCGTTGAAAACGATGTGGGAACAGACACTGCGATAAGCCCTCGCGTTCGGTTGATGCGTCAGCGTACCGAGCCGCGAGAGCCAAGGGAATGAAGCGATTTTTATAACGTTATCTAGCGACGCTCTTTAGCGTCGACGGACGCGCCACGCGCGCCCATTGCGTTAATGATCGTCGTCGTCGTGCTCGGCTTCGCACACATGCTCATCGTGACCGCGCCCTTTGCCCGCCGCAGCGCCCGTCAGTTTTTGCGCGACGTAGGCCGGCAGATCGCTCGCGTCCCATGCGAAGACGAAGAACTGATTCGGATTGGCAATGCCCGCCGGATGATTCGAATCGGTGACCGTGCCGATAAAGTCGTTGTCGTTAGCGATAAAAAGCGTGTGCTTCTTAACGCCGCCGACCACGACGTCCGGCCCGAATGCGAGCCCTTCGAGCTTCGCGGGAATGTCGTTCGCGCTGTAGCCGTGCGCAGTCAGTTGCGCGACGACATCGAGGAACAGCGTTTTTTGCACCGCATACGGCGCGAGCCCGGCTTGCCCGCTCGTGTTGCTCACGTCCTGCGCGTTCGCCAGATCGATATGGAAAACACGCTTGAAAACAGCGGTCGAATTGTCGCCGAGACCCTTGCCGTCACGCTCGTCCACCAGCAGTTCATGATCGTTCACGGCGACCACGTCGCTGATTGTCGGATACTTCGGTTTCGCGCTCGTGCCGATGTTCGTGAGCGGATACGCGAACTGCGTGGTTTTACCGCTGCGCACGTCGATCCTCACGATGCGCGTGAACGCGCCGTCCGTGCCGCCGTCCTGAATCAACGGGCTTTGCATCGCGCCGAACAGCGTCTTGCCGTCGGGCGAAATGGCGAGACCTTCCATGCCTTTGTTCGCGACGCGCCCCGTCGTGTTCTGCGCAATTTCATTGCTGCCGATCGGGCTCAGCGTGGACACCGCAAACGTGTCGGGCAGCGTGTAGGTGTCGATGCGCCGGCCACTGCGCCGATCGAAACGATAGACGTACGGACCGTATTCGTCGGAGATGAACACGCTCTCGCCGTCATTGCTCACGCGCACGCTTTCGGGATCGAAGCGCGCGTCGCGGTCGTTGGTGGACAGACGCGTGAGATCGAAATTATCCGAACGGCCGGTGAAGTAGTACGTGTGGTTACGGCTGTTGAGCGCGGGCGCGCCATCGGGCACACCCGCGGCGGCGCCCGTGCCATAGACCAGTTTGTCCGACGTATGCAGGAGCGTCGTGGCGATCAGCTTCGGCGCGAGCGAATACGGCAAGGCGGAGCCCGCTGCGTTGTGCTGCAGACGCAGGCGCAAGGTCTGGAAACGGTTGATGTACGACGCCGTGTCGTCGATGGCCGCGTTATACGACACCGCGTTCGGCCCGCGATCGGGCACCGCGACGAACGTATGGCAGCCCGCGTACGCAATGCCCGAACCGAGGCCGCCGAGCAGATTGCCCGCCACGCCGTTCTCCAGCGGCGCCGCCGTTTCCTTCGACAAGTCGCCGGTGAGGCCGCTCAACTGACCGACCGCAATGAGGTCGACCGCGGCGTGTGCGGCCGTCGCGAATAGAAGCGACGAAGCGATTGCCGTCAGTGCAAACAGTCTTGAACGAGACACGATGTCATCCTTAATGGAATGCTTGTTGTAGACGTGTCTGGCGCCGGGCCTCATCCAGAAACTTGCCGGCATGGATGTTCGCAAAACGAGAGGAATAGCCGGCGCGCAGCCGTTGGCCGAGGGATGGCCGTCGGCAATATTGCGCGACGTATGTGACGCAACGGTGACGCAGCAGTGACGCAACGGTGACCGCATGTGTTGTATGTGCGTGCTGCAGTCCACATGCAAAACCGCCAGCAGGTCGCGATGAATGCCGCTTTCGGCTACCTGCGTTTCAGGCTTGCAACGAATCGGTCCGAAGCGAGCCGAAAAAACCGCCGCAAATTAACGGCAGCATTCGCTTTCGGCTCACCTGGGTTAAATCCCTAAGTCTGGGTTTGAAGTCATGCCCATAGCCGACGAGCGCCATATTCCGCAGCGGCAACGATGACCTGCCGATGATGCAGTTCTGAGCCAAGTCGGTCAAATTTCCGCGGGCTGTCATTCGAAAGAAGGCGCTTGTCGGGCTACAAGTCCGATGGCTCCGTGAACCTGACGACGCTGGCCTACTCCTTGCCTTTACCTTTTCACGCAGCCGGCGACATGACACATGACCAGGTCGATGCCGTCGGGGGCTTCTCCGATACATGCCCGCCAACGGCACGGAGAAGAACAATCCGGCTGCGAAAGAAGAAAACAAGGAGTAGTGGAAGATGCACTCTTTCATTCGGATTCAAACGCGGTTGCAAACGCGGTTGCAGACGCGGTTGCAGACGCGCTTGCGGTACGCAGTGCGTTTTGCGCAGCGCCTGATGGCGCTGCATGCCGAAGCGCTCTTCGACGCGATGTTCCCCGCTCTGGCTTGCCGCCAGCTCATCCCGCTGCGTGTCACGCAGCACCATCCTTTGCACACGAATCGCAGCGAGCCGCTTATGGCTCCTGCCCGGCCGCGCTCTCACGGGGCGTCCGCGCGCCATTTCCTGTAGCACCCTGTAGTCAAGCAGCACGCAGTACCCACCGTCGTCATCTGATGACACTTAAGTTAGCCATCCTAAGGGAGATAAACCATGAAATCCATCATCAACAGCACGAAAGCATTCATTCGCGACGAAGACGGCGTGACCGCCATCGAGTACGGCCTGATGGCCGCCCTGATTGCAACGGCAATTCTCGCCGGCTACACCACGCTCGCCAATGCAGTCAGCGCCAAGTTCACCGCAATCGCGGGGAAGCTGGCTTAACCCCGAGCGATGCGACAGACGACTTGGGCCTGCCTGCCCGTCTGTCGCATCACGGCTTTTTGCAACACGCTGCAGCGCTCAACACGCCGTGGCAAGTTCAAATGGAGAGTAATGATGCAATCGTTCATCAACAGCACTGGTGCATTCATTCGCGATGAAGACGGCGTAACCGCCATCGAGTATGGCCTGATGGCCGCACTGATCGCGACGGCAATCCTCGCAGGGTACTCGACCCTCGCGACGGCGGTCAGCGACAAATTCACTGCTATCGCTGGGCACGTGACCTCAGGAACCTGAGAGGAACGGCGGGCGAACCGCCACGCTGGTTCGCCCGCCGCATCCGCGCTTGTCCTGACCGCTGCCCACACCAACGAGGCCTTGTCATGCTCATTGCCGCAACTGCACCACTACCGCCGATCATTCCGTGCGTCATTGCACTGGTGATCGCTGCCGCAAGCACAGACATCCAGTGCCGCCGCATTCCCAACGTACTGGTCGGCGCCGGTCTGCTCGGCGCGCTGCTTGTGCAGTGCTGGCTGCAAGGATTCGCGGGCGGCGTTGTGGCATGGCTGGCGGGCGCTGTCGTCGGACTGCTTCTGTTCCTGCCGCTCTATCTGCTGCGCGGAATGGCTGCGGGAGACGTCAAGCTGCTCGCGATGGTAGGCGCATGGATCGGACCCCTACTGGTTTTTGAGGCCGCACTGGCGACATGTCTGATTGGTGGCGTGTGGCTGCTGGCACTGACTGCGCGACGCCGACAGTTCAAGAAGGCGCTGGGGAACGTGTTGAGCCTGGTCCATCCGGCGATGCGCGGCGGCGGTGTCGCTTCGATCGACTCTGTTGGATCCGTGCCGTACGGAGTCGCGATTGCGACAGGAACCGTAGTCGTGCTGCTCGCGACGGCGGCACAGCTGTAGAACGAAACGTAGAACAAAACGCACAACGAAAGTAAGCCGGCCACATGCGATCCGGCTATCAGAATCACATACCGTGCCGCACCGAAATCGGTGGCGCTGCACCCGGGGAGCGACAGATGGACCAGCACAGCACACAGCAGTCCAAGGCAGAGGGCACGACATACCTCGATGATTCTGCCGCAACGGGCGCCAACCGGGCGCAAACGCCGGCACTTCCGCTACGCGCGCCGCGCACTGTCGCGGACACCGGCCTGCCCCCGCTTTTCATCGCGCATCTGCTACTCAAATCGATTCTGCAGAACGGCAAATCGTCGCTGGGCGATCTCATCGCGAGACACCGTCTGACGGCCGCGGTACTCGACGAAACGATTGGCTTTCTCGTGCGCGAGCATCTCGTCGAGATCGCGCATCGCGGCGCGGCCGATGTCGATATGCATCTGCGCCTCACCGAAGGCGGCCGCGAACTCGCCGCTCACGAAGCGCGCCGCTCGACGTATTGCGGCCCCGCACCGGTCTCGCTCGAAGCGTATATGAGCGTGATCGGCGCGTACTCGGTGAAGCGCATCCACGTCGCGCAATCGGACGTGCGCGCGGCTTTCGCAGACTTCATCGGCGATATGTCGCTGCTCGATTCGGCAGTGGCCGCGTTGAATGCCGGGCGGCCCGTCATGCTGTACGGCCCG
Source organism: Paraburkholderia sp. GV068 (assembly GCF_003058125.1). Classification (NCBI taxonomy): domain Bacteria; kingdom Pseudomonadati; phylum Pseudomonadota; class Betaproteobacteria; order Burkholderiales; family Burkholderiaceae; genus Paraburkholderia; species Paraburkholderia sp. GV068. Next base: position 41,317 of record NZ_QBUB01000022.1, read on the forward strand.
GCGGGCAGCGGCAAAACCTATCTCGCCGAACGCCTCGGCAGCTTGCTGCGAGGCGCGGTGCCCGTGCCTTACGCGCTTTATGTCGCCGGCGACGTGATCCAGTTGCACGACCCGCTGATTCACAAGGACGCGGAACCCGGCGCGCTGCCCGCCGCGACGGATCGACGCTGGCGCGTGTGCGAACGGCCTATGGTGATGTCCGGCGGCGAACTGACATTGGCGATGCTCGATCTTCAGTACAACGCCAATAGCGGCTTCTATCAGGCGCCGCCGCATATGAAGGCCAACATGGGCCTCTATGTCGTCGACGACCTCGGCCGTCAGCGCGTCGCGCCAGGCGAACTGCTCAACCGCTGGATCACGCCGCTCGACCGCGGCGTCGATCAGTTCGCGCTGCAATCCGGCGCGCGCTTCGTGAGCGCATTCGACGTGTGGCCCGTCTTCTCGACCAACCTCACGCCCGCCGAACTGAACGACAACGCGTTCCTGCGCAGGCTCGGCTCGAAGATCCATATCGGCGCGCTCAGCGCTGAAGACTATCGACGCCTCTTCGAAACGCAATGCGCGGCGCTCGGTATCGAGATCGCGCCCGGCGCATTCGAGTATCTGCTGCATCAATTGCATCTGCGCAATCGCACGCCGTTTCTCGCGTGTTATCCGGCGGACCTGCTCGGCGTACTGCGCTCGTTCGCGCTGTATCACGGCGACGTGCCGGCCGTCACCGAGTATCAGCTGACGCATGCATGGCACAGCTACTTCGGCAGCGCGCCGGAGCTTGACCAGACGTATTCCTCACACAGCGGGCAATCCGACAAACGATTTGCCGGCGCTTGATCCGCAGCCGCCTAGCACCTGAAAGGAGTCTCACCATGAAAACCAGTCGCGCAATTGTGATGTTAGGGATGGCCTTGCTCGCGGGGCTCGCCGCTGTCGGCTTCGCGTCGCGATGGCTGTTGCAGACGTCGTCGTCGGCTCTGACGCCCGTTGCCGTCGCGACCGCCGAGGTGAGCCTCGGCCAGCCGCTCAATTCGACCATGATCCGCACGGTGAACTGGCCCACCGCGAGCGTGCCGCCCGGCGCGTTCAAGGACCCGAAGGCGCTGGATGGACGCGTCGTGCGCGCGAGCCTCGAACCGGGCGAACCGGTGATCGAGTCGAAGCTCGCACCGCAAGGCACGAAGGGCGGGCTGTCGGCGGTTATCGGCGAAGGCAAGCGCGCGATCACGGTGCGCGTGAACGATGTTGTCGGCGTGGCGGGTTTTGCGCTGCCCGGCAACTACGTCGACGTGATCGTCAACACTCAGGAACCCGAAGCAAAGACGGCCGATCCGCAGCAAAGCATTTCGAAGATCGTCCTCGAAAAGATTCTGGTGCTAGCGGTTGCGCAGCAAGTTAGCCGCGACGACACGCAGCCCAAAGTGGTCAACGCGGTCACGCTCGAAGTCACGCCGGACCAGGCGGAGAAGCTCGACCTCGCGCGCAGTGTCGGCAGCCTGTCGCTCGTGCTGCGCAATCAGATCGACGACCGCGCGTTGCCCACCGGCGGCGCGACCAAGTTCACGCTGCTCGGCAAGCCCGCTGCACCGGCATCGGCACCGGTTGTCGCGGCGGCGCCCACACGCGTGAAATACACGGCGCGGCCGGCGCCGAAGCGCGACTGCGTCGGCGTACTGTCGGGCACGCAAGGCAGTCAGGAATGCTTTTAATTACACACACCATCACGCGATGCCGCAGCGTCTGACGCACGACGGCTCGCTCGCAGCGGGCTACGGGGAGACACGGAAATGAAATCGAATCGGATAAAGATCAAGCAGGGTAGCGCGATGCGCACGGCGTTGCTGACCACAACGGTATGCGCATCCCTGCTCGCCGCAAACGGCGTGCGGGCGCAGGAAGCGGTAGAGAACGCGAGGGCCGGTGCGGCGCCCATGCCGCACGGTCCCGTGCAAATGACCATCAGCATGAATGCCGCGCCGGCTCAGCCCTCGAGCGCCATGCAGAACGCCGCTGCGCGCGGCCCGGCATGCACGCGCACGCAGAGCGAACAGAGCACGGTGGTGGTCCCCGTCGGCAAGTCCACGCTGATGCAAACCGCCGAACCCGTGCGCAACCGCACGCTCGGCAATCCGCTGATTGCGCAGGCAACCATGGTCTCGCCGAAAACACTCTACGTGGTCGGAATGGCCGTGGGCACCACCAACATGATCGTGCAAGGCAAGAGCGGCGCGTGCGAAGTCATCAACGTCGTGGTGAACGCGGACGCCGGCGGCCTGCAAACTTCGTTATCCCAACTGATGCCCGATGAGCCGAACATCCGCGTGTCGACGGTCGCCGGCGATCTCGTGCTGGCCGGCCGCGTATCGAGCGCGCAGGCCGCGGCCCAGGCGCAGGAAATCGCCAAGGCGTATGCGCGCACCACACTGCCAAACCCGAACGGCGCTGCAAACGGAAACGGCAACGGCAAAAGCGCGACCGTGCTGAACATGATGAGCGTCGACTCGCCGCAACAGGTGATGCTCGAAGTGAAGGTCGCCGAAGTCTCGAAGACGGTCCTCAACCAGTTGGGCGCGGCGATGAACATCCAGGGCGGCTTCGGCTCGTGGAGCGGGGCGCTCATCAGCAGCCTGCTCGCGGGCGTGTCGAGCATCGTCGATGTGAACAAGGCGAACAACCGTCCGTTCAATGTCGCGATAGACGCCCAGCACGGCGACAACCTCGTGAAGATTCTCGCCGAGCCGAATCTCGTCACGCTGAGCGGACAGGAAGCGACGTTCCTCGCGGGCGGCAAGGTGTTCATTCCGATTCCGCAGAGCAACCTGAACGGCGTGTCGACCATCATCCTGCAGGAAGAGGAATTCGGCGTCGGCCTGAAGTTCACGCCGACCGTGCTCGCGGGCGGCCGCATCAACCTGAAGGTCGCGCCCGAAGTGTCGGAGCTGTCGTCGACCGGCGTCACGGTCGGCGCGACGAATACCAACAACCTCACGGTGCTGCCGCTCATCACCACGCGCCGCGCATCGACCACAGTGCAGATGAACGACGGCGAGACCTTCGCGATCGGCGGCCTCATCAAGAGCAACGCGGCGGGCACGCTGAAGGCGATACCGGGTGTCGGCGAAGTGCCGGTGCTGGGCGCGCTCTTCAGAAGCACGTCGTATCAGCAGGACCGCACGGAGCTCGTGTTCATCATCACGCCGCATCTGGTGAAGCCGCTGCAAACGGCGACGAATCTGCCGCTGCCCACGGACCATCTGAAGACGCCTAACGAAGCGGACGTCTACCTGATGGGCAACATGGAGGGCCGCGATCCGGCCGGCAGCAAAAAGCCCGCGCCGCCGATGCCTGCCCCGGCGCCCTCGCCCGCAATGGCTCCCGCACCGTCGCAACCGCAGGCTCCGGCCACGCCGAGCGCTGCTGAACCGCCCGTCTCCGCGATGGTGCCGACGCCCGCTGCAAGCGCCGCGCCGCTGCCCGAGCCGCGGGCCGTCACGCCCGCGGATACGGGCAAGCCCAACGACAAGCCCGCCGGCAACGCCACCGATAACGCCACCGCTCGCGCCGCACAAATAGAAGCACGAGCCGCGCAGATCGCCGCACGCGAAGCGCCGCCGTCCGACAAACCGCGCTCGCCGTCCGCACGCGCTCACAACTAATGCACTCCTCGGGAGAACGTCATGACCAATCGCATCCTCTTCTTCTCGCGCTGGACTGCACTGCTCGTGCCGGCGTGCCTCGCGCTCAACGGCTGCATGTCGACGACGCCGAACTTCGACCGGCACTTCGGCGAATCCGTGAAGAGCTTCACGGCGGCGCAGATCATCGATCCGGACGCGGCGACCAAGAATCCGTCGACGCAGGGTGTCGACGGTAAAGCCGCCGTCGGAGCGATGTCGAACTACAACGCGTCGTTCAAGGCGCCGCCCACAACCGCTAACGCCTTCGTGATCGGCGTGGGCGGCAGCGGGGCCGGCGGCGCGGGCGGAGGCGCGGCGATGCCGCCGCCTGCGAACGGCGAATAGCCAACATGGGCGACGCGACGGCGCGAGCCGTCGCAAGACCAACCCCGCAACGATTCCGCGGATGACAACATCATGATCAATATCCTCATCAACTCCGAGCACGCGGGCCGAATGTCCGAGATCGTTCGGCTCCTGACGGACTGCGGCAATTGCACGACGACTCGCACGCAAGGCGCGCCTTCCGCGCTGCTCGAGCGGGGCGACAGTCTCGATGCGTTCGATGTCCTGATCATCGACGCGTCGTCGCCCGAACGCGCCGGGCTCGATTCGGTCAACGCGCTCGTGCATCGCTATCCGCGCCTCACGTGTTTGCTGCTGTTGCCGCAGACGTCGCCCGACACGCTGATCGCCGCGATGCGCGCCGGCATCCGCGACGTGCTGAACTGGCCGCTCGACGCGCGCGCGCTCGGCGCCGCCGTGCAGCGCGCGATGGCTCCGCATGCCGGCGACGCGCGCCACGAAACGCATATGGTGTCGTTCATTTCGTGCAAGGGCGGCGCGGGCACGAGCCTGATCGCGGCCAACGTAGGCCACGCGATCGCGACGCTGCACGGCAAGCGCGTGCTGCTCGTCGATCTGAACCCGATGTTCGCGGACGCCGCGTTTCTCGTCAGCGATCAGGAACCGCCGTCGACGTTGCCGCAAATGTGCGCGCAGATCGAGCGCATCGACGCCGCGTTTCTCGATGCGTCGCTCACGCATGTCACATCGGGTTTTCATGTGCTCGCGGGCGCGGGCGATCCGTTGAAGGCGCTCGAGATTCATGAAGAGCAGCTCGAATGGATTCTCGGCATCGCGGCGCCGCGCTACGACGTCGTGCTGTTCGATCTCGGGCAAAGCATCAATGCATTGTCGATCGTCGCGCTCGATCGCAGCGCGGAGATTCACATGGTGCTGCAGGCGAGCATGCCGTATGTGCGCGCGGCGCGCCGTCTGCAGGACATGCTGGTGTCGCTCGCGTATTCGCCGGAGCGGCTGCGTCTCTTGCTGAACCGGCATCGCCGTCACGACGAGCGGGCCGCGAGCGCGCTCGAACAGGTGCTCGGCAAGCGCCCTTCGCATGTGATCCCCGACGACCCGCACGCGGCGAGCGAAGCCGTGAATCTCGGCGAACCGTTGTTGAAGGTCGCGCGCAACAGCGCGCTCTCGCGCGGCGTGCAAGCGCTCGCGCAAAGCATCGTCAATCAGTCGACGGGCGTCGTGCCGCAGAAGAAACAGGGCGAGCCACTGCTCGGCCGGCTATTCGGCCGCTCAACTACGCAGCGCCAGTCGGCGGCGTCATAACGTCAGCGAGGAGAATTTCATGTCACTACGCGAACAGATGTCGTCACAGGCGGTGCATGCGCTGCCCGACCGCCAGTCAGGCATGCGCGCGCCGTCAGGTCTCGCGCGCGCCGCCTACCAGACGCTCAAGCGCAAGGTTCACGAGGCCGTGCTCGACCGCGTCGAACTCGAACGTCTCGCGCGGCTGCCCGCCGAACAGGTTCGCCAGGAAATCGGCGGACTGATCGCGCGCATCCTCGAAGAAGACAAGGCGCCCGTCAACGATCTCGAACGCCGGCAACTGACCACCGACATTCACGACGAGATGTTCGGCTTCGGCCCGCTCGAAGCGCTGCTGCGCGACCCGACCGTGTCGGACATTCTCGTCAACACGCATCGCACGACTTACGTCGAACGGCGCGGCCGTCTCGAGTTGACGGACGTGACCTTCTACGACGACGCGCATCTGATGAAGGTGATCGAGAAGATCGTCTCGCGCGTCGGACGGCGCATCGACGAGTCGAGTCCGATGGTCGATGCACGGCTGCCCGACGGCTCGCGCGTCAATGCGATCATTCCGCCCTCCGCCGTGGATGGACCGTTGATGTCGATCCGGCGTTTCGCCGTGAATCCGCTGCAAATGAGCGACCTGGTCGCGTCGCAAAGCCTCACGCCGCCGATGGCCGAACTGCTCGACGCGCTCACGCGCGCGAAGGTCAACGTGCTCGTTTCGGGCGGCACAGGCAGCGGCAAGACCACGTTGCTGAACATCCTGTCGGGGTTCATTCCCGAGGGCGAGCGCGTCGTGACCATCGAGGACGCGGCCGAACTGCAATTGCGCCAGCACCATGTGCTGCGCCTCGAAACGCGGCCGCCGAATGTCGAAGGACGCGGCGAAGTCACGCAACGCACGCTTGTGCGCAACGCGCTGCGCATGCGCCCCGATCGCATCATCCTCGGCGAAGTGCGCGGCGCCGAAGCGCTCGACATGCTCAACGCGATGAACACCGGCCACGAAGGCTCGCTCGCGACGATTCACGCGAACACGCCGCGCGACGCGTTGACGCGCCTTGAAAACATGATCAGCCTCGCCGGCCTGTCGTTGCCGCCGAAGAACCTGCGCCAGCAGATTTCGTCGGCGATCTCGGTGGTCGTGCAGGTCGCTCGCCTGACTGACGGACGCCGCAAGGTCGTCAGCATTCAGGAATTGACCGGCATGGAAGGCGAGATGGTGAACATGCAGGAGATCTTCACGTTCAAGCGAACCGGCGTCGATCAGAACGGCGCGGTGCGCGGCCACTTCTGCGCGACCGGCGTGAGACCGAAATTCACGGAGCGGCTGCAGGCGTTCGGCATCGTGCTGCCCGATCAGCTATACGACCCAAACCGGCACTTCGACACCGCATGACGCCGGCCGCCGGCGGCACGCCGCTCACTTTTCCGAGGCTTCCATGAATCCGATCTTCTACGCCTTCGCTTTCCTGCTGTTCATTGCCGTGGTCCTCGGGATCGAGGGGATTTATCAGTGGTGGAACAGTCATCACGGGCCCGCCGCGCGACGCCTCGACCAGCGCATTCGCGCGCTGTCGGCCGGCGCGCATGCGAACGGCGAGCGCCTCTCCATCCTCAAGGAGCGCATGCTGAGCAACTCGGCGTCGGTCCATGCGCTGATGATGCGCGTGCCGCGCATCCATCTGCTCGATCGCATCATTCTTCAGTCCGGCTCGAGCCTCACGGTGGGCCGGCTCGCGACGCATAGCGTGGTGGCGCTTGTGCTCGTTCCGCTCGCAGCGAACTTCTCGCCGGTGCAGGTGCCGACGCTCGTGACCGTGCTCGCCGCCGTTGCAGCTCTCGCCTTTCCGACGCTGCGCATGCTGCGCGCTCGCCGCAAACGTCTGCGGGTTCTCGAACGCCAGTTGCCCGAAGCCGCCGACATGATCAGCCGCGCACTGCGAGCCGGGCATTCGTTCTCAAGCGCCCTCGGCATGCTCGGCAGCGAGTTCGCGGAGCCGATGGCCGGCGAGTTTCGCATCGTCTTCGACGAGATCAATTACGGCGTCACCCTCAATGAAGCGCTCCTGAATCTGGCGACGCGCGTGCCGGTAGGCGACCTGCGCTACTTCGTGATCGCGGTGCTGATCCAGCGCGAAACCGGCGGCAACCTTGCGGAGATTCTGGACAGCATCGCGTCGCTGGTGCGCGCGCGTCTGCAGTTGTTCGACAAGGTGCGGGTCCTGTCCGCCGAGGGACGTCTGTCCGGCTGGATTCTCGCGCTGTTGCCGTTTGCATCCGCTGGCGCCATGCAGGTGGTGAACCCGACTTTCTTTTCGGTGCTGTGGGAAGACCCGGCCGGGCTTCAGATCATCGAAACGATGCTTGTCTCAATGGTATTGGGAATCCTGTGGATGCGGCGCATCGTGCAGATCCGCGTGTGAACGCGGGCCCCTCGCGCACCAACGAACCGGAGAACCGTAATGGAAGCGTTCTATTCAACAAACATGCTGTTGCTTGCGGGTCTGTTTGCAGCGGCATTCTGCAGCGTCGTCGCGCTGATGTGGTGGTTGATGCCACGCGACATGCAGCGGCGCATCGAACAGGCGGGCGGCGTGTCGCTCTCACCGGAAGCGCGGCCTTCGGCCGTGTCGGGATGGGCCGAGAGAATCGCCGACATTTCGCGTCCGATCTCGCAGTTGTCGATTCCGAAGGAAGGTTGGGAAGACTCGCCGCTGCGGCTGCGTTTGATGAATGCGGGCTGGCGTTCGTCGACGGCGGCCGGGCTCTACTTCGCGGCGAAAACCGCCCTTGCGCTGCTGCTGCCTTTGCTCGGCCTCGTCGCGTTGACGCACATGCCGTCGATCAACACAGAGTACACGGTTGTCGCGCTGATTCTCGCGCTGCTTGCCGCGTTCGGCTACTACGTGCCCAACGCCGTGCTCGCACGCTGCCGCGCGCGGCGTCAGCGCAGGATTGTCGAAAGCTTTCCGGATGCGCTCGATCTGCTGACCGTCTGCGTCGAAGCGGGCCTCGGCATGGACGCCGCGCTGATGCGCGTGGCCGACGAAATGACGCTCGCCAGTCCTGAAGTCGCAAACGAACTGCAATTGATGCTGCTCGAACTGCGCTCGGGCTTCACGAAGGAAAAGGCGCTGCGCAACTTCGCGTTGCGCACGGGCGCTGAGGACATCGATACGTTTGCGTCGATGCTGGTGCAGGCGGAACGCTTCGGCACAAGCATCGGCGCTTCGCTGCGCGTGATGTCGGACACGCTGCGCACGCGCCGCAGAATGCGCGCGGAAGAACGCGCCGCGAAGATCGCATTGAAGCTGCTGTTTCCGCTGATCTTCTGCATCTTTCCGGCATTGATGACGGTGCTGATCGGACCGGCCTTCATTCACATCTATCGCGTGCTGTTGCCGACGATGGGAAGCTGATGGTCAGCGGTATTGAGGCATAGAACGCGGCGCTCACCAATCGGATGACCGAACGAGCAGCGCCCAGAGGGGAATAGAAATGAGCCACAAAACGAGACCGTTCGCCGGGCATGCCGCATCGAAAAGTTCGGCTGCATCACGTCATGCGCCTGCGCTGCACGCGTCGGGCCGGCGACGATCGCGCCGTCAGGCAGGCGTGGCCGCAGTGGAATTCGCGTTGATCCTGCCGCTGTTGCTGCTGCTCATTTTCGGAACCGTCGAACTGGGGATTGCGCTTTACGACAAGGCGGTGATTACGAATGCCAGTCGCGAAGGAGCCCGTGCGGGGATTGTGCTCAAGAGCCCGAAGCCCACCAGCGCGGACATTAAAAACGTCGTCCAGAGCTACACGTCTTCCTTTCTGGTGACATTCGGAACGGCCAACACGCCGACGGTCACGCAGACAGGCCAGGGCGGCGCCTTTGGTACGCCACTCTCGGTGACGGTTTCCTATCAGTATGCCGGGCTAGGACTGGGCGCAATGCTATCCGCGGTGACGGGGCCGATCACGCTGACCGCCACCACGGTCATGAACAACGAATAAGGGGACTGTCATGCGCACGGGAAAAAGCAGACGGAAACAGGAAGGGGCAGTGGCCGTCACTGTCGCGCTTTGCATGCTATTCCTGTTGGGGATTGCAGCTCTTGCCATCGACATCGGCAATCTGCTGGTTGCACGCAGCCAGCTTCAGAATGCGGCTGACGCCGCGGCGATGGCCGGCGCCGGATGCCTGATGCGGCGCACGGAATGCGGGAACACCACTGCCACGCAGCCGGATTGGATCACGGCATCCGCAAAAGCGTCGTCGTTTTCGACGTCGACCGCGACAAACCAGGTGCAAGCTGCCTACGTAAAAGCCAGTACGGTAGCGACCGGCTACTGGAACGCCACGGGGACGCCATACGGTCTCGAGTCGCTGCCGTTCACACCCGGCGCGTCCGACTTGCCGGCGGTTCAGGTGACCATCCACAAAGATGGCTCGAACGCGAACGGAGCAGTGCCGGTGTTTTTCGGCAGCGTGCTTGGCGTCCAGATTCTGAAAGCCAGTGCGGTGGCGACGGCGGTGCTTTCCACGCCCGGTAATGTGGGCCCTGGCGGATTGTTTCCGTTGGCCATGTCCAAGTGCCTATATGACAACTACTGGAACGCGGCCACCAGTTCCCCGAAGTTGTCGCCGAATAACAATACGTTGCCTGGGACAAGCGTTGCACAACAACAGGGCCAACCTTACTTCTTTCAGATCGGATCGAGTTACCACTACGGCGCCTGTGAGTCGGGACAGTGGACCACGTTTAATGTCAATGACCAGAGTGCCAGCTATGCCAGAGGACTCTTGACGAGTGGCAACAGTACGACTTTCTCCATTGGCGCTTCACCGGGTACGTGGATCCAGAGCGGCACGGAAAATACGCTCTTTAAGGGCGCGGGCGACTGTAGTGCCGCCGGCAATGGGCAGTGCGCGTGGGCGACCGTGGCGGTGGTGAACGATCCGGCGACCAGCGGATTTCAGCCCGTCGTGGCGTTCGCCTGCGTGCACATTCTGGATGCGAAGAATGGCTCGAGTCCCTACGTTCTCGTGCAGATGTCGAACGACATGAGCCATTGCCGCACGCCCAACTCGGGAGGAGTGGGACCGAATTACGGCGCCTACACTCCCCCAAGGCTGGTGCAGTAGGAGTGACACCTTCGCAGCGAACCCACCTGCCGGGAACGTTCGCTGCGGAGATCAATCAGGAACCCGCGTTCGCGACGGCGCAAGCCGCCCGCGAACCCCAGGCGCCAGTCACTTTTTTCAACGCTTCATGTAAGGCTTTCACGGGCGCTTTGGCGTGTCATTAACGGCAGGAGTATCGATATGCAAAACGCGGAACAGAATCCCACCCAGAAGCAGCAGAACGAGATGGCCGCAAAAAGTCCGGCGCAAACGCCCGCCACCGGCACGGCTTCTCCCGACGCCCGCACCCAGGCGAAGGAGTTCGGCAGCACGAGCAACGCCGGCGCGGCCGAGCCGACGGGACGCACGAACAACGCGGCGAATCTGCCGCCCATCGATCTCGATGCAATCACCACCGATTCTCCCGATCCGGTGCAACGCGCGAAGAGCCGCACGGTTTCCGTCGACGCCGCGAACACCGCTTCGACCGACAACACCGTCGACACCGACGGCAAGAGTCTCGAAGCCGCCAAAGAACAGTCGTCGTGGCACGACAATGTGATTTCATCGAACGCGACGCTCGAGAACAATGTGCCGGCGCCGGCGGCAGGACTTGGCGGCATCGACAGCCGACCCGGCGGCAATTTTCCTCTCGTCGCGCCGCGCGACGGCTGGCGCGTCAGCTATCACGGCACGGTGTATATCGAGCGAAGAAACGGCTCGTTGGCGGAGCACGTCATTCAGTTCGACTCGACAGGCGCGATCGACGATACCGCCAGGTAAGCGCACGACTCACGCCCCGCCCCAAGGCATGCCCCTTGCGCAACTCCTTCGCCGGACACATGGAACCCTTTCCCGCATGGAAGGAAAACCTGTCGCCTGCCGGCGCGCAAGTTCGGGAAGGGCACCATGGAACTCGTCGACCACAGCGATCGGGGCCGCGCGAGCCGCGTGCGCGGGCGGCGGCATTCGCGCGTTCTGTCGCGCTACGCCGGCCGGCCGATTCGTCTCATCTGGCGCTACATCGCGCGCCGTAAAACGGCTCACGCCATCGTGCTCGCGAGTGTCGTCGCCGCGGTCGGCTTCGCGCTGGCGTCGCAATACGGCATCCGCAATCTGATCGACGCACTGCCTCAGGGACGCGCGCATCCGCAGACGGTCGCGTATGCGTTCGCCGTGCTCGTCGGGCTCATTTTTGCGGACAACCTGATGTGGCGCGTCGCCGGCTGGGTCTCCTCGCGCGCGTTCGTGCGCGTGACGGGCGACATTCGCCAGGACATGTTCGACTATCTGATGGGCCACGCGCCGACCTTCTTCGCGGACAAGCAACCGGGCGTGCTGTCGAGCCGCGTGTCGGCCACGGCGAACGCGGTCTACGTAATCGAAAACACGGTGGCGTGGACCGCATTGCCGCCGACGCTCACCGTGATCGGCGCGATCGTCATGGTCGCAACCGTAAGCCTGCCGATGAGCATCGCGCTCGTCGCCATTTCGGCGCTGCTCACCGCGTGTCTGTTCTGGCTCGCGCGCAAAGGCACCTCGCGGCATGAAGCGTTCGCGAGCCAGGCCGCTTCGGTGGACGGCGAACTCGTCGACGTGATCGGCAATATGGGCCTGGTGCGCGCGTTCAGCGCGGTGCCCGCGGAGTTGCGGCGCTTCGACGGCCATCTCGAAGCCGAAGCCGTGGCACGCAGGCGCAGTCTGTTGTATCTAGAGAAGCTGCGTCTCGTGCACGCGTTCGCGACTGCGTTGCTGTCGGCGGCATTGCTCGGCTGGACGATCTGGCTGTGGACGCAAGGCCGCGCGACCACCGGCGATGTGGTTCTGGTCGGCTCCTTAGGCTTCGCGATTCTGCACGGTTCGCGCGATGTCGCCGTGGCATTCGTCGATTTGACGCAGCACGTGGCGCGTCTCGCGGAAGCATCGCAAACCTTGCTGACGCCTCACGCGATGCCCGAAGCGCCGAAAGCGATACCGCTGATCGTGCGCGAGGCGACCGTCGACTTCGACAACGTTTCGTTCGCTTATCCGGGGCGCAGGCGTGTATTGAGCGACCTCACACTGCATATCGAAGCAGGCGAGCGCGTGGGACTGGTCGGGCCGTCCGGCGCGGGCAAATCGACGGTGCTCGCGCTGCTTCAGCGCTTCTACGATCCCGCCAACGGATGCGTGCGCATTTCGGATCAAGACATCTCTTACGTGACGTTGCAGAGTCTGCAGGCGGCGATTTCCGTCGTGCCTCAGGACGTCACGCTGTTTCATCGCTCGCTGCTCGATAACATCCGCTACGGCTGTCCCGATGCAACGGAAGCCGACGTGAAGCGCGCGTGCGAGGACGCGAGCTGCATGGACTTCATCGCCGCATTGCCGGACGGCCTGAACACGATAGCGGGCGATCGCGGCACGAAGTTGTCCGGCGGACAGCGTCAGCGCATTGCGATTGCGCGCGCGATCCTGAAGGACTCGCCGATCCTGCTGCTCGACGAGGCAACGTCCGCGCTCGACACCGCATCGGAGATCGTCATTCAGGCCGCGCTCGAACGCCTCATGAAAAATCGCACGGTGATTGCGATCGCGCATCGACTGTCGACGTTGCAGTCGTTCGACCGGATCATCGTGATGAATCGCGGCCGCGTCGTTCAGGAAGGCACGCCCGCGAAACTGGCGATGGTGCCGGGCATCTATCGCGATACGCTTGCGCGCCATAACCGCCGGACACCCGCGCCTACGATGAATTGACTGCCGCGCATCGGGGCTCGCGGCGCGCATTAATCGCCGATGCGTTCGCCCTCTGTCCTGATCAACTCGATCAGGCGTTTCGCAGGCATCCGGTAACTGGTCTGCTGCTGCACGCCCCATTCGGAACGCTCGGTTTCCACGAGCAGAACGAACTCGCCGTCAGGGCTCGCTTCAAGATGCTGCATGTTGAGCATTTCCTCGCCGGCAACGTCTTTTTCGTGCCCCAACGTCATGACACCCTTCGCGCCGCATCCCATGTCACGCCTCCATGCCCGAGGTTCGGCTTGCCGCCCGCATCGACCCGAACTGAAGGCAGCAAAGCGCGTACCGGCGAGGCACTTTCCGACGATTGACGGATAATCGCGGCTGCGCTCGCGCACTTGCTGCACCGCACGAGGCGCTTCATGGTTTACCGCACTACTGCCCTCGTGTGGCCGGGGTCAGCATCGGGAACACTTCACAACGAACAGCGAACCAGACTTCACATGCGCATTCCGCCCGTCAAAGCCATCATCGCTTTCGAGAGCGTGGCCCGCACCGGGAGCGTCAACCGCGCGTCGGAAGAACTCGGCCTGACTGCTTCGGCGGTGAGCCATCAGATCAGCAATCTCGAGTCGGTCATCGGCCAGGCGCTGTTCTATCGCTCGGGCCGCGGCCTCGTGCTGACACCGACGGGCGAGCGCTATCTATCCGACGTGACCGGTTCTCTCGCGGATTTGAGCCGCGCGACCGAACGCGCATCGAGCCGCACCGAGGTCGAAATTCTGCGCGTGCATTCGAGCCCGAGCTTCGGGCTCATGTGGCTGCTGCCGCGGCTTGCATCGTTTCAGGAAGCCAATGGCGATATCCAGTTGAATCTCGCGTGCTCGTATGAAGACGTTTCGTTCACGAGCGGCTATTACGACATCGACATACGGCACGGCTACGCGAACTGGCGCGATCTCGAAGTCCGCACGCTGCGCAACGAATTCATCGCGCCGCTCGCGTCGCCCGCTTATCTGCGCGAGCACCCGGTCAACGCGCCGGAAGATCTGCTTGCGCATCGGCTGATTTACTCCGAAACACCGCTCGTTCAGTGGAAGCAATGGTTCGGGCGCACCGGCGTGCCGGCCGCGCATAAGACCTTCGATTTCTCGTTCGACCGCTCGTATATGTCGCTCGAAACGGCGGCGCTCGGGCTCGGCATCGCGCTCGAAAGTCTGATGCTCGCGTCGGTTCGCATCCGCGAAGGCGCGCTCGTGCCGGTGTTCGACCATTCGCATGCGGTCGAAGTCGGCGCGCATCATCTGGTTTATCCGCCGCAAAATGCGGAGCTGCCGCGAGTCGCACGATTCATCGCGTGGATCGAGCGGGAAATCGGTCATCAGGCGCGCGCGGCCTGACAATCGCGGGCGTTTCGGCACCAGGGTATTCCATCATCGCCCGTACACCGCTTGCTGCCTTGCTGCCTTGCTGCCCGCAAACCGCCGCGCAGCAAGCGTCGCGCTTCCCCGCACGAACACCTGAAAATTTCTCAAGCATAGTTGAGCCGTACCGCGTTGATGCGGGTTGCGGCCTGCCGGACACTTGCGCCATCACATCAACATTCAGGAGACAAGTGATGCTGCTCGAGAACAAGGTGGTTATCGTCACGGGCGCGGCTTCGCCGCGCGGCATCGGCAAGGCGACGGCGAAAGCGCTGGCCGCGCAAGGCGCGCATGTCGTGATCCTCGATCTGCGCGAAGAAGATGCGAAAGCGGCGGCCGCCGACCTCGGCGCCGGACATCTCGGCCTCGCCTGCGACGTCACCGACAAAGCCGCCTGCGTCAGGGCCGCGAAGGCGGCGCTCGAACGCTATGGCCGCATCGACGGTCTCGTCAACAACGCGGGCATCACGCAGCCGGTGCGCACACTCGACATCAGCGCCGAAGGCTTCGACGCGATCGTCGACGTCAATCTGCGCGGCACGCTGTACATGTCGCAAGCGGTGTTGCCTGCGATGAAGGAACAGAAAAGCGGCAGCATCGTGTGCATGTCGTCGGTGTCGGCGCAGCGCGGCGGCGGCATTTTCGGCGGCCCGCATTACAGCGCGGCGAAGGCCGGCGTGCTCGGTCTCGCGCGAGCGATGGCTCGCGAATTCGGTCCCGACAGCATCCGCGTGAACTCGATCACGCCGGGCCTGATCCAGACCGACATCACCGGCGACAAACTCACGCCCGAGATGCGCACCGACATCATCAAGGGCATTCCGCTCGGCCGGCTTGGCGATGCGGCCGACGTCGCGAACGCGTGCCTCTTTCTCGTGAGCGATCTGTCCACCTATCTCACGGGCATCACGCTCGACGTGAACGGCGGCATGCTCATTCATTGACGGACGCCTCGCACCCGGGACTCACCCAGGGCACATGGAAGGAGACAAACATGAAATCGAAATACACCGCCTCGCCTATCGACGGCGAGCTGCTCGCGAACGCGGACTCGACGAGCTTCGAGTCGCGAACCTACGCGAAAGTCAGCCGCCGGCTGATTCCGTTTCTGATGCTGTGCTATCTCGGCGCGTATCTGGATCGCGTGAACGTGGGCTTCGCGAAGCTGCAAATGCTCAACGATCTGCGCTTTAGCGAAACCGTCTACGGCATGGGCGCGGGCATCTTCTTTCTCGGCTACTTTCTGTTCGAGGTGCCAAGCAATCTGATTCTTCATCGTGTCGGCGCGCGCAAGTGGCTCGCGCGAATCATGCTGACATGGGCGGTGATTTCGGCGTCGTTCGTTTTCGTGAAGACGCCCACCGCGTTCTACGCGCTGCGCTTTCTGCTCGGCGTCGCCGAAGCGGGCTTTGCGCCCGGCGTGATTCTTTATCTGACGTACTGGTTTCCCGCCACGCGCAGAGCGAAGGCGCTGTCGCTCTTTTTCATGGCGATTCCGCTTGCCGGCATACTCGGCGGCCCGCTGTCCGGATGGATCATGCATTCGCTTCACGGCGCGATGAATATGTCCGGCTGGAAGTGGCTGTTCCTGCTCGAAGCGCTGCCTTCGCTCGTGCTGGGCGTCGCGATTCTGCTGTATCTCGACGACAGCATCGCGAAAGCGAAGTGGCTCACCGAGTCGGAAAAGAATCTGCTTGCCCGCAATGTGGCCGGCGACAACGCGCATACCACCGCTCATGTTTCGATTCGCTCGTTCATCGGCGACCGCCGTTTGTGGCTGATGGCCGCGATTTACTTCTGCGTGGTGCTCGGCCAGTACGGCCTGACCTTCTGGCTGCCGACCATCATTCGTAAATCGGGTGTCGCCGATCCCCTGTGGGTGGGCGTGTTCACCGCGATTCCGTATCTGTGCGCGATCGTTGCATTGCCGCTGGTCGGCATGAGCGCCGACCGCCGCCGCGAACGCCGGCTGCATCTCGCCATTCCGATGCTAATCGCCGCCGCAGGCTTCGCGATTCTGCCGACGCTCGGCAGCGTGCCCGCGTCGATCGTCTGCTTGAGCGTTGCAGCGGCGGGCATTCTCGCGTCGTCGTCGCAATTCTGGTCGCTGCCGACGGCGCTGCTCGGCGGCATGTCGGCCGCGGCCGGCATCGCGGCGGTGAACTGCTTCGCCAATCTCGCGGGCTTCTTTTCACCGGCCATCGTGGGCTGGCTCAACGACCTGACAGGCCGTTCGACCGCGGGGCTCATCTTCATCTCGGCCGCGGTCACGCTCGGCGCGTGCCTCGTGTTCCTCGTGCCCGCGAAGTCCGTGAACCGCTGATCCTTTTCAACTATTCGACTGATCTCAGGAGACGACATGAACAGTCCACTCAATGCGCCGGTGGTATCGCTCGCCGAGCGCGCCTATCGCATCCGCAGAAACGCGTTGTTAATGGGCGAAGTGCAGGGCCAGGGCTACATCGGCCAGGCGCTCGACATCGCCGACGTGCTGGCCGTCGCGTACTTCGGCGCGATGCGTTATCGACCGGAAGATCCGGAATGGGAAGAGCGCGACCGCTTCCTGCTGTCCAACGGACACTACGCGATCGCGCTGTACGCGGCGCTGCTCGAAGCCGGCATTCTGCCCGCCGCCGAACTCGAAACCTACGGCAGCGACGACAGCCGTCTGCCCATGTCCGGCATGGCGAGCTACACGCCCGGCATGGAGATGTCCGGCGGCTCGCTCGGCCACGGCCTGACGATTGCGGTGGGCCGCTGTCTCGGGCTCAAGCGCAAGGGCTCGAAGTCGTTCGTGTACACGCTCTTCTCGGACGGCGAACTCGACGAAGGCGCGATCTGGGAAGGCATCATGTCCGCGAGCCACTGGAAGCTCGACAACCTGATCGCCATCGTCGACGTCAACAACCAGCAGGCCGACGGACCGTCCACCCAGGTCATGGCGTTCGAGCCGCTCGTCGAAAAGCTCGAAGCATTCGGCTGGTTCACGCAGCGCGTCGACGGCAACGACATTGGCGCAGTGGCCGCCGCATTCGACGCGGCCCGCAAGCATCCTGGCGCGCAGCCGCGCATGATCGTCGCCGATACGCGCATGGGCTGCGGCGTGCCGTTTCTCGAAGAGCGCGAGAAGAACCACTTTATCCGCGTCGACGCGCACGAATGGCAGCTCGCGCTCGAAGCACTGGAAACAACGAAATCGCATGAGATCGGGAGTCACGCATGAGCAACGTCACCGCAAGCAAACCGCGCCTGAAGACCTCGGCGATGATCGCGTCGATTGCAGGCGAAGGCCAGCTCACTCGCTCGGCGCCGTTCGGTCACGCGCTCGTCGAACTCGCGCGGCACAAGAGCAACGTGGTCGGCATGACGGCCGACCTCGGCAAGTACACGGACCTGCACATCTTCGCGAAGGAATTCCCCGAGCGCTACTATCAGATGGGCATGGCCGAGCAATTGCTGATGGGCGCGGCGGCCGGCCTCGCGCACGAAGGCGCGCAGCCGTTCGTGACGACGTATGCCGTATTCGCGACGCGCCGCGCGTATGACTTCATGCATCAGGCGATCGCCGAAGACAATCTCGATGTGAAGATCGTCTGCGCATTGCCGGGGCTCACTACGGGTTACGGTCCAAGCCATCAGGCCGCTGAAGACCTCGCGTTGATGCGCGCGATGCCGAACATGACCGTGATCGATCCGTGCGATGCGCTCGACATCGAACAGATGGTGCCCGCGATTGCCGCGCACAACGGTCCCGTTTATGCGCGTCTGTTGCGCGGCAACGTGCCCGCCGTGCTCGACGAATACGACTACACGTTCGAGCTCGGCAAGGCGAAGATGCTGCGCGACGGCGCCGACGTTCTGGTGATCTCGTCGGGCATCATGACGATGCGCGCACTGGAAGTCGCGAAGGCGCTGGAGAACGACCGCATCGGCGTCGGCGTGCTGCATGTGCCGACCATCAAACCGCTCGATACGGCGACGATCGTGCGCGAGGCGAAGCGCTCGGGGCGGCTCGTCGTGGTGGCCGAAAACCATACGACGATCGGCGGTCTGGGCGAAGCGATTGCGGCCGAGCTGATGCGCGCGGGCGTGTCGTGCCCGTTCCGCCAGGTTGCGCTGCCCGACGCGTTTCTCGCTGCGGGCGCGTTGCCGACGCTGCATGACCGCTATGGCATTTCGACGTCCGCGATGTCGGCGGCGATCAAGGGCTGGCTCGGCTGAGCTTTGGAAGTTGCGTGAAGATTCGGCGTGGCGCGTGCGTGCATTAGCAGCACGGCCCGCAGCGCGCCACGCCGACAAGCTTCATAATGCGATCATTCGAAGCCACAAATTCGCGCCACAATGATCGACGCTCAAGCCCAAGCTCAGTCCACGCCCTCGCCCCGCCTCACCAGCCTGTCGCACGGCGGCGGCTGCGGCTGCAAAATTGCCCCCGGCCTGCTCGCCGACCTGCTCAAGCGCAGCGCGCCGCTGCCCTTCTTTCCCGACCTGCTGGTCGGCAACGATACCGCCGATGACGCCGCCGTCTACAAGCTCAACGACGAGCAGGCGATTGTCGCGACGACGGACTTCTTCATGCCGATCGTCGATGATCCGTTCGACTTCGGCCGCATTGCCGCGACCAACGCACTCTCCGACGTCTATGCAATGGGCGGCAAACCGCTGATGGCGCTCGCCATCGTCGGCATGCCGATCAATGTCTTGCCGCACGACGTAATTGCGGCGGTGCTCAAGGGCGGCGAATCAGTTTGCGCGGACGCGGGCATCCCGCTCGCGGGCGGCCATTCGATCGACTCGGTCGAGCCCATCTACGGTCTGGTCGCGATCGGCGTGGTCGATCCGCGGCGCGTCAAGCGCAACGCGGGCGCGAAGGCCGGCGACGTGCTGATTCTCGGCAAGCCGCTCGGCGTCGGCGTGCTGTCGGCAGCGCTGAAGAAAGACCGGCTCGATGCGAACGGCTACGCGGCGATGATCGGCGCGACAACCAAACTCAACCGCCCAGGCGCGCAACTCGCCGCGCTCGACGGCGTGCACGCGCTGACCGACATCACGGGCTTCGGGCTGCTCGGCCACACGCTCGAACTGGCGCGCGGCTCGAAGCTGACCGCGCGCGTGCGCTATGCCGATTTGCCGTGGCTGCCGGGCGTCGTCGAATTTGCCCAAGCCGGCGTTTTCACGGGCGCGTCGGGGCGCAACTGGGACGCGTACGGCAAGGACATTGCGTTGCCCGCGACGTTGCCTTCGACCGCGCGCACGCTGCTCACCGATCCGCAAACCTCGGGCGGCCTGCTGGTGTCGTGCTCGCCGGACGCCGTCAACGACGTCCTCGCCCTCTTTCATGCCGACGGTTTCGGCGATGCCCGCGTGATCGGCGAGATGGTTGCCGGCGACGCACGCGTGGACGTCGTCTAAAAGGAGCCGGCGGCCCACAAGCCGGCCCGTAAGGATTCAGAAAGCCGCGCCCTGCCGCCACTCGCGGCGCATGCGATAATTTCGGTCTTTCCGGCGGCCTTGTGACGTTGCGGCGCCCCTTGGCACGCGTTGCTGCCCGGTTTCCGTCGTTCTCTGCTTTTTGTCCCATTTCGTATCGGCACGCCCTTGAAAAACCTACTCGTCAGCCTCGATCAAGCCGGTGATTTCGATGAAATCATCGACGTGCGCACGCCTCTCGAGTTTGCCGAGGATCATATTCCGGGCGCCATGAACGCGCCGGTGCTGAGCAACGAGGAACGGGTGATCGTCGGCACCATGTACAAGCAGGTGTCGCCGTTCGAGGCGACGAAGGTCGGCGCGGCGCTGGTCGCGCGCAACATCGCGCGGCATCTGGAAACTACCTTCGCGGACCGGCCGCGCAACTGGCGGCCGCTCGTTTATTGCTGGCGCGGCGGCAAACGCTCGGGCTCGGTCACGTCGCTGTTCAATATGATCGGCTGGCCGGCGCGTCAACTGGACGGCGGCTACAAGACTTATCGGCGGGCGACTGTCGAGGCGCTCGTCACGCTGCCGACGCAGTTCCGTTACGTCGCGCTGGTCGGCCCGACCGGCAGCGGCAAGACGCGGCTGCTCGCGGCGCTCGACGAAGCCGGCGCGCAAACGCTCGACCTGGAAGCGCTGGCCGCGCATCGCGGCTCGCTGCTCGGCGCATGGGCGGGTGTTGCGCAGCCGTCGCAGAAACGCTTCGACACCTTGCTCGTTAGCGCGCTGCGCGGCTTCGACGCCGCGCGTCCGGTGTTCGTGGAAGCGGAGAGCCGCCGCATCGGCGCGATTACGCTGCCGCTCGCGCTGCTCGAGACGTTTCATCGCGGCGCGTGCGTGGAAGTGGCGACGAGCCGCGAAGACCGCTCGGCGTTTCTGCTCCACGACTACGCGCATCTGTTCGACGACCCCGCGTTGCTGAAGACGCAACTGGAGCGCCTGATCGGCTTGCATAGCCGCGAGCGCGTGGCCGGCTGGCAGAAACTCGTCGACGAAAACCGGCGCGAGGAACTCGCGAACGCGCTCATTGAACTGCATTACGATCCCGCTTACGCGCGCAGCAGCCATCAGCATTTCGTGCACTTGCCGCAGGCGCTGCAAATCGAATTCCGGCCGAACGACGCCGACGTCGTCGACCAGGCCAAAGCGCTTCTCGCGCAACTCGACAAGCGCTCGTTCGCGCTTGTTTGACTCAACATCAACGTTTGAAAACAACATGCAATCAACCCTTCGCCAGCCCCGCGTCGCTCTTGGCTGGATCGTGTTCCTTGCGATCGCCGTCGTCGGACTCTTCTATGTGAAGTGGTTTCCGTATTACAACCGCGCGTTCGTCGCCGCGAGCCAGCATTCGATCGGCAAGTCCATTCTGATGGGCACGTCGGCGAGCGCGCCGGAAGCGTCGTGGCAATCCGCAATCGACTACGCGTTCGCGTACGGCAAGGCGATCTGGCAAGCCATGGTGCTGGGGTTGCTGCTCGGCTCCGCGGTCCAGGCGCTGATTCCGCCGCAATGGGTCGCACGCGCGCTCGGCCGCAGCGACTTCAGCAGCGTCGTGAAAGGCGGCCTCATGTCGTTGCCCGGCATGATGTGCACCTGCTGCGCGGCGCCGGTGGTCGCGGGACTGCGCGCGCGTCAGGCGGCGCCCGGCGCGGCCATCGCCTTCTGGCTCGGCAATACCGCGCTGAATCCGGCTACGCTGGTTTTCATGGGCTTCGTGCTCGGCTGGCAATGGATGGGCCTGCGGCTCGCGCTCGGCCTCGTGATGGTGTTCGGCCTCGGCTACCTGGTGAACCGCATGGTTACGCCGAAGGAAGCCCAGGCGTCGCGCGAAGCCATCGCGCAACTCGTCACCGAAGACGAACCGGGCAACGCCTTCACGCGCTGGGTGAAAATCCTCGGCACGATGACGCTGCGTCTCGTGCCCGAATACATCGTGCTCGTGCTGATTCTCGGCGCGGCGCGCGCGTGGCTCTTTCCGCATGTCGGGCCAGATATCGACAACAGCGTGTTGTGGATCGTCGCGCTGTCCATCGCCGGCACGCTGTTCGTGATTCCGACGGCCGGCGAAGTGCCGATCATCCAGGCGATGCTGTCGTTCGGCATGGCCGCCGGTCCGGCCGGCGCGCTGCTGATGACGCTGCCTTTGATCAGCGTGCCGTCGATGGCGATGCTCGGGCGCTCGTTCCCGAAGCGCGTGCTGAGCGTGGTCGCGCTGGCCGTGGTGATCTGCGGCGTAGTCAGCGGCCTGCTCGCGGCGGTGTTGAGGTTCTGATGAAAAAGCTTGCGGTATTTACGCTGGCGTCGTGGTCGGCGGCGGCGCTTCTCTACTTCGGCCAACATTCGGTGGCGCTCATCGCCGTGACCGGAGTGTTGGTGCTGGCGAGCTTCGATCTGCTTCGTCCGTGAAGCCGATTTGAGCGTGCGTGATTCAGGCTCGTAAATGCATACGGCCGCGCCCATGCGCGGCCGTTTTTTTGTACCCGTCAATCAGTTCGAACGCAGCGGCGCTGTTTCAAGTGCTACGCGGCGGCGCGCGCCGATCAACGCGGCAATGCCGGTGCCGATTCCCAACGTCAGCAAACATGCGGTCGGCACCAGCATCGGCGCGATCTGGCTGTGCGCCGTCTTGCCGACGTACGGCATCAGGTTCTGTCCCGCGAAGCCGCCGAGATTGCCGATCGCATTGATCGCAGCAACGCTCGCCGCGGCGCGCGCGCCCGAGAAAAAGCGCGGCGGCAGCGACCAGAAGCACGGATAGAGCAACGGGATGCATGCGCCGCCGAGGCACAGCGCCGCGAAGCGCAGCGTGGCGGTGGGCAGCACGAGGCTCGACGCGAAGCCCACCACGCCGACCGCTGCAACAAGGCTCATCGCCTTCAACACCACGCGCTCGCGCTTGAGCTTGCCGGGAAGCCACAACAGCAGCAGTGTCGCGAGCGCCCACGGAATCATGTTGAGCACACCGTTGAGCGACGACGACACGCCGTCGCTCTTCAGCAGCGTGGGCATCCAGTACGTCACGCCGTACAGCGACGTCGACATCAGCATGTAGGTCAGCGCGAACATCAGCACCTTGGGATCGAGCAGCGCCGCCCACGGATGCGTCGCCTTCGCGGCGTCCGAGGCCTCGCGTTTCAGCGCGGCGAGCACGACGTCCTTCTCCTGTTGCGAGAGAAACGGCGCGTCACTGACCGAATTCGGCAGGTACTTGAGCGCGACGAAGGCAACGATCACCGCCGGCAAGCCGGTCGCGATGAACACCCACTGCCAGCCCGCGAAACCCCACGTGCCGCCGAGCGTCAGCAGGAGCCCGCCGATCAGCGAGCCGAGCATGTTCGCGAGCGAGCTGCCGAGCGTGAAAAAGCCCAGCACTCTCGTGCGATAGCTCTGCGGAAACCACTGCGTGAGGTAATAGATGACGCCCGGATAAAACCCGGCTTCCGCGACGCCCAACGCAAAACGGAACGAGTAGAACACCGGCAGCGAACGGGCAAACGCCATCAATACCGTGACGACGCCCCACGTCAGCATGATGCGCGCAAGCCACGCGCGCGCGCCGAAGCGATGCAGCGCGAGCGTGCTCGGCACTTCGAACAGCAGATAGCCGATGAAGAACAGCGACGCGCCCAATCCGTACGACGCCTCGGTCATTCCGAGCGCGTGCACCATCTCCAGCTTGGCGAAGCCGACGTTCTGCCGGTCGATAAACGAAATCAGGAACATGATGATGAGAAGCGGCATTAACCGCCACGCCATCTTCTTCATGACCTGCTGCTCGAATGTGAGTTGTGTGGACATCGTTTCTCCGCTTGCCGGATTGCATCGGCAATATTGATACAGTCATATATATGATTGTATGAATCGCGATGCGACGCCATGAGGTGATACCCGCATAGCGCGGGCGCACGGGGGTCTTGCGTGAGAGAGAAGAAAACGCCGGCGTGGCGTTTAGCGGATGTCGACCTGATACTGGAACGTATCGGCCGCGCCGCGCGTGCTGCGCCATTCGAACGGCGCGCCGGCGAAGTCGGAAGCCACGCGGTGAACGAGAATCACCGGGCTGCCCGTTTTGATGCCGAGCAGCGTGGCGGTTTCGGCGGTAGCCTGTTCGACGCGGAGAATTTCCGTCGCCGATGCGACCATCTGTTTGCACAGCCGTTCGTACAGCGGATACAGCAGGTCCTCGAACTGATCGAGCGGCAACGTGGCGAGCGCTTCGAAACGCGCGCGCGGCAACCAGATTTCTTCGGCGAGAACCGTTCGGCGTTCGATCATGCGCACGCGCGACAAATGAATCGCTTTTTCGGAAGTCTTCATGCGCAACGCGTCGCGGATCTCCTCGTTCGGTTTGACGATCTCGCGCTTGAGCACACGCGCCGTGGGAAGCACAGGCTGGCCGTCGCGCGAAACGAAGCGAAAAAAGCGGAACAGCGACGAGTCGAAGCGCGGCCGCCGCACGAACGTGCCCTTGCCCTGGGTTCGCGTCAGCACGCCGTCGCTGACCAGCAGATCGATTGCCTTGCGCACGGTGCCGGTGGAAACGTTGTAGAACTGACCCAGTTCGGCCTCGGTGGCGATGGCCTCTTCGGGCGCCCACTCGCCGGCGGCAATGCGGCTGACGAGGTCGTCGCGCAATTGCTGGTAACGGGGCAGCCGGTCGTCCGGCCTTGACGCGAAAGACGCCGTATTCATGGATTCATACAGTTATACAGAGGAGTCACCACTCTACCGCATCGCGCCGGTTTCAGGCGAGCAAGGGTTATTACCCAATGACCGCGCGCGGAATCGAGTGCAAGATTCATACATTCATATATATGACTGCATGAATTCGGACAGAACAACGGACGGAGATGGCTATGTTCAGGTGGTACAAAGAGAGTACGCCGGTGGAGCGCAACACCTTCTGGGGCTGCTTCGCCGGATGGGGACTCGACGCGCTCGACGTGCAGATGTTCACGCTCGCCATTCCCGCGATCATCGCGGCTTATGGCATCGGCCATACGCAAGCGGGCGCGATCAGCAGCGTCACGCTGATCTCGTCGGCGCTCGGCGGCTGGATTGCGGGCGCGCTGTCGGACCGCTTCGGCCGCGTGCGCACGTTGCAAATGACGATTCTCTGGTTCGCCGGCTTCACGTTCCTGTGCGCATTCGCGCAGAATTTCCCGCAACTGCTGCTGCTCAAGGCGCTGCAAGGCTTCGGCTTCGGCGGCGAGTGGGCCGCGGGCGCCGTGCTGATGGCCGAGACGATCCGCACCGAACATCGCGGCCGCGCGATGGGCGCGGTGCAAAGTGCCTGGGCCGTCGGCTGGGGCGGCGCGGTGCTGGTCTACGCCGCGGTGTTTTCCTGGCTGCCCGGCGACACCGCGTGGCGCGTGATGTTCGCGGTCGGCCTGCTGCCCGCCGGCCTCGTGCTGTTCGTGCGGCGCAATCTGAAGGAACCGATGCGGGTTGCGCCCGTCGGCGTCGACGCGCACGCCAGGGTATCCGCGCTCGGTCAGATCGTGCAGGTGTTCCAGCCGCGTGTGCTGCGCACGACGCTCATCGGCGCGGTGCTCGGCACGGGCGCACACGGCGGCTACTACGCGATCATGTCGTGGCTGCCCACGTTTCTCGCGAAGGAGCGGCATCTGTCGGTGCTGAACACGGGCGGCTATCTCGCGGTCGTGATCGTTGCATTCTGGTGCGGCTGCATGCTGAGCGCGTATCTGCTCGATCGCATCGGCCGTCGACGCAATATCGCGTTGTTCGCTTTCTGCTGCATCGTCACCGTGCTCGCGTACGTGATGCTGCCGTTGACGAACATGCAAATGCTGGTGCTCGGCTTTCCGCTCGGCCTCTTCGCGGCGGGCATTCCGGCGAGCCTCGGGCCGCTCTTCAACGAGCTATATCCCGCCGACATGCGCGGCACCGGCGTCGGCTTTTGCTACAACTTCGGGCGCATTGCGTCGGCGGGTTTTCCGGTGCTGGTCGGCTACATGAGCCATTCGATGTCGCTCGGCGCGGCCATCGGCATCGACGCGGCCATCGCGTACGGGCTCGCGATGATCGCCGTGCTGCTGCTTCCCGAAACGCGCGGCAAGCGTCTGCGCGGCGCGGCGCCGGATCAGTCCGCCGATCGCACTGATGCGACGGACGCCACTGACGCCGCGCATTTCACCCTGAATTCCCCGCGTAGTTGAATATGAACGCACTGCCCCCCTCACTCCCGTTTGCACACAGCGGCGTGGACACGCATGCGCACGTTTTCGAGCGAGGCTTGCCGTTGAGCGGCGAGCGGCGCTATGCGCCCGCCTACGATGCAACACTCGACGACTATCTGCCGCTGCTCAACGCGCACGGAATGACGCATGCGGTGCTGGTGCAGCCGAGCTTTCTCGGCACCGACAACGGCTATCTGTTGCAAGCGTTGGCCGCGCAGAGCGAGCGCCTTCGTGGCGTCGTCGTCGTTGCGCCCGACATAAGCACGAGTGAATTGGCGAACATGCACCGCCGCGGCGTGACGGGCATTCGCCTCAACCTGATGGAACAGACGCTGCCGGATCTCGGCGCACAACCGTGGACGTCTCTACTGGATAACGTCGCGCGGCTCGGCTGGCATGTCGAGTTGCACAGAAACGCAATCGATCTCGCGCCGATGATCGACCGGCTTCTCGAGCGCGGCGTGCGAGTCGTCGTCGATCATTTCGGCCGGCCCGATCCCGCGTTGGGCACACAGGACCGCGGTTTCAAAGCGCTGCTCGGTTATGGCAGCACGGGCAGCGTGTGGGTCAAGGTGTCGGGCGCGTATCGCTGTGCGGCGCCGGGCTCGTCGTTCGTTGCCGACGCAACGGCGCAATTGATCGAGCACTTCGGCGGGCATCGCCTGATGTGGGGCAGCGACTGGCCGCACACGCAATACGAAGCGGTCACGAGCTACGGCGAATCGTTGTCCGCGCTGCTCGATCTCGGCCTTCATGCGGAGGATCTCGATTCAATCGTGCGCAAAACGGCCTTGTCGTTCTATGGATTCGATACGGAATCTGCCGCGCCGCAGGACGCAAGCGCACCGAACGCCGCTTTGCAACGCGCGATCTAAGCCTGAGCCGGATTCGAAAGGGAAAAGAGAACTGAAGCGACTTGCTTCTGATAGGACAGTAGACGAAAGCGAAGCCGCTTTCGTCTACGTCACAATGCGTTGGTAGGCTCGATTGGATTCGAACCAACGACCCCCACCATGTCAAGGTGGTGCTCTAACCAACTGAGCTACGAGCCTATAGAGGCGCGAATTATAGAGAGTCTCTCGAAACTGCACAAGGGCCGGACGTCATTCAATGCGCCGGGTTCCATTCGGCGTCGGCATCGAGCGGGAACACGGGGCGCTTCACGTTCTTGAAAGCGAAGAGCCCGTAGTCCGAACTCGTCACGCCGCGGCTATCGCACTCCACGAGTCCCGCCGAAATCGGCACGAAAACCGGACGGCAATACATGCGCGATTTGAGCAGCAGAAAGCGCGCGCGACGCGGATCGATGCCGACGCTTTCGAATACGCCGAGGTCCCACGGTTCGTGCGTGTGCTCGGTCACGACGAGCTTCACCGTGCCCGTGTCGAGCACCGCCGCGCGCCCCATATGCGCGCGCTGGCCGGTGTAGGTCGGGCCGGTGATCACGTATTCGCCGTCGGTCAACGCGCGCACGACGCCGGTCATCGCGACCGGCGCACGCGGCGCGCCTGCGCCGCTCTCCACCTTGTTGCCGATCGTGATGGTGACCGTGCTGCCGACGCCCGCGGCCATCAGCGCGGCCACCGCCTGCGGATCGCACAACGGCCCGGTGACGATGCCGTCGAGTTGCCGTGCAAGCGCTTCTTCGAGCAGGTCCATCGTGTCGCACGTACCGCCCGACATGCAGTTGTCGCCGTGATCGAGCAGCAGCACCGGCTTGTCGGCGTCTTTCGCGAGCGCCGCGGCTTCTGCAACCGATTCCGCGAGCGGCGCGCTGCGGTAGACGAAATCCTCGCGCTCGTTCCAGATCTGCCGCGCGATGCGCTCGGCGACCGCTTCCGCTTGCGCGCGATCGCCGTTGCCGACCACCACGACGCTGATGCACGGCGCCTCGATATCGGCGAGCGAAAAGCCCGACAGCACCGAGACCGCGAGCATGCCGTCCGCTTCGGCGGCGCGGGCGGCATCGACCGCACGCTTCATCGCGCCTTCGGCCGTCGAGCTGCGCAGCGTATGCGTGAGCAGCGGCGGCTGACGCCACGCGATCACCGGCTTCACGTCGCCATGCATCGACGCGAACAGCAAACGCGCGGCGTGCGCGCCGGTCTCGTACATATCGACGTGCGGATAAGTCTTGAAGCTGACGATCACGTCCGCGTTGTCGATCATCTTCTGCGTGACGTTGCCGTGCAGATCGAGTGCGACGGCGATCGGCGCATTCGGCAATGCGGCGCGCACGCGTTCGAGCAGATCGCCTTCGCCGTCGTTCGAATTTTCCGCGACCATCGCGCCGTGCAGATCGAGCATCACAGCGTCGCATCCGTTTGTGGCTGCAACGATTGCATCGCAGATCGCGTCGTAGGCCGCAGCGTCGACGGGTCCGCTCGGGTTCGCCGCTGCGGACACGGGCGTCACGATCTGCGCGCCCTCGCGCTCGGCGGCGTCGATGAACGCGGCCATCCCGGTCTGCATGCCCTTGTTGTCGTTGAACGCGTCGTCGCCGAAACTCGGGCCGGGCTTCCCGCCGTTCAGACCGAAGGCGGACAACGGAGTGGGCACCGGCGAGAACGTGTTGGTCTCGTGATTCATCCGCGCGATGAGGATTTTCATACGCACGAGCCCTCCGGCACGGGCGCGCTCGGCACGGTTTGCGCCGCCTTCAGCATCGCGTGCAGCAATACGTTGCAGCCGGCTTCGAGATGATCCGCGCGTGCGTCCTCGATCTCGTTGTGGCTGATGCCGTCCTTGCACGGCACGAAGATCATCGCGGCCGGCGCGACGCGCGCGAGATAGACCGCGTCGTGGCCCGCGCCGCTGATGACGTCCATCGATGAAAAGCCGAGCATGTCGGCGCCTTCTTTCACCGCTGCCACCAGGTTCGCGGCGAACGGTTGCGGCGGGAAGTACACGACCTGCTCGATAGTCACGTCGATGCCCGCTTGCTCGCCCGCGGAGTTGCACGCTTGACGCAGTGCGCTGTCCATTGCGGTGAGCGTGGCGTCGTCGGCGGCGCGCAGGTCGACCGTCAGCTTCACGCGACCAGGAATCACGTTGCGCGAGTTCGGATGCACGTCGACCCAGCCGACCGTGCCCCGGCCATGCGGCGCATGATCCAGCGCGATGCGGTTCACCGCGTGGATCAGATCGGCAGCGACGAGCAATGCATCGCGGCGCAACGCCATCGGCGTGGGTCCCGCATGCGCTTCCATGCCCTGCACGGTCACGTCGTACCAGCGCTGGCCGAGTGCGCCCTGCACGATGCCGATGGTCTTGTCATGCGCCTCGAGCACCGGGCCCTGCTCGATGTGCGCTTCGAAATACGCTGCAACGGTATGCGGTTTCGTGTTTTCGCCGACGTAGCCGATGGCCGCCAACGCGTCGCGCACGGAAATGCCCTCGCGGTCGCGCTGATCGAGCGCATGCTCGAGCGTGAACGCGCCGGCGAAGACGCCCGAGCCCATCATCACCGGAACGAAGCGCGAGCCTTCCTCGTTGGTCCACACGGCGACTTCGAGCGGCGCGAGTGTCGTGACGTTTGCATCGGCCAGTGTGCGCAGCACTTCGAGGCCGGCGAGCACCCCGTAGTTGCCGTCGAATTTGCCGCCGGTCGGTTGCGTGTCGATGTGGCTACCCGTCGTGACGGGCGGCAGGTCGTCGCGCAAACCCGCGCGGCGCGCAAAGATATTGCCGATCGCGTCGACGCGCACGGTGCAGCCGATTTCCTTCGCCCACGCGACGAACCGGTCACGCGCGATGCGATCGAGTTCGGTGAGCGCGAGCCGGCAAACGCCGCCCTTCTCCGTCGCGCCGATCTGCGCGAGTTGCATGAGGCTGTTCCAAAGCCGTTCGCCGTCGACGCGCAGACGAGCAAGCGCGTCGCCGCGTTGTGAGTCATGAACTTGCATCAATGCTTCCTCATAGTGAAGTCGGGCGTAGCTTCAAACGACGCCGACGCCGAGATAGCGGTCCTTGATCGAATCGTCGGCGGCGAACGATGCGTTATCGCCCGAATAAACGATCACACCTTGCTCGATGATGTAGTGGCGATCCGCGAGTTGCGTGCAGACCTCGAGGTTTTGCTCGACGAGCAGAATCGCGACGCCCGCCTCGCGAATCAGCTTGAGTTGCGCGACGATTTCTTCGACGATGACGGGCGCCAGACCTTCGACAGGTTCGTCCAGCATCAGAAGACGCGGGTGGTTCATCAGCGCGCGGCCGATGGCGAGCATCTGCTGTTCGCCGCCCGACAACTGTCCGCCGCCATTCGTGCGCCGCTCCTTGAGCCGCGGAAAAATCCGGTAGATGTCGTCGAGTTGCCACGGCGAGTCTTTGCGCGCGCCGAGCCGCAAGTTTTCCTCGACGGTGAGCAAACGGAAAATGCCGCGATGTTCGGGCACGAAGCACACGCCGCGCGACGCGATCTTGTGCGGCTGGAGGCCGCTTATCGTCGTGCCGTTGAATGCGACGCGCCCGTTCTTCGGCGCGACGATGCCGGCAATCGCCTTTAATGTGGTGGACTTGCCCGCGCCGTTGCGGCCCAGCAGCGTGACGGTCTCGCCTTCGCCGATCTGCAAGGAAACGCCTTGCAGTATGTGACTTTTGCCGTAGAAGCCGTGAATGTCCTGCACGTCGAGAATCATGCGCGGCCTCCGGTGATCATGTTGCCGAGATAGGCGCTCCGCACGCGCTCGTCGCCGCGAATTTCGTCGGGACGTCCTTCCACTAGGACGCGTCCTTGCTGCATCACGGTGATGGTGTCGGAGATGTCCATCACGATGCCCATGTTGTGCTCGATCAGCACGACGGTGTAGTCGTCGCGCAAGCCGCGAATCAGATGCTTCATATCGTCGAGATCGTCGATGCCCATGCCGGACGTCGGCTCGTCGAGAAAGATCGCCTTCGGTCGAGCGGCGAGCGCCATGCCGACTTCGAGCCGCCGCTGCTGACCGTGCGACAGCGCGCCCGCCGGCACCTGGCTGAAGCGCTGCAACGCGAGACGTTCGAGCACGCCGTCGACCGTATCGGTGTGCGCCAGCGCGCCGCGCGGCGGCGTCCATGCATTGAGCGCACGCACGGCATCGACGCCTTGTGCGGCAAGCCGCAGATTTTCGCGCACGCTCAGATTGGCGAACAGGCTCGTCACCTGAAACGATCTCGCGACGCCGCGGCGCACGCGTTTGTGATCGGGCTCGTGCGTCACGTCGTGGCCGTCGAACACGATCTTGCCTGCGGTGATCGGCAACGTGCCGGTAAGTACATGAAAAAGCGTGGTCTTGCCCGCACCGTTTGGGCCGATCACCGAATGCACGGTGCGCGGCATGATGCGCAGGTTGACCTCGGAGAGCGCCGTGAATTTGCCGTAGCGCTTCATCACGCCGCTTGCGTTGAGAATGGGCTCGGTCATGTGCGCTCCGTTGCGGTGTCGTCGCTGCTACCGGTTGCGGGAACGGTCTGGGCGTCGTCTTGCGGATGACGGCGCAGCGCTTCCCAGATTCGCTCGCCAAGGCCCCACAGACCGCGCTGCATGTAAAGGCTCACCGCCATCAGCACGATGCCGAGCAGCAGCAGCCAGCGCGGCCACAACGTGGAAAGCCAGTCGGCGAACAGCACATAGAACGCGGCGCCCAGCACCGACGCAAACAGATTGCCGGTGCCGCCGATCACCGTCATCACGAGGATCATTTCGCTCGTGTGGTAATCGATGTTGGATAGCGGCGCGATGCCCGTCATCAACGCATGCAATGCGCCGGCGAGCCCCGTCACCGCGCCCGAGATCACGAACGCCATGAGCTTGAACCGCTTGACGTCGTAGCCGACCGCGGCGGCGCGCGCTTCGTTGTCGCGAATCGCGAGCAACGTGCGGCCGAATACGGAGTGCGAGACGCGCATCAGCAGCCAGAACACGATGAGAAACAGCACGGCGACGAATCCGTAGTACTGCCACGGAGACGTCAACGCGATCAGTTCGTGGCCGAACAACCTGAGCGCGGGCCGGGGAATATCGAGCAGGCCGTTGTCGCCGCCGGTCAGCTCGGGCGTCGTGTATGCGAGAAAGTAGAACAGTTGTCCGAACGCGAGCGTCAGCATCACGAAGTAGGTGCCGCGCTGTCTGATCGAAAACCATCCGACGAGCGCAGCCGCTGCCGCGCCGACCACGAGCGCCGCAAGCAACGCAACGGGCACCGGCAAGGCGGCTTTGGTCAGCACGAGCCCCGCGCTATAGCTACCGAGTCCGAAGAAGATGCCTTGCCCGAACGACAACAGTCCCGTGTGGCCAAGCAGAAGATTGCAGCCTAACGCGGCGAGCGCGAATACGAGGACTTCGGTGGCGAGCGAGCCTGAGCGCAGCGTCAACGGCAGAATGCATACGACCAGCAACGAGAGCAAAAGAAAACGATAGCGATGCAGCGTGTGGCCCAACGCGCGCCCGCCGGATGCCTGCGGCGCCGCCTTCGCGACGCCGGATTTGGAAGTGTCGATCACGCGGCTCTCCCCAGTAGGCCATTCGGCCGCAACAGAAGAACGGCGGCCATCGCGACGTAGATCATCAGGCGCGCGCCCTCGGGCCACAGCGTGCTCATCACGCTTTGCACGATGCCGACCAGCAGGCCGCCCACCAGCGCGCCGAGAAAGTTGCCCATGCCGCCCACCACGACGACGACGAACGCGACGCCGAGCGCCTCGATGCCCATGAAGGGATCGACGCCGCGAATCGGCGCGGCGAGCACGCCGGCGAGCGCAGCCGTTGCAGCGCCGAGCGCGAACACGAGGCTGAATACACGCAACACGTTGATGCCGAGCAGCGACACCATTTCCGTCGATTCACTGCCCGCACGCACCGCGCTGCCAAGCCGCGTGCCCTCCAGCACCCACCACAGCAACGCGGCGAGCACAGCCGTGAAGCCGATCACGAACAGCCGATACTTCGGATACACAAAGCTGCCCCAGATGACCACGCCGTTCAGCATGTCAGGAACCGGCACGTTATCGCCGAGCGGTCCCCACACGAGGATCGCGCACTCCTGCACGACGAGCGCGAGGCCGACCGTCACGAGAATGTGGAACTCGTGCTGCTGTGCGTAGACGTGCCGCAAGATCAGCTTTTCGACGACCCATGCCAATGCGCCGACTGCTATCGGGACGACGACGAGCGCTGTCCAGAAGTTCAGCGACCACTGCATCGCCTGATAGCAGAAATACGCGCCGAGCAGATAAAAGGCTCCGTGCGCGAAGTTCACGAAGCGCAGCAGGCCGAACACAATCGACAAACCGACCGCGAGCAGGAAATACAGCATCCCCACTCCGATACCGTTGACGATCTGCAGAAGATAAACGTTCATGGCGACTGTGTGGTGATTGAGCGCAACGTCGCTGCATTCATGGATGCCGGCACGAGGTGGCCGGCGCTGCTCGGCGCGGCGTTGCGCGTCAGGTCAGTTTGCAACCCGTCTTGTCGAGCGGCAGGAACGATTGACCGGAGCTCACGATATCCGCGTAGTCGTCGGCGTTTTTCATCTTGTTCTTCGCCTTGCCCTTCAGCAGATAGTAGTTCTTCAGCACCTGATGATCGCCCTTGCGGACTTCTTCCGGACCTGTCAAACCATCGTATTTCATGCCTTCGAGCGCCGCAGCCACTTTCTTCGGATCGACATTGCCGGCCTTGACGATGCCATCCAGCAGAATCTTCGTGCAGACGTACGAGCCCGCGAGGCTGTAGTTGGGATTCGTCTTGAACGCCGCCTGCGTGCGCTTGACGAGATCGCGGTTCAGCGGCGAATCGATACCATGCCAGTACTGCGCGCCGAAATACACGCCGTCGCACAGATCCGCACCGAGCGACTCGAATTGCTCGAGACCGGAAGCCCACGCGAGCAGAATCGTGCAGTTGTTCTTCATGCCGAAGCTCACGGCCTGGCGCAGCGTGTCCGACGATTGCGAGCCGAAGTTGAGGATCAGCAGCACGTCGGGCTTCGCGGCAACCGCGTTCGTCAGATAGCCGCTGAACTCTTTTTCATTCAGCGAGTGATAACTGTTGCCCACATGCTCGATGCCCTTTTCCTTGAACACCGCTTTCGCCGCGGACAGAAGACCATCGCCGAACACGTATTGCGGCGTGATGGTGTACCACCGCTTGGCCTTCGGCAGCATCTGGATCAGCGGGCGCACCGTCTGTTCGATCGCGCCATACGTGGGCACGGACCAGCGGAACGTTGCGTCGTTGCAGTCCTTTCCTGTGATTTCGTCGGCACCTGCCGTCGTGATGAAAACGCCGCCGGCTTTCTGCACTTCCTTGCCCATCGCCAATGCTTCGGACGACAAAATACCTCCGGCAAAGAAGCGCGCGTTCTTCTGCTGGGCGATTTCCTGCACGCGGCGCACCGCCGTTGCCGGCTTGCCTTCGGTGTCGAGCACGGAATAAGCGAGCGGTTCGCCAAGCACCTTGCCGTATTGTTCGATGGCGAGCTTCATGCCGAGGTCGGCGTACTTGCCGTTGGCCGCGAACGCGCCGGACATCGGCACGGGACACGCGAATTGCACGCTGCCCGCCTGCGCAAAAGCACTGCGCGCGACGAGCGAACCCAGCGTCCCCGGAACGGCCGACAGCGCGGCCAGCTTCAATATATTTCGGCGATTCAAATCACGCTCCTTGGAGAGACACGCAGTGAACGACTACGAAAAGTGGCTGGCCGCGGTGTAGTCTTTGCTCTTAGTGCCGCGGTTCGTGCTATTTATCATGATAAATAGGATTGACTTGATCGTAGGTACAATAAATTCCAGTGTCAATAAGGCAAAATTCCTGGCGGCGACGCGGCGGCTTGTACTTGCGCCTCCGGTTGACGTCCGCGAAACACCGACGGTGCAGCACACAAAATTGGAGTAAGAAACATGGCCATTGACCGAGCCAAGGCTGGCGCCGCGATCGAGATCAAGCAGCAAAAGCGCGGCGATCTGGTCGCGGAGGAAATCAAGCGATTGATCACGGAGAAGGATCTCAAGCCGGGCGATCGGCTGCCGCGCGAGGTCGAGTTGCAGCAGCTGTTTTCGGTGAGCAAGAGCACGATTCGCGAGGCGCTGAAGTCGCTGGAGGTGCAAGGGCTTATCAAGGTGACGACCGGACCGAGCGGCGGCGGGATGGTCGTTGAAGTGCCGCTCGACCGGACGTTGCAGCTTCTGCAGAACTATCTATTCTTTAAGGACGTGTCCATCGACGACATTTACACCGTGCGCAAGCTACTTGAGCCCGAGCTCGCGGCGGGCGCGGTGCCGCATCTGACGGAGCAGGACTTCGAGGCGCTCGAGGCGAGCATCGCATGTTGCGATCGGCCGGCTTCCGCGCACGGCGGCCAGGACATCGTGCGTCAGCGCCAGGAGGACGTGAATTTCCACGACATTCTTGCGGCCGCGAATCCGAATCCTTTTTTGCGCTTCAGTTGCGAGCTCATCAACGAAATGATCCGGCAACTGATCGAGTTCCGTAACGATACGCCGCAGGCGGAACACGAGCGATTCGGACAGGCGAACGTCAAGATTCATAAGGCGATCACGAAGGCGGCACGCGAGCGTGACGTCGAGAAAGTGCGCGAGTTGATGACGGTGCACATGACCGAGGCGCCGCGGTACGTCAAGCGGATGAAAGGGAAGCTGCGGGGGCGATTGATTCTCGACTCGGAGATCCGTCGGCGGGTGCGGGCGCGAAGTGTCAGTCCTGTGGGTTTGGACGAGGTAGATTCGGCGGGCAGTGGGGAGTGATGCGGTTTCGGCTTACGGGGGGCGGGATTACTCGCGGAGGCTAGGTCTCGACGGCTTGGCAGCGGCAGGTTGCTTGATGGTTTGTGGCGTCTGACAGGGGCTTCTTGATGCGCCGCGGCGCGGTGGTTTTTTCGGCCTGGGCGGCGGGAAGGCTCAATCTTTTATCGCGCGCGCCGTTATTGCATCTGCACAGGCAAAATCTTGAACCTTCATGGCACAACCTATTCCGTTTTCCCGACACACCGGCGCCGCGCGCGCCCGGCATGCCAAGGCAATGCTGTTGCCCATCGCCCGGCAAATCGCCGATGACCTCGCGCTGCGCGTGCATCTGGCGCTCGACGCGTTGCGACGGGGCGACGGCGGAGTGAGCGATGCGCAGACGCTCACGCAGGCCATGCTATTGACCGGGTTCCTAGCCGAAGCCGGCTACGGGTCGACGACCGGCGAGCAACTAGGCGCAGCCGAGCGCGAGATAGCCAAGGTGTTCGATACCGGACGAGATACCGGAAGATGGGCGATAGACGAGGGTGGATTCGCGCTTTTCGCCGACATTGCCACCCACTACGATCGGCAATTGCACGGCGCACCGCTATGGGCAGTCACCGATGCGAGCGAACGGCTGGACCGCTTTACTGCCGGGCTGCCGTATCAGCTTCCGATGCGCAAGAGGGCCTGACGGCCTGAGGTTGATTGGAAATTGACCGGGTGTGGGGGCGCGATGCGCGCGGGCGGGTCTTTCTGAAATGGCTGCGGATCGGCTGCCGGTGTCCTGTTCTGGACGCCTGCGTTTGGCGCAGCGTTTGCGAGCTTGCCGGTTGCGAGGTTGCGTCCTTTGCAGCCGTGTAAACGCAGAAACCCCACCTTTGCGGGGTGGGGTTTCTGACACTGCTGGGGAGCCTGACGATTACCTACTTTCACACGGGTAATCCGCACTATC